>JBBIPV010000035.1:0-3440 GCA_037442635.1 Terriglobales bacterium | reverse complement strand
TGGCCCGCAGCACCATGATCGGCATCATGGGCCAGATCTCCTGCTACACCGGCAAAGAAGTCGCCTGGGACCAGGTCAATGCCTCCGATTTCGCCTACCCGCCGAAGCCCGAGGATTGCCATGACGGCATGGAACCGCCCGTCACCAAGGGTCCCGTCGGCAGCTATCCGGTTTACAAGCCCGGCCAGACGAACTTGATTTGACGGCGCGATGAAACCAGAAGTGCTTTCAAGACCTTTTGTGTCGGAGGGGCGAGTTCCACGAGCCCCGCATTTCCACGGCTATGGGCCAGTTAGGGGCTCGTGTAACTCGCCCCTCCAAAGGTCTTGAAATCGCCTCACCAGCATCCGGCCTATCCCCGGCGGAAGGACAAATCTGAACTCCGCCCAACGGCCGACACACGGCGGGCCGAACTGGTTTGCGGGACGTTGTTCCGTGGGTTGGCGCCCACGGCTATTCACGTGGAGCCACTTCGTCGCTGGCGGCGGCGTGCAGGATGCGCCGGAAAGGCTTGATCGAAATGCCCAACTCTGCTTCCCTAAACCCATGCTCCCGGCAGCGATTGCGGAAAGCAACCGCGCACGGAGGCGCGCACGGCCTGTGGCTCAATACTACTGTTCGACGACGAGCGCACGCTTACAACTATGAGCACATTCATCTGTCCATCATGCAAACAGGCTGACACGCCGAAGGTGCAGACCGCGTTTCTCGGCCACAAGAACGTCACTTGCACCAAGTGTGGAGTGGTAGCTCGCTATCCGATGGCTTGGGGATTGCGGCTTGTTCTTTGGGGCTTCACTGTCGCTTTAGGCATCGCTCTGCTTAACGGCCATTTCAGTTTCATTTTCCCGCTTTGTGTCATCGGCTGCATTTTTGATTTGTTTCTGCTGGTCAATGCGCCATCGGCGGCCTCTGACACTGAGGCCGCAGCCCAGCCAGATGCGAGTCCTTCCTCTACGCCATCCAGCACGGCGTCGAGCACGTCACCGAGCACACCATCGGGCGCGCCAGTTGCACAGGCTACCGCAGCCGAGCCATACCGTCCCGAGTCACCGCCAGGTCAGGCACATCTGGGTCACGCGTTGATTGGATTGTTCGCTCCTTTTATTGGTTTGCCTTTGGGTATCAAGCGACTGAAACAAGGCCAGCGCGAGATTGGTATGCGCCTCATCATTTGCTCCGTCTGGTTCGGCTTCATCTGGCTTGTGTTCATCGTTGCAGTGATTGTGACGCATTCGTGATGGGAGGCGTTATGTCAGACGAGAAGCCTGCCCAGATACAACCGCCACCGCCCAAGCGCGTCAGCAAGGCGAGATTCGCCCACTGGGCTGGGATGATTGGCGGTAGTTTAGTTTGCATCGTCAACATGACCACCGGACTCGTGCCCGGAGGTTTCTTGGGATTTGTGGCCGGCGCTATTGTTGCCTATGGGGTCGTTTACATCATACTCACAGTTTGTGATGGTTGACTCGTCGTCGAACAAGGTCACTGGAGCGAACAGCCGCCCCGCTTCTCCGCTCGTTGCCGGGTGGAAATTCGAGAGTGCCCCTTGCGCTCTACCGTCCCTGTCGGCGGCTGTCGCTCAGTTCTGTCGTTGGGCACGGACGCGCCGCTCAGTTCGTGCCGAACTTGCCGGGCAACAACTCGGCAAAGCGTTTGTGAACTTCTCCAACGCAGTTCGGGAACTTGCGGCAAAGGTGGTCTCGGAGTAGCTCAGGTTTGCAGAGCCATATTATGAAAGTGTCAGTATTGACCGGTACTTCGGGAAGTCCAAGCCTTCGGCTGCTACAGCACTTGTCGCGTACACTCGTTTCGCCAATATTCCAGTCTTTTGCCACGGTACGTACCGCATCCCTGAATTCAAGCCTTGCATGTACTTCGTCGTTAGGTACATTTCCAGTTCGGTACACGTACGCACACACGTCCAGCACCTGTCGGAGCGTATCGCGCATTATGGAACTAGAGCTCGGCTGTGGGCCGGTGGGCTTATCTGCTGTCTGGCTGCTTTCCCTTTGTTTATTGCGTTTCTTGTCGAGAAGGTCTTCCACCTCGCCGGAGATATATGATTCCAGCGGGATGCCATGTGCGGCCGCGAGTGCGAGGGCCGTGCTGTAAGCCGAATCGGACATTGTAAGTTTTATTAGCTTCATGCAGACGTAAAATGCACGCAGACGACATAATTGTCAAGCGGCATTTTTTCGCCGCGAAGGTGAAGCCCAACAAGCGGATGCACACGAACCACCGCCAAGCGCTTCCGTTTCGATGTTTCGGATTATTCAGACGCCGGATTCGCAGCCGGCGCCCGTTTCCGGCGGCGGACGGTGATCATGCGATGGCCATGAAAGGACCGCCATAATGCCAACGATTGGTGAAAGCTCTCCCGAGTACCCTCATGGCTATGGTTTCTGCCAATGTGGCTGTGGGAGCAAAGCAAAGCTCCTCCGCAATGGGCTGTATTCAAAATATGCCGATTTCACTCACCATCCGAGTTTCAAGAGCAGACAACAGGAGCAGAAGCGCCAACCGTATTCTCTTGCTGTCACTTCGGCAGAGAATGCTCATCGGTCAGTTCGTTGGTTTGCCCGGCACTCAAGCGGGCTGAATGCCAAGTACACCGTGGCCGATGAACTTACTCGAAGATATCTGGACCTCGCACAAAAGGCACAGAGGCTTGAGATTCACGTCCAGCAGCTTCAGCTTGAGATAGAGTTCGCAATTTCGTTCATAGGCAGATGCTGGAGCGGCGACCCTTCGTCGAAACAGGTGCTTATGGGCAGACTTCAGGCTGTCTTGGCAAGTCAGAAAGGTGAACAAGGCGCTCCGCCGAATGGTGGCCCAGCGCCACCGTCGGCCACCTCGGGAGCCACCGAGGAGCCACCATCGTTGATCTGACTCGCTCGACCACCCACGACTCCGATTGCCTATGATCAATCCCAGCGTCTCCCGAAGCCGTGCGATACGGCGTTGGATCGCCATCGGAGGCTGGTTGGCTCTGCTCGTTGTGGTGATCCTCCAGCGGAATTTGATTTCCCAGTTGCGCAAGTTGGGTTGGCGATGAATCGTCGACGAGCACGGGGCAACCGCAGCCGAACAAACGTTGAACCGCATGAACTCGATTGAAAACCGTGGCAGCCGACGTAAGGAGGCTCTGAATTCTTTGAAGCTTGAGCCTCGTGACCTCGGCTGCTAAGGAGTTTCGGAATAGCCTCACATGAAAACCACATTCGCCCTTCGCCTCGCGACCGCCATCGGCGCCGCGGCGCTGCTCAATTCGACTTTGCCGGCCCAGGAGGCGCCCGCGGCCAAGCCGGGCGCTGCGAAAATCCTCATCGTCACCGGCATCGATTATCCCGCCCACCTGTGGCGGCAGACCGCCCCGGCGCTCCGGACGTTGCTGGAGAAGGACCCGCGGCTGTCGGTGCGAATCGTGGAGGACCCGG
>JBBIPV010000034.1:1368-3992 GCA_037442635.1 Terriglobales bacterium | reverse complement strand
TCGCGGCTGGAACGGTTATCGCTTGCGTGCATTTTCATGGCGGCAGAGGCTGTGCTGAAAATTTCATTGCCGGATCAGATACATGAGGAAAAGGGCGCGGCGGCTTCATCTATAATCAGGAACAGGTGTCCTCCTAAAACCAGATGCAATTTTCCCCCTTGCTGGCAGCTTTCGTCGGCGGCGAAGTCGTCGACATGATCTCGAACACTGGTGCAGTAGCGAAGCTGGTGCTTCTGTCACTACTTGCCTTCAGCCTGATTTCCTGGGCCATCATCCTGACCAAATGGAGCCTGCTGCGGCGAGCGCGGGCGCAGAGCGGGCGCTTCGTGCGCGCGTTTCGCAAGGCCCAGCGCTTGCAGGATATCGCCGCGGTGGCGGAGCAATTCAAGCCGAGCCCGCTGGTTGGGGTATTTGAAGGCGGGTATGAGGAGTACAAGCGGCAGGCCTCCATTTCCGGCGTGTTGCGGAACCTCACGGCTATCCAGCGCGGGATGCAGATTGGGGCGTCGGAAGAAATCACACGACTGGAGCGGAATGTGCCATGGCTCGCCATCACGGCCGCGGTGACGCCGTTCGTCGGGCTGTTTGGCACGGTGTGGGGCATTATCGATGCCTTCCACGGGCTGGGAACGGCAGGCGCGGCGACCCTGCGAGCTGTGGCTCCCGGCATTTCCGAGGCGCTGATCACCACGGCGGCCGGACTGGCGGCTGCGATTCCCGCCGTGATTGCCTACAACTTGATTGGGGCGTCGATCCGTGAGTTTGCGGCGCGCAGTGATGATTTCGCTCTCGAAGTGCTGAACGCGGTGGAACACGGCCAGGCACAAGCGGCGGCTCAAGTTCCGGCAGACGTGAGGCGCTGATGGCATTCACGACCTCCAACGGGCGCACACAGACTGCTCTTGCCGACATCAACATCACTCCTCTGGTCGATGTGGTGCTGGTACTGCTCATCATTTTCATGGTGACGGCGCCGGTACTGCAGTCGGGGATCGACGTCAGCGTGCCCAAAACGCGGACGGTGAAGCAGATTACCGAAGAACGCATGGTCATTACGATCAATAAAGATCAGCGCGTCTTTCTGGGGAACGATAGTATCAACATCAATGAAATCGGCACGAAGCTGCGGCAGAAGATCCGCGATCCGCGGAATCAGATGATCTTTGTGCGGGCGGATGAGAATGTTCCCTTTGGGGCCTTCGCAACCGTGATGGACGCGGTCAAGCAGTCTGGGATCACGAATGTGAGCATCGTGACGCAACCGCTGGAGCAAAATGGCGGCAAACGCTGAAATCTATTTCGAGCACGGCCACTGGGGACGCGCGCTGGCGTGGTCGGCAGGACTGCATCTCGGGCTTTCCGTGGCGCTGCTGATATACTCGGCGATTTTTTATCGCACCAGCGGCGACACGTGGGGAGCTGGGGGCGGAGGCGAGGCGATTGGCGCGACGCTGGTCAGTACTGTGCCTTTGCCCGCGAATCCCGCGCAGACGCAGAACGTGCTGGCCAACGAATCGAAGGGCCTGACTCAGTCAGAACCCAAGATTCAGGAAAAAGAGCCGGACGCAATCCAGATTCAGGGCAAGAACTCAAAAGTGAAGCCCAAGCCGAAAAAGCAGGAGACTGCGTCGAAGGAGAAGCCGCAGCCAGAGCCGGAGGCGGAGACCAACCAGGTTGCATTCGGCGAAGGTGGCCCGGTCAGCGGGCCCTACGGGACTTTCAGTGCTGCCGGGGCGAAAGGCGGATTTGGAATTACGGGGGCAGGCGGGGATTTCGGCACCAAGTATGCATGGTACGTGCACGTGATTCAGCAGAAAGTGGCGGAGAACTGGCTGAAGTACGAGGTGGATCCGAGAATCACGACGGCGCAGCGGGTGTACATCACTTTTGATGTGGCGCGCGATGGGCACCCGGCGAATGTGCTGGTCGAACAATCGAGTGGCGTGCCGTCGCTGGACATCTCGGCGGTGCGGGCCCTGCAGCGGATTGATACTTTCGGACCGTTGCCGGCGGACTATTCGGGCAGCAAGATTTCGGTGGAATACTGGTTTGATTACAAACGGTGAGCCTATCTGGTTAATGCCATGTACCGCTGGTTGACTTTGTGCTTCGCGAAAGGAGCACAATGCACTCTAAGGTTTTGGCGTTGGACTGGGCAAGCGAGGAAGAAACGTTGCAAAGCAATTCATATCGGGATACGATATTGTCGTACGGAGTATGTTCCTCCGGTAAACGGATGGATCAAGGCGAACGACCAGGCCCCCGGCAAGAGTCCAGCAGGTCTCAGGGTTTCACGCGAGCGTGCGTGGTTCTTCTGTGCACGTTTGCCCTGCTTTCGTCGGCACTTGTAGCGCAGGACTGGGTCAAAACCGGGACGAGCCTGGGTGTGGAGAAGGTCCGGCTCGCCGTTCCGGACTTCAAACCGTCGACCGGAGATCCGCAGAATGCCGCGCTGCTGAAGACGTTCAATGACACGCTGTGGAACGACCTGGATGTTTCCGGCGCTACCGGCGGCTTTCTGAGCTTCAATCTTGTCGCGAGCGGCATTCAGGACCAGTTTCCGGTCCCCGGTGACGAGGGTATTCCCACTGTGCGGAATTTCAGATTTTCCAATGTCCGGGTGA
>JBBIPV010000034.1:0-1358 GCA_037442635.1 Terriglobales bacterium | reverse complement strand
CGCTGTGGAACGACCTGGATGTTTCCGGCGTGCTCGAACTGGTGTCGAAGAGTTTCTATCCCCTGCAAACTCCGGGGAATCCTCCGGACGTTGTTTTTCCCGCTTGGAACGCGCCGCCTCCCAACGCCGCCATGCTGGCGTTTGGAAACCTGGGCGTGGGGTCTTCGGGCCAACTAACCGTGCAAGGCTGGCTTTATGACGTCAAGAATACGCAGTCGCCGCAGGTGCTAGGCAAGCAGTATGCCGACAAAGCGAGTGATGCCGCGGCCCGCGTGATGGCCCACAAGTTTGCCGATGAGATCATTTTCCGGTTGGGCGGCGGCCTCGCGGGAATTGCCGAGAGCCAAATCTATTTCGTGAGCGACCGGACCGGGCACAAAGAGATATGGGCCATGGATTACGATGGCTCGAATCAGCACCAGCTGACACATCTGGGATCGATTGCGCTCTCGCCGCGAATTTCGCCGGATGGGTCGCGAGTTGCTTTCAGCGGCCTGACCAAAACCGGCTGGGAGATCATGATGTACTCGCTGGATTTGAACCGAGTGGTGAGTTTTCCGCATATGGGCGGAACGAACCTGTCACCGGGATGGTCGGGCGATGGAACGAAGCTGGCGTTCTCCTCGTCGCGAGCGGGGGACCCTGAGATCTATGTGGCGGATGCATCCGGGGCAAATCTGCGGCGCATGACCACGGCCAAAGGGCCCGACGTTTCTCCGGTGTGGAACCGGAAGACGAATGCGCAGATTGCGTTTGTCAGCGGCCGCACGGGGCTGCCGCAGATCTATACCATGGAGGCCGACGGCACGAACCAGCAGCGGATGACGGATCAGGGCTATGCCGTTTCGCCCAACTGGTCGCCGAACGGGCAGTTTCTTTCTTTCGCGTGGGTGCGGAAATACGGCCCCGGCGAGCCGGGAGCGTCGGATATTTACCTGATGGATATCGCCAGCAAGCAGTGGGTGCAACTCACCCACGACGGCGGCCGCAACGATTTTCCGTCGTGGTCTCCCGATGGGCGGCATATAGTGTTCCAATCAAATCGATCGGGCAATCTGGAGATCTGGAGCATGCTGGCGGACGGAAGCAAGGTCCAGCAATTGACTTTTACCGGTCACAACACGCAACCGAATTGGAGTTGGAAATAGTAAATACGCTTCGTCTGACCCGAAGCAACGCTTTGAGGTCGCAGGAGGATGAAAGTGAAGCACAAAAGCACCAAATGGCTGTTAACCGTAGTCGCACTCAGCGCTCTTCTGGCACTCGGCGCGTGCAAGAAGAAAGCAGCTCCGCCGCCGCCCCCACCCCCACCGCCGCCGCCGTCGCCAACGGCCTCGATTTCCGTGAACCCGACCAGT
>JBBIPV010000033.1:0-5159 GCA_037442635.1 Terriglobales bacterium | reverse complement strand
GGTGCAGGTGTCGGGGGGATCTGGGGCACATCCCAGACTGGTGGCCAGCACCGTGAAGGGAGTGGTGTTAACTCCGGCGATGACGCCCGTAATGGCGGAGGTGGTCAGGGGAGGGACTCCCGGAGGCTGCGGGGGCGAAGAGTAGACCGGAACCGGAATGAACTGCTGACAGGAATTAACCTTCGGAAATTGGGACTGGACAAACTGACTGCATGCCGAAGACAAGAGAACTGGCGGTGCTAATGGGAAGCCGACGTTGCAGTTCGGTGGCGAGCAGGAAGCGGTGACCGCCGCGGCTCCTGGAGACGGAGTGGTCAGACTGCAGGAGAGCTGGCATCCACTGCCAATGGCGACGACCGCGGGCTGGGAAGAGGTCCAAGTCAAGGGGACGCTGGTCAGGACGATCCCACCGTTGGTATTCGGCAGGGAGCTGTTGCCCATGACGTCGGTAACCGTGGCGATGGCGGTCTCGGAAGTTGACTTGTTGACACTGAAATTGGTGAGCAAGGACCCGGCGTGGCCTAACTCCAGCACAATGTTCTGGATCGGGCAGGTCTCGAAAAAGTCAAAGACGGGGGCGTTCGCCAGCTTCGGCTGCTGAAAAGAACTGCTGGAAACACCGTCAGCAGTAGCGAAAATATGTGTGAGGCCAGGGGTTGCCGCGGCTACCGTGGCCTGGTTCGTGGGGAAGTTATAGGCCACGTTGACCAGCGGGGTGATCTGCACCACGGAATTGTTGTTTGCCGACCAGGTGAACGGACCGACTGACGCGGTGATGTCAGCGCCTTGGCTGAAGGCGTGGGCCTCAATCGTCATGGTCTGTCCCTGGCCAAGACACGGCTCTTGAATCGGGACGTTGTTCAACAGGACCCCGGTGACGGAAATGCTGTCAATGGGCGCATGAACGAAAACATAGGTTGGTTCGCTGGTGAATCCCTGGGCGGCGGTCGCGGTTACCTTGACGACACCAGTTCCGCCGGGATTGCAGTTGATGAAGGTAGCATCCCAGCGGCCTGCACAGGCGCGGCCGTTGGGCGCGACGTTGAGAATGGATGTGTCGCTCGAAGCCCAGGTGAAGGAAGTTCCTATTGTCTGGTTGCTGGAATTTTGCGCGGTTGCGGTGAAGTTGATGACATTGCCCAGCTCGAGAGAGGTGTTGATATTCGGATTCAGGATAATTCTGGCGATCAAACGCGGTGGACCAACCGTGGTGTGCTTGCCACAGCCACAAAGAAACATGGCAAAAAGGACGACGATCAAGCCCGAACACCCGCCAGAAACCAACCTGCGCATGCACTCCTCTTAGGACCGTCCGGCCCGGTGCTCGGCTCGCCGAGTTCCGAATGTCGAGCGGGCCGGACTCCATATAAAGTGGAAAACCCGTAGTGTAGAAGCTGGCGGGGGAATCGGCAAGGCCATTGCGCGAAGTGCCCAGCGCAGCCCATCGCTGGGATGCAAAAACACTGGTTGACGATGTTTGACCGCGTTGCTATATTAAATAGGTTCCGCGAGTTCATCCAGGCTTGTTGCGTGCTGCGGGTATTGCCAGGTTGTTGCGGCATGCCGGCAGTGAAGCTGTAGAGAAGATCTGTTTCCGGATCGTAACGCTGGTTCGGAAGCTTTCCTCGCTGAAACGCGCCTGCGGCGCCTTCCGCCCTATCGCGGGGGGATATGCAGGGCAAGGCTGACGAAACGGAGCGCCCCCGGAATTGGGCCGGGTGCCACCGTCGGCGGCGTAAGTCTGAATGGGAATCCAGAATCTCTCTGGCGCTGCATTGCGTGACGAAGCTGCGCCGTGAGAAGTAATGGTCGGCGGTTGCGCCGGTCATGCCCACGGATGCGCATGTGGACCAGCAGTGAGCAGGTCTGCGAGCCGCACCCCGCGCGAGCGGGCCTGTGCGGCAAAGGAGTGGCCAAGAGTGCCTACGTTCAATCAATTGGTGGCCCAGGGCCGGAAGCGGCCGCGGTACAAAACGGCGAGTCCGGCGTTGCAGGGATGTCCGCAGAAGCGCGGAGTCTGTACCCGCGTGTATACGCAGACACCCAAGAAGCCGAATTCGGCGCTGCGCAAGGTGGCGCGCGTGCGCCTGACCAACGGAATTGAAGTCACGACGTACATTCCCGGCGTCGGGCACAATCTGCAGGAGCACTCGATTGTGCTGATCCGCGGCGGGCGCGTGAAGGATCTGCCCGGCGTGCGCTACCACGTGATTCGCGGGACTCTGGATGCCGTGGGCGTTGCCGGCCGCCAGCAGGGCCGGTCGAAGTACGGCGCCAAGCGGGCGAAGAAGGGATAGGAGCGGTAGCCAGCAAAGCTCAAGTTGGAAGCTTTGTGAGCTAGGAGCAAAAAGCTGAATGCCTCGTAAAGGACATATCGCAAAGCGAACCGTGCCGGCCGACGCCGTCTATGCGTCGGATCTGGTGACGAAGTTCATCAACTCGATGATGTGGCAGGGCAAGCGCTCAACGGCCGAGAACATCTTTTATGAAGCCTTGACGAAGCTGGAGTCAAAGGGCGGCGACGAGGCGCTGAAGCTGTTCAAGAAGGCAGTCGAGAACGCGAAGCCTCTGCTCGAAGTGAAGACGCGGCGCGTGGGCGGCGCGAACTACCAAGTACCGGTCGAGGTGAATGCCGACCGTCGCACGTCGCTGGCGATCCGCTGGATCATTTCGTATGCGCGAGCGCGCGGCGAAAAGGGAATGGTGGACAAGCTGAGCAACGAGTTGCTGGACGCGGCCAACAGTCGCGGCGCCGCCATCAAGAAGAAAGAAGACGTGCATCGCATGGCGGAAGCGAACAAGGCGTTTGCGCATTACCGGTGGTAGAACACCGCTCTTGGCCATTGGCTCTTGGCCTTTAGCCAAAAGCCAAGAGCTAAGAGCCAAAAGCGAATTTTGTCGGAGCCCCAGAAAGAGTTAGAGAGTCGTGCCCAGAACAGTCCCATTAGAGCGTTGCAGGAACATCGGCATCATGGCGCACATTGATGCCGGTAAGACCACTACGACGGAGCGCATCCTGTTTTATACGGGCCGCACGCACCGCATCGGAGAGGTGCACGAAGGCACGGCCACCATGGACTGGATGGAGCAGGAGCAGGAGCGCGGCATCACGATCACGTCGGCGGCCACGACCTGCACCTGGCGCGACATTCGCATCAATATCATTGATACACCCGGTCACGTGGATTTCACGGCGGAAGTCGAACGATCGCTGCGCGTGCTCGACGGTGCGGTGGCGGTGTTCGACGCGGTGCACGGAGTGCAGCCGCAGTCGGAAAAGGTTTGGCGGCAGGCCGACAAATACGGCGTTCCGCGCATTTGCTTCATCAACAAGATTGACAAGATGGGCGCTGATTTTGAGCATGCCATTGACACCATCCGCAAGCGCCTCAGTGCCAAGCCCGTCGCAATTCAAATCCCCATCGGCCAGGAAGATAAGTTCAAAGGCGTCGTTGATCTGCTCGCGATGAAGGCGATCGTGTGGAAAGACGACACCATGGGCGCCGAGTACGTAACGGAAGAAATTCCCGCCGAGCTGAAGAAGAAAGCCGAAGCCTTCCACGCACAACTGGTCGAAACGGTCGCCGAGAACGACGATGAGATGCTGCACAAGTTTCTCGAAGGCGAAGAGATCAGTTCCGACGAATTGCGGGCATCGCTGCGCAAGTCCACGATTGATTTGAAAGTGTTTCCCGTGGTGGTTGGAACCGCGTTCAAGAACAAGGGCGTGCAGCCGCTGCTCGATGCGGTGGTGGACTACCTGCCGTCTCCGCTGGATGTGGGTGAAACGCACGGCATCAATCCCGATAACGCCCAGCCGATCACGCGCAAGGCCGACGACAAGGAGCCGTTTTCGGCGCTGGCGTTCAAGATCATGGCGGACTCGTTCGTTGGCCAACTCACCTTTATTCGGGTTTATTCCGGACAACTGAAGACCGGCGATTCGGTGCTGAACGTCCGCACCGGCAGGACCGAGCGCATCGGGCGGCTGCTCAAAATGCACGCCAACAAGCGCGAAGAGATCAGCGAGATTCTCGCCGGGGACATTTGCGCGGCGGTCGGTCTGAAGAACGTCAGCACGGGCGACACGATCGCCAGCGAGGCGCATCCGATCGCGCTCGAATCCATTGAGTTTGCCGTGCCAGTGATTTCCGTCGCGGTCGAGCCCAAGACCAAGGCCGACCAGGAAAAAATGGGCATGGCGCTCGGCAAGCTGGCCCAGGAAGATCCCACCTTCAAGGTTCACACCGATCCCGACAGCGGACAGACGATCATCAGCGGCATGGGCGAGTTACATCTCGAGATCATCGTGGACCGCATGATGCGCGAGTACAAGGTCGAGGCCAACGTCGGCAAGCCGCAGGTGGCGTACCGCGAGACCATCCGCAGGCACGCCGAGGCTGAGGGCAAGTACATCCGCCAGACGGGCGGCCGCGGACAGTACGGGCATGTCAAGATTTATCTCGATCCGCAGGAGCCGGGCAAGGGCTACGAGTTCGTCAATGACGTGGTCGGCGGCGTGGTCCCGAAGGAATACATCAAGCCGGTAGATCAGGGGATTCAGGAAGCCCTTGAAGGCGGAGTGCTGGCCGGCTATCCGATGGTGGATGTGAAGGCGACGCTTTACGACGGCAGCTATCACGACGTGGATTCGAACGAAATGGCGTTCAAGATTGCCGGCTCGATGGCGTTTAAAGAGGCGGCCCGCAAGGCTTCGCCGGTTCTATTGGAGCCGGTGATGGCAGTCGAGGTGGTCACGCCGGAAGATTACGCCGGGGTGATCATGGGCGATTTGAGTTCGCGCCGCGGACGCATCGAAGGCATGGAGCACCGCGCCGGCTCGCAGGTGATCAAGGCGATCGTTCCGCTGGCGGAAATGTTCGGTTACGCGACCCACATGCGTTCGTCAACACAGGGCCGCGCCGAGTACTCGATGCACTTTGCGCGCTATGAGGAGGCTCCGCGGTCGGTCGCGGAGGAAATCATCGCCAAGGTGCAGGGGACGACAAAGTAGCTGCACGGGTCCTTTGGGGCCAAAGAGCGGCGCCTCGGTATCACAAGGGTTTGAGCTAGAAGCTAAGAGCTTAGGAGCTAGAGGCTGGAATATGGCGAAAGAGAAATTTGAGCGTACCAAGCCGCACTGCAACGTAGGGACGATC
>JBBIPV010000032.1:0-8100 GCA_037442635.1 Terriglobales bacterium | reverse complement strand
CCGACCAACGATATGTGGATCGCGGCTCTGGTCTTGCAACATTCGCTTGTCCTGTTCGCTCGCGACCGGCACTTTGACGCGCTCCCCCAACTGACGCGCGCCTGAACTGGGATGCTTCGAACAAATCTATGTATCCTGCTCCCGCTTCCGTGCCACCGCCTGCTTCATCAGCTTCTCCAGAACTGCTGTATCGACATCCGCAAGCTTCTTGATATACAGGCATCCCTTACCCGTCGTGTGTTTTCCCAGTTTGCCGAGCGGAGCCTCCGCGCCGCTTGATCCCAACATGCCATACAGCACACTGGCCGCCTTGCGCGGCGAAAAGCCGATCAGCGGCATGTCTCCTTCACGGCCGCTTTCATATTTGTAGTGATAGCTGCCGAAGCCGATGATGGCAGGTCCCCACATTTTCGGCTTCTCGCCGGAAGCGCGTTGCATGAGTTGAACCAGGACCGGTGCATCGGCGCGTCGAGTCGCGTCGGTCAGTCCATCGATGTATTTGCCGACGCTGGCATTCGTCGCCTTGGTTTTGTTTCCGGAAGTGTTTTTCTTTGCCATGCAGGACCTCAGTTTCACGCCGAGGTTAACACACGGGGATCGAGTCTCTCTTTGCGAACTCTGCGCCCTCTGCGGTTAAATAGAAGGATATGCCTCTGCGAACCACGACGTTCAGCAACATCACTCCGCGCCAGATCCGTGTCATCGGAGTCCCTCTTGACCTCGGCCAGTCGCGCCGCGGAGTCGACATGGGACCCTCGGCCGTCCGCGTTGCCGGCCTCGAAGCCCGCCTCGAAGCCATCGGCCACCACGTCGAAGACGCCGGCAACGTCGCCGTCGCGCTTCCCGAACAGAAAAAGGAAGGCGCCGCCAACGCCAAGTACCTCAAGGAAATCACCGCGACCTGCGCCAAGAGCGCCGACCTGGTTCTGAAAACGCTCGAAGCCGGCAAAGTTCCGCTCGTCCTCGGCGGCGATCATTCTGTAGCCGCTGGCACAGTCTCGGGAGTGGCCGAGTTTTACCGCCGCAAGGAGCAAAAAATCGGCTTGCTCTGGATCGACGCTCACACCGACATGAACACGCCCGACTCTTCGCCGAGCGGCAACGTGCATGGCATGCCCCTCGCCGCACTCATGGGTCTGCCTCCCACCGAGCTCGGCAAGATCTACGACTTCTCGCCCAAGGTTGCCCCGGAGAATTGTGTGCTGGTCGGCATCCGCGACGTCGACAACTACGAGAAAGAAAACATCCGCAAAGCCGGAGTCGAAGTCTTCACCATGCGCGACATCGATGAGCGCGGCATGCGCGCCGTTATGGAAGAAGCCCTTCGCATGGCCGGACGTGGCACCGCCGGCTATCACGTCTCGCTCGACATGGACTGGATCGATCCCGAAGACGCTCCCGGAGTCGGCACTCCCGTCTGGGGCGGAGCCACGTATCGCGAAGCCCACCTCGCCATGGAAATCATCTCCGATCACGGCCGCATGCTGGGCTTTGAAATTGTGGAAGTGAATCCGGTCATCGACGAGCGCAACCAGACCGCGGATTTGGCGGTCGAGTTAGCACTGTCGGCGTTTGGAAAGAAGATACTCTAGAGGGACTGCCGATAACGATGAGAGACTTGGCATCCCCAGCGAAGCCAAAAGCCTGCTGCCCGTCAGCGCACCAGGCGCAGGTCCGCTCACAATGACAATTTCATGAAACGTCCAGCGAAAACACCCGCTCACTGCACGTCGGAGACTTTTCCATTCATGAACGTTATCTTGATGTCTTTGTAGACGTAGATCTGCTTGGCGCCGAGGCTGATAATTTTGTCCGGCACGCCGATCGCTGCCTTGACTTGTTCGGGCGTCTGTCCCTTTTCGATCTGCGCTGGCTCCGGCGCAGGTTGCTGTTGCCCTTGTCCTGCTCCAGCGCCGCCCTGGTTGTTGCCTTGCTGGTTGCCGCCCTGCTGATCGTTGCCACCCTGCTGCCCGCTTTGATCGGCGCTGTCATCGAAGGCGAGCAACCCGGAGATTGCATCTTCCACTTGTGACGGGCTAGTAGTCGCCAACGTTCCTTTGGCAAACTGGAAAACCACGTCGGCTTTATAGAACGTAGTCGGGCTGATGTTGTTACAGGAATCACACGCCACGATGCTGATGATCACCTGATCCTTGGGCAGTGTGACTGCGATCTTTGCCGGATACACCTTTGTGCCCACCTGGAACAATGAGGTGGTTTGCTGCTTCCCAAACTTCCCCATGAGGCCGCCTCTTGCTCCCATCATCAGGGCGTTTGGAGAGTGCACCGCTCCATCCTGATACTTCGTTGCGACGGACTGATCCCCGTAAGGAACACTGAGAATTCCACCCTTCTTGATCACCAGGATCGTACCCTGCTCCACGACCGCTGCGCCGCCCGAATCCGCACCCATCTTGACCAGCGTATATTGCGCTTTGAGCTGATCTTCCAATGAAACCTGCGCCACCGCCGTGCCAGAAATTCCGACAACCATCAAAGCGACGACCAGAATGGCCATTTCAATGTTCTGCCGCATTGCTACTTTCCTCCTGTGAAGATGCCGCTCCCGTTCGACCAGGTAGAGACAATCTGTGGCTGAATGTGTTGCTGGAAAAAGGCTGGAGCGCCGTCTTACTCACGACGCTCCCGCCAAATAATGACGCGGCGTTTTCTGGGCCGCTTCAGTTCGGCTGTTGCGCTTCGGCTTCCGCCTGATCAGCTTCCTTTTTCTGGTCCTGCAAATCGTTGGAAACGTTCTTGTCTGGGTCAGGCGCGGGAACCTCGCCCGCCTGCGTCTTGGTGTCGGGAGCAGCCGGCAATCCGTTCTTCCCTTGCTTGGCAGCCAACTCCTTCAATCCAGCATCCATCTGGATCCGCAGTTGATTGTGCATCTCCTGCAGATCGCCGGTGTCCACTCCAACCGTCGCGCCCACAGCGCAGTTGCCCTTCTTGCTGCTCTTGACGGTCGCGTCGACCATGTGGTCGTCGTCCGGAGTGTCGCCGACGCGGTAGATGATATCGCCGGCAGTCAGTGCGCATTCCTCGCCTTCCGAGGTGGTGGCGCTCAGCTCGCTGGAAACCACGAAGTAACGAATCTTCGGATCGAGCGCAGCCGGGACTTCTTCGCCGCTCGCAGGCTTCTGATCGCCGCCCTTCGCCGCTGCCTGCTCCGCCGCGATTTCGTCCTTCATCTCGTCGGAGATCGCCTGCTTCACGTCGCCACTGATTTGCGTCGAACCGCCTTTGGCTGCCGCCGGTGCTGCGGCTCCCAGCATGTACTGCCCGTAGGCGGATTCCAGGTTAGCCGCGATTAACGGATCGCTCGACCACAACGAAGCGATCACATCGGACGTTTCCGGTCCCATCTGAGGTGGCTGCAATGCCCCTTCCTCTGAAGACTGCCCCGCCTGATATGCGGCCTGTAAGCTGGCCGCGAGCAGAAAATCCGTCAGCCAGAATGCCGCCGTCGGATACACGGGATACGGCTGATAGTACGGACCGTAATACCCGTACCATGGCTGTCCGGCCCAACCCCAGTTGTAATAAACCGGCGCGGGCCACGGATTGTAGGCCCATCCGTAGTACGCGGGGCCGTAATAATATGGCGGAGCGTACCCATAATAGGGATAGCCACCGTAGTTGTAGCTGCGATAGCCGTACGCGTAATAGTTTCCGTTCACATAGTAAGTCCGCTGGACGTACGTCCGGCCGCCATGGCTGTAGTACGCGCGCTGGCTGTAGCCCCCGCGCCTTCCCATGCTGACGACCCGTCGTCCGTTGTGCACGCTCTCAATGTGACGCCCGCCGCGCATGTTGTGTTCGATCTTCATGCCTTTGGCGGTTTGGATGGAACGAACTTTCCCGTTCTGCCGGAAAGTCGCTTTCCCGCCGCTCTTCAGCGTCACCTGCCTGGTTCCGGTCGGCTGACGCGGATGCCCTGCCCCCGCGCCACGATTGTTGGCGTTTGCCGCTCCACCTTTATTCGCGACCGCTGGTCCGCCCTTGCCAGCATTATTCACGCCACCGCGATTGTTCACATTGTTGCCGCCGCGGTTGTTAGCATTGCTTGCACCTGCACCACTTTTATTGGCGTTCGCTCCACCAGGTCCGCGATTATTCGCATTGCTGCCACCTGAGGTGCCCGGCCGATTCATTTGCCCGCCGGGTCCACGATTTGGATTACTGCCTCCGGGAGTTCCCGGCCGCGCCGCTTGTCCACCCAGCCCGCGATTGGGCGCCGCCCCTCCTCCGGGATGTGGCGCTGGAGCTGACGCATGCGGCGCGCTTGGCCGGCTCGGGGCTGGCGCGTGCGGTGCAGGGGCTGACGCATGCGGTGCCGGAGCCGCGGCGGGAGAGTTCTTGTGCTGACCGGCCGCCGTCATGCCCAGGGCGACAAATGTCAGTAGAACGAGCAGAATAGGCCACTTTGGCAGGACCTGTTTTGGCGTGAAACTCAAATTCATGGGCCACTCCTTTGAGATGTGAGGCTCCGTCCACATAAGTTCATCAGCAACAACACGGGCTCCCCGGTAGATTACGGGCAATCCGCGGTACCGCTCATGGGCTTATTCGACGAGAGCTTCTCGGTCCGAATGCCACTGGGGAAGGGCCGGGCACCGGCCTTCAAAGCACCGCCATTTCACACCCGTTTCTCCACGGTGTCAAGCAAGGTTCCACGTAATTTACATTTCGCCACAAAGCGAATCTTCCGTGGGAGCGGACGATCGAAGCTCCGCGTGCGCTCGCACTTGACACTGCAGTCTGTTGTGCTTGCGTACCATCTGCAGAAAATTGCGCAGTGTGCAGGATGGCCCCAAGTTTCTCCTTCCGAATTGGGGTAGCGACGAATTCCAGAGATTGAAGTACGCCGCAGCGGCGGGACCGGCGACCGACGGACGCTTTTTTGTCAGCGAGCGTTTTTCCAACCTCCTGGTCACCTCCAAAGGTCACCACGGTAATTGGGGAGTGTTCCATCGTTTCGCCGATAGGTCCCATGGAAGCTAATGTTCACGCGCTGGCAAAGTCGGTTGCTGTTCCTCGCATTGTGGGTGGCGAGTTGCACCTCCGCTGCCGAAGAACCGGGTGCTGCCTCCGCATTGCCTACGTACCACAGTACCGTCTCCGAAGTACGGGTTACATTCTTCGCCACCGACCAGAACAATCACCCCGTCCAAACGCTTTCCCAGTCAGACTTTGCGATTGTCGACGGCGAGCGCGTCGTGCGCAATTTCCGAAGCTTCATGCATTCCGATGAAACTGCGCTCGAAGTGGTGGCGCTGGTCGACGCGAGCGAATCGGTTGCGCCGCGCTTTCGCGCTGCCATGCAGGATGTCCTCCAACTGGTGGCGCGCGAGCAATCGATCCCGGATGACAACATCTCGGTGCTGTCTTTCGGAGGCCCGCCTGAGGATAAGCCGGGCGCCGCGTCTGCCCTGCGGCCGGCCGTCCTCTGCTCCAGGGGTTGCCGGACTTCCGACTCCGCAGGCAGGCTGTTGGCGGCAAAGAGCAGCGGCATCACACCGTTGTTCGATGCCCTCATCTTCGGAGCCGATTTCCTCTCCCATCATCGCCGCGCCGGCGTCCGTCCGGTACTGATCTTGTTTTCGGACGGCAACGACACCATTAGCGTGCATTCTTCACGCGACGCACTGCAGGCCGCCATGGCCGGTGGCGTCCTGATCTACACCGTTGATATAGGGGGACCGAGGAATCAAACCGCCGGCACCGCGTTCCTGCAGCAGGTTTCGGAAGCCACGGGCGGACGCTACTTTCCGCTGCCCCCCGCCCGGCAAGAGGGCGCTGCCGCCGTACTGAATGCTGTGCTCGATGATCTGCGCGCCTCCTGGGTGGTGACTTACGATCTGCCCAGCCATCAAGCTGGACTTCATGCTCTTCGCCTTTTGCCGACTCACAACCTTAACCTCACGTTCCATAGCCGGAACGGTTACTACTATGAACCCAGCCTCCGCTGAACCAAGGCTGCTGATTGGAGACTTATGAAATCCGCTTCGCTGTTGGCGCTGGTAATGATATTGATGATGCTTTCGATCGCAGCCGCCGCACCCCTTGGCCGCTACCAGCATGGGACCGTGATTCGCATGCGCATGGGCGACTGCACGCTTACCCACGGAGGCTTCATGACCGCATTCGGCCCGCCGCAAGCGGCGGCCAGTGAGGGAGTTTGTCCGGAATATACCCTGGTGACCGACAAAGTCGTTTTTGTCATCGTGGGCAGGTCGTCCAATCAACTGGTGCCTCTGGCCGAGGTCGTCGACTTCCGTTTCCAGAAAAAAGAGTTGGCGGTACGCGTGGACGATGCCCGCCACGAATCGAAGTTCGCCATCAAGGAAATGACGCTGCGCTCGGAATGGGAAATGATCCAGCGGCACCTCGAAAGTGAACTGAACGAACCGCCTCATCGCGACATTGACAGTACGATGGCGCTGAGGAACCGCTAGCCCTCTGTGGTTCATGCACTCCCGGAACCAACCCTGCGATTGACGGAAAACCCGCTGAACGCCAGACTGAAATGTCATGGCAAAAATTCGAGTCGGCATCCTTTTTGGTGGACGCAGCGGCGAGCATGAAGTGTCGCTGCTGTCAGCGGCGTCCGTTCTGAACGCAATCGATAAGACAAAGTATGAAGTGGTTCCCATCGGCATCACCAAGAACGGCCGCTGGCTCACTGCCGAACACGCCGAGCGCCTTCTGCAGGGTAAAGCAGTCGAAGGCGCCACCCACCTTCGCGCCGGCGATCCGGAAGCAACTCCCGGGGCGGCAGTGCTGGCCGCGGGCGAGTCAGTCGTTGTACCGCCGGAACCGGCGCGGCGCGATGCAGGACTCGCTCCCTTCCAGACCGATGCCAATCTCCGCCGCGCCGCCGATCGTGCCATCAACGTGGATGTCGTCTTTCCCGTGCTGCACGGCACCTTCGGCGAAGACGGAACCATTCAGGGCCTACTCGAACTGGCCGACATCGCCTATGTTGGTGCGGGCGTGCTGGGCTCCTCCGCGGGCATGGACAAAGACATCATGAAGTCGCTGTTCCGCGCGGCGGGATTGCCAATCGTGAAGCACGTGACCGTGCTGCGCAGTCAATTCGAGCGTGAGCCGAAAAAGGTCGAGAAGCTGGTCGAGGGCAAACTGAAGTATCCGGTATTCGTAAAGCCCGCGAATCTCGGCTCCTCGGTGGGCATTTCAAAAGCGCACGACCGCAAAGAACTCGGCCCGGCGATCGCCGAGGCGGCGAAGTTCGACCGCAAGATCGTGATTGAAGAAGGCGTCGGCGGAAAGAAGAAGAAAGCCCGCGAAATCGAATGCGCCGTGTTAGGCAACGACGATCCCAAAGCCTCGGTTGCAGGAGAAATCGTTCCCTGCAAAGAGTTCTACGACTACGACGCCAAGTACCTGGCGGAGGGTTCCGAACTCGTAATCCCCGCAAAGATCACGAAGGCCGAAATGAAGACCGCCCAGAGGCTGGCCATCGCGGCATTTCAGGCCGTGGACTGCACCGGCCTCGCGCGGGTGGATTTCCTGATGGAGCCCAAATCGCGCAAGCTCTACGTGAACGAGATCAATACCATGCCCGGTTTCACCGCCATCAGCATGTATCCTAAGCTGTGGGGCGCGACCGGAGTCTCGTATGCGGAACTGATCGACCGCCTGATCCGGCTCGGCATCGAGCGGCACGAAGACAAGAAACGGAACCAGTACAGCCGCTGAACGCCGTACAGGCACGCGGTTCTCCAATTACAATTGAGTATCTGCGACGGGTTCCCGGCGCGATGACATGAATCAAGGGCAGGCGTCCCAAACCGCCGACAAATCAGGAGACTACATTGGCTCAAAATCATTACACCACTAAGACCAAACGGCGCCCCAAGAACAGCAAGCGCAAAGACCCCTCTGCCGCCACCATGGCAGCCTTGCGCCAACGCGAAGCCGCTGCAAAAGGAAAATAGCCAGCGCGCGGCCAGCAATCCCCTTGACAGACCGTCTGGTCGGTAATAGTATCAATTCCCAAGTTTGCCCTTCGTTGGGCAAATCGGAATTTCATGCAGAGTGGCTGAGGGACGAGCCCTAGGACGCCACGGCAACCGG
>JBBIPV010000031.1:0-11561 GCA_037442635.1 Terriglobales bacterium | reverse complement strand
GTGGAGCCAGGACCGCCGCGATGGAAAAGCACTCGGCAATTTGTGTCCGCCGAGCAACGCGTGCCGGTCCTGGCCACAACCCGTTAGAACTCGCAAGTCTGCCCCACTTTTCGAGTATTTTTTCGAGAAGTGGGGCTTTCCGCAGCTCCCGGCTTCCGCACTTTCATTGCGCTCATGACTTAAGTTTCCCCGGCCTCTCCGCCCGCATCCATTTCACGTTGCAACCCGGCAGCATCTCCCGCAAACTTGAAGCACACCCAACCATGCCTGCCGCTGCCACCAAACCGGCGATCGCTGTCCAAGAGCGGGAAGGGATGTTTCGCACTCCTGGCCAGCGCAAGCTGATCATGGGCCTCCTGCTGGTGGTGGTCACTCTCGCTCTCTACAATCCGGTATCTCGCAACGGCTTTGTGAATTTCGATGATGACCGCTACGTCACCGGTAATCCGCAGGTGAGCGCCGGTCTCCACCGGAGCACGATTGCATGGGCATTCACTTCGCTCGATCAGGCGAACTGGCATCCGCTTACCTGGCTCTCGCACGCGCTCGATTGTCAGCTTTTCCGGCTCAATCCCGCAGGTCACCACTACACGAGCCTCTTGCTGCACGCCAGCAACGCGCTCCTGCTGTTCCTGATTCTGCAGTGGTTCACGGGATCTACGGCGCGCAGCCTGATGGTGGCGGCGCTGTTTGCCGTGCATCCTCTTAACGTGGAATCGGTCGCCTGGGTGGCGGAGCGTAAGAACGTGCTCAGTATGTTCTTTTTTCTGCTCGCTCTTGCCGCCTACGGATGGTACGTCCGCAAGCCCAGCGGGGCGCGCTATCTCGCGGTTGCGGCTCTGTTTGCCGCGGGACTGATGTCCAAGCCGATGGTCATCACCCTTCCTCTTGTGCTCCTGCTCGTGGATTATTGGCCGCTGGGAAGGCTGGCGGCGGGACCAGCATCCTCGCCCGTCCCGGTCGAGCGCGGCTCGGTGACTGGGCAGCCGCTGTGGAAGTTGTGTGCAGAGAAGGCCCCGCTGCTAGTGCTCTCCGCCGGAAGCGCCGTGGTGACCATGATGGCTCAGCGGGCGGGAGGAGCTGTCCTCATGAGCGCCGCCCGCAACCCGCTGCTGCGGATGGAAAACGCTATCGTCAGCTATGTCCTCTACCTCAAGGACACAATCTGGCCGTTCCACCTGGCCGCGCTCTATCCGTACCCGCATGCCATTCCCGCGTGGCAAGTCGCTGCCTCGGCAATCTTGCTCATCGCGATTACCGCTGCCGTGCTGAAAGGCCGCGAGCATCGCTACCTGGTATTCGGGTGGCTCTGGTTTCTGGGAACGATGGTCCCCATGCTGGGACTAATCCAGGTCGGTAATCAGGCGATGGCCGACCGTTACGCATATCTTCCTGTAATCGGCCTTTTCGTGATGAGCGTTTGGGGCGTTGCCGATTGGACCCGTGCTCGCCGGTATTCTCCGCATCTTCCGCCCGCGGTGGGGCTCACGGTGCTGCTCGCCTTCGCCTCGCTTACGCACATTCAACTGCGATACTGGCACGACGATTTCACGCTCTGGTCGCACGCTCTTGCCGTTACCCGGGACAATTTCGTCGCGGAAAATAACTTTGCCACCGCCTTGATGAAGCAGGGCCGGGCCGACGAGGCCGTTTCCCACTTCCGTGCCGCCGCCGCTCTTGAGCCTGGTGACACCGCCAGCCAACTCAACCTCGGAATCTACGCGCAGTCGCACGGCGATCTGCAGCAGGCGGCGGCGCGCTATGCCAACGTATTGCGGCTGGCGACCGATACCGACATTCGAGCGTCGGCATACGTAAATCTGGGTACGTTGTACTTCGCCCAAAAAGATTATGCCGCTGCTCAGCGGAGCTTCGAGTCCGCCATCGAGCTGAAACACGTTTTCCCGGTTGCGCTTCTTGATCTCGGACTGATTACGCAAAAGACCGCACATCGCAGTGACGATTGGAGCCGAGCCGCCGCCTTCTTTGCTCGCTTCGCCGCCGGCTCGCCCAGCGACGTCGCCTATCTCCTTCTGGCCAACGCGCTGCGTCAGGCAGGCCACCCCGCGGATGCCGACCTCGCCTACCGGCAGGCTGTCGCCGTATCCACTGACATGAGCCAGGCGCAGCAGAGAGTGGCCGGCCTAACCGCGCCGTAGCTCCCGCCTGCTCCGGCAGTCCCTGTTCTTCCGTGACCTCGGAAGCTTGCCCGCCAATTGCTAAGCTCCGAGTGAGTTCCATAGGAGGACCCTTTGCCCGCGACTGGCCAGAAAACCGCTCATCAATCCACCATCAAGGTTCTTTACGGGGAATCCGACGAAAAGACGCTTTCCGCGCAAGCCGCCGAAATGACCAAGGCTGGTCATCATGTGACCGCGGTGCTGAATCGCCAAGGCGTTCAGGAGGCCCTGCGCCGCGATGCTTTTGATCTGGTCATCCTCGGCTCGAGCTTGTCCAAGGACGATCGTCATCACCTGCCCTACATGGTGAAGAAGTCCCACGAAGGAACGAAGGTTCTCGTCATGCACGCCGGCACGCATCATCACGAAGTTGACGCCGCCGTCGATCCCAGCCTGAGCATGCAACGGATCCTTGAGAAAATTGCCGCGCTGCTGCAGCCCGCGGCCGCCAGTTAAGCGCTAATTCCCCGCCAAACGAAAAAAGGGCCTGGCTGGGTGGAGAGGAAAACCCAGCCAAACCCGCCAAAATCACTTCCAAGGCGATTCCGAACTTCATCCGAAGCGTGTGACCTGGCACCGGTCGCTCCGGAATTGAAATCATTCTCAGCCACAGCGGCGCACCAGTTGTCACGACGAAGTCAAATTGTCGTCATGTTTTTGCGTTCAATAGTTGGCTCCGGAAAATCGCCGGAAAACTAAAATGGGCCGCCAGCCAAGAAGCGGTGACTCTTCCTTGGCTATCGGCCCATTCGATCCGGACTAGGATCGGAGGTGATGCCTACATCGTAGACCTCCGGCCCCGATTGTCAAGGAGCAACTTGCCGGCCTTTGGGGAGGGTCGCCAGAGACCCCCGGCTTGGTTTAAATCTGTGAAAATCAGACGCTCAATACCCTTGAATACCCCTAAATGCCCTGAATACCCCAGCTGGCAGCCGGGAACTGACAACTGATTGTGATAGTTTGAAGCATATTCATTCCTCCGGAGGTTTCATGGCACAAGTCACGATTACGGTGCGCAACAACGGTCCTTTGCTCGTCAACGATCCGGACCGTCAGGTTGAAATTCTGGACGCCGATGGCAACCAATTCGATCTGGCCGGCAAAACCGTTTTTGCCCTCTGCCGCTGCGGCGCCTCCGCGAAACGGCCTTTCTGCGATGGAGCTCACAAAATCGCCTTCCAGGCGACGGACACCGCGATCAAAGCGGGCTAGTGTCGAGTTGGAAACCGGCAATCCGAAATTCCGTGCCGGGACCAATCAACTGATCTAGCATATCTGTGCGCAGGTGCCGGCCCATGTCGCCGGCACTGGTTTCCAAATCGAGGTGTTCAGGCGGAAATTTTTTTGCCTGCCGACTCTATGGGCCCTCCGGAAAAAAATCAGCACGCGATTCGGCGCAGCACCCGGCTGCCCCTGGAAATCCCGGTGCTGCTGACGAGCCTGAACTCCACTGATCTCTCGTCTGCGCAGTGCAACACGACCCTGGTCAATGCGCACGGATGCGGGCTGATTGCTCCGCACGAGTTCACGCAAGGCATCCAGGTCCGCCTTGAGATCGTTTCGGCGAAGCGTTACACCACGGCTCGCGTGGCCGAGGTCGTTCCGCTCGGCGGCGATCCCGCCACCTGGCTGGTCGGTTTGGAACTGGATGTTCCGGGAAACTTCTGGGGGATCGAGTATGCGCCTTCGGATTGGAAGATCGAAGAGCCCGTGCCCTCGTCTCAGCCCAAGCAGACGACCCCAAAAATCACCGAAGGTGCGGCAGCCGCCCGCTCGCGACGCTGGCGCCTGACCGATATCAGCCCCGGCGCCTGCTACCTCGAGGCGGCGGCTCCCTTTCCTGCCGCTACTCCCGTATTGCTCAGCATTCGGGCGCTCGATACCGAATGTTTGCTCGACGGAATCGTGCGCGTGTCGCATGCGCAAACTGGAATGGGAATCGAATTCAACGGAACACCCGCCCCCCAGCACCGGGCCAAGGTCGAAGCGCTGATCGCCCGGCTCATGAGCAATCGTGAAGTGCCGAAGATCTTTGTCGGCCGGAAAGAAGACCACATGCCGGGCAACCATCCCCCGGCCAACCCCGCGCCGGTTGCAGCGCCCGATCCCGAATCGCCTGATCCGCTTCTGGACCTTGTTCGGGAAGGGCCGTCGTTGACCGCGGAGCAATTTCTTAACGATTTGCGAGCCCAGCGGCTCGGTAAGCGACGCGACCCGCGCATCGATCTCGCATTACCCGTCCTGCTCAAAGGAACCGATGTGGGCGGTCGTCCCTTGGATCAAAGGGTGACGACCATCAATATCAGCCGGCGAGGAGCGCTGCTTGAGGGCATCCACGGAATGCTGCGCGCCGGCGACATCATCTCCCTCGTACGCCTGCAAAAACAGGAACAGTTTCGCGTGGCGTGGGTGGGAGAAGATAGCTCGCCGGCGGCAGGTCAGATCGGCGTAGCGGCGGTCGACCCGAATACCTCGTTCTGGAATGAGGTGCTGCAGGCGACGGCACAGTCGGGGCTCGAAATGGCCAGCGTTCGCGGAAACGATCCCGGAAACGACAACGGCGCACGGCAATAGGTCCGCCACAGTGATACACTCCCTCGCCGGAGGCCTTTGTGTCAGACGATTCAGCATCAACACGACGGGACCGCAGGCTGGGGATGCGCGCAAACATCACGCGCCGGGATTTTCTAAATGGTGTCGCACTAACGGCCGGAGCGGCCATCCTGCCGCCGGAAATGTGGGCCGCCGCCGCCGCCGATCTGCAAGCTCAGGACGTTCCTGGCTACTACCCGCCCGGCAAGATCGGCCTGCGCGGAGACCACGCCGGCTCGTTTGAAGCCATGCACAAGCTTCGCGACGGCGCTTTTTGGGACGACGCTCCCAAGCCCGTCGATACCGGGGAATCCTACGATCTGGTCATTGTCGGCGGCGGCCTCAGCGGGCTTGCTGCCGCCCACTATTTCCGCAAGGCGGCCGGCGGCAAGGCGCGGATCCTGATTCTCGAAAACCACGACGATTTCGGCGGACACGCCAAGCGCAACGAATTCCACGCCGGCAACCGCACGATTCTAGGATTCGGCGGCACCTATTCCATCGAAAGCCCGGCACCGTATTCCGCGGACGCCAAGGCTCTGATCGAAGAACTCGGCATTGATGTGCCTTCCTATTCCAAATACGTCAGTAAAGATCTTTACCGTTCCTTGGGCCTGAAGCGGCGCATTTTCTTCGATAAGGAAACCTTCGGGGCTGACAAGTTGCTCACCAGCGCCATGCACAACCTGGGAGACGAGAGCGGCCTCAACGACGAGGCGAGCCAGGCCGAACTGCTGGCCTTTCTGAAGGAAGCTCCGCTCTCGGCAAAAGCGAAGGAAGACCTGCAACGTCTGCTCATGGACGATAAAGATTATTTCCCCGGCCTCAGTTCCAGCGAAAAGAAAGCGCGCCTGGCCCGCATCAGCTATGCGAAGTATCTGACGGACACGATCGGCGCGAGCGACGAGATTGTGAAATTGCTCCAGGCCTTGCCGCATCCCTTGTTTGGCGTGGGCATTGACGCGGTGGCCGCGCAGGACGCCTGGGGTCTGGGCATGCCCGGATTCGAAGGCCTCAAGCTCGATTCCTCGCCGGGCAAGGGCATGAACCGCGACGCCATTCGCAGCGACGAGGCCGAAAAATATTTCTTTCACTTTCCTGACGGCGCGGCCACGATTGCCCGCCTCCTGGTGCGCAACCTGATTCCGGCGGCGATTCCGGGAAGCTCCGCCACTGACGTGGTGCTGGCTAAGACCGACTACTCGAAACTCGATGAGCCGTCTTCCGCAATGCGCATCCGCCTGAACAGTTCGGTCGTGAAGGTGAACCACCGGGGTGATCCGGCTTCGGCGAAAGAAGTGGAAGTCAGCTATTTCACCGAAAAGAAGCTGAAAACGGTCCGCGCCGCGAATTGCATTCTTGCCTGCTGGCACGTCGTGATCCCGTACATCGCCCAGGAATTGCCCGACCCACAGAAAGAAGCGCTCGCCTCCGCCCAGAAAGTTCCGCTGCTCTATACCAATGTGCTGGTTCGCAACTGGAACGCTTTCCAGAAGCTGGGTGCCAGCGCCATCTACGCGCCGGGCATGTATCACACCAGCGTGAACCTGGACATCCCGGTCAGTATCGGCGGCTACGAATGCACCCAGAAGCCGGACCAGCCCATCGTCGTGCACATGATGAAGGCCGCGTGCAAGCCGGGACGCCCAGCGCGCGAGCAGCATAGACTCGGCCGCATCCAGCTCTATACCACAAGCTTCGAAACGTACGAGCGCAACATCCGCGAGCAACTCGCGAGGATCCTTGGGCCGGGCGGGTTCGATCCCGCGCGCGACATACTGGAAATTACCGTCAACCGCTGGCCCCACGGCTACGCCTATGAATACAATTCGCTGTTCGACCAGTTCTGGCTCGAAGGCGGCGAGACGCCGTGCCAGTTGGCGCGCAAACCGTTCGGTCGCCTCGCCATCGCCAACTCCGACGCCGACGCCTACGCCTACGCCGATTGCGCTATCGATCAGGCCCGCCGCGCCGTGCAAGAATTGAAAAAATAACTCGTGCGGCGCGGACACCTCGCCCGCGTCATACGATGCCACCTTTACGAACTATGGGGACGAACAAGCGCCGTACTCCACCGAAAAAACGCTCCGCCCGGCAGAACCGGCTGGCCGCCAGCGCGGACGGGCGCGCCCGCTCCCCACAGGTCCGTGAGCCTGAAGCCGATCGACCTTTCGCGCCCGGCTACGGCATTGTCGGAGCCCAAGACGGCAAGGGCTTGCTTCCCTGGCTTTGGGTAGAGCGCAGGATGAACCGCTGCCGCACGTTCTGGCTGGCAACCGTGAACGCCGTTCCTGCGCGTCCGCATGTGATGCCGGTGTGGGGAGTATGGCTGGAAGATGCCTTCTTTTTCTCGACCGGGCGCCAATCCCGCAAAGGGCAAAATCTCGCCTCCAATCCCGCCTGCACCGTCGCCAACGACGATGGCGAACAGGCCGTCATCGTCGAAGGTTTGGCCAGTCCAATCGAAGATTCGGCCATGCTCGAGCGCGTCGCCGCCGCCTACCAGAAGAAATACAAGATGGACCCGCGGGGTATGGGAGAACCCATCTTCCGCGTCACGCCCCGCCGGGTCTTCGGCTTCGTCGAGAAGTCCTTTCCCCAGTCCGCAACTCGATGGAAACCTTGATCCAATTGCGATCGTCGATAGTGGTGACATCGCCCGTTGGTAACGGGTTTCGGGGTTACTCGCCCAAGCCGAAAGATTCAATTTGGTGGTTGCCCTCCGGCAGCCGATATGAAAAAATCATGGCGGTTCTGTAGATCTTCCTCCCCCTTCGATCCGGTTCATCTTACGCAAACTGATGGCATCTGCGAGGAGCGATTCGCAGCGCAGTCCCGTCGATGCGATGCCCGTGCAGCTAAGGACGCCATGCCCGACCAATGTTTATCCGCCCTCTTGCAAGCCCGGAAAACCGCCGCCATGCCTCATCGAGGAAAAAGCCAAATGACCCGTCCGCAGCCGCTTCTCGCCTTCGTCGCATTCTCCGTTCTTTGCGTCGCATTTTCTCTGGCGTCGGCGCAGAACAACGATGTTCTGACCCAGCATAACGACAATGCAAGAACGGGTTTGAATGCCAACGAGACCCTGCTGACACCCGCCAATGTCAACTTGAATAGCTTCGGAAGACTTTTCATCCAGAACGTGGACGGCGTCATCGTGGGGCAGCCGCTTTATGCCAGCAATGTTCTGATGAACGACGGCCAGCTGCACAATGTGGTCTACGTGACCACGCAGCACAATACTGTGTATGCGTTCGATGCGGATAGTACGCTGGGCGCCAACTCTGCTCCGTTGTGGTCGGCGAGTCTGAACAACGGCGGCACCACGGATCCCATTTCTGATTTTGGCTGTACCGGAACGCACTACAGCGAAATCGGGATCATGGGAACGCCCGTGATTGATCCGGGCAAGACCACTCTTTACGTCGTCGCCAAGACGCTCACCGGCTCGGTGCGCAATTTCAGCCTGCATGCGCTCGACATCACTTCCGGAATGGAACTGCTGGGAGGGCCGGTGATAATTACCGGCAGTGCGCCATCCAGCAACGGGTCCGGCACTTTCAATCCGATCTACCAGATGCAGCGTCCTGCATTGCTGCTGCTGAATGGCGTCATCTACATCGGGTTTGGCGGCAATGGCTGTGATCAGTATGCCTACAATGGCTGGCTCTTCGCTTACAGCCCGCAAAACCTGCAGCAGCAGGCTGCTTTCCTGGTGACTCCCGATGGGCAGCGCGGCTCGATTTGGCAGGGTGGCAGCGGCCCGGCAGCGGACGCAAACGGTGGCATCTTCGTAGCCATCGCGAACGGGACGTACGACGGGCCCGCCGGCGGCAATGACTTCGGCGACAGCGTGCTCAGGATGGGATGGAACGGGAGCGTTTTCGGCGTGATGGACTTCTTCACTCCCTACAACCAGAAGCAACTCGAGCAACAGGACTTGGATCTGGGTTCCGCAGGCCCTTTGGTTTTGCCGGATCAACCCGGCATCTACCCCCACGAACTGGTGGCGGGAGGGAAAGAGGGCACGCTTTACCTTATCAACCGCGACAGCGAAGGGCAGTTCAACCCGGACAATGACGATGTCATCCAGTCCATCCCCCACGCCGTGGGCAGCGAAATGGCAGGCGTTCCATCTTATTGGAACAGCAACTTGTACCTCGGCGGCGACTTGGACTACCTCAAACAGTACTCCCTGGTGAACGGCATCCTCACGGCGGAGCCCGTTTCGCAAACCACCATGCCATTCGGCGGCGCGGGTCCGGCTTCCACCTCGATTACGGCCAATGGGAACAGCAATGGAATCCTGTGGGCGATCCGGCACACCAATGCCGCGCTGTTCGCTTTCGATGCTACCAATCTTGCCACCAAGTTCTATGACAGCACCCAAGCTCTGCATTCGCGGGACAAAATGCTTGCCGTCACCCGCTTTGTAACGCCGACCATCTCCAACGGCAAGGTCTATATCGGCGGAACCACCGCTCTTCAGGTCTACGGACTGTTGCCGGCCCTGGCGAGCGGCACCGGCAACAACCAGACCGGCATAGTGAAAACCGTTCTGCCCGTGTCCTTGAGTGTGGCCGCCACTGATGCTTATGTTTCTCAGCCACTGCCTGGCGTGGTTGTGACCTGCAAAGACGGAGGAGTAGGCGGAGCCTTCACTCCTGGCACAATCCAGACGACCGATGCCACCGGAACCGTGGCTTACACCTACAAGCTTCCCCCCAAGCCCCGCGCCGTGACGATTACTTGTACCAGTCCGGGCTACATCAGTGCTCTGTTCAGCGAAACCAGCACAACCGGCCCTCCGGTCCGGATGACCATTACCTCCGGAAACAACCAAATCGCCCCGCCGAATACGCCCCTGCCAGAGCCCCTGGTGGTGAAAGTGGTCGACTCCAACGGCTTGGGAGTCCCTGGGCAGACCGTCACCTTCTCCGACAACGGCGCCGGAGGCAGTTTTGCATCGACTTCCGTGGTTACCAGTTCGATCGGCACTGCCACCGCGCAATACACGACCGGCCCGAATACGGGTACGGTCTACATCACTGCCTCGACCACCGGTCTCACGCCGCTGAAGCTCAAGGAGACGGTGCAGTAAGACGTTTTCGCCGCAAGGGCTGCGGATTGGAACCAGTGGCGGCCAGCATGACTGCCCTCCGGCGTGCGCGCGTGCGCGATCCCGGGATTTCACCCGCGAAATTGCCGTCCCGCTAACCGAGTGAAAGTCGCCGCGCCGACAGGTGCGCTCCGGTCAGCAGCAGCATTCCCGACAGAAACGCCCAGAACATCAGGCTGACCGAGATCGCAAACGGGCCATACACCTCCGCAAAATTCAAGCGCGGCAGCGCGAAGATGTAAACATACTTCAGTAGCTCCGACAGCAATCCCATGAGCACGGCCGCCGGCAGGACTCCCTGGGCCGGCACTTTCCCGTTCGGCAACAGCCAGTACACCAGGAAAAAGATGGCGATGCTCGCTCCGATCGAAAACACTTTCATCGTGACAAAGTCCACCAGGTCCACGTACCAAGCGCCGTAGCCGTGCAGCGCGCTCTTCACGATGGCCACATTTCCAGCGGTCAGTCCGACCGAGAGCAGAGCCAGCGATCCGCAGGCGAACACCAGCCCGAGAGAGATCAATTGATTTCGCAGGTAAGACCGATTCTTGCGGAAGCCCCAGACGCGGTTCAGCGCAACTTCGAGCGGCAGAAAAATTCCCGTGGATGTGATCAGCAGCATGGCCAGCGAAAGTACCTGCGCCCGATGGTGCGCGCCCACCAGTGCGTTCAGGTTGCGGATCACGAATTCCTGCCCGGTCGGAAGCGAGTCGCGCAACAAGGCCTCGGTCACCGTGTACATCAACTGCGAATGAAACACGTACCGGATCAGCGTCATCAGCAACAACAGGAACGGGAAAAATGACAAAATGGCGTTGGCCGCAACCGAGAAGGCAAAGGTGTGCACCTCGGTCCGCAGCAGATACCGTGCGGTCGAACGCACAATACCCTCGGCCGGAGCGGCACGAAACTCGGCCGCACCCTGCTTCTGCGAAAGCTCGACTGGAGTGATCGAAGACACGCGTTTCTCAAATATTATCAAATACTTACAGTTCTCGCGGGGTTCCCCCGACGTCCCTGTTTCCCCGCCGTCGAATTGAGCCCCCCGGGGTCCCGTCCGGTTCCGATCTATTCACCCCAACTTCGCTCTTGCCAAGCCGAATCTTCCTGCTATTATCTGGTGCTTCGTTAGCCCAACCGGTTAGCGATTGTGTGGGATTGACGTTTCTGTGTCAGCAGTGCGATATCGCGCCCTAGTCTTCGCGGCTCCACCGTATTTCGTCGCGGGCAACCGTCCGACAAAATGCCGGGGAGCCGTTTCTATTGGTGCGGTGTTGACCGCGCGCGGCAACGCCAGTTAAAAATTCTTACCGTCCCTCCGAGGGGGTGCAACGGGTGTTGCTCATCCCGCTGCAAACACAAGAGGCGGAAGAATCATTCTTAGCTTTGAGGCGAAAGGAGTTTTTTGTGAGAGAGAAGGGTACTGTGAAGTGGTTCAACGGGGCGAAGGGATACGGATTCATCCAGCGCTCCACGGGCGAGGATGTCTTCGTGCATTTCTCCGCCATCCAGGAGAATGGCTACCGCTCGCTGAACGAAGGCGAGACCGTCGAGTTCGACCTGCTCAAAGGCCCGAAAGGCTTTCAGGCCGGCAACGTCGTGCGCGCAGCCGCCTAGATTCCTCCAACCAGTTCGCAAACCCTCTCAAGGTGTCGAGAGGGTTTTTTATT
>JBBIPV010000030.1:0-25907 GCA_037442635.1 Terriglobales bacterium | reverse complement strand
TCCACCAGTTCCTGATTGCCCAACCGGTATCCCCAGCGCGCCCCGTCGAGGTAATAAGGAAGCCGCGACATGGACTCGGTGCCGCCAGCCAGAATGCACGTTGCATCACCCAACACAATCGCCTGGTAAGCCAACGCAATCGCCTTCATGCCCGACGCGCAAGCCTTGTTGACGGTATATGCGGGACCTTCTTGCGGCACGCCGCTGCGCACCGAGATCTGCCGCGCCGGATTGGGCCCACCGCCCGCCTGCCGAGCGTTTCCGAAGATAGTCTCCTCGACCTGGGAGGCCTCGACTCCAGCCCGTTCCATCGCCGCCTTCGCCGCGACGACGCCCATGTCGGCTGCCGTCAGCGAAGCCAGCGTCCCGCCAAATTTCCCGATCGGCGTCCGCACCGCCGAAAGAATATAGACACCCTGCACGAACCACCTCCCAAACGTTCGAGTCTAGCAGGAGACCTTGTATCGCAATCGCGCCATCTGGGCTTATGGCTTTGGACGCATTGCATCAGGAGGAACCGAAACTCCTTGACCGTTGTGACCGATTCGTGGCTTGCGGATGGTCAGGCCCCTTCGCCCGTCCTCAAGAAACATCTTCGCCGAATCGGGCGACTCCTTGTCCAACTCCACCCCGTCTTTGCGGACTGGAACCATGGATCCCTCCGGCAGTGCCTCGCCGTAGATGATCATTAACTCGGTGCGGCGGTCGGGCGTGGGCAGATGAAACATACGAACTCTTACAGCCTTCTTCGGAAATGCAAGATTGTGCTGGGCTAGCAGCCGTTCGATGGCAGCTCCATCAGACGCGGGGTCTTCGGCCTGCAAAGCCGCGTAATCAGCCCAGCTCTTCACGTCATAGATGAACTGCAGGCCTCCGATATCTGTCGTACGATCCGCAGGGTAATCGTACTTATAGTTGTTGGTCGGGAAGAAATGCTCAAACTGGACCCAGTAGAAGCGCTCCACAACCCCTCTGCTCCCAGCTTTCACGAACAGATGCTGTTCCGCATCCGCGTTTCCGTAAAGGTTGACCCTCTGTCCTCCGACGTAGTGAAACTCCTTGCCAACGGTCAGCTCGGCTGCCGGGAGTTCGTTAGAGATAATGGTCTGGCCGTTAATCTCGCGCAGTCCGGAAGGGGCCTCGGCGGACGGTTTCTGAGCGAGCGCCCCAGACGCCGCCAAAGCTGCTGAGAAACTGATGAAGAGGATGATTCTGTGCATTCTGACCTCAATACTGTAGTCGGTGGCGATTAGTTGCATCCTGACTCGTTCATGTTGGACGAGCGGGATCTGGCTCGGTGAGCGGAAACCGCCCTTGCCGGGCGTCCCATTTCGCGCGCGTGCTTTGCGCGAGAAGCCTGCCCGGGGTGAAGTCGAAGGGTGGGGATTCTTGACGAAGCGGAGTCGAAACGGCGGGGATTCAGTTCGTGCAAAGCGCCCGCAGTGTGAATCCTGAGCGCCTCGTCTACAATCTATTCCAACAGCACACTGCCAACACTCCACCAACTTCTATCTTCACGAAAATCGAGGAACACTCAGGAGGTCTCCATGCCGCACTTTGATGTAGGAAAAGAAAACTCCACTTCCATCAGTCTCTATTACGAAGACCACGGCGCAGGTCAGCCTTTGGTTCTGATCCACGGATACCCTCTCAGCAGCTCATCCTGGGAAAAACAGATCCCGGTGCTCCTGGCCAATGGCTACCGCGTCATCGCCTACGACCGCCGCGGATTCGGAAAGTCCGCCCAGCCGACAACCGGCTACAACTACGACACCTTCGCCGACGACCTGCACAAGCTCGTCTCTCATTTGAAGCTGCGTGATTTCTCGCTGATCGGCTTCTCCATGGGCGGCGGCGAAGTCGCCCGCTACCTCGGAAAGTACGGCTCGAAGGACGTGAGCAAGGCCGTGATCATCGGCGGCGTTCCGCCGTATCTGCTGAAGACCGCCGATAATCCTGACGGCGTTGACGGCAGCGTTTTCGAGGCCATCGAGAAGGCCGTAGCCGCCGATCGTTATGCCTTCTTCACTGAATTCTTCAAGAATTTCTACAACACCGACGTCTTTCTGGGAAAGCGAGTCAGCGAGCAGGCCATCCAGGCCAACTGGAACACCGCCTCGATCGCTTCCGCCACCGCGAGCCTGGCGTGCGTCGCCAGCTGGCACGAAGATTTCCGCGCCGACGTGGCGAAGATTGACGTGCCAACCCTGGTCATTCACGGCGATTCAGACCGGATTGTGCCGTATGCGGCCGCCGGTGAGAAGACTGCGAAGCTGGTCCGCGGCGCCGAACTCGTAGTCATCAAAGACGGCCCGCACAACATCGCCTGGACTCACGCCGACGAAGTCAACACCGCCTTGGTCAATTTCCTCGCGAAATCGTCAGCCGGAAGCCGCACTCCGCCGAAAAAGAAATCCGTCGCCTGAACTGCAGCCTCGCTGTTCGGCGTTAGCGGTTAGTCAGTAACTCTGTCATCCTGAGCGAAGCGAAGGACCCATGCAACCTGCCGACAAGCGGCACTGCGGAGATCCTTCGCGGCCAACACGCCGCTCAGGACGACAGGCCCGCTCTCCATCCGCCCCTTGCCTTTCCCGCTAACCTCCGGCATAATAAGAGTTTGTCTTGACCTCGCCGGACTCTTCCGGAAACAAGGATATACGTCTCGTGTTAATGATTCGTCTGGCGCGCGTAGGTGCGCGCAAACAACCGCATTACCGCATTGTGGTGATTGAGAAGGCTCGAGCCCGCAACGGCCGCCCGGTGGAGGTGGTCGGGACCTACAACCCCCGCACCAATCCCGCCTCGGTCGAACTGAAGCGCGACCGGGTGGACTACTGGGTGTCGAAGGGCGCACAAATGTCGGAGCGGGTCAACAAGCTGTTTTCGAAGACCCCGGCTGCTGCGCCATCGCCAGTCCCAGCTGCCTGATCGAACTTGCTGCGGCGTCGTTGCACTCTGGGTCGGCGCAGCGCTTCAGCGCTGCGCTGGATGACCGTTTTTGAATCGCGTTTTTAGCCGCTGAGGGAACTGCCACCTCACAATTTCCACGCGAGAACTGGAATCTATGCCTGAGCCTTCTGGAGATGTGGCCCATCTGGTTGAACTGATCGCCAAGTCCCTGGTGGACGCGCCCGACGACGTCTTCGTCGAGCTGTTCGACGACGGAGTCATCGAACTCGAAGTCGCCGAAAGCGACGTAGGCAAAGTGATCGGCCGCCAGGGGCGCACGGCTCGCGCCTTTCGCGCCCTGCTGAGCGCCGCCGGCCACCGCGCCCACAAACGCTATCAGCTCGAGATTCTCGAGTAGCGCAGAGAGCAGCAGTAGAGGGAGCCCCGAAGGGGCGGAATTCATTAGCCCAGAACGTGAGTTCTGGGTTAGCAGCGATGAGAGAGAACAAGTCCCGCAGGGACGGCACCGGTTCCTGCGTGAGTCCTGAACCAAGCGGCGAGTTTATCACGCTGGCGCGCGTCGTGAAGACGCAGGGCCGTAACGGCGAGGTCGCTGCCGAAGTCCACAGCGATGTCCCGGAGCGCTTCGCTGTAGGCATGAAGTTATTGGCGCTGCCGGGGCGAGGCGCGGAGCCGGCTTCCGGAGAAGGCGCACGCCGTGAACTGGAAGTCGAAGACCTTTGGCCGCACAAGGGCCTATTGGTCTTTAAATTCCGCGGCGTAGATTCGATGTCCGACGCAGAAGCGCTGATAGGATCGGAATTGCAGGTCCCGCGCGCGGAGCGCGCAGACCTGGAAGAGGGCTGGACGTACGTCAGCGATTTGGCAGGTTGCAAGGTTCTCGATCACGGCCGCGAGATCGGCCGCATCGAGGACGTTCAGTTCGGAGCCGGCGAAGCTCCGCTGCTGATCGTGGTCAACGGTGCAGGTAAGAAATATGATGTGCCTTTCGCCGAGGCGTATCTTGAAGGCGTAGATACTTCGCGCCGCGAGGTGCGCCTGGTGCTTCCCGAGGGCATGCTCGAAGTGAACGCCCCGGTGACGCCGGAAGAAAAAGAGCAGGCAAAGCGATCAGCCGGGAAGAGCCGGGGCCGCAACCGCCAGAAGAAATAAAATTCCTCTGCGTACTCTGCGTTGAGTTTTTGGTTTCCGCTAATGAAGGCCGACATCGTCACGATTTTTCCGGACTTCTTTCGCGGCCCGCTCGATCACGGCATTACCCGCCGGGCCCAGGAGATGGGCCTGGCGAAAATAGAAGTCCACGATCTGCGGCAGTTTACACACGACCGACACCGCACCGTGGATGACCGCCCATTCGGCGGCGGCGAAGGCATGGTCTTAAAGCCGGAACCGATCTTTGATAGTTTAGAACCGCTCGGGCTTGCATCTCGCCGGCAGCGTGTGACTGGCGCTGTCAAGGAAAGCGTGATTGTGCTTTCGGCGCAGGGCGCGCGCTTCACACAGAAAGTTGCGGCTGATCTCGCCGCGCTCGACCGCATGGTGCTGATCTGCGGCCGCTACGAGGGCGTGGACGAGCGTGTGACAGACTTTCTTGCCGACCGCGAACTTTCGATCGGCGACTATGTCCTGAGCGGGGGCGAACTCGCCGCTGCCGTGATCATTGAAGCGATCACGCGCCTGTTGCCGGGGGCGTTAGGCAACGAAGCCTCATCGCGGCAGGAATCGTTTACCGCGCATGAGCAGACGGAACCGGGCGCGGCGGATTCGACCTGCGGTTCCGGCGGATTGCTCGACTATCCACACTACACGCGTCCGGCGGAGTTTCGCGGCATGGCAGTGCCGGAGGTTCTGCTGAACGGCGACCATCAGCAAATCCGCCGCTGGCGCCGCGAGCAGGGGCTGAAGAAAACGCTGCGCAACCGTCCCGATTTGCTGGAGGGGGCGGACCTGAACAAAGAAGACAAGGAGATTCTGCAGCGCGTCAGAGACTCACTAGACTTGTCATCCTGAGCGAAGCGAAGGACCTATGCAACCTCTCGCGGCAAGCAAAATGCATAGGTTCGTCGCTTCGCTCAGAATGACAAAAGGGAACGGAATCCAGGAACTCAAGAAGGAACAATGCCTATGTCAAACCTGATCATCGACAAACTGCTGGCCAAGACCAAACGTACCGACATTCCCGACTTCCGCCCGGGTGACACCGTGCGCGTGCACGTAAAGATCAAAGAAGGCGACAAGGAACGCGTGCAGGCGTTTGAAGGCGTGGTCATCAAGCGCGACCGCGGCCCTCAGGCCAGCTTCACCGTGCGCAAGATCAGCTTCGGCCAGGGCGTCGAGCGCATTTTCCCGATCCACTCCAAGGTGATTGACAAGGTGGACCTGATGCGCTCATCCAAAGTCCGCCGCGCCAAGCTGTATTACCTGCGCAGCCTCAGGGGCAAAGCCGCCCGCCTGCGCGACGTCGAGAAAGTCGAGAAAGCTTAACGCCTGAGGCAAGGAACCCCCGGACGCCCTCGCCCGGGGGCGGCTTTCCGCCAGACGGAGGCTGCTCCACTGCGCTGGTTCCCGATCTACCCAACCGCGGCCAGCGGTTCGGTTACGACTTCAACTTCCACTGGAACGAATTCGTCCACTCGCCGCGCGCTCAGCCGGCTCAGCACGTAACTGAGCAGCGGGCGGTCTCCGCGGCGAATTTCCTGGAACTCTACACCCATCCCGAGGTTGTCCACTAGATATTTGACCTGGGCTCTGAGCGCCAGGCTCACGTCGAGCACGTTCAGCATCAGGCGGAAATCGGTTCCCGGGTGCAGTGGTTCGCCGGCGGCGATGCGGGCGCCAAATTCCGAAAGCTGCTGTATTTCGCCCTGGACGCGCTGTTTGCCGCCGAACACTTCGACGTCGCCTTCCACCTGGAAGCGTGGCCGGCGGCGGCGATTGGATTCGAGACTTAACCCACGGCTTCGCCCTGAGTGCGGCGCTCCGTCCAGAATGACCGGCTGATATTGCTCCTCCATCTGCCGCAGTTCGTCCTCCCAGGGCGTCCTGCCTTCCTCCACACAGTGCACGGTGAATTGACCGCGCAAAGCCGAGTCCGGGTCTGCGGCCCAGACCACCTGGCAGACTGCTTTGCTGCGTCCGCGTTCCACCATGACCAGGTCGCCGACGTTCACTTCGCGCGCGCTGAGCAGGCGCGCGCCCCGCCGCGAAATGTCATAGGTGCAGGCCGTTTCGACCGGTCCGCGGCCGTGCTGGGCCGCCAGACTCCAGCGCACCGGCAGCGCCAGGTGCACCATTTTCTCGGTGAGCGGGCCGCTCTGGATGTCAGGCGTGTTTTGCAAAACTACCTCGCTCGCGTGCGGTCGCGATGAACCGAGGCTAACAGTACATGTACGAACGGACAATGTACGTGAGTAATCCAGCGGGTGGTTACCGGGTGCTATGACTGAGGTGGGATAGTTCTCAGAGGCGTCACCCCGAACGCCGGCGTCGTCCAGCCGGTGGGGGGATCTCCTTTAGTCCAGATCCAGACAACCGTGCACCACTTACGCTCCTGAATTCTCCCTTGCAGGATTTGTTCTTCTCCTTGAAGATGTTTGGCGTCTTCCATTTTCCCATCGGCTCATGAAGTTGTCTGCCATTCAGGCTGTGCCCGGGCGGCCGCTGTCTGCTGCGGCAGCCAAGATGCGCCTGCTGAAGAAGCTGCGCTGCACGCTGCGCTATGAAAAGAAAGCCTGGGCCGCGGGCGCACGCATGGTTGCAGGCGTGGACGAAGTGGGCCGCGGGTCTTTGTTCGGGCCGGTGGTGGCGGCGGCCGTGATTCTCGATCCTTCCTGCCGCGTGCGCGGGCTGCGCGATTCAAAGCTCCTGTTGCCGGCGCGGCGCGAGGTGCTGGCGGAACGCATTCGTGAGCGTGCCGTCGCGTGGGCGATCGCGTCCGTAGACGCGGAGCGGATTGACCAGATCAACATCTATCAGGCGTCGCGGGTGGCGATGCGCGACGCGGTGCTGCAACTTGCTCCGGCGGCGGATCACCTGCTCGTGGACGCTATGAAACTCGACTGCGACCTCGCGCAGGAGGCCATCATTCATGGCGACGCGCTGTCGGCTTCGATTGCGGCGGCGTCCATTCTGGCCAAGGTGGCACGCGACCGCATGATGTGCGAATGGGACGCGGTGTTTCCTGCCTATGGCTTGGCGTCGCACAAGGGATACAGCACGCCGCAGCATCTGGCCGCGCTGGCCGAGCATGGCCCCACGCCGCTGCACCGGCGGTCGTTCGCGCCAGTGTGGCAGAATCAGGAAGTCTTTGCCTTCATGCAGGAAGACGACGGGGAAGGCCTTGTAACTGCTGAAGATCTGGCGGGTTAGCGGGCGGCGGGGAAACTTTTCCACAGTGTTCCTTCAGGAACATTCTTATGTACAATGATGTATGTACAGTGGTCTGATATTTCCGTAAGTTCCATCCGAAGAAGGGTTTATGGCGAAAGCAAAGAAAGCTGGCGGGGTCGAAAAAGGGAGTAAGGCGCGGCGGGCGGTGGGACGGCGCCGGAAGAGAGTGGTGAAGGCACTGAGTTTGGCTGCGCCGGCGCGGGACGCGAAGTTTCGCGACCTGAAGATTGGGGACTTGTATCGTCCGATGAAGAAGCCGATCACGGTGCGGATTGATGCCGACGTGCTGGCGTGGTTCAAAAAGGACGGGCGGCGCTATCAGACGCGCATCAACGCGGCGCTGCGGAAGGTGATGGAGAGGGAGATCAAAGGGGCGGGATAGTCAACTTCCCCAGTTCTCGCGCAAAGAGCGCGCGAGAAATGGGGCACCCGGGGACTGCTTTTGATCCCACAGGTGGCTGCCGGCGTGCACGGGGTCCTTCGACTCCGTGGCGGCTTCGCTTCGCGAACCCGCCACTCCGCTCAGGATGACAGAGTTCTTGCCACTTCCGGTACGCCCTCCACTTCACGTTGAACGCTAAGGTCAGAGTCCCCACCCTGTCGCACTGATCGCGACAAGGGTGGGACACCCACGTCTGCCGCGCGGAAGGGAAAGCAGGTTCCTCACCGGTCTTTCAGACCGGTTCGGAATGACAAGGCCCGTTTAGGGGTTAACTGGATTCCGGCTGCTATTTTGCCAAGTCCGCGCTCAGTTGATTCACCAGGGTTGTGTTCTTGCGTAGGGCGTTTTCGAGGATGTCGGCTTGCTGCTTGGCGGTTGGCCAGTCCTGTTGTTCGACGGCTTCGGTCAAGCCGGGCAGTTCCAGGTGGGCGTAGGTGAAGCGGGCGCCGTAGAGGATGTGTTTGAACCAGGGGCGTCCGGGGATGCCGTCGGGGTTGAGCCAGTTGCGCTCGACCTGCATCATGCCGTGATTGAGAGCGGCGGCGAGCTTGGGGTCCACGGGGCCGGCGGCGAGTTTGCGGCTCACCGCTTCGTTCAGGCGCTGTCCGGCGGCCTCGAAGGCGGCGATGGCTTTGGTTATTGCGGTCAGGTCCAGCGGAGGGTTGGGGCCAGGTTCGTTGTGGAAACTCCCGGACGGGCCGCAGGTGGTGCATGGTGGCGCGGGGTCCTTCGACTCCGCGGCGGCTTCGCTTCGCAAACCCGCCGCTCCGCTCAGGATGACAGATTTATTCTTGCTCGCCAGTTCCGCCACAAACTGGCGGACGTTGCTGGCGTAGCTGGCGAAATCGAAGGGCAGCAGGTCGGCATTGGCTAAGCGGAGCGCGGTCACTCCCCACAACTGCGACGTCAGCGTGTGGTAGCGGTAGCCGGGATCGCCGAAGTGGTTCATCCAGAAAAAGTCGTCGTAGGCGGAGTGGTAGACGCCGTAGTCGCCGACAAAGCCCAGGCCGATGACAGGCATGCCGACGAAATTCAGAAAGACGGTGTGGTCCGAGCCGCTGCCGATGCGCGTGTCGGCAAGGTTGGCGTCGGTCACCTCGCCTTCGATGTGCGCTTCGCGGCGCAGGCTGGCGCTCGCTTCCTTCCACGCGTCGTAGAGACTCTTGCCTGAGGGATCCTGCAAAGTGCGGCTGGTTTCAACCAGCATGGGAGCGAGCGAGGCCACGGCCTGACCTTCGAAGTTGGAGCCAGAAGTCGCTTCGTCCACGTTGATGTAGGCGACGGCCTTGGCGCGCAGTTCGTCGGCGAACTGCTCTCCCCACTCGGTCGAGCCGGTGAGGCCGATTTCTTCGCCGTCCCAACTGCAGACGACGATAGTGCGGTGCGGGCGCTGGCCGGTCCTGGCGAGCTGGCCGAGGGCGCGTGTGGTCTCCATCATGGCGGCGGTGCCGCTCGAGGGATCGACGCCGCCGAAAACCCAGGCATCGCGGTGATTGCCGAGCACGATCCATTCGTCGGGCAACTCAGCGCCGCGGATGCGGCCTTCGACCACGTAGTAGGGCTGCGGACCGTTGTCCATCTCGATTTTCAGATGGACTTTCACGCGCTCGCCGCCGAGGTGGTATTCGATCGGCAATCCGCCTTGCCAGTCTTGTGGAGCCAGCGGGCCGTCCATGTTTTCGAGCAGCGGCTTGGCGTCGTGCCAGGAGAGCGGCAGGGCCATGATTTTCGGGGCGGAAACGGCGTCTTCAATCGGGATGCGCTTCGCTCCCGGAACGGAAGCCCAGCCCGGCGTTTGCGGATCGCCCGGAACCATGAAGTCGTAAGTGATGGCTCCGCGCTGGATGTGATACTCGGGACCCCACGGGCCTTCGGGCACGACTTTGCCTTGCTTGTAGCCGTCTTCGGCGGGATCGCTGTAGATCAGGATGGCGGCGGCGCCTTCGCGCTGGGCGGTGAGCGCTTTGAATCCGCGATAGCTATAGGGATTCGAGTAGCGCACCAGCACGATCTTGCCCTTGACGCTGATGCCGTTCTTGCGCAGCAGGTCGTAGTCTTCAGGATTGCCGCTGTGGGCGTAGACAACCTGGGCGGTGACCTCGCCGGAGATGGACATGCCGAGCCACGCGCCGCTGATGGCGGGATTTTTCGTGTCCGGGTCGGCGTCAATCGGAGCTTCGCGCAAGAGAGCCTTGTAGTGCGTGGGGGCGATCATTTCGAGCGATGCGGACTTAGGATTGGTGCCGTAAACGTCGTAGCGGCGGAGGACGACGTCTTCGAGTCCCTGCTTGCGCCACTCGCCGGCGATGTAGTCGGCGAGTTCGTTGTTGCGCTTCGATCCGGCGGTGTGCGGTTCAGCAGTGAAAATTTTGTGCTGGCGCTGTTCTTCGTCGGGGGTGGGGATGGACTTGAATTTGGATTCGATCGCGGCCTGACGCGCGGCGGAGGCGGGCGTGAAGCCGAGGATGGTTTGCGTCTGGGCGTGGGGGCAAAGCAATAAAGCGCTGAGCACGAAGCGGTTGAAGGTCATGGGCGGAGTGATTGTACCGCAGGGTCTTGGCGGGTTCTTTCCCCGAGAGGGTGACCGAGGGCACTTCGATCGCGAGACCCTTCACCACAGGGGACACGGAGGGAAGATCTTGAACCAGAGGCGGCGGGATGCGCGAGGCCGCGGAGAAGTACACAGGTCCTTCAGCCCGCAAAGAGCGCGGGCCTCAGGATGACAATTCAGTTGAGTTGGCCGACAGCTATTTCGGTTTCAGGATCTCGCTGAGCAAATCGGGTTTGGATTCGTCGCGCACCAGGTGCGGGTATTGCTCTCCGCCGTGATAGTCGAGTTTGTAGGTCTTGTAGTAATCGCTATTTTCGACCAGCAACTCAATCGGAACGCTGTCGGCCTTTGCCGCTTTGACGGCGTCGCGCAGAATTTCGGAGGTAAAGCGGCGGCCGTTGACCGCGACCACTTTCATGCCCGGCCCAATGCCGGCTCGAGCAGCCACTTCGCCTTCGACGGTGTCGGAGATGCTGCCATCGTTGTTGAGTTCCAGGCCAAGGGCGCCTGCTGCCGCCACGAAGTGGTTCGCGCCAGCCGAACGGTTCATCATGTCGGAAGGCGTGTCGTCGTAGACGAGTTTCCATCCGCTGCCTTCGATGCCTCCCAGCGGTGCGCCGGGACCGTGATTAGTGAGGCGTTCGGTCCAGAAGCCGCGCCAGTCGTAGGGTGCGACCTGGTTCAGCGTGTTGACCACGTCGTCGAAGGTGTAGGGCTTGACCATGGGTCCAGTGCTGGGCGCGCCATGGAAGAGATGGCAGAAATCGTCAATGGACTTCTTGCCTTTGGTCTGCTGGCGGATGATCACGTCCACCCAGAGCCAGTTCAGGGTGTCTTCGTTGTAGAAATCGGTGCCGCGGCGCCAGGAAGACCAGGCGCCAGGAGCGAAATAGAGCTGGGCAGCGGCGTCGGCAGTGTCCTGCAGGTTGCGCCACTGGCGGCCGGGCAGATGGTCGAGCGCGGCGGCGGTTAGGGCGAGGTCGTCGCGATTCTGCCCGATGGTGAGCAGGCCGCTGCGCGCGGTGAGCACGAAGCCGAGATAGTTGGTCAGCCCTTCATAGACCCAGAGCAGATCGTCCTGCATGGGCTGCTGGTAGTCGGGCGTGGCCAGGTCGGCGGGACGACGGTACTTCCCGTTCCACGAGTGCACATACTCGTGAGGCAGCAGGCCGGCGGAAAGTTTGCGGGAGGTTTCGTCCACCAGGGCGCGCTCGTCGGTGCGGCTGTCGTCGGACTCGTGATGCTCGAGGCCGAAGTGGGCGACGTGATCGCTCAGCGTGTAGAGGAAGTGGTAGTCGCGGTAGTGGTGCGCGCCGAAGAGCTTTTGCGCCTGCTCGACCAGATTCTTGAGGTGGTCCCAGACTTCCTGCGGCGCATCGAGAGCAGCGGCGCTGTCGGCGGCGACGTCAATTTCGGTGGGCGGGTCTTGCGCCAGAGGAACAATTTTCAGAAATTCGCCGGCGATGACGGGAGAGTCCACCAGCGTAGTGAGCGAGGCGGGCGCGAAATGAATTTCGTTGCCGTTCTGACCGGAAACCGGCAGCGCGGTGCCGAACTTCCAGCCTTCCGGCAGCCTGAGGCTGGCGGTGTAGTTGAGGTCGTCGGATTTCCATCCTTTGGGGTAGAGCAGAACCTGATTCCAGCTGATCACCGCCAGCTTGTCGGTGGCGGAGGAACCGGAAGAGAATCCGCCCTCGAACATGGCGGGCGAGAGGAAGTCGAGTTCGGCGGAGACTTCGGTTTCGCCGGCGGGAACTTCGACATGAATCGTGTAGCCGTCGAGCAGGTCGCGGCGCCATTTCAGCGTCCTGCCGCTGGCCGAAAACTTGAGGCCCGCGAGATCCACGACCGGGCCGTCTGGCGCGTGCTCACCGGGAATCCACTTGGGGTAATACAGCGTCAGGTCGCCGGGGTTGGCCGGGATTTTCATCGCAGCGTGAAAAATCTTGCGGGGCGCGGCGGTGGCGTCCACGGAGAGTGTGACCGCAGGTGGCGCGGCGCACCAGGCGGAGAAAGACGAAGCGGCAACGCAGACAACTCCCAAGATGCTTGAGAGCTTCATTGAATGTTAATCCCCCAGAAGTGATGACGTAAAATTCCACAGCGTGCGGCAGACCTAAGACTATAGCAGGCCGGCGCGCGGTCCGGTACAGGACAGCATCTTCGCTGCTATCATTTCGCAGATGTCGCGGCGCGGAAAATTCATCACTTTTGAAGGGCTCGACGGCACCGGCAAGAGCACGCAGTTGCGTTGGTTGGCGGCGGCACTGCGCGCGTCGGGACACAAAGTGGTGGAAACGCGCGAGCCGGGCGGGACGGCGGCCGGAGAGAAAGTGCGCCGGGTGCTGCTCGACTCGGGCACCGCCGGGCTGGATCCGCTGGCCGAGATGGCGCTCATGTTTGCCTCGCGCGCGCAGCACATTGCGGAAGTGATTCAACCGGCGCTCGATCACGGGCAGATCGTTCTATGCGATCGCTTCACCGACTCGACTGAGGCTTACCAGGGTGCCGGGCGAAAACTCGGCAGCGCTGCCGTGCTCGATCTGCATCGCGTATTGTGCGGGAATCTGCAACCGGACCTGACGATTCTTCTGGATTCGAATCCGCACGCGAGCGTGAGCCGGGCACGGCGGCGCAATAAGCGCAAAGCGAAAGGAGGGGGTCACGTTCACGATGAGAATCGGTTTGAGCAGGAAACCCGCGCTTTCTTTGGGCGCGTGCGCGATGGCTATCACTCCATTGCCAAGCGCGAGCAAGGGCGTGTGGTGGTCGTGGACGCGCGTGGAACTCCGGGGCAGACTCATGAGCGGATTGTGGAAGCTGTGCGGAAGAAATTGAAGCTGTAAACGATCATTTCACCACGGAGGCACAGAGACAAGGTGGAGAACAACTGAAAATGATTCGTGATTTAGCGGTTCACCGTGACTCCGGGTCTCCATGGTGGATTTTGGCTTTAACAGGCTATGCCTTTTTCTGATTTTCACGGCAACGCCGAAATCGTGCACCGCCTGCGCGAGATGATTGCGCGGGAGCGGCTGCCGCATGCCATTGTGCTTTCCGGCGGGCAGGGATCGGGCAAGTACACGCTGGCCCTGATGCTGGCGCAGGCGCTGAACTGTCTTGTGCCCAGCGAGACCGACGGCTTGCCCGACTTCTGCGGCCAGTGCTCCAACTGCACCCGCATCGCACAGGCGGCTGATCTCGACGCTCGTTTTGCCGAGGCGGTTGAGGCGCGCGAGAACCTGCGCGAGACCGACAAGAAAGAAACACGCCTCTTCGTGCAGACGCATCCCGACGTGCTGGTGGTCCCGCCCGATCCTCCGCAGATGATGATCAAGGTGGACCAGGTGCGGCGGGTGATCGAGACGATTTATTACAGGCCGGCGGAGGGGAAAGAGCGAGTCTATATCTTCACGGACTCAGCGTTCATGAAAGAGGCCGCGAACTCGCTGCTCAAAGTGCTGGAAGAGCCGCCGGAGTTCGCGACCATTTTTCTGTTGACCGAAAATCCCGGAGAGTTGCTGCCGACGATCCGGTCGCGCTCCATGGTGTTCACCCTGGGCGCGCTGTCGGCCGAAGACATCGAAAAGTATCTGTCGCAGCACCGTCCGGACTGGAAGCCGGCGCAGCGGGCCCTGGTGGCGCGGCTTTCGGAAGGTGCAGTGGGACGGGCGCGCAGCTTCGATTTGGCGGCCTACAGCGCGGCCCGCGAACACGCGGTCGCGATCTTGAAATCGGCGCTGGTGGCCGGCGAGCACGGGGAGCTGTTCAAGATCACGGAGTCGTACCGTCCCGGGGCCGAGGGGAAGGAAAAGATCGAGCAGTTGATCCGCACGCTGTATTCGCTGTTGCGCGATCTGATGTTCATCCAGTCGGGAGAGCCGGGGATGATCCGCAACACCGACATTTCGGCGGAGTTGAAACGGCTGGCCGAGTCGGCCGATTTCGACTGGATTGCGGCGGCTGCCGACCGTCTCGCCGAGGTGGATCGGGGCCTGCGGCGGAACCTGCTGCGGTCATTGTCGCTGGACGCGTTCGCGGCGGCGCTGGAGAAATAAGGGTGGGACGGAGTGCACCCGGAAACCTTCGCCGGCGACCGGCATGGCGCCGACCGGAGGAATCAGCAAGTCGAATCCGCGGAACGTTCGCGGCTTTCGTTCTTCTCGGCCATGGAGGGCCAGATGACCAGGCTCAAGTTACTGGCTGTTCTACTGTGCGCAGGCTATGCGGCCGCCGCGGCTGACAGGTCGAATTTAACCTTCTCCGCTCCCTACGGCTCGCATTCTGTGGGCTTTCGGGTCGTACAGCAGTACGACTACACGCGCTCCTACAAGCAGGTAGATGCGGAAGGCAATGTGATCGGAGGAGAGCGAGCCCGTCCGATCCAGACGCTGATCTGGTACCCCGCGCAGATGGCTCGTGACGCCAAGCCGATAGTCTTCGGCCGCTATCTTGACCTCATGGCTACGGAGGATAACTTCACGCCCCTGAGCGCTGAAGAGCTAGCTGCTAAGGTGAAGGCTCTCGTTAAGGCGAACTACATCCAGCAGAACTACGAACGGGAACGCTTTCAGGTGACGAAGGCCGTCGAAAACGCGCGCCCGGAGGCCGGGTCGTTTGCAGTGGTCCTCTATGCACCCAGCCTGAGCGGTTCAGCGTTCGAGAATTCGGACCTGTGCGAGTACCTGGCCAGCCACGGTTTCATCGTGCTTGCCAGTCCGAGTCTAGGCGCGCGTTCGCGCGGCATGACCTGGGATCTGGAGGGTATCGAAGCCCAAGTTGGCGATATCGAGTTCCTGATCGGCTATCTGCGCACGATTCCGCAGGCAGACCTGACGCGCATTGCGGTCGCGGGGTGGAGTTGGGGCGGCATGACCAATGTCTTCGCTGCGTTGCGGGACTCGCGCATCAAGACGCTGGTGAGTCTCGATGGGGCTCTCCGATATCAGCCCGCTCGAATGAAAGAGGGAGAGGCCCTTGGACTGATCGCCCCCAATCGACTTACCGTGCCGCTGCTCTATTTCTCTTCCCAGCCCTACAGCCTTGAAGAGCTCAACCAGCTCTACAACCAGATGAAGATTGAGAACTCGTACAACTTTCTCAACCAGCTGAAATACAACGATGCCTATTTGGTGCAGACCACAGAGATGATCCACCCCGGGTTCTCATCGTTGTTTATCCGTTTTCGCGAGGACCGGTACTTCACGGACTACTCCGCGGCGGAGTTCAGCGAGAATTACAGCTGGGTCGCGAGGTATGTGCTCCAATTCCTGCAAGCGTATTTGAACAACGATGCGGTGTCACGCCAGTTTCTCAAGAACGAGCCGGAAAAGAACTCGGTCCCGCCCCATCTCTTCAAGATGGATTTCAGGGAGGCGCTGCGCCCAGCCGCCAACATTCCGGACTTTGCCCGTGAGCTCGCAGCTCAGGGCTTTGACAAGGCGACCGAGGTTTATCAGAGGGCCAAAAAGGCCGATCCCGGCTTCAGTCTTCCAGAGCGCGACGTCAATCGCTGGGGTTATGAACTTCTGGCAGCGGACAAAGTGGCCAAAGGCGTCGCCATCTTCCAACTCAATGTCGCTATGTACCCCGAGAGTTCGAACACCTACGACAGCCTGGCCGAGGCGCAGGAGGCTGCGGGTGACACGCAAGCGGCGATCGCCAATTATCGCAAGTCGCTGTCGCTGAACCAGCAGAATCAGCACGCAGTGGAGCGCCTGAAGGACCTTGAAGCAGGCAAGCCACAATGAAAGAGTCGGGGGCCCACCGGTGATTTTTTCTGCTTGGAGCCCCTGAATGTTGGCTGCCCCAGCCTTCGCGATGTCCGAAGGCTGGGCATTCGTGCTGATTGGAGCGGGAGATTTTGAGCTCCGATCGTTCAGGTCAGAATCAAAACCCTAGATTTCAGCAGCATCGTACCCACGCTTCGAACACCGCGAAGCGTGGGGCAGCCCCTTTTTACTGGTAACCGATCGAGGGTTGCTTCAGCCCCGGCGCCCGCCGATCTTAGACCATTCTAGTAATCATATTTTTCAATAGGTTACCTCGATTACTCTGCTGGTTCTACTCCCTTCCGAGAGATTGCCCGCCCCCTGTCTGCCGCCTATAATCGCTGTACTCTGGCAGTCGATTCTCCGTCAGGTTCCGGGTAGGAAGTTGGAGGGGGAGGTTTGTCTTCGCGCTCTCTTGGCGCGTCGTCTTAGTACCCTCCCAGCGAAGGTTCAGTGAAAGGGAACGCCCGGATATGCGAAAGCGCCTGCAAATCGCCTTGATGCTGACGGCCAGCACGGCAATCGCGACCTCCTTACTTCTCTCTTCGGCCCTCGTGTGGGCCGCAGAGGGCGACAGCCGGTCTGGGCTGGTCGCCACCACCGACGAAACTGGACGCAAGATCTATGTGAACGACGGCCCTCCGGCGCAAAAGCAGACGCCGGCGCCGCAGCCGAAGCGGTCGTCGCTGATGTACTGGAGCGCCAAGGAGAACCGGTGGAAGCCGGTGCCCTCGGCCAGCACGGCGTCGGGACAGGCGGCGCGGTCGGCGGCGGCGGAAATCAGCCGCTACTTTGTGCACGAATCGGCCAAGTCTGCCAACCAGCGCATTCTGACCGCCAACTTCCGCGGCCATCAGTCTACGCCGGAAGAAGTTGACGCAGCCATCGTGATGGCCGCAGCCCGCCACAATGTGGATCCCAACCTGGTGCGGGCGGTGGTCAAGGTCGAGTCCAATTTCAATTCCAATGCCGTTTCGCGCAAGGGCGCGATGGGCCTGATGCAGCTAATGCCTTCTACGGCGCGGCAGTTGAATGTGAAGAATCCGTTCGATGCCGAGCAGAACGTGGATGCCGGCGTGCGGCATCTCAAGCAGTTGCTGGAAAGTTACGGCGGCGACGTGAATCTGACCCTGGCCGCCTACAACGCGGGATCGGGAGCGGTGGCGCGCAGTGCCGGCGTGCCGCGCTTTCCCGAAACGCAGAATTACGTCCGGCGGATTACGAACCTCTACTACGGTGGGTTTGATTTCAGCCGGTCGGGTGCTTCGCGCGATCCGGTGCGGGTGCAGCGGGATGCGCGCGGCGTGCTGTACATCAGCAACACAGATTAGGTTTGCGGCATCTGTTTTAAGCAGTCTCTCAGGTACCCAGGGCAGTCAAAATAAGTAGTGGCAGTGCAAGGAAGCGAGCCAAACGCGCGATTATTGCGTCGCAAAGAACGCGACGCGTCGCGCGGCTCGCCCAGATCCTTCGGCCCGCAAAGAGCGCGGGCCTCAGGATGACAAACGGGCCGACGATTTTGAGAACGACCTCGATCCGGCGGAGTATGAGCTGGGGAGCGCTGCTGTTGCTGGTGGCGCTGCCCGGAACGGCGTCCTACGCCCGCTCGCACCGCAGCCACACGGAAGCCTGGGCCCGCGGCCACTTCACTGCGGCCGAGCGCATGCGGGAAGCGCTCAACGGGCGTCCGCTGGCGGATCGCTCGCGCCGCGACTACCAGCGCGTTCTCGACGCTTATCGCAACGTCTACTATGGGGCGCCGGCTTCTTCCAAGGCCGATCCCAGCGTGGTCGCCGTGGCCGAGACGCTGGTCGAGATGGGCCGCCGCTTCAACGACGACAAGATCCTCAATTCCGCCATCGGGCAATACGAGTTTTTGCGGCGGGAGTATCCCGGCAGCAAGTACCGGTGTGACGCGCTGTTCACGATTGGCGAGATTTACAAAGACGACCTGAACGATCCCCAACAGGCGCGCGCGGTGTTTGAGGAGTTCCTGCGGCGCTATCCGCACAACCGGCTGGTCGAAGACGCGCAGCAGGCGGTCGCCGAACTGGACCGCCAGGCCGCAGCCGAGAAAAAGGCAGGAGCCAGGAAGACAACCGAAGCGCACAGCAAGGCTGCCAAGGATGGGGCCAACAATGACGCGAGCGCCAAGAATCAGGGCAGCAAAGATTCCGCGGCGAAGGAAGCCGAAGTTGCCAGCCCTGCCGCGGCCGAGTCGCCGGCGCATCACGGCAGCCGCTTGCCGCGCGTAACCGGCATCCGGCACTGGTCCACCCCGGACTACACGCGGGTGGCAATTGATCTGGAAAATGACGTCAAGTTTTCTTCTCAGCGCATCGCCGATCCGGATCGCATCTTCTTCGATCTGCGCGAGACCAAGCTGGCTTCCACGCTGGTCGGCAAAAGCTTCGATGTCGACGACGGATTCCTGAAGAAGATTCGCGTGGCCCAGTTTCTGCCCGGCCGCACGCGTGTCGTGCTCGAAGTGGACGATCTCTCCGATTACGACGCCTTTCTGCTGCCGAATCCCTACCGTCTGATTATTGACATCCACGGCAAGGACGCTAAGATGGCGCGAGTCATGCCACCGAAAGACGCCACCATGGTGGACGTGGAAGCTCCGCCCCAGGCCAAGCCGAGGGTGGATGCAAATCCGGCGGCGGGGATTGCCGAGAATCCGCACGCCGACTCTGGCAAGGCGCCGGTCAGCAACCCGGTCAGCAGCGAAGACGCCGGCGATGCCGCAAAAGTCCAGTCTGACGGCGGAAGCGCGTTGAACCCTCCTCTAGCCGCAGCATCGAAATCCGCGTCCCAGGATGCGAAGAAGGAAATAGCAGTCACCAAGGTTGTGGTCGAGGCCGACGACGAGGACGTTTCAGCTCGGCACAAGGGTGGGAAGTCCGCCACTTCCTACGCCAAGAGCGCGCGCGAAATAGAGCACCCCAACGAATCCGAAGTTCGTGAGGCCAGGCCAACCGCAAAGGGCGACCGGTCGCTGATTCGGGCGCTGGGCCTGAAGATCGGCAGGATCGTGATTGATCCCGGCCACGGCGGCCACGATACCGGCACGATCGGCCCGAACGGGCTGGAAGAAAAAGATCTGGTACTCGAAGTAGGGCGGCGGCTGGGCAAATTGCTTGAGACGCGCCTGGGCGCGGAAGTGGTGTATACGCGCAAGGACGATACGTTCATCCCGCTCGAAACCCGCACCGCGATCGCCAACCAGCAGCGCGCGGACCTGTTCGTCTCGATTCACGCCAACTCCAGCCGCGACCCGGGGGCGCGCGGCGTGGAAACCTACTACCTGAATTTCACCTCCTCGCCCGAGGCGCTTGAGGTGGCGGCGCGCGAGAACGCAGTTTCCGAGAAATCCATCTACGAACTGCAGGACCTGGTAAAGAAGATCGCGCTCAAAGAGAAGATTGAAGAATCGCGCGAGTTCGCCGGCGACGTGCAGGACTCGCTGCACAGCGGGTTGGCGTCGAAAAGCCCCGGCATCCGCAACCGGGGCGTAAAGAAGGCGCCGTTCATCGTGCTGATCGGCGCGAACATGCCCTCCATCCTGGCGGAGATTTCCTTCGTCAGCAATCCCGGCGACGAGCGCCGGCTCGAAACCAGCGACTACCGGCAGCGCATCGCCGAATCGCTCTACCGCGGAATCGCCAAGTATGTGAACGGCCTCAGCGGCGTGAAAGTGGCCAGCAAACTCGACAAAGCCGCCGGGCAGTAAGCGAACCTCCAGCTTCTGCGCTGGATGGTTCAGCCTCGCACCAGTTCGCTCTCCGGCAGTTCCTGAGTCTTTACCGGCAGCCCAAACCCGTTCGCCATTTTGCGGCGGTGCTCCAGAATTTGCTGCATTTCTTCCGGCGTCCCGCGAACGGGCGGAACATGGGAGATGGCATCGTTAAGCATCACCCAGCTCATCTCGGAAGCGATCACGCTGTCGCGCGCCTGCGGGAATCCCAGATTCTTGCCGGCGAGAATGGATCGCCCGAAGACCTCCACCATCACGTCGAGCTTCTTATCGTTGAACGCCGCCGTTTTGCGCAGCGTCTTGTGGACACCGTGCAATTCCACCGTCGCTTCGGCAAAGTCGTGCCGCATGCGCGCCACGCCCTTCGTGCCAATCGCATCGAGGTAGCAGTTGTGAGTTTGATCCTTGGCTAGATGCCCGTAGATGAATCCCTGGGTAATGTCGAAGACCACGCCGTTGGCGAAGGTGCCGTGCGCCTGTACCCACCAGGGATCCTTGTAGCCCCAGGCGCGCAGCCCTTGCGCGTGCCAGGTTTGGTATTCGCTATTCGCATACCAGCGCGCCACATCCACGTAGTGCATGCCGCAGTCGTGGAACGGCGGGCCTTCCGGATCGTGGCCCTCCAGCGGCATGTGCCCCGGCGTCATGTGGCAAATGCGGATCACCGCCAGGTCGCCAATCTCACCCTCGGCGATGAAGTGCTGGATCTCCTTGTGATACCAGGCGTTCCGGTTGAACAAGTTGACCGCAACGAAAAGATCGCTGGCTTCGATCTCGCGCACCAGTTGCCACTCGGTGGGGACGTCGGGGGCGATCGGCTTTTCCGCCAGTACATGCTTGCGGTGGGCCAAAGCCTCGCGAATCTGCTGCGGACGCGCATCGGCCAGCGTGAATAATCCGACCGCATCAATGGAGGGGTCGCCAAAAATGGCATCGGGATGATCGTAGATCGTCGCGGTGGGCACTTGCTGTGCAGCCAGCCGGCGAGTCTGGCGGCGGATGTCATACACCGCAGCCACTTCCCAAAGCTCGCTTTCCTGCATGGCGGCGACAAATTCGCGCCCCATCCGGCCGTATCCGAGAATACCCGCCCTTAGTTTCTTTGGCATTGCGCCGTCACCTGCCGCCTGCCCTCTGCGGCAAGTTCTCACCGCAAAGCGCCATTCATCGCCATCCAGTGGGCGATCTATCTGTCAAAATGTTAGTCGGAACGGGACCGGCTGGACCGTGATCGTCATCACAGACACGACGGCGGCTCGTTTGTCCGGGTGAGTTCTAGGACGGAGATTCGGCGCTGTCCTGACGTCCAGACAGCGCCCGGGATGGTTCCCTACTGCAGCGAGCTGCCGACGGACGAGAAGATATTGCTGGCGTTGGAGCCGATCAGGCGCACCGTCCCCACGACGATGACGAGGACCACCGCTAGCATCACCGAGTATTCGGCGATGTCCTGACCCTGTTCGTCCGACCAAAGATAGCGAAATGTGTTCACCATAAGACTTATCTCTCTTTCTCCTAACCCCAGCCCCTTACCTCTCCTCCAACCCAGTACCAGTTCTTGACTACGCGAGGCCGGAAACCGCTCGGCTTGACGCCGGTTGCAGCTTCGCTTCCGGAGTTCCCAATCCCCAGGCCTCACCGTCTTGCGTGAGGGCCTGCAGCCCCACTTGAAATTCCGAGGTGCCTTCCAGTTTTTTGACCCAGACCACCCGATACGGAAGCTTGCGCCCGCGGTAGAGAATCGTGATCTCGTCGAGCACATTCAGTGCGCGCCGGACCGAGCCCAGGCGAATCCCGCCCGAAGTCACATCCAGCGTGTGCGCCATCTCCTCGAACGCGGCGCCCGCGCTGTCCTTGCCCTTCAGTCTGACGGGAAGAACGGCCTTGGTGCGGCTCCCCCGCCGCTGGTTCGTCTCTACACTTGCCGGTTGCATGGATTTCACCTGCACCCAGTTTGCCCTGCCCGCCAAGAACTGTGAATGGCTCAATCAGGCGACCCTTAGGCCCGATGGTAATCAGGCTCGAAAGACTGCCGCATCAGCGAGTTGCGGGATTGCGGAAACTTTTCCGCGCGGGCTATGGTCTAATGACGAAAGGGGAGCTTGCGGGTTACTAATGAAGACATCCCGTTCTCTCGGAATCATGATTTTGACGGTCTGGCTGGTACTGGCGGCCGCCGCCCAGACTCTGCCCCTTCCTGCACCGCTCTTGCTGCCCAGCCAGTTCGGCGGATGGCAACTGAAAGGTTCGACTGCCACCAGCCGGGACCCTGCCACGGCTGATCCTACGAACGCGGCCATTCTGAAGGAATACCGGTTCACTGACGTGGCCTCCGCGACATACATGCGCGATGACGGCCGCACCTTGAAAATTCGCGCCGCCCGGTTTGCCGACGCTTCGGGAGCTTTCGGGGCCTACACGTTCTATCTGCAGCCGGACATGGCGCGCGAGCAGATCGGCGATCAGGGAGCCTCGCTGAGGTCGGGAGCGGGTCAGCGCGTGCTCTTCTATCGCGGGCACGTTCTGGTGGACGCCCTGTTCAGCCAGCAAAATGCCATGTCGGCGGCGGAGTTGCGGGAGTTGGCCGGAGCGCTGCCGCGTCCGGGAGGAAGCGCCGGGGCTTTGCCGCCGGTGCTCAACTACATGCCGCGTCGCGGCTACGTTGCCAACACGCAGAAATATGCGGAAGGCCCCGCGGCTCTGGGAGTGCTTGCACCCGCGGTTTCGGCGGATCTGGTGGACTTTGGTTCGAGCGCGGAAGTCACGCTCGGTCGCTACAACACGCCGAGCGGCGAATCCACGCTGCTGCTGATCTACTACACCAACCCACAGGTGGCCATCGCGCACGTAAAGCGCATGGATCCCGCGCACCAGGCAGCGCAGCCTGGAGTTTCCACCATCGGCAGCACCGGTTCGTTCTTCTATAAGCGTACCGGGCCGATCGTTGCTCTCACGACTGGGCCAGCTTCCGAGAGCGATGCGAAATTGCTGCTGGAAGCAGTCAACTACGAAGCCACCGTTACCTGGAACCAGGCCACGGACAATCGCGATGTGCACGATCTCTACCTGCTGATCGTCAATGTCGTGATCCTGTGCGCGGTGGTCGGCGGACTCGCCATCGTCGCTGGCGTCGCTTTCGGAGGTTTCCGCATTCTGATGAAGCGCCTGTTCCCCGACCGGGTCTTCGATCGCCCCGAACAGATGGAATTCATCTCGCTGCACCTGGCAGAGACGGCTACACCAGGGCCGTCCCCCGATCCCGGTTCCAAGGCAGGACAGACGTCCTCGTGAGGGCCGAGAGGGGCGGCAGAGGTCCGCTCACCTTCAGGTAAGTGCCTTTAGAAAGATCGGCTTAAGTCTGGTTTGGGGGCCTTTCGTCTCACTTTGCAACAGTTTTTCCCGATATTGATCTGTTTTGTAAAATACTGAAAACAAAGGCATTTATTTCATAAAATTCGCTTGACACCCCGGTTTTTTGGCTCATAAGATTTCGCCAGAAAGTTTTGACGGAATTTGTTGCCTCCGTTGGAACTATTCTCCCTTGAAGAAGAGGTCGCCCTGTTGCCGGGCGGCCTCTTCGTTTTGGCGCTTTCTCTTCCGCTGAGGAGTAAACTCACTGCGAACGGCGGTCGCCGGGGAACTCTTCCGCGATTTGTTCGTATTGTTATCTGAGAGCTTGAATGATTCCGGCTTGATCGGTTTTCGTGGGTGAGTCGGGGAATCTCCCGACGGAGGGCTCGCAAATGTTCTGCGACGGATGCGGTACAGCGGTGCAGGCAGGCCAGGCGTTTTGCAGCAAGTGCGGCAAGCAGATCGTTGGTCCGGTAGCAGTGATGCAGCCATTGCCCGGCCGCGTACGGCAGCACTCGCACCTGCTCGGCATTCTGTGGCTGGCGATTTCGGCGTTTAATGCGTTAGGCGGTCTGTTCCTGCTGATTCTTGGCAACACTCTGTTTCCACACCTGCGCGAGATGAAGGGAGTGCCGCCGGACGTGCCCGTCGGTTTCCTGACCGCGTTGTTTACCACCCTCGGAGTCATTGTTCTGGCCAAAGCCGCCTGCGGATTCATCGCCGGCTGGGGAGTGATGCAGCACGAGGCCTGGGCCCGCATTGTGGCCCTGGTGCTGGCCTTCATTTCGCTGTTCAATATTCCGTTCGGTACGGCGATCGGCGTCTACACCATGTGGGTGCTGTTGCCCGGCGAATCGCAACGCGAGTATGACGCGATGGTGGCGGAGCGGGCGGCGGCGTAGGTGGCAGCAAAGCCGAGTGCGGGAAATGCGCGGGAGAATCTGTGGGCTGTTTCCGGTCGAGCGAAGGATTCTCGCAGGCCACTCTCTCGGTTGAGAACGTCCCCGCCTGATTCTGCTCCTATTCGGCGGCATCCCCAACAGCCCACTGGCTCGGGAAAATCGTTCTGAGACCAATCTTACCGAGGTGGTCCGAGGCGCCGAAGATCACGAAAGTAACAGTGACGCAGCACCGAGACATCGGCCCATACGGTTTTCAGATGGCAGGTAAGTGCCACCACTCTTTACGCATTCTCCCACCGCATTTAGAATCGAAGACAAGCCGACGTAGCTCAGTTGGTAGAGCAGCCGATTCGTAATCGGCAGGTCAGCGGTTCAAGTCCGCTCGTCGGCTCCAGCCTTCTTGCTTCCTCAGGAACTTACTCAAAAACTCAGGGAAATTTCGTTGCGGTCGGCAGGAATCTGCAGCTGGATGCCGCGCTCACGGTTGGCGGCGACAGTGGCGTCGAGATCGAGCGCTTGGATCGGAATAACGAGCGGGACAAGGCGCTGGCTGCGGTTGATACTGACCGACAGGCTGGTGGACGTGAGCAGAAACCGCCGCGCTTCCAGCCGCTCTCCGCTGGTCAGGACGAAGACGGCGGGCGGCTGCGGTCCGGCCGGTTTCGCGCTTGGTGCCGCCGGAATCTCGATGAGCTCGGCCGCGGTGGACGTCCGCTCCGGTTCGGGAGAATACAGCACCCGCTGCAGCGGCTCGGGACGCGGTTCTTCCTGGAAGTAGGTCCGGTCGTCCGGCAGGAAATAAGGCAGGAAGTATGGGTAGAATCCGCCGTGGTGAGAGCCGCCGTAAAACGCGCTGCTGAAAGAGCTGCGCTGCGCGAATGCCGGTCCTGTGACAGGCGATCCGGTGGGGCCATGAAAACCACCGGTCCGCTGCGCTGCGGCCGATAAGGTCAGCAGACCAGCAACCAGCAACGCCCATGAGGCGGCTCGCGGCATGCCTGGATTATACCCGGCCGAATGATCCGCCTCGCCGTTGAAGTGGGCGTCCAGGGCCGAATTGGGGCCTTTTGCCTCCCCCACCTTCGTGCCATCCATAGCACGGGCGGGCTATTTACCGGAGTTGGCGTCAGGTTTAGATTGTCACTCGAGCAGCACTTGGGGGAGGGCTGATCAACAGACGTCCCGGAACTCAGATCGAGTTCGGGGCGTTTTGTTTTGCGCGCGAGAATCGCCTGCCTCATTCCCAGCATTCGATGGCTTGCCTTGGATTCCGTCTCGCTTCGCTCGACGGGACAGCCCCTTCGACTACGCTCAGGGCAGGCTGCGGCTGTCCCCACATAGATTCCTGCCAAAATTGCAAAGGTTATGGAAGGGTGGACGCCCTCGTCTGCCCCGTAAACTGCCCTATTCCGCCCGGTGATGACTTTCGTGTCCGGCATGGCACGAGCGAGCTATTTACCGGGATCGGGGTCGGGTTTAGAGTGGTTCTCGAGCAGCACTTGGGGGAGGGCTGATCAACAAACGCCCAAGACTCAAATCGAGTCTGGGGCGTTTTGTTTTGCGCGCGAAAATCGCCCTCGTCTTCCCAGCTTTGTGGCGACAGCCGCAGCCTGCCCTGAGCGTAGTCGAAGGGGCTGTCCCGTCAAGCGAAGCGAGACGGAATTCCAAGGCAAGCCTTCAAATGGTTCCCCCACATCGTTCCGCCCGGCGATGACTTTAGTGACCGGCATGGCACGAGTGAGCCATTTACCGGGATCAGGGTCGGGTTTAGAGTGGTTCTCGAGCAGCACTTGGGGGAGGGCTGATCAACAGACGTCCCAAGACTCAAATCGAG
>JBBIPV010000029.1:0-26571 GCA_037442635.1 Terriglobales bacterium | reverse complement strand
ATACGAGAAGCGGAGAGGTCCCCAAGCTTGGCCTCAAGAGTCATGGATCTTGGACGGTCCAACAGAGAAGAGGCGAGGCAAAAGGAAAGGGGCAGCCGAAGCTGCCCCACAAAGACTCCTAGACCCTTGCCGATTTGGACAATTGCTCAGGCCCGCATCCGACGGGAGAAGAGGGACAATCCGCTGAGCCCGATCCCCATCAGGACCATCACCGCCCCACCATCGGTTACATCCACCAGCATCGGCTGCGACACGTGCGTTCCGTTCGAGTCCGTGTACGTCAACCTCATCGCGTCGATTCCAGACGGATTCAGGATGGACTTGTCGGTGGCTTGACTGCCCAACGCTGTGACCGCCATATTGTAAAATGCGTTTGCAGCGGTAGTCTGTGCCAACGTGAGCGTGCCGTAGTAGCTAAATCCCTGCAATTTCCAGATGGCCTGCTGCAGGGCGAAGGCAGAATCTGCCCGGCCTGAACCGACGGTATAGTCGTAGCCCGACAACGTTTGGTGAACAAAGCGGTAGTAGAGCCAAGCCGTGCCTTGGGCTACACCGTTTGGGTCCAAAGTGGCATCCTGCGGATTACTCAGCAGGTGTACCCCTGTATCGATGCAAAAGGTTTGGAAGCCACTGCTTCCGTATTTGGTGCTCGCATCGTAGTTGTTTAGAATCCACAAGTAAGCGGGGTCATTGATTTGGACGGTGAATTCCCCGCCAGCTCCAGAGAAGTAGCCGCTATGCCTGTCAATCGTAATGTTGAATGCTTCAACCTTGGGCACCGCAAGCAATCCGACGAAGCCCGCCACTAACGCGTATTTGATAAGTGTTTTCATGCTCGTGCTTTGTTGTTCATGATTTGATATGAATCGATAATAATTACAAGCCATTTCCATGCCACAAGCTTGAACCGGTCAGTCATCGCGGCGGAAGTGTATTGCAACACGCTGTTGTGCAATATGATGCGCTGTTTGATCTCATTGATTTCAGCGCTGTGCTGGTCGCGCACCATCACAGTGGCCCTACGAAGCGTAACGATTTCCGACGATTTGGGCAGGCAAAGGAGAGAAGTAATGTTGCAACATATTGTATAGCAACTTAATACGCGGATACATCGACTTGCTAGTATTTCCGTCAGCTTCCGTATCGAATGAACACTTCGGGTCTTTGCGACAGCCGCGGCACGCAAGCCTCACCCAAGTCCCCCGGTTCGAAACAAACACCGCCACGCGGTGGGTAAACTGCCTAGCGCTCCGATTATGGCACGAAGGGCACGGTTCAGCACAAGTAGGTGAGCCGGAGGAAGAACCCTCGGGCTTGCCCCCAAGCGGAGATTGAACATGTGACGGCTCTGCTGTTGCCCAAGGCTAAGCGGACGTCCGGCAAGAAGCGATTCAGCCAACTGCCGGTCACAGGCGGCGAAGTCCACCGTCCGATACCCAACCGCACAGGCCCAGCGCAGCGATTCCAGATGGAGGAGAGAATTGGCGCGGCTCTCGTCCCCGTCAAAGTTCCATCCTTTTTTCCAGAAGGTCAACCGGTTGCCAAAACCAATCATGAACAAACCAGCCACGGGGGTGCCGTTGACCTGAGCTAAAGCGAGTCGGACGTGCGGTTTGAATTCGGCCCCAATAGCCTCCAGCACCTCGATCCGAGCGGGATTGGGAAACGTCCCCTGGCGAACGCAGGTTTGCTTCATCAATTCGAAGAATTGGGGTAGCGCGCCGGCACCCGCGTCATTCACCAACACCCCACGCTTCAAAGCCTGCCGGCCATGCTGCCTCATCGTCCGGCTCATGCGTTCCAAAACTGCATCGTAACCCTCGCTGAGACTGATCAACAGGGTGGCGCTAATGATCGACGGAACCGGCGTGTCCAAGAACCCATGCCGCGTTAAATCGCATGGGCTGATGCGGCTCAAATCTGGCGGCTGCAAAACCAGTGCCCGCAGCCGGAGCTGCATGGCCGCCGCGCGCACCCGGTTAAGCGCCGCCTCAACCGCCGCGGGCGACTCTTCCCTTAGCACGGGCCCTTTGCTGAGGTACCCCACCCGACCGAAGCGCGAATCTCGCCATAACAGTTGAAAGCCCCCTAGCAGACCTTCCGCGGAGGACAAGAGTACCCGTTGGACTTGCCAGCCTTCATAGGCTTTGACCCGGCCCCATTTACTGGACTGCTGGAACTGGCCCAATGGGGTCTCTTCGAGAAACGCATCCCACTCGGGGGCACTGGCATCAGCATCGGAATGCGCGTGAAGCGCCTCCGCCGGCGCTTTCTTCCCTTTACATGGATCTGCACCCGGCCGGTTCATCCCTGGATTCTCCTGCGATTCCTCCAATATTTGCCGTCCCCAACTCGCCCTATAACCGCACAAGAGCGGCTGAGTCGCTACACAACCACTGCATCGCCCGCGCCTGAGCCTTGGGCGGTGGGGGAATCTCCGTCTTCCGCTTGTCCCGCCTCGTGCCTGAGCGCCGCGTACGCTTGCGGGCGGAGGAGGCGCAATAATGCCAGTGCCACCGGGTTTGCCCGAATCATGGCAGGCAGGGCCACGACGCGGAAGCCACGGAGCAAATAAGAGTCGTCGAGACCCTTGCCGTCTTTGTACATCCCGGCAAAAACCTGGCGGACGCCAACCGTCGCCGCCGCGGCCTGGCGGACCTCGTGCAACATCAGGTCGAGCGCATGGTGTTTCATCGCTGCGGTGGTCGCAAAGAACGTCGAGTACAGGACGGTACCGTCCACCCGTTCGGAGATGCTCACCGCCGTGAGTTGAGCGGCCTCCCAAGCGCCAAGGATTCGGAGTTGATTAAACCGGAAAAGTATTTGGGCCCAAGCCATAAACCGATCATGCGCCTGTCGTTTCGACTTGTAACGATAACGGGTTCGTTCATAAAAGTCCAAATAGACCGGATACGCCTTTTCCGAAAACTCACCGAAATCAGTGATCGGTCTGGCGGTAAATCGCCGTGCGGCCAGACGCACCTGACGCTTGCGGTTGTAGTCGAGAGCATCCAAGGAATACGAATGCGCCGGTTCCGAAATGAGGAAGCTCATCACGGAGTTCGCCGGCTGCCGACTCAGAACGGGGTATTGGACGCCCCCCAGCCATGCCGGCCAAGGCCGTGGCGGCAGGGCCGTCGGCGGAGGCTGAAACGGCAGCAAGGGTCGGTAAAACAACGGCCGGACCCGCCTCCAGTAGTAATCGCCCACCTTGACCACCTGCTCCCCGAGCGCCGTCTGGAGCGCGGCATACTCGGGCAACGTCATCGGGTTGAAGGGCTTTTCCACGCTGCTTTTGCCGGCCAAGGCTATCGAAGCCGCCTTGCTGGTCACTCCACAGGACTCACTGTGGGAGGTTGCTTCTTTTGGAAAACGCTGAATAATACACCTCAACCACGAAGGTCCCCGAATGAAATGGCGGCCAGAGCAAGTCAACTACCGCTACCCTTTTGCAACCGGAGCGGCCGGTAGTATTTGCGGCTGAAAATGCGGCGCGCGGTCCCGAGGGTGGAACGGAGCTTGTCCCGGAGCGGTAGCCGGATCCAAAGCTGGAACAAGAAAAACCCGCGCAAGCGCGGTGCTGGCAGGCCGAAGAGCCGGAAAGCCAGCAGCCGCCCCCAGATGGCGGCACGTTTGTTGACCAGGTTCTTCTGAGACTGCAGGAGCTTCCACGGCTCGCCCGGGGTTAATTGCAAATAGCCCGCAGCGATGGCGTTGCGCACGATTTCGCGCCCGCGCTCGGTGCGGACCAACACCAGTGAGGACCCTGAATCGCCCTCGCGAACTTCCCGATACCAGGGATCCCCGCAGGAAATGTCGGCGTCCTCGCCGGTGCCATCGGGACACAGATGAGTCGAGTAAGGCCGGAACTTCTGGAGGAATGCCCACGATTGTTTATAGGTCATCTGGCAAGCCGGGGCCGGGTGACCTTTCGTGGTGACCACGAAATTCCCGGGCCAGCCGTTTCCCCGGTATCGCAGGGTTTCAACTTGAGCGGGATCAATCCCCAGTGTCTTGATCAGTTCGATGGTCCCTTGGGTTGCCGGTGAGCCCGCGCAGAAAAAGGAAAGGGTCAGCCCGACCTTGTTCTTGAGTCCGGGCCGCAGACGTTCGGTCTTGACCAGCGCCGTGACTTCGCTGGGCTGGCCGATGAACACACAGGGAGCGGGCGCGGCTTCAATCAGGTCCAGGCGATCACAGGCCGAGGCCGGCGCGTAACGGGAGCCGGTGCAGCTCAACATCTCCTGGCGCGTCCGGCTCAGCCGCGTCTTGTTCCGGAGGGGATGCTCGGGGTCGCCGGCGATATGCAGCGCACCGTGCATGCCCTCCCTCTCCAGGCAATACAAGGTCAGCGCGGTAATCAGCCCGCCCGAAGAACCAGCCAATCTGATTGCCGGGTCGGCAGCATGCCCTTCCCAAAGCTCGAGCACGGGGCCAAAGGAAACGCCCAATCCTCTGACAATGCCTTGGCGCCGGTTGATTTCCGTGTGATCATTTTCATATCCTGGACAAACCTCCAGACAGGCGGTGCAGGAACCGCAGTCATCGGCCTTGACCGCAGGCCGGATGCCTTCCGCAAGGAAATCGGCGAGCGTTATCTTCTTTTCCGGACAGATAAACGCGCACGCGCCACAGCCAAGGCACAGTCGCCAGGCGGCCACCTGCTCCACCGTCCTAATTTCGCGGCTCATGCTCACTTGGGGCCACATAATCCCTGACCAGTTCCTCGAAGCACCCAAACAGGCTCTGGCGAAGCCCGGGCAGTAACTCGGCCAGCGTTGCCCGGACCTGGTCCCGGTGGTGGAAGGCCTGAAGACAGGCCGCGACGCAGCCCTCGGTGTCCAGTTCTCGCGCGTCGGCCACCATCGCCCCCATGCCGACGGATTCGAACACGCCCTTGAACTTCTTGCTGTAGGCCACCCCCACGGCCGGCACGCCCTGGGACAAGGCCGCGATGCACGCGTGCATCCGGGAGCCGATGAAGAAATCGCACTGGCCGATGATGTACTTGAGGCGGTTCTGGTCGTGTTCTTTATCCAGCAAGGCGAGGCGCCCCCCGCTGGACGCCTGCAATTCGGAATAGATCTCCCGGCAGGATTGCAGGTCGCTTTCGGCGTCGGCCTCAAACGTGTGAGGCACCAGCAGGACCTGCACGCCGGGAACCTCGAGTAGGGCCTTAAGGAGGTCCCGGACAAACCGGCCGTAGTCGCATTTCAATCCAAACATGTTGTCATGCGTGTAGCCGCCCATCAGCAACAACCCGCTGATGTTCAAGCCGACAAGCACCTCGCCCTCGCGCCGCGTCAACAGCGGCGCCAGCGCCGCATCGGCCGGCTTGATGGCTCCCAGGGCAAAGGCCACGTCCGGGCAAAAGGACAGCCGCACGCCGGCATGCTGCGAGCCCAGCAACCATTCCACCGTGTCCAGACTCTCGCGATCGCGCGCATAGGCCCGCACCGAGCGCCGGATGATGTATCGGGCGATCACGCGGGTGATCCAGTGGCGGTACGGCCCGTACGTCTGGGGTAGCAGCACAAGCCGCTTGCCCATCCAAATCGCAATGACTGTCGGCGCGGCACGAAAGACAAACCTGGACAAGCCATAGATGTCCGAAAAGCTGTCGCCGCCGAAGATTTCGCCCACGAACCGGGCTTGGTTCAGGGATTCCAGAAAGCGTGATTTGCGGATGACGGCGGATTTGGCCTTCCGGCGGGGAACCAGCCGAAAGAGGGCGGCGCGGGCGAGCAGACAACAAACGTGCTCTTTAAGAATTACCTTCGGCGAAAATCGGCAATTGACCACTTCGACGCGGACAGACATCCCCTCTTTAAGTTCAACCTCGCGCACCCCTCCCACCCGGTTGCCCTGCAACAGCCGGAGGTCGCAGCCAGGGAGAAACCGTTCAAAGAGCGTGACCGCACCCCAGGTCAACGCGCGACAGCCCATGTTTTCGACGTCCAGCAAGGTTCCCATCAAGCAGACAACCGGAGGGGATACCGCGCGCGCGCTGGCTGGGGGAGCGGCACGGGAACTCTCCGCGCCGGGGTTTGCGGCCGGCGCGGTTTGATTTTCAGGGCTTTGCATAGCGAAGCTCCGGGCGGCGGGAATGCGGGCCAGGTTTCTGCCGGCACGCGGCGCCCCCATTCGGACTTACCCGTTGGAAAGGCGCGCCCTCACCCAGGCCCCGGCGGAAGCGGCCACCTCGCGGATCAGCACATTTTTCAACGCCAACCAAAGCAAGCTGGCGGCGAGCACAAGATAACAAAGCCAACTTACCGTTTCCCGCCCAAAGGCACCAGGGACGACGCGGGGCCCCACGAAATAGGCTCCGGCGAGGACCGCTGCGAACACCGTGCTGGGGCCGAAATCGCGGCCCATAAAAGAAACTCTTTTGGTCCAGGACGGTTCTAGCGCCACCATGCAGCCCCATTGAACCAGCAGGCTGTCCACGCAATAAGCCACCGAGGTGCCAAGCGCCACTCCATTGATGCCATACCCGAGCTTGATGGCGGCGTAATCCAATCCTGCGCAAACCGTAATGGATACAATGCGCACGCCGATCAGGTAACGTTCCATGTCAATGGTGATGAGCAACTGGCCGCCGACATTGGAGACGGACGCAAACGCCAGACCGAACAGCATCAACCGTAAAGCATCCATCCCCTCGACATACTTGGGCAACAAGAACGTCACCAATGTCGGCAGCACAAGGTAAATCATGCCCACATAGACCGGTGTGGCCATCCCCAGCATTTTTGTGGTTTCTTCAAAAGGTCTGCGCAAGGCGTGGCGATCCCGGGTCCTGCCATAAGTTTCCAGCAGGCGCGGCCAGAGTGCCATTCCTACTTGGGACGGCAGAGCTAATCCCAGACTAAAAGCCATTACGGCAATACTGTAGTAACCGACGTCAGCGGTTCCCACCATGCCCACGATCAACAGTCTGTCCATGCCTGTGAATGTCGTGTAGAGAAACGTTACCACCATTAGCCGCATCCCTTTTTTGATCAAATCCCAAATCACCGCAAAATCCAGAATCCAGCCGACATGGATGCCGCTTCTCGCCGCGGTATAGACCGTGATCCATACCAATGCCAGGGAATAACCCAGCACACAGCCCGGAAGCGAGTAAAGGAGAGTCAGGCCCAGTGTCAGCACGAGGCCAACTACGGACGCATGAATGGTATTCTTGGAGACAAAAACAAACCGCTTCTCGGCCCGAAGGAGGACCAAGAGGATATTGTAAATCTGCTTGAAAATAATCGCGATTGAAAAGATTCGGAGGCTTGTTTTGAACGCCACGTTCTCGAACGAAAACACGAAGGTCGACAGGAAGCACAACACGCCAGCAATTAGCGACGTGATCAAGACAAAGGACACGGCACTACGAGCCACCCTCTCCTTCGAGTCATGCTCCCCCTTGCCCGTAAGGAACGGCACCGTTTTTTCTGCGCCCCGCATCACCCCGACGTTGGTGTAACCGGAGTAGTTCTCTACAATTGACAGCATGTGATAGGTGCCATACGCCGAGGGGCCAAGCATTCTTCTCAACAGGATTCCACCTGCAAACGCGAATCCGTAGGCGATGTAGTTTGCCACGGACAACCAGATTGAGTCGGTCAGCAGTTTCTTTCGGTTAGACATGATCTTCTAAGCAGGGAAGCTCCACAGAAGCGGGCATTTGCATACTTGAGGACAGAGCCGCCGCCAGCGCAACGAACGCGTGGGCCACCTTGCGGATGAAGGGGTGGTTGCTTGATTAGGGAACCGCTGATTTAACCACGAATGGACACCAATCCACACGAATGAGACCGGGTGGAGCCTTGATTTCATAGGTGTTCATTCGTGTGCATTCGTGGTGGAGATGAATTATTCAGCGCTTCCTTAGGGGCGCAAAACGCGGGAACCAGCCGGCGCTTCACCCGCCCGCCCTGGGCTGCCAGGCCGCTGCCCTGGGTGAACTGGACTTTCGGGCTGGGGGCTTGCCTCAACCATGGATAGGCCCTCACCCAGTTCGCGACGCAACCAATCCACGAAATCCGATTCCCGATCGAGATAGGCCGCAACGTTCTCCTGCTGTTGAGCGCAAAAGTCCTTCCGGAATTCCGGGTCCGACAAAAACCGCTCGGTCAGCGAAACCGCTTCTTGGTTGCTGGAGGCGGGCAAAGCAAAGCCGCCCGTCAAAAAGGGGTTGCGGTGCCGGTTGGCGCCTTGCAGCGGCGCATCCAGCATGATGACCGGCACACCCAACAAGGCCGCCTCGAACGCCAGCGTCGAGCCGCGTGTGATCACGACATCCGTGTTTTGCAGCAGCCGAAAGTTGTCGGCACGAACCATCACCGAGAGGTTGCCGGCGTTGGCGGCAGCCGCAATCTGCCTGGAAGTTTCCGATGGCCAACTAGGGTGCATTTTCAGCAAAACATGGACTCCCGGGGCTTTGCTCAAGGCCGCGCAGGTCTGCGCGGCGAGCCATTCGGCTGACGCCGCGTGGGACAGGGACGAGATTGGTGGATTCGGTTGATACACATACAACACGATTTTGTGCTCTGCCGGAATATGATTTTCCCGGCGCCATTCCAGATCGGGTCGGGAGCCATTCGCCGCAATGTGACGGACGTAGAGTGGCTCCGTGATCACCCTGATTCGCGCCGGGTCCACCCTCAGATCTTCCGTAAACCAAGCAGCCCACTTCCGGCTCCACACCGATACATAATCGCAAATAGGGGCGACGAAATGCGGATAAAACCCAACCGCGCCGTGCTGTTGGGTCAGGCACCGGATGCTTTTGGTCTGTGCTGCCGCGACCAGCGCCCGCTGGAATCCCTGAAAATCCTGGAGTACCACCAACAACCGGCCGTTCACCGATGCCAGATGCCGGAAGGCGACCGCCTCCCATCGCGCAGCGCGGGTCAATTGCGAGCGCAACCACGGCCCGGCTTCTTCCCGGGTCAACTCCGCCAACCCCGGCACGCCCGCTTGTGCGATCCTTCCCGCCAGGGCCTGGGTAGCTCGCTCAAACGTCTTGTCCGTGAAGGCCGGGTCAACCGCATTCGGCGGAACATAGGTGAGACTCACCCGGGCAAGATGGCGGAACGCCGCCGCCGCGACCTCCGCCAGCGACCCCTCCACGAGGATGCGCACACGAAAATCGGATTGTCGCAGAATTCGGCGGATCAATGACGCGGTTCGGCTGCTGGCGACCACGGCCACTTCCGGGCGCCCGCGGCCCAGCCACGAAAACATCCGGTGCAGCCGCTCCTGCAAGCCGCACACCAGGGAATACAGCCACTCACGATTTTTCCGTGGGGATGCCAGCGCCTTTGCAGCCGTGGCCTCGGCAGGCTCGCCCGCCTGCACAACGGTCAGCTTTCCGCTCTGGCCAAGCGCCAAAGCGGCGCGCTCCCAGGGCGACCCGGTTCCGAAAAGCACGACATGCGTCAATTCCAAGGCGGTGAATAATTTGGGGAGCACCACCAGCGGCTTGATCCGATTCACCAGGAACAACATCACCGGATGCTTGATGACTCCGCCCAGCGAGATGCGCGAGAAGCGGCTGATGTCGCCGTCCTCGGTGCGATACCAGGTGTGCGCAATTTCCAGCGCCATCCGGTCGATTTCCACCAGTTCCGCGCTACTGATGTAGTCCCAGATGTGGACCATGCGCAACCGCGCCTCGAACTCCAGAAATCCCAAGTCGTCGTCCACGGGCAGGCCATAACCCTCTGCTGCCGGATTGGCTGCCAGCCACGCCGCCACTGCAGCGTGGTGCTTGCGATCGCAAAGAACCAGATAACGGTTTTGGGCCATGGGACCGTTCAACTGACAAGGCCCAACCGGAGCGGCGTGCCTCGCTCAATATCCTGCGCCGCCTTCCGCCCCAACACCTCCTCCAAATGCTTCGGCGCCAGGCCGTGGCCGGGGCGGATGGAGCGGACGTTCTCCCGGGTAAACACCTCGCCGGCTTTCACGTCTTTCACCACGAAGAGCGAGCGGCGGAACACGCGGCTGGCGGCTTCCTTCTCGGTCACTGCGTAGTTCACGCGGCCCAAGGCTTTCTCCGCCACGCGGACGGCGTCCACCATGGCCTTGAACTCCGCTGGCTCCAGCGAGAAGGCGGCGTCCGGTCCGCCATCGCTGCGGCGGAGGGTAAAGTGTTTCTCAATGATGCAGGCGCCCAGTGACACGGCCGCCACCGGCACGGCAATGCCCAGCGTGTGATCGGACAGCCCCACCGGCACGCCAAAGGCCTCCGCCAGGTGCGGGATGGTGCGCAGGTTCATCTCTTCGGGCGGGGAGGGATAGGCGCTGGTGCATTTGAGCAGGGCCAGTTGCCGGCAACCCGCCTCGCGCAGGGTGCGCACTGCCTCGTCAATCTCCGCCAGCGTGGCCATGCCGGTGGACATGATGACGGGCTTGCCGGTGGCCGCCACCTTTCGGAGCAAACCGGTGTCCACCAACTCGAACGAGGCGATCTTGTGGGCCGGCACGTCCATGCGCTCCAGGAAATCCACCGCCGTGTCGTCGAATGGCGTGGAGAAGCAATCCATGCCGAGATCGTTCGCAATTTGCTTTAGCTTGGGCTGCCAATCCCACGGGGTGTAAGCCTCGCCATACAACTCGTAAAGATTCCGGCCTTCCCAGAGACTGCCCTTGCCAATCAGGAACTCGGGCCGGCGCGAGCCAATGGTCAAGGTGTCCGGCGTGTAGGTCTGGAGCTTGACGGCGTCCGCACCGGTCGCCTTGGCCGCCTGCACCAGTTCCACTGCCCGGTCGAAGCTCTGACCGTGATTGGCGGAAAGTTCAGCGATCACATAGGCGGGCTGCCCCTGGCCCACGCTGCGACCGGCAACGGTAATGATGTCACTCATGGTCCGTCTGGAAGACAAGTTCAATGGCCGGTTGAGAATCTACCGTTGTCTCGCCAAGCTGACTATAGCCCGCCTGCTCGAACGTACGCGTGGAAGCGGCGTTCTGCGGCTTGATGTAAGCATGCGTCCGGCGCACCTCACGCTCCTGGTGCAAGCGCTCCGTCGCCGCACGAATCAGCGCCGCGCCATAACCCCGGCCACGAAATTGAGGATCCAGGCTGACCGATACGATGGCCTCCCGGTTCTTCACCTCGAACCGAATCTGGCCCACCGCCTCGCCCGAGTTGTTCTGGGCCATCAGGAATAGGCAGTCCGGGTCATACAACCGCGCCGCAAACCAGCGTTCGTGGGTTTCCCAAGGAATCGGGGCAGGATGGAAGGAAACCGCTCGCACGCTGGCATCGTTGGACCATTCCCAGACCTTGCGGCAATCGCACGCCTCCACCGGCCGCAAGGTCAATGGCGGGGCGGCCATTCCGGCCAGAACCCGCTGCAATCCCAACCCATCGACGAGGAGTCGCCCGTGCGCACTCATCTCCGAGCGACGGGCACCATCGTTCAGAACTGCCGAAAGCCCTTCCAGAAAATCTTGCCCCGATAGCGGAGGCCGACCGCCGAGGCAAGCGACCCCATTGGAGACGAGGGCGTTGGCGACCGCGATCTGGTTCTCCGCCAGCGTGAGCACCAGGCTAGGCAACCCCATGAATGCCAGTTCCCAGGAAGTCGTGCCCCCGGCGGCGATGGCAACGTCCGCCCACGCCATGAGTTCCGGCATGTTGGGGGCGTCCACCACAAGGCGGAAGGCGGAGGACAGAGATCTGAGGACGGAGCGGAGGTGTTCCAAGTGCGGGTTGCTGCCGCCGACCACAACCACCACGTCGAGGTCGGGGAGAGGCTTGAGCGCCTCGATGACCTGGCCGGTGACGTTGTCCGGATCGGCGCCGCCCAAGGTGACCAGCACCTTGCGGGCGATGGGCGGGATTTCCCGCCGCCACGCGCGCCACGCCAGAAACTCCGGACGCAGGAGCGCGTAGCGCGGGCCCAGCAGGAGCCGGGTATAAGGGGCGCGCCGGGCGTAGAGAGCGGCGTCCGCGCCGAGGTTCTGGTTGAGGACGAGGTCGGCGACATACTCGCCGGCATGTCCGTAATCGTCGAAGAAGAGCAACTGGCGTCCGCTCGCCCGCAGGTCCCGTTGAAAGTCGGCGCCAAACTGGTAGCCGTCGGCCACGAGCCAGCGGGTGCCCAGTTCGCCCGCCAAAACCACCGTAGCGGCCGCGTCCTCCGGGCTGCCGGGAGGCACGGCAAGCTGGTGCAATTCGCAGTTTGCCGCCTTCAGACGCTGGGCCAGCGCTGGGGTACATTCGGCGGCGGCGAACACCGCCTTGCCATGCCCCTGCCAGGCCTGCGCCAGAGCCAGGCAACGCATCACATGGCCCGTACCCATGCGCGGGCTGGCGTCGGCGCGTATTAGCAAATGCTGAATCGGTTTAGTCATTCTGCTTTGTGGCCGGAATGCGAGTGACTCGGTTAAGCTTTTCAATGAGCTGCTGATCGGTGCGATATCTCAATGTCAGATGTCCATTCAGAGCAGGGATGTCCGGTTCTGAATCGAGGATAGAGAAGACATTCGGCAACGATGGTTCCTGGCCGCGTTGGTCCAACCGGGAGAAGAGTTTGTTAAACATCTCCAAGTCTTCCGGGTAGTCTAAGGTCAATCGGTAATTCCGCTTTAGATCCGGAGGCAATCTGACAAGATTGATCTTGAATATGTCCGGGTTGTTTCGCAAATACCATGTCATGTATTCTGAGCACTCAGCCTTGCCAAGAAGTGTAATGACGCGGCAAAGCGCTTCAGTATTGTATACTTCACCGCTGGAGCCGACCGCACAGTCCACAGGCGCAGTGTAATCGGCACCGGCCGAGAAGTGTTCATTCAGAAGCCGCGCGATAATTTCTGGCGAAACCACCGGGCAATCAGCCGTCACCCGAATGACAACGTCGATGCCGAAGTTTTTGCACGCCCCCAAGTAACGCCCAATCACATCCTCCGGATCACCGCGCCAGAACTTGACGCGTCCGCCCAGTGTGTGGTTTCCTAGAACTGTGTCTTCTTCAAGAGTCGAAGTCGCAAGGATGACCTCGTTGACATGGGGAAAGCGAAGGCAATTCTGCAGGCAGCGCTCGACCGAAGGCACCCCATGAACCGGCAGAATGGCCTTGTTTTTGAGCCGGGAGGATTTCATGCGACAGGCGACGATGACGCCAATTCTCGCTGGTTTGAATCCGGCAGCGGAAAACGCGGCGTGCTTCTGCGCGGGCGACGTAAGAACCGAGAAACGGGATTGTGCCGCTTCAATCTCCGGCCACGTCAAACCTGACTGGTTCGTCCGCCGGAAAGCAAGGTCCGACTTGCCGACCAAACTGCCCGCAGGTAGCGCATGCCGCGCTATAGGGGCTTGATAAGACTTCCTCAAATACTCGGCTTCCGCGACACCTACAAACGGTCCGGAGGTGGCTGCATCCATTTCTCTGAGCGATTCGAGCATCTCTTCCATCTCGACGGGCTCTAAAGCGGACTGGAAGTCAAATCTCGCGTCGCGCCGATTGAGGCAGAAATGTTTCTCAATGTAACTACATCCAGCGTAGGCCGCCAGAACGGGCACGCGGAGAGCAAATGGGCTTCCCCCCGGAGCATGATCGGCAAACGCGAGTGGAACTGTTGGAAAAGCGGCGCGCAATACCGGGATTTTTTGGAGGCCGGTGTCAGCCACTGCGGTAGGGTAGGCTTGAAAACCAACTTGAAAAACTAGGCTGCGCGGTCGGAGTTTCTGGAATTTGTCCTGGTATTCCGAGATTCGAGAAAGCTCGTAACCCGAAATATTGATAATCAGGGTAATCTGGCTGACTCCTTCGTTGTCAAGCGCTTCCAACACTTCCAGATTGTCGAGGACCGATGCCTGTAGTTTGAGCCCGGCTATGCTTGCCCGATTGGCTTTTAGAATCTCGACTCCATAGGCATCGAAGACATCCAGCCAGACCTCACCGCAGCACGTGGCCACCTCGATGATGTCGGCCCACACTTCCGGTTCTTGAAACAATTCTTCATAAGTCCTAAACCACTGGAAGTCCGGCAGGGCAATCAAGCTTGGCTTAAACACCTGCAGTTTGATGCCCTTGGGTTGATATTGGAATGACTTGATGCGGCTGATGGTCTCGAGTAATCGCTCCTTGCTACCACCATGAGCGTTTGCGAGTTCAAAGAGGATGTAGGGGGGAGTCATGGCTTAGTTAATTTTTCCAAAGTAGTTGGTGCTCCGCCGACTGCTTCGGCTATCACACCCCGCAAAGTTTGAGATGCAATCCAACCATAAATCCTCTCAGCCACAATGCGATGGCCTTCTGGCCCAAGATGGTGTCCATCCGGAAGAAGGTAATCGGAAGGACTCGGTGAGCTCAGCGCTGAATGCACATCAATGAAACTCGCACTATTTGCGGAACAAACCTCGCGGAGTGCGGCATTGTAGCGCTGAATGTTCAAGACAATTCCCGGCGACCGCTGGGCAATTCGTTCAGTCGCTGGGGCAATCGCAACGAAAGCCAACCGCGCTCTGATGTGTGTGCTTCGTTTCGCGATCCCTTCTGCCGCTTTTCGGAAAACTGCCAGTGGTGTATATACTTTGGGTGGGAGTATTGAAATAAGTGACCGGCGGCGTTTCCCGGCAAATCCGACGATCTTTTCGCGAATGTATCGAGGAACCAAGCGATCCAACACCCACTTCTGGCGCTTGGAGAAAATCCTCGGGGCGCAATCAACAATTCCGATTTGAATCACAACCAATCCTGGCTGGAAGAATTCAATTTCCTCCCAAAATGCCTGAGCGTCAGGCATTGTTCTGGAACGCGAGCCGTTCACGATGAGCTCTGAGCTTCGATTGCCAAAGCCTACATCCGTCAGTTTCCTATTAAGGAGATAAGGGTAAGTATGCTCATAAGTTATTCCATCCCACGGTCTCGGCAGAGCCAAGGAATCCCCAAGCGCATAAACGCGCAGAACAGATTTATCGGCACCTTCCATACTTGATTCGTTGATATGCAAGCCTCAATCAACGTCCGCAAGGGTTCAGTTGCTGCGGCTCAACAGAATGAACGACCACACGGGTCGACCTGTTTGCGTTAATTGGTTAGGTTTTGGAACACCTCGATGACACATCTGACATCAGCGTCTGACAGTCCGGAAAACAACGGAAGGCTCAAGGCCCGATTATAGAATTCTTCGGCTCTAGGCGCTTTGCCGCACTTGTAACCATAAGTCTTCCGATACCACGGCTGCAAGTGAACCGGAATGTAGAGAACCTGGGTGCCGATTCCCTTGGCTCGCAGTTCACTCATGACCTGGGTTCGCGTTTTGCCAAGCGCCGCAAAATCCATCTGGACGGTGTAGAGGTGCCAGGAGATCAAAGCTTGGAGCTCGGAGCTGGGAGCTCGGAGCTGAGGCGGCTTGAGCCAGGGAATATCGGCAAAGGCCTCGTTGTAGCGAGCGACGATTTCCTGACGGCGCGCGATGAAATCATCGAGACGTCTCAATTGGGAAAGGCCCAACGCGCATTGAATATCGGTGAGGCGGTAGTTGTACCCCAAGTCCTGCATCTCGTAATACCAAGGACCATGTTCAGAGGTCAGAGGACAGAGGTCAGAGGACAGGAAGTCAGCAGGATTGCGGACGATGCCGTGGGAACGCAGGCGGCGGGCCTTTTCGGCCCATTCCGCGTTGTCTGTCACCAGCATGCCGCCCTCGCCGGTGGTCATCGTCTTGACCGGATGGAAGCTGAACACTGTCAGGTCGGCCCAGGGATGTCCGCCAATTTTCCAAACCTGTCCGTCATGAGCAAAGCCCCCTCCGACGGCATGGCAGGCATCCTCAATGACGACCGCTCCGCGATCGCGCGCTATGCGGGCGATGGCCGGCATGTCGCAGGGCTGGCCCGCATAGTCCACGGCGACGACCGCCTTGGTGTCCGGCCTCCAGGTGGCCTGGAGGCTGGCCGGATCGAGGTTGTAGCTGTCGGGGTCAATGTCGGCGAAATCCGGCGTGGCCCCGACGTAGGCGGCGCAGTTGGCCGAGGCGAGGAAGGTGTTGGGCGACGTGATGACACGGTCGCCCCGTCCAACGCCCGCCACCAGCATGGCCAGATGCAACGCCGAGGTGGCGCTGTTCACGGCAACGGCATGGCGGGCGCCGACCTTTTCCGCAAAGCGCGATTCGAATTCCTCCACTTTCGGACCACACGTCAAAAAGTCCGAACGCAGGACATCGCCCACGGCGGCGATGTCCGCCGCGCTGATTGATTGCCGGCCGTAAGGGAGCAGGGAGTTCATGCCAAGCCTGCGACCGCTAGGGAAGCACTGCTTTAACCGCCAATGGACCCCAAGGGACCCGAGGGTCCGGACTCAGGGGCTTGATTTCAAGGGGGTTCATTCGTGGTCGCAGTGAATGACTCAGCGTTTCCCTAGACAGAAAAGGACGCATCCACGTGTTTGCGGATCAACTCGCGGAGCTGTTCGACGCTCAACCATTCGGTGTTGGCGCCGCTGCTGTAGCGGAAGCCGAATTCACAGCGGCGGCCGTTGAACTGCTTCCGGTATTCCTCACTGTCCCACAGCGGCATCGCGGGCAGGATGACGAAATGCCGCTCGAATTCAACCGAATTCAGCCCGTCGGTTTCGGTGATCATTTCCTCGTGCAGTTTTTCGCCGGGCCGGATGCCGACGTTCACGCGCTTGCAGTCCGGGCCGATCGCCTCGGCCACGTCGGTGATGCGGTAGCTGGGAATCCTCGGCACGAACAGCTCCCCGCCCCAGGCGTGTTCGAGCGCATACAGGACCAGTTCCACACCTTCTTCCAATGAAATGTTAAAGCGGGTCATCCGTTCGTCGGTGATGGGCAGCACGCCGCTCTTGCGCTTTTCGAGGAAGAAAGGAATGACGCTGCCGCGGCTGCCCATGACGTTGCCATAGCGCACGACCGACAGGCGGAGGTCGCGCCAGCCCTTGTAGTTGTTGGCCGCGATGAACAGTTTGTCGGAGCAAAGCTTGGTGGCCCCATAAAGGTTGATGGGCGCGGCTGCCTTGTCGGTGCTCAACGCCACGACGCGTTTGACGCCCGTTTCCATGGCCGCATCGATGATGTTTTGCGCGCCGAGGACATTGGTCTTGATGGCCTCGAAGGGATTGTATTCGGCGGCCGGCACCTGCTTGAGCGCGGCAGCGTGAACCACGATTTCGACGCCTTCAAACGCGCGCCGAAGGCGGTCCTTGTCCCGCACGTCGCCGATGAAAAAGCGGACGTTCGGAAAGCGATCGTGGGGATACTTCTGCGCCATTTCGAACTGCTTCAGTTCATCGCGGGAAAACACAACGAGGCGTTTGACCTGCGGAAACTGGCGCAGGACGGTTTCGATGAATTTCTTGCCGAAGGAGCCGGTGCCCCCGGTCACCAGGATGGATTTATTGTTCAACATAAAAAGCAAGCGCTCGCGGTCTTCCCGCGGCGCAAGGCGGATTGCCTTTCAGTTCCGCCAGCGTTTGACGAAGAGTTTCAGGTCGCGCCACATTTTTCGCGTCCCGGCCGGCGGCCGGTCCAGAATGCCTTGAATATCCGGCACGTCCGCCTCGCGCGTAATCGTGTTGCGCGGCTGGAACCAGGCCCCGCTCGCGGCAGGACCGCGGTCGCTGGTGTAAACGCGGCGAAAGCCGCAGGCGCGCAGCACTTTCAGGACCCTGCGGTTGTAGCTTCCAAACGGGCAGGCGGCATTGCACACCCGGGTCCCGGCTGCCCGGCCGATTTGGTCCCGGGCTGATGTCAGCTCGCGGACGAGCGTGGCCGAGTCAATCTCCGTCCAGCGGTGGTGCCGAAATCCGTGGTTCCCGATGGCCATTCCCGCCTCCGCCAACGCCCTGATTTCAGGCCCGGACAAATAGCCATGCCTGCCGATGCGGTCCGCCACCACAAAGAATTGCGCCGTCATGCCCCGCTCTTTCAACGCCGGGAGCGCCAGCGTGTAATCGGTCCGGTTTCCGTCGTCGAACGTGATGGACACATCGGCCCGACCGCGCACCAAGTCCAGAATCCGGCAAAAGAAATCCAGGCTGATCCAATACGGCTCCTCCCCTTCCGGTGCCCAGCCAGGCATCGCGCCCAGGCCATGAAAATTAAGAATGTATATTGCGTCCCTCACCTCATTGCACACCATGGCTCCCCAATCATCCCGGCGGGCTTCTCCCCCCGGCGATCGAGCCGATTCGTCACGAGCCCTTGACGTGTGTAGCCGCTCGCTTCGGCCCCATTCGACGAAACGCTTCCTGCCTCAAGCAGGCGCACACCAACGCCGGCCGGCCTTGACTTGCTGCGCCGCAGGGTGGATGGATCCGTCATTAACCCCAGGGAAGCACTGCTTTAACCACCCATGGACCCGAAGGGACCCGAAGGTCCGGACTCAGGGGCTTGATTGCATGGGGGTTCATTCGTACTACTATCCCGCGAAGTTTTGTGCTCTTGCGCAAATTCCTGCCGCGGAAGAGCGCAAGGGACAGAAAGACAGGAAGTTCCCTCCTTGTGCCTTATGTGCCTTTTTGCGGCCATTGGCTTTGGTTGCGGCGTCAGCCGCGCTGGGTGCAGTCGTGGTTGCAGTGAATGATTCAGCGTTTCCCTAGACCTTGGCCGATCCGCCGCTTGCTGGCGGGGCATTGACTGTCTGGCGGCCATGCACCTCGCCGGGCTGCTCTCGGCTTGAAACCGCCAACGTCCGCCGCAGCCCCTCGCGCAGAGAAATGCGCGGCTCGTAACCAAAGGCATTTCGCGCGGCCGAGATGTCAGCGACGGAGTGTCGAATGTCGGCTGCGCGCGCCGGCTCATGACGCGGGGTCAACCGCTGGCCCGTATGCAAATTGATTTCTTCCGCCAATTGCAGCAAGTTGGTCCCGCTCCCAGTGCCGAGGTTGAACACGCAGCCTGACACTTTCTCCGCGGATGCCTCCAGGGCCCACAAATGGGCGTCAACTATGTTTTCAACGAAAACAAAATCGCGGGATTGGAGGCCGTCCCCATGGATCACGGGTCGCTGGCCGTTTTCCATGCCGGAGCAGAACCTGGCGATGACGCCCGAATAGGGCGAATCGTGCCGCTGCCTGGGGCCAAAGACATTGAAGTAGCGAAAGGAAATCGTTGCCAGACCATACAGCCGCCAAAAGAGCTGCGCATACCGTTCACTCGCATACTTTTGTAGCCCGTACGGTGAGATGGGAGCCGGCGCGTCCGATTCCCGTTTGGGCAATGACTCACTGTCGCCATACACCGCGGAGGAAGAGGCGAAAAAGAACCGCTTGACTCCCGCATCACGAGCGGCCACCAGCAACTGCAGTGTGGCCGTGCTGTTGACCCCTTCTGTCTCCACCGGGTGAGCCACTGAATAGGGCACCGATGGCAGCGCGGCCTCATGGAACACCACGTCGCGGTTCGCGATCAGCCTGCAAACCAGGGCCGTATCCCGAATGTCACCTTGGACGAATTCCAAGGCGCCATTGCCCTGGCCCCATGCCAGATTCTGCAGCGACCCGCTGCTGAGATTGTCGAGGACAGTCACCTGAGCTCCACGCGCGCATAGCGTCTCGGCGATGTGAGACCCAATAAAGCCCGCGCCCCCTGTGACAAGTGCCCGCATCATACGGCAACCTCCCCTTGCGGCGCCCAGTCAGGCATCGCTCCCAGGCCCTGAAAATCAAGACTGTGTATTGCCTTCCCCATTGCTCACCCTGGCTCCCCAACCATACCGGCAGGCCTCCCCCCCCGGTAATGGAGCCGATTCTGCTTGTCCACCACTTAGCGGCCTGGGCGGGGGCGCCGGTTCCGCTGCCGCGGATGGCCGGTCCGGAGGCGACGGCCGCTGCCAGCGGCACGAGAGCAGAAACTGAAGGCACGCCAGGCTTCGCTGCCACTTGTGCCGGTGCTCGGGATTACGGGTCACCCAGGAGGCCAGGCCGTAACCAGCCACCCGCACCGCATTGTGGAGCGCGGAAACCACCCCGTAGGCGGCCACGCCGGCGCGCGAGTGGTGCTTGGTCCAATACTGGAGGTCAGCCCGCTGGCGTTCGATATAGAAGCGCACCGGAGCATTCGCCGAACTGGCCCCGCCGTAATGCGTCGCCTGCGCCTCAGCCACGAACATGACCTGCCAACCTCCGGCCCAAAACCGGCGGCACCAATCCATGTCCTCGCCATACATGAAAAAGGATTCGTCGAGCAACCCAACCCGGTTGAGCGCCTCGCGACGGGCGACCCAAAAACAACCCCCGAGAATGTCCACGGGCCGGGTGGTGTCCTGGCTCCAGTACCCAAGCTCATAGCCCCCGAAGGCCTGGAGGCGGGGGAAACATTTGTCGAGCGCCAGCGCCCGGCAGAACATGTTCCAGACGCTAGGAAACCCCCAGCACGAACGCTGCAGCTTCCCATCCGGCCCGAAGATGAACGGCCCCGCCAGGCCGACCTCAGGATGCGCTTCGCAGTAGTCTACCAGCCGGGTGATGCACTCCCGATGCACCTTGACGTCCGAATTGATGAGGCATACGTAGTCGCCCGTGCTTTGACGGACGGCGAGATTGTTGGCCCGGGAAAACCCGAGGTTCGACGCGCTGCGGATCAAGCGCACGTGGGGAAATTCGCGCTCGACGCAATCCGCCGAGCCGTCGCTCGAGGCGTTGTCCACAACGAGGATTTCGATCGGGTATTCCGAGACCCCTTCGGACAACGACTTGAGGCAATCCCGCAGGAAGTCGCGGGCATTCCAACTGACGATCACTACCGACGAGGATGGAGTTCGTTTCACAATATTGCGCCAGCCGCCGCGGCGACGGTTGGCTCAGCCACCAAACCCGCGTGCGGCAGCGACGGGCCCGGCGATACCGCCGGCCTCGGACGGCTCCGGTTCCCGCTGAGTCGCGTCCAGCGCCGCTTCGTCTGAGGAAGCGGCGGCCACAGCGGGGCACGCCGAGCCAATCACCGCCACCAATGAATAGAGACACACCGACGTTTCGCAATAGAAGGACATGCTGAAAAAGGTCACGCACATGGCGAAGAGACTGCTGCCCAAGCACCAGAGCGTATATCGGAGATCCACCGCCGCCTCTGGAAGGTCCCGGGATGCAATCGAGATCTGGCGAAAACATTCCCGCAACGTCCATACGAACATGATCAGGGTGGGCAGGCCGCCGATGACTCCCACCCAGATGTAATGGTTCACCAGGTCAGCCATGTTGGGATCGGCGTGGGTCCCGGTTGCCATCCAATGCCGCGTGTAATCGCTCCCTCCCAGCCACCACTCATTCAAGTGCTCCAAGGCCCGAGAGATCAGCATCGCCCGGTACCACCCCGTGCTCCCCCCCACAAAGTCCACATCAGCCATCAGGAACCAGATGGGACGGTTCTTGAACAGTTGCAAAAACAACATTGCTCCCAGGCATCCCCAAATGATCGCGCGCAGGCGGTCGCGGTACCGCCAGAGCCAGAGCGCTACAAATTCCACGATGCAGGTCACCAACGGACTGCTGGACCAGCTAGCGAACGCAATCGCCAGGCAACTCGCGGCACCGACGCGCCCCAAGCCCCTGCTCTGGCCCCGCAGGCTCAACGCCAGCGCCAGGAACACCGCCCCAGTCGTCCCCGCGTCAATATAGTTCACGAACGGGCCGGACGCGCGGACGTGGCCTTCACGTTCGGGGCTTTCGGCCCGCATGCTGGCGAAGTGAGCAAACACGTTGTGGCCGGTTGCCTTTTCCGCCAGCATCGTAATCGCAAACGGGATCAGCACAATCATCACCGAACGGAGGTACAAACGCACGTCGTCGGGCCCCTGGATCCAAGTTCTGAACAGAAAATAGGTTCCCACCCAGTCCAACGCTACGGCGCAACGATAAACGAGGGCGTCCCCGACCGGCTTGTGGCACACACTGCTCGCCACACACACGAACCCGAAGCCGAGCATGATCTTATCGAGTCTTTGGGGAAAGAAGGACGGGCGTTCCGACTTCAACCACATCCGGACCAACCCGGAGACCACCAGCACCCGTTGCGGGTAGAAATGCAGCGAACCCACCGGCACAAAGGCCGTAGGCGGAATGAGGATGCTCCCCAGCAGGAAAGCCAACGGCACATAACGGCGCGGGAGCGCCGGCAGCACCAGCGCAAGGGCTAGGAGGACGATGAGGGCGGGGGTGATCACACGGGGGAATTCGGCTGCCGCCCAGACGGCGTGAAACCTCCTCGGCCCGCCGCCTGGAAGAGGGGGTTCACCCGGGTCCCGAAATTGAGGGGGGTGCCGGCCACGGGCCACCCCAGGGAAACGCTGAATAACTCACTACAACCACGAATGCACACGAATGAACACCAATGAAATCAAGCCCCTGAGTCCGGACTTTCGTGTCCCTTCGTGTCCATTGGTTGTCAAATCAGTGCTTCGTTAGACGCCAACCCTTACGGGTGACTACCCACCGCGATTAAGAGGTTGGAAGGGGCACGAGGCTTCGATTTGGGAAATCCGGAGCCGTATGTTGTCGCACGAGGCAAGGTCTCGTAAGCGCCCTGACTCCACGTCTCGGCCCGGGTCTGGTAGTCCGTCGTGATGTTGAAGCCGTAGGCGCTGGCGTTGGTGCCCGAGGCAAGGCATACCGAGTTCGTGAGCAGGTGCAAATCATAACTGCCGTTGGTGCTGACAAACCCCGCATAACCACCATAAATTTCCCCCGGCCATGCCGGATGTGGAGTCCACCATTTGTAAGGATCAACCCCGCCCACTTGGGAAATGAAGTTGTAACCCCGCACCGTGCTGTTGGTGTAAGCTGTGTCCACGGCCAACGGAGCGTTGGCGGTCGATTCGGCGATGATGTTATTCAAAACGACGCAGTTGCTCGGAAAGCCATACGCGGCAATGTCCCGCACCCAGATTTGGGGAACGCCAGTAATGCCGCCGCAGCCATAAAAAGTGTTGTTGATAAATTGAATGCGCGGCGCGTGAAGGAAAGAGTCGCCCGCGCTGTTGAGGATGACATTGTTCCGAACCATGATGTCGCACACGGCGAAATTGTTCGTCGTGTTGACGGGGCCGAGCGAGTTGGCGATGAAAAAGTGTCCCTGCGAATTGGTCTGCGTGTTGTTTTCGATCAAGGCCCAATGACACTCCTGCCCGGTGTCGCCGAAGGTCTGAAACATGTCAATGTGGTTTCCGGTGTGCTCGGCGCTGGGGCTCATGTCCACAAACAGATTGCCGCGAAAGACGTTCGAGGTGCCGAAGAAGTCGATGGCGTCGTTGTCGTTGCCCGTCCACCAGATATTCGAGGCAATCAGGTTGCCGTGACCCGTCACGCCCATTGCGGCGACGTTATAGGCCAGGTTCGTAAACACGTTCCGGCAAACCGTGTTGAACGAGGGACCGTTGGTATAAGGCAGGTCCGGCTCGTTCAGGCTGATGGCCTTGGTGCGTTCCAGCCAATTGGATTCGGCCAGGTTATGCGTGGCGTTGGTCGTCCAGATTTGCAGGTAATTGGAATAGAAGCTCAGGCCGCGAATGACATACCAAGAGTTTGACAACGTGATGCCCCGCGTCGCCCCGCCGGCCACGCCGTTGGTGCAACGTAGCCACGCTCCCGGCAAGCCTTGCACGGTGATCGGGCTGCCCGCCGTGCCGTCAATCTTGGTGAAGTTGGTGCTGTAATAGTCGCCCGCGTTGATGTAGAGCGTGTCGCCGGGCGCCACGGTGTCGAGCCCGTGCTGAATGGTCTGCCACGGCGAACCGCTGCTGCCGTCCGCACTGTCGCTGCCCGTCGGCGCAACGTAATAGGAGGCGGCGGAAGCTGAAACAACCGCAGCAAGACAGCACCCGAGCAAAAGCTCGAACCTTGAGTAATTGGAGATCATCATACTGTTGAACTCGGAACGCCCAGATCTGCCACTTCCCGGCGCTCGCCGTCTCCTACCCCTAGCAAATCTGCTGCCTTCCACGTTGGCATGTGTCCGTGTATCAAAAGCTGCTAAAAAAGAGTATTTTCAGGATTCCCACGGGGATATGGCTAGCGACCCTGTCCAATTCTCAGGCGTGTGTCAAATCGCACAAGTGGCCGGGACCTTCTGTTTCAATTTCAAGCAAGGGTCCGATCACTCGGTGTCCAGCTTCCCGTGATCTTCAGTAGCCTTCGGTGCAAAAACCAGATACGCCCTCCCTGTTGCTTGGCGTTCACCGCCTCTCCAGGACATCGGGTCAACCGACTCACATTTCCCAGAGGGTGTGACCCACCGCTCGTCAACCAACCGGCAGACGCGCCGACACACAGCCAGCGTCGCGGCGTGCTTGTCGGCGGAGTGCACGATCACCAAAATTTTGCCGTTCTCCGCCAAGCTCGCACAACAGCGTCGCAGGAAGCGCTCGAGATCCTCGCTCTGTAAGTAGTTTAGACACTCTTCAGCGACGATCAAGGCGATTCCCTCTGACCCGGGCCAACTGGCCATATTCGCCTGCTCGAATGTACAATGACACAACCTTGCCTCGCGTGCCCAGTTCCGGGCGATCTCAACTGCCTTGTCCGAAATATCGAGCCCCAAGTAGTCTGAAAACGTCCCCGGCTGCAGCAAGTGCGGCAGCATACCATCCCCACAACCGAATTCCACCAGCCTGCCTCCTTTGCAGAATTCCTGGATCAGCGCCACTGTATGCGGGCTCCGTTTCCGGTCACACCATTTTCCAGCCTTGTACTGTAGATTCCACGAATATCGGCCCAGTCCTACAAGGCGCATCACGCGCCACACGATTCTTCGCGGAATTTCTTTCATAGCCATATTCACCTCTTGGGTTCGTTCGGATTACCAATGGCCAGACCGGCCCGACGCGAACCCCGCATCTGAGCCAAGCCAGGCAAATACTGTCAATGAAGCCACACGGCAAATCGAACGTTTCGCAGTGATGCCGAAAGCCAAGTGAATCGCTCGCTCCACCACCACTCTCTCGATCCAGTAGGGGGTGCATGCTTGTTATGAAGCGGCTTACCCTCGTCACGCATTGTTGCCTAAGAGAGAGGTTCTCAGCCGCCTCATCTGTTCGCGCCGGATATGTTTCCGGACATCGGCTGGCACCAAGACATGGCGCCGGGTCAAGGCGGCGCAGGCGTAGCCAAGGAACCAGGCAGCCGCCCCAATGAAGAACGGCACTTGGGCAGCGCGCGAGCAGCATTTTGTGAATTCGAACAATGGGTGGTACGCCAGCGCGTAGTCTCGCATGCCGAGTTGCCATTTCCGACGAAGAGGTCTGCCGAAAGCGGCGTTGCGCGGCTTGAGGTGATCCACGACCAGGTCCGGAAAGGTCTCCGTCTTGTAGCCGAGCATGCGTGCCCGCACGCAGGCGATCGCGTCGTAGCCCCCTTCGGGAATCGGCAGGAGTCCGCCTTGGGCCTCGTAGCAGGCCCGTCGGAAGAACTGTGTGGCCCCGGCCACTTCGCTCAAGTTGCGCGGGGGCTTTTCCGGTTTCGCCTCCGTGACGTCCACCACCAGGCCGCCGATAATGCCCTGTTGAGCGTCCTCGCGAAAACGCACCAGCAGAGTCTTGTAGTAATGAGGCGGGAAGCGCAAATCGGCGTCCAGCAGGCCCAGGTAGCTGTAGTCGTTGCTCCGCAGCGCAGCGCAACCCGACTGGATGGCGAAAACCTGCGAGGAAAAATTGCGCTGAGGCCGCCGCTGCAACCGCAAGTGTTTGATGTAGTGCGCCTGACGCGCGTAGCGGTCAATGATGTCGCCCGTCCGGTCGGTCGAGTCGTCGTTCACGACCACCCATTCCTGCGGCGGGGCTTCCTGGCTCAACACACTCTGAATCGTGGTTTCAATCGTTGCCTCCTCGTTGCGAGCGGCGGTGATCAGTACGTAAGCTTCGGTAGCCATGGTTTTGGTGGTTGTCGTGTGGATCCTGCCCCCACAACAAGGGAAGGAAACCTGGTGGCGGTGTCCCGCGGCGCGGGAGAACAAGAATAGGTTGCGGACCGTCGTGGAAGCCACGTCAGCCGTCGACGGAGATCGCCACGAATGGTCTGAGTGGCAAAGGCTGCAGGCCAGCTACCGGCGGTCTGGGCTCTTGTCCTCCTCACCCCGGACCTCTCCCCCGGTGGGGGCGAGGGTGCCCGCAGGGCGGGTGAGGGAATCGCAGGCAGCGTCCGACTGACGGCTCGTGGAACTCGCCCCTCCGACTGAAATTCGCCTCTCTAGGTTTCGTGGTTGGCCCACGGAGATTGGCTTCCGGGAGGAATCGGCATGGCCGCAAAGAGGCACACAAGACGCAAAGGTCTCCCGGAGAGCGGAGTTCTACCACGCTCATTGGCGGCAGCTTCCGGTTGGTGGCGCTTGGAATTCTCGCGACGATCCGGGCGAGCCTCCCCAAACCACGGGAATTTATCGAGTCGCCCCCTCACCCCGGACCTCTCCCCCGGTGGGGGCGAGGGAGCCCGCAGGGCGGGTGAGGGAAACGCAGGCAGCGTCCGACTGACGGCTCGTGGAACTCGCCCCTCCGACTCGGGTTCGCCCCGCCAGGTTTTGTGTGCTTTCACGTGTTTTGTGGGGCCACCAGCGGACAAGGACTTGATACGCGTCGTCACCTGCCTTGTGACTGCGCGCATCGGTCAAGTG
>JBBIPV010000028.1:0-36462 GCA_037442635.1 Terriglobales bacterium | reverse complement strand
ACTGACTCTTAATCAGTAGGTTGAAGGTTCGATTCCTTCCGCGCTCACCATCTTTTTATTGCAACCACAAGACTTAAGCCGCACTCTCTCCTGCCTCAGATGGCCGTCTTCAATCATAAGCTTTGCAGCGGGCGGAGATGAAGGCTGTCCCGGTCATAACAAAACCGCTGAAATCTCCCTTGCGAAAATCAGGCACTCTATCGGGGAGAGCCTCGATGCACAGCTTGACAGTTCCCTCAGCAATACCGCTGCCACGCATCAGATTTCCGTGGAGAATGGCGGGGCCGCGTCCAACCCATTGCCGCACACCGTTCTTGCGCTGAAGCAAGGGCCGTTCGTAATGCAGGCAGTTCCGGGATTCTGGTGGCAGACTATCTGGCCGATCCCTCCTGTATCACCGCCGCAGACTTGAATGGCGACGGCCCTGCGGATGTCATCATGCCCGGACCCGGCCTTCCGAACTCAGCAAGTATTGCCATTCTCTAAGTGAAAACCCGAGACAGGCGGTACGTTCCCCGGTTTCCAGAGTAAGCAACAAACGTTCCGCCCACGTCGGCTTCCCGGCCGACGCCCGAAGGGACAGGGCCGAATGGCCTGAATCGTGGGCGACGAAAGGACAGGGGGACGAATGTCGTTTGGGGGGCCAAATACCTTTTTTTCACTCAAGGTCGGGAGGCGCAGGCCGATGGCCAAGTTAGGCGAATCACCGGTCGCAGTCGTACCCGTGTCGGGGTACCTGTTGCATTGTGAAGCGGGAGCAACGGGAGGCCATAGTGACTTTTAGTTCGGACCCACTAACGTCAAGCCTCGTAGCGGGCAGCGTGACCGGGTGCGACTTCGAATCGTTGCCAGTCGGAAGCCGAGCTGGACGGTGGTAAATCCAAGGATGCCAGTGAACGGAGGGACGTGGCGGGCAGCATGCTCACGATGAGGGTGCTGATGGTGGAGGATGAACCGGCGGACGTCGAGCTGGTGCTGCGCGCCCTGCGGGGGGCGGGTTTCTCCGTTGCCGCGGATGTTGCTCAGACGCCGGAAGAATTCTCCGCCTTGGTGCGGCAAAACACGTACGACGTCATTCTGGCGGACTACAAACTGCCCGCCTGGAATGGAATGGAATCCGTCGAGATCCTTCGCCGGGAAGGACTCGACGTGCTAGTCATCCTGGTGTCGGGCGCTCTGGGTGAACTTACGGCGGTGGAGTGTATCAAGCAGGGTGCCGCCGACTACGTCTTGAAGGATCACTTGACGCGCCTGCCGGACTCGGTGCGACGGGCCGTGCGCGAGAAAGAACTGCGGCATGCTCACAAACTAGGGCAGGAGGAATTAGCGCGCTCCAACCGGGAACTCGAGCAGTTTGCCTACGTGGCGTCCCACGATCTGCAGGAACCGCTGCGCATGGTCGCCACTTATACCCAGCTGTTAGCCGAGCGTTATCGGGACAAACTCGATGCGGACGCGGACAAATACATTCACTACGCGCTGGACGGCGCGCTGCGCATGCAGAAGCTGGTGCGAGACCTGCTGACTTTTTCCCGAGTCGGGAGGCAAGCCATGGCGGTGCAAAGCAGCGATTGCAACGCCGTGATCGAGGAGAGCTTGAAAAATCTGGAAGCGGCAATTCAGGAAAGCGGTGCGGTGGTGCGGCGCGATCCACTTCCGGTAGTGATGGCCGATAGTTCTCAACTAGCTCAGGTATTTCAAAACCTCATCGGAAACGCGATCAAGTTTCGCGGCTCCGCGCCCCCTGTGATTCGAGTGAGTGCGGAGTTGAAAGGAAAAGAGTGGGTCTTCTCGGTGGCAGACAACGGGATCGGCATCGCCGCCGAGCATCGAGAGAACGTGTTCGTCGTTTTTCGTCGCCTGCATACCCGAGAGGAATATCCGGGAAACGGAATCGGGCTTTCGATCTGCAAGAAGATTATCGAACAGCACGGTGGCCGCATCTGGGTCGAATCCGAACCTGATCGCGGATCCATCTTTCAATTCAGTCTCCCAGTGAATAGAACCGCAAACTAGCGAGGTCGGACAGAAGGCATGAAAGCCACACCTGAGATCCTGATGGTCGACGACAACCCGGCGGATATCGATCTGACCAGCGAAGTGCTGGCCCAGAGCAAAGGACATTTTCACGTGAACGCGGTGAACGACGGGGCCGAGGCAATTTCTTTTCTGCGGCGTCAAGGAAAATATGCCGAAGCGCCCGTGCCCGATCTGGTCGTTCTTGACCTAAACCTGCCGCGCAAAGACGGATGCGAGGTACTTTCGAGCATCAAAGCCGATCCCGCCTTGGCGAAGATTCCGGTCGTCATTTTCACCACCTCCCAGGCAAATTCCGATATTACGCGGAGTTACAAACTGGGTGCGAACTGCTATCTGCGCAAGCCGGGAGATCTTCCGGAATTCGTCGCGGTAGTGCGATCCATGGCAGAGTTCTGGCTTGGTTTTGCCAGCCTGCCACAGAGGGAGAAACGATGAAAGACCAACCCGCCTACGTCTTACTGATCGAAGACAATCCCGGAGACGCGGATCTGGTACGCCTGCGGCTGGTGGAAGGCAAGTCGCGGGTCGACGTGAACTGCGTACGTCGGCTGTCCGATGCGCTCGTGTCGCTCAAGGAAAAGTTACCCGCTGTGATCCTGCTCGACTTGAACCTACCCGACAGCCATGGTGTGGAAACCTTTCGCAAGGTACTGGAGCAAGCGCCGGACGTTCCCGTTGTCGTTCTGTCAGGACAAGACGATGAAGCACTGGCGATGAAAGCTCTGCACCAAGGCGTGCAGGATTACCTGGTGAAAGGCTCCATCTCCAGTAGCAGTTTGGACCGGGCCATGCGCTATGCCGTGGAACGGCAAGCACTGCTGCGTTCCCTGGAGATGAGCCGGAAGCAGCAACTGGAGTTCAAGAATCAATTCCTGTCGCATGTTTCGCACGAACTCCGGACCCCCCTGACCTGCATTCATCAATATGCCAGCCTCCTTCTCGACGGGCTGGCTGGCGAATTGAAGCCCGAACAGCGCGACCACCTCCAGATCATTTTGAGGAGCGTGAACCAGTTGGGAGCTATGGTTCGCGACTTGTTGGAAGCGAGCCGGGCGGAGTCGGGAAAGATCCGCATTGAACCGCGTTGCGTCGTGATCGGAGATCTAATCCGGCAGGCAGTTGCGATGATGCAACCAGCCGCGCACGAAAGAGAAATCGGGCTGGAGGTAGGCCTGGACACCAGGATTCCCCTGATCTATGGGGACCCTGGACGCATTCTCGAGGTGCTGATCAACCTCATCGAGAACGGCATCAAGTTCACGCCCCATGGGGGAACTGTTACCGTGCAGGCTTCCCTGGTGCAGACCGATCCCGACTTCGTATATCTTTCGGTGACGGATACCGGTTGCGGCATAAGTCCGGAAGCCAGGGCGCTAGTGTTTGAGCGTCTGTACCAGGATCCGAACGCCCTCGATAACGGCCGCAAGGGCCTGGGACTCGGGCTGTTTATTGCGAAGGAACTGGTCAACCTGCACCGAGGACGCATCTGGGTTTCGAGTGAAGCAGGCAGCGGCAGTACCTTCTCGTTTACCTTGCCGTTGTATTCCCTCGCCAAGCTGCTCTTCCCGGCCATTACTTGTGACGGGCACCTTCGGAACAACATTGTTCTGGTGAAGGTCGGGTTGCGGCCGCTCTCGAAGCCAGTTCGGGCGAACTGGAAAGAGCACTGCCGGCGCTGCCTGGACGTTCTGCAGCGGTGCGTCTATCTCGATAAGGATCTTGTTTTGCCTCCTATGGTCGCCAGCGGTGCGGAAGAGACTTTTTTGGTGGTGGCGTCCACGGACTTAGTGCGCGCCAACATTATGATGAGCCGCATTCGAGAACAACTGGGGAAAGTTCCCGGCGTGAAGGAGACTGCGGAACTGCAGGTGTGCGCCTCGGAGGTGCCGCTGCCACACGACGGCGCTGATCGGTCTCTGGAACAGCAGGTACAGCAAGTGGCGTGCACTGTAACGGAAATGGCTCGAGCGGCTCATGGAGAATCGCAAGGTCTTTCCGGACAGGCTAAAGAATGATGAAACACACGTTGACAGACAGCGTGAATATCGAAAATGGAGAATAACAGAATGCCAACCCCAAAAATCATGATCGTCGACGATGACCCCGACCTTAGGCAGGCTTTGCGACTGCGGCTGCGAGCCAATCACTACGATACCGTGAATGCGGTGGATGGCTACTCCGCCATCGCCATGGCTTACAAAGAACATCCTGACATGATCATTCTTGATCTGGGATTGCCTGCCGGAGATGGTTATGTCGTGCTCGACAGGCTGCAAAAAGACGACAAGCTGTCGGCCATCCCAGTCATCGTGTTGACGGCACGCGACCCGCAGAGCAGCGAGCAGCGCGCCCTGCAGGCAGGCGCGGTGGCGTTCTTTCAGAAGCCGGCAGACAACGCGGAATTGCTCGAAGTCATTCACGCGACTCTACCCAAAACGGCTAGCGAGACAGCTTTGCCGTCCTAGCAGCCGCATCAGAGGAGCCGACGAGTTGGTGACGGCGAGAATCGAGTCGTCGCGGGGGATCAGCCTCGACATCAGCGAGGTGGTCTCGGCGGCATCGGTGTGCTGGAGATGGAACTCTCCATCGCGGAGCGTACACTCAGCTTCATGGCCATCGTGTACCACGCCTCCGGCGTGCGATCCGGATTCGAATGTGTGGGGCTGACTCTGGAACAGCGGCAGCAAATAGCTCCCTCCACAGGCCACGCTTGAGCCCCATTCTTCGGCAAGGCAGGATCTCCCTGCCATGACAAAGCTGTCACGACACGAGGGATCAGGCGACCTGAAGCCCTTGGGGGAGAGCCGCGCAATTCCGCTCTGGGAAGCTACCTACCTTCGTGTGACGGTTTACTGTTCCTTCTAGCAAGCCACGACTGGATAATCAAGTCTCAGCCTGCTGCATGATTTCGCCGGACTGGATGCCCGCTCTGCATCCCTCGGCCAAAGGAGACTCGCGAATGTCGAGAAATAAATTGAAACCGGAGCCGGAGAGTGGAATTGTAAAATGCCGAACTGGGATCGACGGCCTCGACCAGATTACCGAGGGCGGCCTGCCCAAGGGCCGGCCCACGCTTGTGTGCGGCACGGCGGGATGCGGGAAGACGATCCTGGCCATGGAATTTCTAGTGCGGGGCGCGGTCGAGTTCAACGAACCCGGCGTATTCATGGCGTTTGAGGAGACAGATAAGGAGTTAACCGAGAATGTCGCTTCCATGGGTTTCGATCTTCCCGCTCTGTGTACGCGCAAGAAAATCGCTCTCGACTACGTTCGGGTGGAGCGGAGGGAAATCGAGGAGACCGGCGAATACGATCTGGAGGGGCTCTTCATTCGCCTGGGAAGCGCGATTGATTCGATTGGGGCCAAGCGCGTGGTGTTGGACACGATCGAAGCGTTGTTCTCCGGATTTAAGGGCACCAATATTTTGCGCGCCGAACTCCACCGTCTCTTTGTCTGGTTGAAGTCCCGGGGAGTGACTGCCGTGATTACGGCGGAGTCCGGCGAGTCGAAACTGACCCGCGTCGGCATCGAGGAGTACGTCGCCGACTGCGTGATTCTGTTAGATCATCGGGTCGAGGATCAGACTTCGATTCGGCGCTTGCGGGTGGTCAAGTACCGGGGCAGCCCGCATGCGACCAACGAGTATCCGTTCCTGATCGGCGAGTCCGATTTTTCCGTGCTTCCCTTGAGTTCCCTGAAGCTGGAGCACACCGCCTCGAATCAGAAGATCTCGACTGGGGTGCCACGCCTGGACGCAATGCTGGGTGGAAAGGGATTTTACCGCGGGACCAGCATCCTGGTGTCGGGCGGCGCGGGCACGGGCAAGAGCAGCCTGGCCGCGCACTTTGTGCAGGCCGCGTGCAGGCGCGGAGAACGCGCGCTCTACATGGCGTCGGAGCAGTCCACCGACGAAGTGTTGCGCAATATGCGCTCCATCGGCATTGACCTGGAACCGTGGCTTAAACGCGGCCTGCTGCAGTTTTACGCCGCGCGTCCCGGCTCCTTCGGGCTGGAAAAGCATCTGGTGACGATTCACAGCATCACGGCGGCCTTTGATCCGCGAGTGGTCGTGATCGACCCCATCACGAACTTCGGCTCGGTGGGAACTCATTCGGAAGTGAAGTCCATGGTGACGCGGCTCATTGACATGCTGAAGTCCCGCCAGATCACGGCGATGTTCACCAGCCTCACGCCGGGCGACAGTACGGCGGAACTGAGTGAAGTCGGTGTTTCCTCGCAAATGGACTCGTGGCTTCTGTTGCGCAACCTGGAATTCAACGGCGAGCGCAACCGCGGGCTGTACGTGCTGAAGTCGCGGGGCATGGCGCACTCCAACCAGATCCGGGAATTCATTCTGACCAATCATGGAGTGCAGTTGCTCGACGTCTACGTGGGGCCGTCGGGGTTCCTGACCGGTTCGGCGCGGTTGGCGCAGGAGGCTCGCGAGCAAGCGGAAGGGGAGGAGCGGCGGCAACAACTCGAGCGCAAGAGTGTCGAGTTAAAACACAAACGGCAGCAAGTGGAGGCCCAGATCGCGGAAATGCGTTGCAAGTTTGCTCTCGAGGAGCAGGAACTGTTGAGCGCGGCGCATGGAATGCAGTCGAGGGAAAAGCAGATCGCCATGGACCGGCTGCAGATGAGCCGGGCGCGTGGTGCGGACAAAATGCCTGCGCACTCAAACGGCCATGCTTGAGGCGGTGGCCGAGGGCGGCCCCGAGAGATCGCGCACAGGAAAAGAAGAGAGGAGCCGGACATGAGTCGGCCGAGAAAGACGAACAATGGGAAGCGAACCAGCAACGGGGAGCTGTGGAATCTGCGCCTGTACATCGCAGGCGAGACTGCGCGATCGGTCGCCGCTCTGCGCAATCTGAGAAAGATATGCGACGAGCACCTGTCGGGCAAGTACCGCACCGAGGTGATTGACCTGCTCAAGAATCCGCAATTGGCGGCGGGCGACCAGATCGTGGCCGTGCCCACCCTGGTGCGCACCTTGCCGCCTCCACTGAAGAAGATCATCGGAGATTTGTCCAATACGGAGCGCGTGCTCGTGGGGCTCGACGTAGTCCCCATGTAGCGAATGGCTGCGGCGCATGAAGAGTGAAACCGGGCGAAAGACGCGCGGCAAACCGACGCTGTGGAAAGACCGAGCCGATGAACTGCAAGCGACCATGGACGCCATCTACCGCGGCGAGGTGGATGCGCTTGCGGTCGATGGCCCCGAAGGCAGCCGCCTGTTCACGCTGCACAGCCCTGAAGAGCCCTACCGCATCCTCGCCGAGCAGATGAACGAGGGGGTAGCTACGCTGACCCCTGAAGGCGTAATCCTCTTTTGTAATCGCCGCTTGGCCGAGATGGTGGGCCAGCCAACTGCGTGCCTGGAGGGAACCTGCTTCATCTCACTGCTGTGCGAGGAAGAGCGAGAAGGCTTTCCGGACCTGCTGCGGCGGGCGCTGGAGAGCGACGTCCGGTCCGGGGGCGGCTTGCTGCGCACTGACGGCAGCTCACTCCCAGTGCAGTTGTCGCTCAACCGCATCCTTATTAACGAATCTGTCCCCGAACTTTGCCTGGTCGCCACCGATCTTAGCGAACGGAAACGGGTGGAGGAGCAATTGCGCCTGGGCCGGGAGCGGCTGAACGGCGTCTTGCAGTCGGCGATGGACGCAGTCATTACGTTGGACGAGCAGCAGCGCATTGTGCTGTTCAATGCCGCGGCGGAAAAGGTCTTCCGCTGCACCGCGGCAGAGGCTGAGGGGCAACCCATCGAACGTTTCATTCCGCAGCGCTTCCGGGCGGCGCATCGTGCGCATGTGCGCAACTTCGCCGAAACGGGTGTGACCAATCGCGATATGGGCAGTTTGCCGGGGCTCCGGGCCTTGCGCGCCGATGGCGAAGAATTTCAGATGGAGGCCTCCATTTCCCAGATCACTGCGGCGGACGGGAAGATGCTCACGGTGATCCTGCGGGACGTCACGCAGCGCAAGCAAGCGGAAAAGGAGATCGCCGAAAAAGCTGAAGAAGTTTCCCGTCAGGCGGAGGAACTGATTCGTTCGCAGCGGGCTCTGCAGATCCAGACGGTCCTGCTGCAGTCGGTGCTCGACAGCATCGCCGAAGGACTGATCGCCGCTGACGAGAATGGAAAGTTCATCCTCTGGAACCCGGCCGCAGAAAGAATCCTTGGGCAAGGCGCGGAGAACCTTCCGCCGGAGAGATGGCCGGAGCACTACCGGACGTATGGCGCCGACATGCAAACCCCTTTCCCGGCTGAGGACATCCCGCTGGTGCAGGCCATTCGTCACGGTCGCACCAGCGTGGTCGAGATGTATGTACGTCGGAACCAGCCCGCTGATGGCGTCTGGATCGAAGTCAGCGGTTATCCCCTGAAAGACAGGGACGGCCTGGTACGTGGTGGCGTGACAGCCTTCCGCGACATCACCAAGAGAAAGGCCGATGAGCAGAAAATCCTCGAGCTTAATAACGTCCTCGAACAACGAGTAGCGGAGCGAACCGCCCAGTTGCAGGCCGCGAATCAGGAAATGGAAGCCTTCACTTACTCCGTTTCCCACGACCTGCGCGCTCCGCTGCGGCACATCAGCGGATTCTCCCAGATCCTGAGCGAGGAATATGGTCCCAACCTCGCGCCCGATGCCCAACGTCACCTGCAGCGCATTCAGGAAGGCACCCGGCGCATGGGAATGCTCGTCGATGATCTTCTCAACCTGGCGCGCTTGGGGCGTCGGGAGCTGAATTTACGGGCCTCGGAATTGAGGCCGATGGTGGATGAACTCATCACAGAACTGGCGCCGGAGTGCGCGGGGCGGCAAATCGAATGGAAGATCGACGACCTGCCTGTGGTGGAATGCGATCCCGGACTGATCAGGCAGGTGTTTCAGAATCTGCTGGCCAATGCGATAAAGTTCACGCGGCCGCGGTCGCGGGCGGTGATCGAAGTAAGACAGAAGCACGAAGCGGGCGGGACGGTCTTGTTTGTGCGCGACAACGGCGTCGGCTTCAACATGAAATATGCCGACAAGCTATTCGGCGTGTTTCAACGACTGCACCGCAACGAGGACTTCGCGGGCACCGGGGTTGGCCTCGCTACGGTCCAGCGCATTATTCAGAGACACGGTGGCCGCATCTGGGCCGAAGCGGAACTGGATAAGGGCGCGACGTTTTATTTCACCATCGAGGATTTCAAGAGAAACGAATTCAAGGCACAAGCGGCAACGGTGGGAGAACAAACATGACCCAGCGACAGATTGAGATTTTACTGGTGGAAGACAATGCGGATGACGTAGAGCTGACCCTGCGCTCCTTGCGTAAAGATAACCTAGCCAACAGCATTCACGTTGCGCGCGATGGCGAGGAGGCCCTCGACTTCCTGTTCCGCAATGAAGTCCCTGCCGATCCCGCGTTGGATCGCCCCTCAAAGCTCATTCTGTTGGACTTGAAGCTGCCGAAGGTGGACGGGATGGAAGTCCTCCGGCGGGTCAAGACGGATGAGCGCACAAGGACCATTCCGGTGGTGATCCTGACTTCTTCGAAAGAAGAGCGTGACCTTGTCAATGGTTATGGGTTGGGTGCGAATAGCTACATTCAGAAGCCGGTCGACTTCGATCAGTTCCGGGAGACGATCAAAAATGTTGGCCTCTACTGGCTGGTCATCAACCAGGTGCCTTCGTCGGAAAGTCAAACTCAACCGGCGGCTAAGGTTGCCGGCGCCAAGTAACCGTGACATTGGCGAGTAATGGACGAATGTCACCGCGCTTCGTATTGAGTCCATGTTTCCGCTGACGCGACGATCCGGCACGTCCGCACATTCAGGATCAACTCCTGAATGCATTCCCGTAATCAGCAGGCGTGCCATAGGTGCATCGTGCCAATCGAGCGCCCATGCGCCAACTCGCCCCTTTTCAATACTAGTGCATAGCGCTTCCGTGCGGGCGTGGTTATCGGCAGGTCGTTGATTCTAAGAATGCTAAGACGCGAAGTAGCACGTTAGGCTCGCCTACTCTAAGTCACCAGGTTGTAAGGTTCGATTCCTTCCGCGCGCACCATACTTTCCGTCCCAATCGTTTCCAGCGGTGCTTTGTGAATTCCCCACTTTCGGTTTTCGGGGAGTAGCGGGCTGCGCCCCGGCTGCGCCCTCGAATGCAAACAGCGGCAATCTCTTTGGGTAGTATGATTCTAGACAAGGAGTTGGATGATGACCAAGACCGGAGCGCAAATTCTCTGGGAGTGTCTGGAGCGCGAAGGCGTGACCCACGTGTTTGGGTATCCGGGGGGCGCGATCCTGCCTGCTTACGATGCTTTGAAGCACAGCAAGATCCACCACGTGCTGGTGCGCCACGAGCAAGGCGCTGCTCACATGGCGGATGGCTACGCCCGCGCCAGCGGCCAGGTAGGCGTCGCAGTGGCGACCTCCGGGCCAGGGGCGACCAATCTTGTGACCGGCATCGCGACCGCCATGCTGGACTCTTCTCCGATCGTGTGTATTACGGGCCAGGTAGGCAGCCGGTTGATCGGCTCGGACGCGTTTCAGGAAACGGACATTACCGGCATCACACTACCGATCACGAAGCACAACTATCTTGTGACCCACGTCCAGGAGCTGGCGCGAACGCTGCGTGAGGCGTTTTTCGTGGCGCGTTCCGGCAGGCCGGGCCCCGTGCTGGTGGACATCACCAAGGATGCGCAGCAGTCTTCCTGCGAGTTCGATTGGGAGGAAGCCAAGCCGCAGTTGCCCGGCTACCGACCTGACCTGTCTCCGGCGCCAAAGGAATATGAGCAGGCCCTGGAATTGATTCACAACGCGCGGAGGCCTGTGATTTTGCTTGGACATGGCGCGATCGTTTCTGGTGCGATGCACGAAGTGCTGACGCTGGTCGAGCGCTCGAGAATTCCTGTGGCGCTGACCCTGCTTGGCCTCGGCGCGTTGCCCGCGTCTCATCCCCTGAGTCTGGGCATGATGGGGATGCACGGAGAAGCTTGGGTGAACCGCACCATCCAGGAAGCAGACCTGTTGATCGCGCTGGGCATGCGCTTTGATGACCGTGTTACAGGAAACCTCAAGACCTATGCTCCCAACGCGAAGAAAATCCACGTGGAAATCGATCCGGCGGAAATCAATAAAAACGTCAAGGTGGATGTCGCGCTGGTCGGCGACCTCCGCCATGTACTGCTGGAAATGTTGCCGAGGATTGAAGCGGTAGACCGGAGCGAGTGGCTGACGTTTATTGATCAACTGAAAGGTGATTCCGCGGTGCGCGACATTCAGAACCTGCCCGACAGCGGACATCTCTATGCGGCCCATGTCATTAACGACTTATGGCGGGAGACCCGCGGCAGCGACACCACCGTGGTGACCGACGTCGGCCAGCACCAGATGTGGGAAGCGCAATATTACAAGCACGAAGCGGCGCGTTCGCTGATTACCTCCGGCGGTCTGGGGACGATGGGGTTTGCCCTGCCTGCAGCCATCGGTGCGAAAGTTGCGCGGCCGGAGTCCGAGGTGTGGGTGGTGGTCGGCGACGGCGGATTCCAGATGACCATGGCCGAACTTGCCACGGTGGTGCAGGAAAAGTTGAAGATCAATATCGCGGTGATCAATAACGGCTATCTGGGAATGGTGCGTCAGTGGCAGGAGTTCTTCTACGATCGCAACTACCAGGCGACGCCACTGCTCAATCCCGACTTTGCCAGGCTGGCGTCGGCTTATGGAATTCAGAGCATGACCGTGACCCGGCGCGAGGAGGTGGTGCCGTCCGTGCAGTCGGCGCGGCAGAGCACGGGAGCGGTGCTGATTGATTTTAAGGTCGAGCAGGAGGATACGGTCTATCCCATGGTCGCGGCCGGGGCTGCGCTGCACGAAATGATCCGGCGGCCGAGTCCGATTGTAGAGACTGCCGAGGACTAACGATCGCATATGCTTAACACATTTGTGGTGTACGTGGAAAACAAGCCAGGCGTGCTGACCCGGGTGGCGTCGCTGTTTCGCCGCCGCGCCTTCAATATTGATTCGCTGACCGTGGGACGCACGGAAAAGCCGGAAGTGTCACGCATGACGATCACCGTGGACGCGGATCGCGACCAGGCTCGCCGCATCGAAGCGCATCTGTATAAGCTGGTGAATGTGCTGCTGGTCGAAAACATCACGACCCAGGCCGCCATCGTTCGCGATCTGGCAATGATCAAGGTGGCCGCGACGCACGAGGCTCGCTCGCACGTGCTGGAGTTGGCAGGCGTCTTCCGCGCCCGCGTGGTGGACGTAGCGCCCGAATCGCTCATCATCGAAATCACCGGCGATGAGGACAAGATTGATGGACTGCTGGAAGTGCTCCGGCCTTATGGTGTGCTTGAGATGGTCCGCACGGGCATCGTCGCCATGCGCCGCGGCGGCAAAACCTCTTCCGTGGCGTCCTCGGCCAACTCGCTGACCCAAGATGCGGCGGATGACGATGTGCAGCAGTCTGTGTGAGCAGAACCCTTGAATGTCACCGCAGGCTGGGACGGGTCCGCCGGACGAACACTGATCCGTGCTGCTCAGTCTGCAACTTCTAAGGCTCTGACCAGTCTCCGGACGTCTTCTTGCAGCACAACCTGGCGCTGGTATTCGCGGCCTTCTGCGGTTCCCATGGAGACGCGTGGATTGCGGAAACGCATTGGGCTGGGAAGAGAACTGCGCAAGCCCACGTGAATCTCCCGCACTCCCGTTTGCTCAACGAGATCGCGAGCGTTTTCCGCCTTTATGCCGCTGCCGGCCATGATCACGATTCTGGTCCCTGCCTGCTGGACCAACTTCGCGATCGCTGCGCTGCCCTGCAAGCAAGTCTGCTCTCCGCCGGAGGCCAGCACTCGCTCAACGCTGGTGGTGCAAACATCCTCGAGAGCCTGAAATAGGTCTGAGGTCATGTCAAAGGCGCGATGAAAGGTGACTTCGAGGGGGCGCGCCAGTTCCACAAGCTGTCGAGTACGTGCGATGTCAATCTGCCCATCCGCGTCCAGGACGCCGAAGACGACGCCGTCCGCTCCCAACCCCTTTGCCGCCTCGATCTCAAAGCGCATGACCTCGAACTCGGCGGCGTCATAGCAGAAATCCCCGCCGCGCGGACGAATCATGACGTGCAGCTTCATGGCTACGGCCGCCCGCACAGTTTTGATGAGGCCAGCGCCGGGTGTGACGCCGCCTTCGATCAGGCCGCTGCACAGTTCAATGCGCGACGCCCCGCCCCGTTCTGCCGCAACCGCGGAGACGACCGAGTCTACGCAGACTTCAATCCCGATCTTCGGATTCATGATGGATGGGGGCGGCTAATGAATGTTTCTACTCGATTCCCAGTTGTTTCTGGATCTGCTCCAGTGGCACGCCTTTGGTTTCCGGAACCAGCGTGCTCACCCAGATCAGTTGCAGCACCATCATGCCGGTGAAAAACGAAAAAATGTAGCCGGGCGGAAATGCGCCAACCATCTTGGGGAAGAAAGTCGTGATCAGAGCGGCGAATATCCAGTGCGTGAAGCTGCCGAGGGTTTGCCCTTCGGCGCGATGCCGGTTGGGAAAAATCTCGGAGATGAAAACCCAGATGACGGCTCCCTGGCCGATGGCATGCGCCGCAATAAAGCCGAAGATGCATGCCGGCACGATGGAATAATGTCCGCTGAAGAATCCCCAGGCCACCAGGCCAAGCGAAGTGATGTAGCCGAACGAGCCGATATAGAGGAGGGTCCGCCGCCCGAGCCGGTCAATCAGCCACAGGCCGACAAAGGTGAAAACAAGATTCGTGATCCCGATGCCAATGGATTGCAGCAGCGCGGCCTTCGTGCCAAGGCCGGTCAGCTCGAAGATGCGGGGTGCAAAGTACAGGATCGCGTTGATGCCCGACATTTGGTTGAAGAACGCGATCAGGATGGCCAGCAGAATCGGTTTGCGCAGGCGATGAGTCCAGAAATGCCCAGAGGAGGCCTGCTCCGTAGATGCGGCAGCGATGTCGTCCGCCTGAGTCTCGATCTCGGCTCTTGAAACTTCCGGCTCGACCCGCTGCAAAACGTCCAGCGCAGCGGCGCGGTCTCCTTTCTTGCTCAGCAGCCAGCGGGGACTCTCCGGAAGGCCGAAGCAGAAGACGGCGTACAGCACCGAGGGAAACGCGGCCACACCCAGCATCCAGCGCCAGGCGTTGTCGCCGACGTCGGCCAGGAGCCGGTTCGAGACAAAAGCGATCAGGATGCCAAACACAATATTGAACTGGAACATCCCTGCCAGACGGCCGCGATGCTTCGGCGGTGCGATTTCCGAAATGTACATGGGAGCGACGACCGTCGAGATGCCGATACCCAGGCCGCCGATGACGCGGGCTGCGATGAACATGCCAACGTTTGTCGCCAAAGCCGAGCCCACCGCGCCGACCAGATAAAGCACGCCGATCCAGAGCAGGGTGGCTTTGCGCCCGAAGCGGTCCGCCGGCCAGCCGCCGAGCAGTGAGCCAACGACTGTGCCGTACAGGGCGGACGCCATCGCAATGCCGTGCAGGCCGGGACTCAGGCCCCACAGAGTCTGGATGGTTTTTTCCGCCCCGGAAATGACGACCGTGTCGAAACCAAAAAGGAAGCCGGCGAGCGCCGAGGTGAGCGACCAGAAAAAGATGCGAGCATTCATATGGAGGAAAGGAGGGAGCTTACCACAGAATCCGAACCAATCGTTCGCGATTTAGCGTGCTGAAACGGAGCGGCGCGGCCAGCATCACCCCTTGACCAGCGGATACCCTTTATCGCGCCAGTCGCGAATGCCGCCATCCATGGAAATCACGTTGGTGTAGCCCATCTTCAGCAGATTGTCGGCGGCCAGGGCCGAGCGGAAGCCGCCACCGCAATAGAGGATCATTTCTGTGTTCATGTCCGGCACGCGGGCTTCGATATCGCGCTCAATGATGCCCTTGCCCAGGTGAATCGCTTCGGGCAGATGATCTTTGGCGAACTCGCTTTCTTCGCGCACGTCCAGCAGCAGGAATTTGTCGCCGCGGTCCATGCGGGATTTCACCTGGTCCACATTGGTTTCGCGCACGCGGGTCTTGGCGTCGTCCACAATCTTCAGAAAGCGCGGAGGATGCTGGTGGGCCATGGGAGGCTCCTTCGGGGCGGCGGTCGAAGCCGCCCTGCTAGTTTATACGCTCGTCTGCCGGAACATAGTATCAGGCGGGCCAAGAATGCCCATGGCGCAGGTTTTGGATTAGCATGAACCGGTGGCGAAACCGCAGGAGGTGCGAAAAGTCGGCCTGGCGCGGGCGCTGTCGAAGTTGGGATACTGCTCACGCTCGCAAGCCTCAGATTTGATTCGCGCCGGCCGGGTGCGGCTGAACGGCAGGGTGCGGCGTGATCCGGAAACCCCGGTCCGGCTCCCGCAGGATCGCATTGCGGTGGATGGCCAGGCTATCGAGCCGGCGCGGAAGATCTACCTCATGATGAACAAGCCGCGTGGGCTGGTCACGACGGCCTCCGACGAAAAAGGGCGGGAGACAATCTACAGCCTGCTGCAGAAAACGAAGGGCGCGCTGCCCTGGGTGGCGCCGGTTGGGCGGCTGGATAAGGCGAGCGAAGGCTTGCTGCTTTTGACCAACGATACAGATTGGGGTTCTCGAATCGCCGCCCCGGAAACACATTTGGAAAAGACCTATCACGTGCAAGTGGGTTCGGTGGCCGGCGAGTCGCTGGCGGAATCGCTGGTGAAGGGTGTGCGAGAAGGGGGCGAACTCCTCCAGGCCAGGTGTGCCCGGCTGTTGCGCTCGGGAGATAAGAACTGCTGGCTCGAAATCGGGCTTGATGAAGGCAAGAACCGACAAATTCGCCGGATGCTGGCAGTGCTGGGGGTTGAGGTCCTGCGGCTGGTGCGGGTGGCCATCGGGCCGCTGGAATTGGGTACCCTGGCGAAAGGCGAGTATCGTTCGCTCGCTGCAGCAGAGAAGCTTGCGCTCGATCGCGCAATTGCTGACAAGTGACTGTTACCGGTTTTGCCTTGGTTCGCGCGTGCTAGACTCGCTTTTCCGCCCCAAACGCCGTATGTCTGACCTTACTTTCCTTCCCGCGGTGACCATGGCGCAGCAGATCCGCGAGAAGAAGCTCTCGCCGGTGGAACTGGCGGAAGCTCACCTGGCGAAGATCGAACGCCTGAATCCCAAGCTGAATGCTTTCGTGCACGTAGATCCCGATCGCGTGCGGCGCGAAGCTCGTGCGGCTGAGGATGCCGTGAAGAAGGGCCGGGCACTCGGCCCGCTGCACGGTGTTCCGATCAGCATCAAGAGTTCCATGGAACTTGCGGGCTATCGTTGTGAATCCGGTACCCGGCTTCGCGCCGGGTTCATGGCGACGCAGGATGCCCCGCTGGTGGCGCGTCTGCGCAGCGCCGGCGCGATCGTGCTGGGGGTCACCAACACGCCCGAATTTCTCATGGCCTGGGAAACCGATAACCTGCTCTACGGCCGCACCAACAGTCCGTGGGATCTCGAACGAACGCCTGGGGGATCGAGCGGCGGCGAGGCAGCGGCGATCGCTGCGGGAATGTCAGCGGGAGGGGTGGGCAGTGATGGCGGCGGCTCGATCCGTGTGCCCGCGCATTTCAGCGGCATCTGCGGCCTCAAGCCGACGCCGGGGCGAATTCCTTCGACCGGCCATTTTCCCGCGTCTGGCGGGCCGTTTGCTCTGATCGGCGTAGTCGGCCCGATGGCGCGCACGGTGGCGGACCTCGAGGCCCTGTTCGAAGTGATGCAAGGGCCGGATGACGGCGATTCTTGTTCCGCGCCGGTGCCGCTGCGCTGGCCTGGCGTGCAGGAAGTCAAGAAACTGCGCATCGGCTATTTCGAAGACGATGGCCGCACTCCGGTTACGGCCGAAACGCGCCGCGCCGTGCAGACGGCGGCGGAAGCGTTGCAGCGTGCCGGATTCCAAGTCGAACCGTTCCGTCCCGAAGGCCTGGAAGAAGCGCGGCAACTATGGAAGAAGTTTTTTGTGAAGATGGCCGGCATGCTGATCGGGCCCATGTTTCATGGCAGGGAACAGGATCAAAGCCCGATTCTGAAGCAATTTCTGGAATGGTCCTCGGCCGAGCCAGACCTGACTGGCGAGTCGTTGCTCGACGCCTGGATTCGCCGTGACGCAGCGCGCGCGGATTTCCTGGTGCAAATGAGGAAGTACCCGATCCTGCTCTGCTCAGTGGCGGCGATTTCTGCCTTCCGGCACGGCGAACGCAGTTGGAAAATTGAGGGCAAGACGGTCGAGTACCTCGACGCCTGGAGCTACACCGAATGGTTCAACCTGCTGGGAAATCCTGCCGCCGTGGTGCCGGTGAGCCTTTCCGCCTCAGGTGAATCTGAGGGGTTGCCCATCGGCGTGCAGATTGTCGGCAGGCCGTGGGAGGAAGAGCAGGTTCTCGCGGTGGCCCGGGTGCTTGAGCGGGAGTGCGAAGCGTGGAAAATTCCGCCGATCCACTGACGGCCACGGGCTCGGGCCATAGTATTTTTCTATTATTCCCGTCTCGCGGTCGTCTGTATATCGTTATGGCCACTCGACTTCAGCCACTGTGGGGACTGAAGCCGGTCTTCGCCGAAAGCGCTTCTCATGAGGGAAACACCAACTTCAAACGCAGTCGTCAGCCGCGCCTTGTCGTGGCTAGTGCTGTTTTTGGCCTTTTCTGCGGCTTATCTCTACACGTTTCCGCAAGCGAATATCTTCTATGCTGGCATCGTGTTGCTGCACGCTGCGGGCGGCGTGCTGGCTGCCATTCTCCTGATTCCCGCTTTGTTCCGATTGCTGCGTACGGGAAGTTTCTCCTCGCGCGCCGGGTGGCTGCTCATTGCCGCCGGAGCGGTCGTGGGTCTGATTCTGATCAGGACCGGCACTTCGCGTGAGGAATGGAGCAAACTGTATCTCCACATCGTGATCTCGCTGGCCGGGGTGGGTCTGCTGCTCGCTTACCGGATCGGCCGGAGCCGGCCGCGCGGTGCCTTCGCCGGCGCAATGCTGGCTGCCGCCTGTTTGGTGGTGCTGGCTGGCGTCGGATACGGTGCCCGCTATATTCGCGAGAGTTGGCAGACACGCGGACGCATCCAAAATCCCGCCATGCCCCCCGCCACCATGAACGCGGAAGGCGACGGACCTGAAGGCGCGTTTTTCCCGAGTTCGGCGCAGGTTTACGGGAAGAAAAAAATCCCCAGCAAGTTCTTCATGGAGTCGGACTCCTGCAAGCGCTGCCACGAAGATATCTACAACCAGTGGTTCAGCTCGGCGCATCATTTTTCTTCCTTCAACAATCAGTGGTACCGCAAGTCCATCGAGTACATGCAAGACACAATCGGCACCAAGCCTTCGAAATGGTGCGGCGGCTGCCACGATCCGGCCGTGCTCTATGCGGGCTTAATGGACACGCCGATCAAACAGATCGTTCACCGGCCCGAGGCGCAGGCCGGCCTGGGCTGCATGATGTGTCACGCCATCGCCGACGTGAAGAGCACGATGGGTCAGGCCGACTTTTATCTGGAATATCCGAAACTGCACGAACTGGCTGCGTCCCAGAACCCGGTGACGCGGGTGCTGCATGATTTTGTGATCAAGCTGAATCCGGAGCCGCACCGGCGCGTGTTCCTGAAGCCCTTCATGAAAGACCAGACGCCGGAGTTCTGCTCGTCCTGTCACAAAGTTCATCTCGACGTTCCGGTCAACAACTATCGGTGGTTCCGAGGCTTCAACGAGTACGACAACTGGCAGGCCAGCGGAGTGTCCGGGCAGGGGGCGCGGTCGTTCTACTATCCGCCCAAGCCGCAGCAGTGTGCCGACTGCCACATGCCGCAGGAAGCGTCGAAGGATTTTGGGAACATCAACGGATTCGTGCATTCGCATCGCTTCCCGGCGGCCAACACCGCGGTTCCGACGGCGAATGAAGACGATCCACAGTTGAAGCTGACCGAAGATTTCCTGAGGAATGGCGCGCTGACGGTGGATATCTTCGCGCTGTCTCCGGCTCAGGCCGCTCTGACGCCCAGCGCGGCTCCTCAGTCGGAACTTTCCACGACGTTTGCGGTAGGAGAAGAGGCAGAGAGCAAGATTAGCACCGGGGACGGAGGCGAGGCCGCTACAGTCACCGCACCGCTAAACCGAGTTCAACCTGCCCTTCGGCGTGGCGACACCGTGCGCGTGGATGTGGTTGTGCGGACCAAGAAAGTCGGTCATTTTTTCCCCGGCGGCACCGTGGATGCCTACGATACCTGGCTCGAACTCAAGGGCACCGATGACAAGGGCCAGACGATCTTCTGGAGCGGCATGGTGGAAGACAATGGCCGCGGCCCGGTGGAAAAGGGAGCGCACTTCTATCGTTCGCTGCAGATTGACGCCCATGGCAATCCCATCAACAAGCGCAATGCCTGGGCCACGCGGGCGGTGGTGTACGTGCGGCTGATCCCTCCCGGCGCGGCGGATACTGTGCATTACCGCATGCTGATTCCAGAGAATGCCGGCAACAGAATCACCTTGCACGCCCGGTTGTGTTACCGGAAGTTTTCCTGGTATGGAACTCATGAGGCCTTTGCCGGCCAGCCTGATCCCGCGGCCCCCAATTCAGTTGCGCCCGATTACGATGATCGTCCGACGGTATTTACCGCGTCGTTGAGCGGCGTCTCGGCAAAAGAAGAAAAAGTTCCCGACCTGCCGGTCGTTGCGATTGCCGAAAATGAAGTTACGTTGCCGGTGGTTGCGCACAACGCCCCGGCTGCCGAGCCGAAGACCATCGTCCGGAAAGAGGAGTGGCAGCGGTGGAATGATTACGGTATCGGCTTGTTTCTGCAGGGAGACCTCAAAGGAGCAGCGGCAGCCTTCCAGAAAGTGGCAGAGGCCGACCCGAATAATCCCGATGGCTGGGTCAACATCGGCCGCTGTGCCGTGCAGGAGGGCGACATGGTGCGGGCGCGCGTCGTCTTGGAGAAAGCTCTCGCTTTGTCTCCGAATCTTGCGCGCACCAATTTCTTCTACGCCAAAGTGCTGCGCTCGGATGGAAACTATGACAGCGCGGCCGAGCGCCTGCACAAAGTTCTGGCCCAGTATCCGCGCGACCGCGTCGCGCTCAACGATCTGGGACGCGTCTTGTTCTTGCAACGCAAATACGACGAAGCGGTGAAGGTCCTGCAGTCGGTGCTGGTGATTGATCCCGAAGACCTGCAGGCGCATTACAACCTGATGCTCTGCTACAACGGGTTGGGCAACGAGAAAATCGCCAGGGAACATCAGGCCCGCTATTTGCGTTTTAAGGCCGACGAATCGTCGCAGGCTCTCACCGGCGCCTACCGCCAGCGCCATCCGGAAGACAACAACGAGCGGCAGGCCGTGCACGAGCATGTTTCGGTTCCGCTCGGTGCTATCACTCCGAACCAGGTGAAGAAGGCCGCTCTTGGCCACCCGACCGGACACCGCCCAGCACTGCCGTCCACAACTTCCTCGGGAGCTTCGAAATAAATGCCCCTTTCCGTCAGGAAGTTCACCACGGAGTCACCGCGACGCGGGGGCGCTCCGTTCCGTGCCTTTCTCCGCGCCTCAGTGTCTCCGTGGTGGATATTGATTTTGCTCGCGGCGTCAAGCTTTGCGCAGACCGTCCACTTCCGCGACATCACCGCGCAAGCGGGCATCCACTTCACGCACAACAATGGAGCGTTTGGAAAGAAATGGCTGCCCGAGACCATGGGCCCGGGCTGCGCTTTCATTGATTACGACAACGACGGGTACCCCGACATCCTCCTGATCAACGGGGAAGATTTCCCGGGTCACCCCCGCGGCGGTGTTACCACGCTCAAGCTCTATCACAACAACCACGACGGCACGTTTACCGACGTGACTCACAAAGCTGGCTTGGCCGTGCCCATGTACGGATTCGGCGTAGCCGTCGGCGACTACGATAACGACGGCTTCGACGATATTTTCGTTTCTGCCCTTGGCCAGAGCCATCTTTTCCGCAACAACGGCAACGGGACGTTCACGGACGTGACCAAGTCGGCCGGCATGTGGGGGCCGAACGAGTTCTCCACCAGTTCGGCGTGGGTGGACTACGACCGCGATGGCAAACTCGACCTGGTAGTTGCCAACTACGTGCAGTGGTCCGAGCAGGGCGATCTCTATTGCACGCTCGACGGCGCTCACAAATCATATTGCACGCCGGAATCGTATAAGGGAGCATCGCTACGCCTGTGGCACAACCTGGGCGGCGGCAAGTTCGAAAACGCCACGCAGAAGGCCGGCCTTGGCGATCCGACTTCGAAAAGCCTGGGCATCGCCATTCTGGATTACAACGGCGACGGTTGGCCCGACATTCTGGTCGCCAACGATACCCAACCCAATAAGCTCTACCTGAACAAGAAAGATGGCACCTTTGAGGAGCGCGGGGTCGCTGCAGGCATCGGCTTTAGCGAAGACGGAGTGGCTCGCGCCGGGATGGGCGTGGATGCCGCCGATTACGACCGCAGCGGCCACGCCAGCATCCTCATCAGCAACTTCGCCAACCAGATGGTCTCGCTCTATCACAACGAGGGCAACGGCTTGTTTGTGGATGAGGCTCCGCAATCCGAAGTCGGCCGTGCCACTCTGGTCACGCTGGGATTCGGCTGCTTCTTCTTCGACTACGACAACGACGGCTGGACCGACGTTTTCGTGGCCGATGGCCACATTGAAAGCGAGATCGAGCGCGTGCAGAAGCGCGTCAGCTATGCCGAGCCGCCGCATCTGTTCCGCAACCTGGGTGGCGGCAAGTTTCAGGAAGTCACGGCCCAGTTGGGGAGCACGTTCGCGGCGCCAAAAGTGGCACGGTCCGCCGCCTACGGCGATATTGATAACGACGGCTTCCTCGATATTCTGCTCACGACCAACGCCGGCCCGGCGTACTTATTCCACAACGAAGGCGGCGCGAATCACAGCCTGCGCATCAAGCTGGTGGGCACAAAGTCGAACCGCGACGGAATCGGCGCCGTGGTTCGCGTCGCCGCGGGCACCGACAAACAGTGGAAGATGCTGCGCTCCGGCTCCAGTTATCTTGCGCAGAGCGAATTGGTGCTGACCTTCGGTCTCGGCTCGCAGACGAAAGCCGACAGCGTCGAGATTCAGTGGCCGAGCGGGCAGGTGGATAAACTCTCGAACGTCAATGCCGGCCAGACGGTTACCGTGCAGGAAGGGAAGGGAATCACCGCCAACCGCGCGTACTCCGCTTCTCATGTTTATGCGCATTGAGCAGCTACAAGGTTCCTCTGTATTCCTCTGCTTGACCTGAGCGTAGCCGAAGGGTGCCCTCTGTGGTTAAATCTTTAAACAGATGAATCTGAAACTTTCCGTCGCCTTCCTCGCCGCGATCCTTGCTGCTTTCGGTCTGCTTGCGCCCGACTCGCAGCCGAACCCGGTTGAAGCCGCTCGCTTGAATAACCTCGGCTGCGCATACATGAACCAGCAGCTCTTTGAGAAGGGGCTGAAGATGTTTCAGCAGGCATCGCAGGCCGATCCCAAACTGGCGATTGCGCGGCTGAACCAGGGCGTTGCCTACCTGAACATGCAGAAAGTGGACGAGGCTAAGTCCGCGCTGGACGAGGCCCTCAAGCTCGATCCCAAGAGTCCGAACGCGTGGTACAGCCTGGGCCTGCTGGCCAAGAACATGGGCGATGCGCAGGCGTCCATTGAGGCGTTTGAGCGCGTGACCGAGATTGACCCGAACGACGCCGACACCTGGTATTTCCTGGGCTCAGCCTACACGCAGGCCAAGCAGTTTCCGCCGGCAATCGAGGCCTTCCAGCACGCGCTGCAGATCAATCCGCTGCACGCTTCGGCGGAATTCGGATTGTCTCGCGCCTACCAGCAATCTGCCGACGTGGACCGCACTAATTTGGACCACGCCCGCGAGCACCTCAAGAAATTCCAGTACATCACGCAAAACAAGATCGGCGCGCCCATGAGCCTGGCCTACGGTGAGCAGGGACTGTATTCGCGCGCGATCGAATCGCCGTCCGCGGTGTTGAAGGCCCCGGCGCAGATCAAGGTGCTGTTTGTGGATGTGACGAAGGAGGTGGGGATTGTTTCGCGACCCAAGCCTGCCGTGAACGTCATTAAGGATATGGAACCTGGGCCGGGGGCGTGTTTTTTCGACTACGACTCCGACGGTAACCCCGACCTCTTCATAGCTTCCAACGGGCCCCAGGGCGGGTTGGTCCTCTATCACAATCTGGGCAACGGCAAGTTCGAGGATGTAACGAAACAAGCGGGACTCGATCCCAACCTGTCTGCTACCAGCTGTACCGCAGGCGACTACGACAACGATGGGTTCACCGACCTGGCGGTTGGCGCGGAGACCCGCGTGCTCTTACTGCACAACGAGAAGAATGGAACGTTTCGAGATCAGGCCGCAGCCGCGCGAATTCAGCCCGCCACGAACGCGATCGGGGGACTGACCTTCATCGATTATGACCACGACGGCGACATCGACCTCTACGCAACCCATGCTGGAGAGGCGAGAGATCCGGGGAAACTCACCCCGACGCATGTGGCGGAAACACGCGGCACGAATCAGATGTGGCGCAACAACGGCGATGGAACATTTACCGACGACACCGATGCGAGAGGACTTGCGGGTCCAGTGTACAGTGCAAACGCCATTGGCACGGACTACAACAACGACCGCGCCGTGGACCTGCTTGTGACTGGTGGATGGAGCGGCGGCGCCGTTGGCGACGCCTTGCAGTTTCCGGTGGCTATTTTTGAAAACCAGCGCGAGGGAAAATTTGCCCTGCGCGAACTTATCGCCTGTTCTGCGCCCACGCGCGGGGTTGTACCTCTCGATTTCGATCATGATGGCTGGATGGACTCGGCTTTTACACACGAGGGATCCCCCGCGATTACTCTCTGGCGTAACAATCACGCCAAAGGCTTCTACCAAGTGAAGCTTCCCGAAACCGGCTGGGTCCGTGCCTACGGCGTTGCCGCTTTCGATTACGACAACGATGGCTGGTTGGACCTCGTCGCCGTGGGCGAAACGAAAGACGGCAAGGGCGAGATCAAGCTCTTCCGTAATCTCGGCCCGGAAGGCTTCAAAGACGTCACTGCCGATGTCGGCCTTGACAAGATTCATCTCGAAAGCCCTCGCGCCATCATTACCGGCGACTACGACAACGACGGTGCGACCGACCTGCTCATCACGCAGAATCACGGACCCGCTGTTCTGCTTAAGAACGAGGGCGGCAATCAGAATCACTGGCTGCGCCTTGCGCTCAAGGGACTGAACGACAACAAGTCCGCGATCGGCACCAAGGTCGAAGTCTTCTCCGGCGGCAACCGGCAGAAGTTTGAAATCTACGGCTCGAACGGCTACCTCGGCCAGAATTCGCCTTACCTCACCGTCGGCCTCGGCGACGCCAAGGAAGCCGATATCGTGCGCATGCTGTGGCCGACCGGCGTATTACAGGATGAAATCCAGGTTGCCGGCGACAAGCAGCAGGACTTCCTTGAAATTGACCGCCGCGGCAGTTCCTGTCCCACGTTGTTTGTGTGGAATGGCGAGCGCTACGAGTTTGTTGCCGACATGCTGGGCGCGGGCGTGGTCGGACATTGGGTTGGGCCGGGCCAGCGCGACATTCCGCGGCCGGTGGAGTGGATAAAAATTGACCGCCGCATGATTCGGGAGAAAACGCCTGCGCTCTGTCATCCTGAGCGGAGCGAAGGACCTATGCATTCCGCGGCCAGTTGCACGGATCCTTCGCCGCAGAAAGCCGCGGCTCAGGGTGACAAGCGTCGATTGACGGCCGACGACCAACGACCGACGACGGTTTTGAGCTTCCGATTCATGGAGCCGCTGGAGGAAGCCGTCTATCTCGATCAGGTGCGGCTGTTGGCGGTGGACCATCCGGCGGACGTGGATGTTTATCCTAACGAATATTTCGCTTCGAACCCGCCGTATCCGGAGTTCAAAGTTGTAATAAGCCGCGATGCGCGCCCGCCCGCCGGGGCCTGGGACGAGCACGGCCACAACGTCTTGCCTGAACTGCAGGCGCACCGCTATTTCGGCGACTTCGCGCTGACGCAATTCCTGGGATTCGCAAAGCCGCACAGCCTCACGCTTGATCTGGGCGAGCCTTACGCCGGAAGTCCGCTATGGCTGCTGATGCACGGCGAGGTCGAATATTTCTCGGCGAACAGCATGTACGCTGCGTCGCAGGCCGGGATCGAAGCGATCGCGCCTTACGTCGAAGCGCAAGGCGCAAACGGCGAATGGAGGCGCGTGGTAGATGACATGGGTTTCCCAGCTGGCGGTCCGCGCACGATGACTGCCGATTTGACGGGCAAGCTTCCGTACGGTACGCGCAAGATTCGCATCACCACCAATTTGCAGGTGTATTGGGACAGCATTCTCATTGACCGCACGGAACAGAATGCGCGCGAGATCCCTCGCCCCGCTGGTGAAAACGCGGGGCTTCGGGATGACGCCAAAGAGAATCGTGGCTTGCGCCTCACCTCGGTTCCACTAGTCGGTGCCGATTTAGAGCACCACGGGTACCCGCTGAAGATCGAGGGAAATCCTCCGGGCAACGTGCAGTACATCTACGAAAAAGTCAGCGCCACCGGGCCGTACACGCGGCCGTTCGGCACGTACACGCGTTACGGCGACGTGCTGCCCCTGCTGACGGCCACCGACGACAAGCTGGCCGTCTTCGGTTCGGGTGACGAGGTGCGGCTTGACTTTGATCCCTCACGTCTGCCGGCGCTGCCCAAGGGCTGGGTGCGCGACTATTTTTTCGCTGCCAACGGCTACGAGAAAGACATGGATTTCTACGCCGCCGAAGGCAACTTTGTGGCGCCACTGCCGTTCCTCAGCATGGGTGAGTATCCGTATGTGCCGAAGAAATCGTTCCCGCTTGACGACGCCCACGTGAACTATCTGCTCGAATACAACACGCGGCATATGTCGGGGAACGAGCAGCGAGGGTACTGGTTCGACTACGCCAATCCCAAATAGGCAATCAGCCGGATCGTGATGAAAGATGGCGATGCTGAAGAGAATACTTCTAGGGGCGGTGATCAGTTGGTGCTATGCGGCGACGTTGGGGTTGCTATTCGCAGCGTGTGCGTCCGGAAGGTTGTCATTTAGTACGCTCTGGCTGCCCGGTGTTATTCCGGTGGCCCTCATCGGTAGTACTGTGGTCTCAATCGCGATTACGCCAATTGCGGCGTGGTCCGTAAGAACGGGCGCGAGAAACCTGTGTGTTTATGGTCCGATTCTTTGGGGGCTATTGGTTATTTATATTGTTGTCGCAGTTCCGGTGTCCGCGGCTAATGGTCTGGTTGGTCTGGTTGTCTTAAGTGTTGCTGGTCTAGTCGTTCTGGGTTTCATCCCTGCTACCAAGTGACCTCTGATTCGCAGTAATCTCTACAGAATCGTTTGATATTGACATGTTCTCCCCTCTCATAATCCAATAGCCGTTCTCATGGAAACCCCGGCTTCCTCGACTTCCGCCGTACCCCGCCTGCGCCGCACGCTCACCCTTTGGGATCTGATTTTCTACGGCATCGTTCTGATCCAACCTATCGCGCCCGTCCCGCTCTATGGGGTGGCGCAGAAACTCTCTGACGGCCACTTCGTCACCATCATATTCATCGCGTTGTTTGCCATGCTGATCACCGCGGTCAGCTATGGACGCATGGGTGCGCTGTATCCCACGGCAGGATCGGCCTATACCTACGTTGGCAAGGGGCTGAATCCGCACCTCGGTTTTCTGGCCGGCTGGGCCATGATTCTCGATTACCTGCTGCAACCGCTGATCAATACGGTATGGATTTCGACCGCTCTGCACGAGCGGTACGTGCCGCAGGTTCCCTATATCGCTTGGGCGCTTCTCATCGCGGGAATCATGACGGTTCTCAATCTGATCGGAGTGAAAGCTTCGGCAAACGCCAATAAAGTGCTGCTTGCGATCATGACGGTAGTGGTGGCCGCCTTTGTCGTCTTGGCCTTGAAGTTTCTATATGGCGGGCAGGGATGGTCTGGCCTCTTCTCCTTGCAGCCGATCTACGATCCGGCACATTTCAACTGGGGAAAAATAAAGGTAGCTACGTCATTTGCCGCCCTGACGTACATCGGATTTGACGGAGTCACGACCCTGGCCGAGGATGTCGAAAATCCAAAGCGCAACGTCTTGCTGGCCGTGGTGCTGACCTGCATCTTCGCCGGAGTGTGCAGTGCATTTGAGGCCTATTTGGGCGCGCGGGTGTGGCCCGACTGGCGCTCGTTTCCTAACCTGGAGACGGCTTACATGGACATCTGCAGCCGGGTCGGCGGAAAGGTTCTGTTTAACGCGATGGGTTTTATCCTCATCGTTGCTGCGTTTGGCAGCGGTCTGACCGGAACGCTGGGCGCAGCCCGGTTGCTCTTCGGAATGGGACGCGACGGCGTGCTGCCGAAGAAATTCTTCGGCCAACTCAAGCCGGGTACGAGCACTCCGACCAACAACATCCTACTCATCGGCGCCATAGCTTTTGCAGGAGCCGAGTTGCTCTATCACATCGGCAACGCTTACGAACATGCGGGCGAATTGCTGAATTTCGGGGCGTTTCTTGCATTCAGCGGCGTGAATTTTGCGTGCTTCTGGCAATTCACCGTGCAGGCTCGGAGAAAAGGAGCGCAGTGGCGACTTTTGCAGGATGCGGTGCTGCCCCTGATCGGCTTTCTGGTGTGTGGCTACATCTGGTGGAACCTGAACAATCTGGCCAAGACTGTGGGCGGCATCTGGTTTGCTGTCGGTCTGCTCTATGTCGGATACAAGACGAACTGGTTCCGTTCCGCGCCGGTGATGATTGATTTCAGCGACTCGTAGCCAGGCGCATGCGAGACTCAGCGATCGCACCGCCGTCCTGCGCAGGCAGGCATTTCCCGCTTTTTGTCCTTTCGTTCGATACTCAGCGGGCAGTTCCAACGCCCGGGAAAGACACTTCCTTGGTTTATAATTAAAGATTCTTCCTAACCCTCTGGAGTGACAAGAAAATGATCCGATTTCTGCAAAAATCAGGCCAGACGACCAAATACATTCTGGGTGGCCTGCTGCTCCTGATCTGCGCTTCGATGGTGATCACCCTGATACCCGGCGGCCTCGGCGCTGACGTGCTGGGCCAGCCCGGCAAAGGCGTCATTGCCAAGGTGGATGGCGGAGACATCACCGCCGACGAGGTCCGGCAGACCGCCCGGCAGATGCTGCAGCAGCAGATGCCCCAGGGCGGCGCGAACATCGGCATGCTGCTGCCGTTCTTCGCGCAGCGCGCGGCCGAGCAGCTTATCACCCGCCAGTCGCTACTATCCGAGGCCAGCCGCATGGGGTTGCGCGTTACTCCCCAGGAGGTTATGGACGAATTGCAGCACGGGCGCTACGGGGCAACATTTTTCCCGAACGGCAGCTTCATCGGGCAGCAGGAATATGAAACTATGCTGCAACAGGCAAACCTGACCCCGCCCAAATTTGAAAAAGAGGTGGGCGAAGATATTCTCCTGAACAAGCTGCAAGCCCTGATTGCCGGCGGCGCCACCATCACCGACGCCGAGATTCACGAACAGTTCATCAAGCAGAACTCCAAAGTCAAGTTCGACTACGCGGTCCTGAAGCAGGACGACATCAAGAAAGGCTTGCATCCCACCGAAGAGGAGCTGAAGGCCTTCTACGAGAGTCACAAGAACACCTACGCGAACTCAATCCCGGAAAAGCGCAAGGTCAAATACGCCCTGCTGGACACGGCCAAGGTCGAGGCGACCGTCCAGCTCGCGCAGGACGACCTGCGTAACTACTACGATCAGCATCGGGATCAATACCGCACACCCGATCAAGCGAAAGTCAGCCATATTCTGATCAAAACGCCCCTGCCCGGCGCCGATGGCAAAGTGGACGAGAAAGGCGTAGTCGAGGCGCAGCACCGCGCCGAAGATCTGCTTAAGCAGCTAAAGAGCGGAGCAAAATTAGAAGACCTGGCGACGAAATACTCGGAGGATCCCGGCAGCGCCAAACAAGGCGGATCGCTCGGCTGGATCGGTCGCGGGCAGACCGTCCCCGAGTTCGAGAAAGTCGCTTTTTCGCTTCCCAAGGGACAGATCAGCGAACTGGTCAAGAGCAGCTACGGCTTCCACATCATCCGCGTGGACGACAAGCAGGAAGCGCACATGAAGGCGCTCGATGAGGTGAAGGGCGAAATCGAGCCGATCCTGAAGCGCCAGAAGGCGCAGCAGATCGTGCAGCGGAAAGCCGAGGAACTGCTGAAACTGGCGCGGACGCAGAGCTTGGATGCCGCCGCGGCGGCGCAGGGGATTCCCGTGGTTACCACGGAATTCTTTTCCCGCCGGGATATGCTGCCCGGCGTCGGTCCTTCGCCCCAGTTCATGGATGCGGTGTTTACCACCGCCGAGAAGTCCCCGCCCGATCTGGCCCAGGTGTCTTCGGGAATCGCGGTTTTTGAGCTGCTGGGGATCAAGCCGGCAGCTACGCCGACGTTCGAAGAAATCCGCAGCCGGGTGGAAGAAGAGTTCAAGAACGAGCGTTCCAGTACTCTGCTGGCGCAAAAAGTACAGGAATTGTCGGATCGAGCCAAGTCTGAGCATGACTTGAAGCGAGCGGCAAAAGAACTGGGAGCGACACTCAAGACCAGCGACTCCGTTCTTCCCGATGGGCAGGTTCCCGACCTCGGCTCCATGGCCGGGCAGGCCGCCGTCGCTTTCAGTATGAAGCCGGGGGAGATCAGCGGCCCGATCAACAGCGGGACCAACGCGGTCGTGATAGCTCTGCTGGACAACCAGCAGCCGCCGGAGCCCGACTATGCCGCCAAGCGTGATCAAATACGCGATTCTCTGTTGCAGGGCAAGCAGCAGGAAATCTTCGGACTCTTCGTCACCAGCCTGCGCGAGCAGATGGAAAAGTCGGGCAAGATCAAGATCAACCAGGAAGAACTGAAAGCCCTGACTCGCACCGGAACCGAGCAGGGGATGTAGCGGCACCAACATGTCCTTCCCGCGCGCCGCAGGCATTCTGTTGCATCCCACGTCGTTACCTTCGCGCGGCGGAGTGGGTGACTTTGGCGCGGCAGCCTACCGTTTCGTAGACTTCCTGGCCGCGGCCCGCCAGGGACTGTGGCAGGTTCTGCCGCTGGGACCGCTCGGCTATGGCAATTCCCCGTACTCTTCCACCTCCGCTTTTGCCGGAAACCCGTTGCTCATCAGTCTTGAGCGACTGGCGGAACGCGGATGGATCGCTCCCTCTCGCCTCGAGAGTATGGCCCAGGCCTCCGGCTTCGTGGACTACGACCGGGTTTTCGCGCAGAAAATGCCGCTGCTTTTTGAAGCGGGGCGAAATTTTCTAAACAACGCTGCGGGCGACGCGAGACAGAGCTTCGAGAATTTCAAGATGGGAAATGCCTGGTGGCTGGAGGACTTCATTCTTTTCGATGCCTTGCGCGCGCGCTACAAGCTCAAGGGTTGGAATGAATGGCCGCGCAGTCTGGCGTCCCGCGAGCCGGCAGCCCTGGAGAAGGCACGGACGAGCCTGGCTGACGACATCCAGATTCGCAGCGCACTCCAGTTTGCTTTCTATGAGCAGTGGCGGGCCTTGCGGCACTACTGCGCCGAGCGCGCGATCCGCATCGTGGGCGACGTGGCCATCTTTGTGAACCATGACAGCGCCGACGTCTGGACGCATCGCGAGCTTTTCCGCCTCGATGAAAACCTGGAGCCGGAGGTTGTAGCGGGCGTGCCTCCGGACTTCTTCAGCAAGACTGGGCAGCGCTGGGGCAACCCGCTGTACCGATGGGATGAGATGAAAGCGCGGGGCTACGAGTGGTGGATCCAGCGCCTGCGGTGGGCGACGCAGAACTGCGATTACATCCGCCTCGATCACTTCCGCGGATTCGACCAGTTCTGGGAGATTCCGGCGCACGATGAGACCGCCGTAAACGGGCGCTGGGTGGATGGTCCGCGCGACGACCTGTTTCTGAAACTCCGTGAAGCGCTTGGCGGCCTGCCGTTTTTCGCGGAAGATCTCGGCTACATCACTCCCGAAGTGCATGCGCTGCGTGACCGGCTGCAGATTCCCGGCATGGCGGTTCTGCAATTCGGGTTTGGCGATGAGGGCGCCCACATGTACCTGCCGCATCGGGCTGGCGGGAAAGTGATCTATACGGGCACACACGACAACGACACAGTCTCGGGATGGTGGAAGTCCGGCGCCGCCGAACATGAGCGGCGCAATGTCGAGTGCTATCTGGGCCGCTCTGACGATGGCGTCCACTGGGCGTTCATCCGGGCGGCCCAGTGCTCAACCGCCAGCCTGAGCATCATCCCGCTGCAGGACGTGCTTGGTCTGGGCAGTGAGGCTCGCATGAACACGCCCAGCGTCAATGGCGGCAACTGGAGATGGCGCTTCGCCGCGGACCAACTGATCCCGGAGTTGTCGGCCAAGCTCGCCCACCTGGCCGAAATGAGTGACCGTCTGCCCAAGCCCTTCGCCAGCCCATCGGAAGCGACTTTCGCGGCGTAGCGGCCGGCTCCCTGGACAAACGAGATGGGCAGACGGCGCGCTTTGCGCTTCGCGCCGGATCGTGTATAGAAGGTACGGGAGTTTTGCGTGAGTGACGCCATCATCGAAGCCGTGGGGATCGAGAAGTCGTATCCGCAACCGGATGGCACACGCATCGAGGTTGTGGGGACGACCAATCTCGTCGTCGAACCGGGCAAGATCGTAGCCTTGCTCGGCCCGTCGGGCTGTGGAAAGTCTACGCTGCTGCGCATCCTGACCGGCCTGTCGCAGCCGACCGCGGGCTCGATCTTCTGGCATGGCAAGCCGCTGGATGGCCAAACGCCCAATGTCGCCATTGTCTTCCAGAGTTTTGCCCTCTTCCCCTGGCTCACTGTGCTCGAAAATGTGGAGGCCCCGCTCGAAGCCCGGGGCGCCCCTGCCGTGGAGCGCCGCAAACGCGCTTTGCGCGCGCTCGACACGGTGGGTCTGGACGGTTTTGAGACAGCGTATCCCAAAGAGCTTTCCGGCGGCATGAAGCAGCGTGTCGGCTTCGCCCGCGCGCTCGTCGTCGAACCAGAAGTGCTGTTCATGGACGAACCCTTCTCGGCGCTCGACGTGCTGACCGCCGAAAACCTGCGCGGCGAACTGATGGAACTGTGGTTGAGCAAGAAAATGCCGACCAGCGCGATCTTCATCGTCACCCACAACATTGAAGAGGCGGTCATGTTGGCTGATCGCGTGATGGTGCTGGGCAGAAACCCGGCCCGGGTGCGCTCCGACTTCAACATCCGGCTCAAGCACCCGCGCGACCGCAAATCGCCCCGCTTTGTCGAACTCGTCGATTACATCTACAAGGTGATGACTGAACCCGACGCCGAGCACTCCTTGCCCGATGCGGAGTCAACGGCGGAGATCATTCTTCCCAAGGGCGGCATCACCCCGGAGACATTCAAGAAGCAGCAGGCGCCGCTTCGCAGCGTGAAGTATCAGATGCTTCCTCACGCTCGCGTAGGCGGGATGGCTGGTCTGCTGGAGTTGTTGCACGATCGTGGCGGGCATGAGGATCTGTTCCGTCTGTCGGAAGAGCTGGTCATGGATGTGGAAGACCTGCTGCCGATTCTCGAGGCCTGCGTGCTCCTAGGCTTTGCCCAGCTCAAAGAAGGCGACGTGCAGATTTCGCCGCAGGGAGTCCGATTTGCCGATGCCGACATTCAGCGCCGCAAAGAGTTATTCCGGGAGGCGGCGCTCGAGCATGTCACCATCCTCAAACAGATTGACAGCGTCTTGAAGCGCAAGTCCGATCATTCGATTGCGGACGAGTTCTTCCACGACATTCTCGACGAACACTTTGCGGAAGATGAGGTGCAACGTCAATTCGAAACTGCCATGAACTGGGGCCGCTATGCCGAGATCTTTGATTACGACCGGGTAAGCGGCCGGTTAACTCAGGCAGAAGTACCCCTGAGCGACGCCGCTGCCTCTCCGAATCAGAACTCAACTCGCGAATCCTGAGAGCACACGGCATGACTCCCCTGAAGAAATCGGCCAGTCTGCGCGGGTTTTCAGCGTACCGTCTGTGGACTCAGCTGCCCAGCCTGGAGATCTCCTACCTGCCTGATCTGCTGATGGGCGCTGCCGGTATTGCGCTGTTCTATGGCGTGCTGGTCGTCGGGCGCACTTGGCTTGGTCCGTTCACGCCAGAAGTCGAAATCTCACGCAGTCCTCTCATGCTGCCGGTTTATGCGGGGTATTCTCTGCTGCGGATCACGATTGCTTACGTCCTGAGCCTCGCCTTTACGCTCGTCTATGGCTACATCGCGGCTTACAACCCTCGAGCCGAACGCTTCATGATTCCCCTGCTTGACGTGCTGCAGTCCATCCCGGTACTGAGTTTTCTTCCGGGAGTGATGCTGGCGATGGTCGCGCTGTTTCCGGGCCGGCAGCTCGGCGTAGAGGCGGGCGCCATCCTGCTGATCTTCACCGGACAGGTCTGGAACATGGCCTTCAGTTTCTACGCTTCGCTCAAGAGCGTTCCCAATGACATGCGCGAAGCGGCGAAGATATACGGCTTCAGCTGGTGGCAGAGATTCCTCCAGATGGAGCTTCCATTTGCCGCCATCGGGCTGGTCTGGAACTCGATGATGTCGGTCGCCGGCGGCTGGTTTTTCCTGATGGCCTGCGAAATGTTCGTGCTCGGCTCGCGGGACTTCCGCCTGCCAGGGCTTGGATCTTACCTGCAGACCGCGGCCAGCGCTGGCGACACGCCTTCAATCCTGTGGGGAGTGGTTACCATGGTCGCGGTGATCGTGCTCCTCGACCAGTTTGTGTGGCGGCCGGTCATCGCATGGGCCGAGAAATTCAAAGTCGAACAGGTCGAGAGCACGGATGCGCCGCGATCCTGGGTGCTCGACCTCATCCGGCGCTCGCGCAGCCTGGCGCGAATTCGCAGGCAAGCGTTAAGTCCGCTGGGCGAGCGCTTGATGTTGCGGTTTGCCAAGCCCGCTGCCGGTCACGAGACCGGGAAACAATCAGCCTGGAAGCTTTGGCTGCTTCGCATCCTGGGACTTGCACTGCTTGCCGGAATTGGCTACGGAGTGATTCGTGTGACGATGATTTTGACCGGTATACAAAAGGCGGAGTTCCACGAAGTCACCCTCGGTTTGGGCGCGACCTTTCTGCGGGTCAACCTGGCGCTGCTGCTGGGTGCGCTGTGGACGATTCCCGCCGGCGTGGCCATTGGCTTCAATCCACGGCTGGCGCGCATTGCCCAGCCCCTGGCGCAGATCGCTGCCTCGGTGCCGGCCACTGCATTGTTCCCGGTCGTGCTGTTGCTGCTGATCCGTGTGGGCGGAGGGCTCGGTGTCGGTTCCATCGTACTGCTGCTCCTGGGCACCCAGTGGTACATCCTGTTCAATGTAATTGCCGGGGCGATCGCCATTCCCACCGACTTGAAAGAATGCTGCTCCGTTTTCCGCCTGCGCGGAATGGAACGCTGGAAGAAGCTGATCCTGCCTGGAATTTTTCCTTACTTGGTTACCGGACTGGTGACTGCATCTGGCGGCGCTTGGAACGCCAGCATCGTCGCCGAATATTTCCACTTCAAGGGCCACATCTACACGACCACAGGCCTGGGAGCGACGATTTCCCAGGCGACCGACGCAGGCAACTTCGATCTTCTCCTGGCCGCGACCATCATGATGGCGGCTACGGTGGTGACGGTCAATCGCTTGGTCTGGCGCAGGCTGTATGCGCTGGCTGAAACCCGCTTCCGGCTTGAGACCTAAAGGCTCACCCGGTTACCATAGGTTACTCTCGAGTTTCTCTCAGGCGAATATTCATCAGGCATTCATCAACCCGTTACCTGACTGCAAACTAATTCAGGTACCTGTGGATTATGCCCTTAGGCGAATTGCTTCAGACGGGGTTGACCGCGGTTCAATCGAAGCTGGTTTGGAACCTTCAGGAGCCGATTGCGGATTCGGCCGCCCCGGAGCATCTGGCCGAGGAAATCCACAACCTTGGGCCGGAACGGTGCCTTGCTCAAAACGGCGACCTCGCGGTCTACCGCGGTACCGCGCGGGAAATGCCTCAGCTGATGCGAGAAATAGGGCGGCTCCGCGAATTGACTTTTCGCAAAGTTGGAGAAGGAACCGGCAAGAGCCTGGACCTCGATCGCTTCGACAACTACTACGAGCACCTGCTGCTGTGGCACAGGTCCGAGCACGAATTGATCGGAGCTTATCGCGCGGGAAATACCGCGGAAATTCTGCCCCGGCACGGCATTGACGGACTCTATACCAGCACTCTTTTCCGTTACGACGAGAGGATCTTCCAACGCCTCGGTCCGGCCCTGGAGTTAGGGCGCTCTTTTATCCGGCCGGAATACCAGCGGCAATACGCGCCGCTACTCCTGTTGTGGAAGGCCATCGCGCAGCTGGTGGCGCAACGGCCTGAGACCCCTATCCTGTTTGGCGCTGTCAGCATCAGCAACGACTACAACATCGCTTCGCGCGAAATGATTTACCACTTTTTCGAAGCGCACATGCAGCAGGATAACCTGGCGCGACTGATCAAGCCGAGACGCCCGTTTCGTCCGGCCCGGCTGCGGCGCCGGGAGTGCCGCGAGGTGAGCAGCGCCTGCCGGGACCTCAACGATCTCTCGGAATCCATTACTGCCGTCGAACCGGACGGCAAGGGCCTGCCGATTCTTCTGCGGCAATACGCCAAAATCGGCGGCAAGATGATCAGCTTCAACGTGGATCGCAAGTTCTCGAATGCGCTCGATGGGCTGGTCGTAGTAGATTTGCGCCAGACCGACCCGGAGATTCTGGAACGTTACATGGGCCGCGAGGCGGCGGCGCGGTTCCGGCAATTGCACGGCGTCGCCGTTTAGAGGCGCATTACTTCCCCGGCCGCAGCCCGGTTTTCCTCTTATGCCGCTCCCTTCGTCTCTACCGGTTCGATTGTGGGCCGCAGCGTGAGCCAGTCGGTGCGTACGCGCTGCCAGTCCTGAATCAGCATGCCGTTGGCTTCAAAAAAGCTGCGAATGCGGTAGCGCTCCCATCCCGCAACTTCTTCCAGAATCGGCGCCAGCACCGCCAATGCGCTGCTGCTCAGCACGGTACGTTTTGCTATCTGCGAAACATTGGTGGATTCTGAAACTGCAATCGTCAGGCCGTCCCGCGCGTTGATGTGCAGCAACGGCCAGCACATTGCCGTCGACATCAAGAGCGATAGCCCCGACCGGCGGATTGGGCGACGTCGCGCCATGCCATTTTCGTGCTTCGGCGGCGGCAAGGCGCATGGCGTTTTGAAGACTATCGATGGGCTGGGGCAAGGGCTCGTCAATCCATTTCACGCATAAGAAACTTATGCTATATAATTAGCATCTTTTTAA
>JBBIPV010000027.1:0-40881 GCA_037442635.1 Terriglobales bacterium | reverse complement strand
GTCTGCAGCATGTAGAGCTTGCCGTCCTGGATGGTGAACTCGAAGTCCTGCATGTCTTTGTAGTGCTTTTCCAGGCGGGTGGTAATGTCGCGCAACTGGTTGTAGACCGCGGGCATGATCTTCTCGAGTTCGGAGATGTGGACCGGGGTGCGCACGCCCGAAACCACGTCTTCGCCTTGGGCGTTCATGAGGAACTCGCCATAGAACTCTTTCGTCCCGGTGGCCGGGTTACGGGTGAAACCTACGCCGGTGCCGCTGGTCTCGCCGAGGTTGCCGAAGACCATGGCCTGCACATTGACGGCGGTGCCCAGCATGTCGTCAATGTTGTTGATGCGGCGATAGTGCTTGGCGCGGTCGTTCTGCCAGGAACGGAATACGGCGTCGCGAGCCATGACCAGCTGTTCGCGCGGGTCTTGCGGGAAGTCGCGCTTGGCGTGCTTCTTGACTACTTTCTTGTATTCAACGATGACTTCCAGCAGATCTTTGGTAGTCAGGTCGGTGTCGAGCTTGGTCTTGCGCTGCGCTTTCTTGGCGTCAAAGACTTCCTCGAAGGCGGATTTCTCGATGTCGAGCACAACGTTGCCGAACATCTGAATCAGCCGACGGTAGGAGTCGGCGGCGAAGCGCGGATTGTTGCTGCGCTTGGCCAGCGACTCGACGCTTTTGTCATTGAGGCCGAGGTTGAGGATAGTGTCCATCATGCCAGGCATGGAGAATTTGGCGCCGGAGCGCACGCTGACCAGCAGCGGATTCTCGCCTTCGCCGAGCTTCTGGCCTTGCAAGGACTCGAGCTTGGCCAGCGCTTCGTTCATTTGCTGGTCAACCTCTTTCGACAGGCTGCCGCGCATGTACTCGCGGCAAGCTTCGGTCTGGATGGTGAATCCCGGGGGCACGGGGAGGCCAGCGTTGGTCATTTCGGCCAGGCCTGCGCCTTTGCCGCCGAGAATATCTTTCATTTTGCCGTTGCCGTCAGCGCTGCCGCCGCCGAAAAAGTAGACGTATTTGGTGGAGGCGGGCTTGGCTGTGGTTTTCTTTTCCTGAACGTCTGCTTCGGGGAGAGTGATGGTGGCCATATATGAGTCCTTTGTAACGCAGATTTGCGAATTCGGAACTTGTGATGCACGAGGGATCCTGGATCCCCTAAACCTTTGCCTTTACACCTTGCCTTCGGTCACGATCTCAGAAAAATCGGCGATCGTGGAGAATTCCTTTAACAGCGTTTGCAGCAGCGCCAGGCGATTGGCGCGAACCCGCTCGTCTTCGACCATAACCATGACTTTGTCGAAGAAGGCGTCCACGCGGTCGCGAGCGGTGGCAAGCAAGAGCAAAGCGTCGCCATAGCGCTTGTCCTTGCGATGAGCTTCAATCTTCGGCCCATCGTTTTCGACGTAGGCAGCGAGACTCTTCTCTTCCGGCGCCGAATCTGGGAATGCTTCGAACCTGGCAGCCGGCTGAATTCCCTTCTCCGCAGCCTGTTTCAAGATATTGCGGATGCGCTTGCAGGCCGAGCCAATAGCCTGGAACTCGGGCATGTGGAGAACCTGCTTCACCGCCTCGGCCCGTTGCAGGGCGTCTACCACGTCGTCGGCATCGGCGCCCAGTACGGACTTCACTACATCATAGGCGTATCCGCGTACATCTTTCAGGAAAAACTCCAGGCGCTCGCGGAAGAAGGTTGCGATGGAGTCGGAAAACTTAACATTGTCCACGAATTTCTTCTCCGCCTCAGACGGATGATAGCCGGTGCGGGCGTCGCGCATCATGTCGTCCAGGCGCAGGGGCAGCTTCTTTTCGGCGACGACTTTGACGATGGCGTTGGCCTGGCGGCGCAGAGCGAAGGGATCTTTCGAACCGCTAGGAACGAGGCCGAGCGCGAACATGCCGGCGATGGTGTCGGCCTTGTCGCCAATCGAGAGCACGGCGCCTTCGATCGAGCGGGGGACGTCGTCGTCAGTGGATTCTGGCTTGTAGTGGTCGTAGATGGTGTCGGCGATGGCCATGCGGGTCGCTTCGGGCAGGCCCGCATCGAGCTGCTGAACGCGCGCGTAGAGGCCGCCAACGATGCCCTGCAGTTCGGTGAATTCTTTCACCAGTTCGGTGGTGAGGTCGGCTTTGGCCAGACAGGCTGCCTTGTGGGTGACTCCTGGGCGGACGGCAATGTCATGGCGCTTGAGAATCTCGCTCAGCCAACTGCAGAGGCGCTGTACGCGCTGCGTCTTTTCGTAATAACTGCCGAGGTCTTTCTGGAAGGTGACGTGGCGGAGCAACTCGAGGCGCTCCAGCAGCGACTTCTTCTGGTCGGTCTGCCAGAAGAAACGGGCGTCGTTGAAGCGGGCTCGCAGAACACGCTCGTTGCCGTGGCGAATCAGGCCGCGCGGGTCGCTGTCGGTATTGAGGACTGCTAGGAAATGCGGGAGCAGTTTGCCGTTCGCGTCTTCGACCGCGAAATACTTCTGATGGTCGCGCATGACCGTGACCAGAACTTCTTCTGGCAGGGCGAGGAATTGCGGTTCGAAATTGCCCAAAATGACCGAAGGAAATTCGGTCAGGTTGATGACAGTTTCGAGCAGGGATTTGTCTTCGCGCCAGCGGGCGCCGGGGATGGCCCGGGTGGCTGCGTCGAGGGCCTGGCGAATCTGCTGCTCGCGCTCGGTGCGGCCGAGAATCTTAGCGGCCCGCAGGGCTTCGACATAAGCCGAGCCGGCGCGCGGAATCGCGACGGCGCCGTCGGACAGGATGCGGTGGCCACGCGATGTGTTGCCGGCCTGGATGCCGTCAAACTCCAGCGGGATCGCTTCTCCATCGAGCATGGCGACCAGCCAGCGCACCGGGCGGACGAAGCGCTCGTTGGTCCTGCGCCAGTACATGCTCTTGGGCCAGTAGATTGCCGCGATTTCTTTGGGGAGGGCTTCGGCGAGAATCTCGGCGGCGGTACGGCCTTTCCTGGTGACCTTGGCGGCGATGTACTCGCCCTTGGGAGTTGTGACTCTTTCGAGTTGGGCGACGTGCAGGCCAGCTTTTTTGGCGAAGGCGTGGGCGGCCGGCGTTGGCTGGCCGTCTTTATAGGCAACGTTTACCGACGGCCCGGTGGCTTGCTCGACCACATCGGCCTGGGCGGCGGCGATGCCGGAGGCGAGAACCGCCAGACGGCGGGGCGTATCGAAGCATGATATCTCCGCGGCCGGCAGCCGCTCGCGCGTGAGCAGAGCTCCGACACGGTCGCGCAACTCTTGCGAGGCGGCGTCAATCATGCGCGCCGGAATTTCTTCGCAACCGATTTCGAGTAAGAAGTCTGGCATGCAAAATCTCGAGCAACTCAGCCAACCGGCGACAAGGTCTCTTTCTTCTGCTTCGTTTTTTTCTCGTGGACGGGTGCGGGCTCGCCGTCTATCGTTTCTGGAGGCTCGTCATCTTGTTGATTGTGTTTCTGCTGGTCTACCCGGGCCTTGGCGATGCTTACGGCCAGGGCACGTACCCGGGCGATCACTCCGATACGCTCGGTCACCGAAATCGCTCCGCGGGCGTCGAGGATGTTGAACAGGTGCGAGCACTTCAGGCAGAGATCGTAAGCGGCGAGCAACGGGAAACGCTGCCTCCGCCGGACGATTCCATCACCCGAGGCCGCTTCTTTTGACAGGGTCGCATACTGGTCTAGCAATCCTTTGCACTCGGATTCGCACAGCTCGAAGTGCTTCCAGGCCTTTTCGACGTCGGCGACTTCGAAGTTGTAGACGGAAAACTGCAGTTCGTCGTCCAAGCGTACATCGCCGTACTTTGCGACGCTGCCGGTTTCCGGATCGCGCGCCCACACGATGTCGTAGATCGAATCCACGTCCTGCAGGAACGCGGCGATGCGCTCCAGGCCGTAGGTCAGCTCGGCCGAAATCGGAAACAAATCCACGCCGCCGCACTGCTGAAAGTAGGTGAATTGGGTGATTTCAAGGCCATCGAGCATGACCTGCCAGCCGATGCCCCAAGCGCCGAGGGTGGGCGACTCCCAGTTGTCCTCCTCGAACTTGATGTCGTGGTGGCGGAGGTCAATGCCGATGGCGGCCAGCGATTCGAGGTACAACTCCTGGACGTTTTCTGGCGGAGGTTTCAGGATGACCTGCAGCTGCATGTGCTTGAACAGGCGGTTGGGGTTCTCGCCGTAGCGGCCGTCGGCAGGGCGGCGCGAGGGCTGCACATACGCGACCTTGTAGGGCTTCGGGCCGAGCACACGCAGGAAAGTTTCCGGCGCCATGGTGCCGGCGCCGACTTCCACGTCATAAGGCTGCTGCAGCACGCATCCGCGTTCGGCGAAGAAGGTCTGCAAGCGGAGGATGAGTTCCTGGAAGGTCAGCGGGTTGGGGGAAGATGAAGTCACGGTTCGGCTCTTGGCCCTTAGCTCTTGGCCACTGGCTCTTAACTTTCAGCTCAACTGCCGTGATCCAAGCGAAAGGCCAGGAGGCAACAGCGAGTTGCGAGTCCTTACTGCGCGTGAAGCCAGCAGGTTAACCTACGATTGTAACGGAAGGGGACGGCAGCCGTCAGCCTGCGGGGAAGAAAACGCTCGTTCAGGAGCACTGTGGAAGAGCGGCCCTTACAGGGCCGCGTTGCGAGATGCATAGGGTCCGAGCTTTCAGCCCCTGTGGTCGTCTTCCATCATGAACCCCAGCGAACAGCCATCCGCCGGGGCTGAAGCCCATCCTCCAACATCGCCTTACGCGGCGCCGGAAGCGCCGCTCTTCCACGGCACTGCAAGCGGCTAGAAACTTCCCTTCTCCAGCATCCCGGCCGTGACCAGCTTTTTTTCAATGTGCCGCTGCAGGGTCTGGATCAGGAACTTTCGCAGGTCAGCGCATTGGGATTTCGGCCAAGGCTTCTCGGTAAAGCTCTCCACCGGGGAGCGGAACATCTGGGCGGCAAGGGCTCGCGATTCGCTGGAAATCTCGGAGGAGGCGAGGCGTTTGTCGTCGGCGCACATGAGTCCGTCGGCAAGGGCGTGGAACCAGGCGCGGCTGCCGTTGAGGTTGCGTCCGCAGACGATGCACTCGGTCAGTTCCGGCAGGAAGCCGACCAGGCGGGTCAGCCAGAGTTCGAAGTAGGTGATCGGCATCCAGACCTCGGGGCCGGTCAGAACGTGCAAAACGGAGAGCGTGAGGCGGAAGATAGCGTCGTTGGACTCGCGGTCGGGCAGAAGTTCGTCGAGCAACTCTGCGATGTGGCCGAGCGCGACGGCTCGGGCGTAGCTGACCTCCGAAGCGAGAGGGGATTCGAGCACATCGCAGGCATCGAGCCGGACGAGTTCCTGGCGCTCGCGCACGTCGTAGAAGGCGCGCACGTAGGTCAGCGGCTCGAGGGCACCGCCGAATCGCCGCTTCGACTTTTTGGCCGAGCGCGCCACGCCGCGCACTTTGCCTTCGGAGCGCGTGAAGAACGTAACCAGCAAGTCGGCTTCGCGCATAGGATAGGTGCGCAGCACGATCGCTTCTGATTCCCGGAGGGCCATGTCTGTGCGTGATTCTAGTGGAAGAGGGGGCGGCGGTGAGCAGGGGTGGTCGTCGGTAGGCCGTTGGTCGTCGCTCGTTGGCCTAACGTCCGCAAGAAAAAGCACGCGTCCAGAGCGAACGCGCGCTCTTTCGCATAGAACTGTAACTCTTGAACCCATGACGGCGAAGGGCCGACGGGCGGGCTGCCGCCGGTCATCTGCGTGGTGTCAGCGTCCGTAGTATTTGGCGTTGCGCTCAGTGAATGCGTTCCATTTCTCCGGCAGATCGTCGAGGGCGAAGATGGCCGACACCGGGCAGACCGGAACGCAGGCACCGCAGTCAATGCACTCGACCGGATCAATGTAGAGCAATTCCTCGGTCGCGTAGGCAGGCTCATCTTTCTTGGGATGGATGCAATCCACGGGGCACGCGTCCACGCAGGCGGTGTCTTTGGTGCCGATGCAGGGCTCAGCAATCACGTAGGCCATAGGGGTCTGTCTCCTGAGATCTATAAATGTATCTTACTACGGCGGTCGTTCCGGGCGATCCGCGGGAGCGGACATTCTAGCAAGAATGCGGGGGAACGGTACAGCGAACGGACGGGGCCCGAAAATTGTGTCAAACATGTAACGCGGCGGCTGAAGCCCCTAAGAGCTGGCAGCTATCGCAGCGCTCGAAGCGCTGCGCCACCCAAAAGCCTGGCTCTAAGCTGACTAGAGAAACACGACTTTGACGGCGTTGCGGTTCACGATGAAGACGCGAAGGTTATTGGATTCCGGATCGGCGGGAAACAGGAAGAAGCCGGATTTCTGGGGGTTGTAGGCTTCGGTGGCGCCGATGATTTTCTCACCGTCGGCGAATGTAACCTCAATCTTTCGCCCATGCGACAGCTTGGTTACATCGTAGGCGTCTTTGTGCTCGCTGTGGCCGGCTAGATCTTTCACAAAGAAGATCGCCTTGAGATTGCCGAGCCGGAGGTCTTTGCCCTGATCCTGGGGTGAGTTCTCGGCGGGAAAAAGGCGGAAGGAATCGCGGGTCGGCAGGAAATTGGAGACGTAGCCCTTCAGTCGCTGACCGTCGGTGCAAGCCACCACAACCTGGTTTCCCTTGCTTGCCGGTGGCTGCATAAGAATCTCCCTTGGCCGCAACATACTACATCTGCACCAAGGGGAACAGTGACAAAGGGCTGAGCATTTAAGTGCTCAGCCCTTCGAGTGCGATCGCGATCAATGTCTGAAGTCAGGTTTTCCGATTCGAGCCTTAGCGGTGGCCACCGCCGTGGAAACCGCCACCACCGTGGAAGCCACCTCCGCCGTGAAAACCGCCCCCTCCATGGAAACTGCCGCCCACATAGCCGCGGCTATACCCTCGGTCATAGCCTCCGCGATATCCCCAGCCGGCACGACCGTACCAGCCGTGGCCTCCGTACGGACGACCGTACCAGCCACGTCCCCAATAGGGATGTCCCCAACCGTGGTACCACGGGCCTGCACCGATAAACACTCCGCCTGCAAACCAGTTCGGTCCGTAGTAGCCGTAGGGCGCGCAAGCGTAAGGATAGTATCCGTAGTAGCCGTAGGCGCAAACGGGCGGTCCGGCAATATAGCCGGGGCCAACGCCAATCCCAACTGCCACCTGCGCCTGCGACTGGGCCAGCGGAAACATCATCACCGCCGTCAGCAAAGCAATGTATTTCAGGTATCGCATATCCCCTCCTCGCCAGCGATCCGCTACGCTTAGCGCAAACGGATCAGGAACCGCTTCGTGGCTTTTGGCGCCTTCTTGAGCCGCGCTTGCCACGATCTCTACTTCGTAGGAACTCCGATGGGGCGAAAAAGTTGCCGTGGCGGGGGTGGCTGATTTCAGCCACGGCGACTGAAATCAACCACTTACACGTGCGTGCTAGGGGCGATAGATCCAGGTCTCTGCCGTGGCCCGATCGTTGTTGGGATAGCCGCCCGTCAGCAATACGCTGCCGTCACGCAGTTTCGTTTCGGCCATAAAATGCCAGCGGTCACTTATTTGACCGGCGGCGGCGATGAACTGCCCACTTGCGGGATCAAATACTTCGACCAACCTGCTTCCGCCGGCAATCAGCAATCTTCCTGAGGGCAACTGCACCGCCTCGTCGGGGAGCTTGAAGCGACTGTCTTTCATGGGTGCGGCGGCCGCGAACGATCCTTTGCGGGGGTCGTAGATTTCGGCGCTGCTTAGGTTCCCGTTCCAGCCGCGCGAATCGGACCCGCCTGCGATCAGCACCCGTCCATCGGGGAGCAGGCCGGCGGTGTGCTTGCAGCGCGCGGTCCCGAGACTGCCTGTCACGGTAAAAGCGCCAGTGCGCGGATCGTAAAGCTCCGCCCTTGAGGAGACGGCGCCGGCGTAGCCGCCCGCAATGAGGACGCGTCCGTCATTCAACAGTGTCGCCGTATGGGAAACGCGGGCTTGATGCATCGAACCAGTGGTGCGGAAGTAAAGCTTCTTCGCGTCGAAGATTTCCGCCGAGGCCAGGGAATCGTCATTGCTCTCCTCGCCTCCGGCGATGAGCACGTCGCCGTCGTTCAGCAAGGTGGCGCTGGGCTGGCCGCGGCGGGTGGTCATCTTCGCGATCGGAGTGAACTTGGCGGTAGCCGGGTCGTACAGTTCAGCCAAGTCGGTGCCGCCCTGTCCCACCCATCCTCCGGCAATCAGCACCTTTCCGGAGCGCAACAGGACTGCAACCTGGCCAACTCGTCCGACGCTCATTTCGCCCGTGGGTTGGAATCTGCCGGTAGCGGGATCGTAGAGTTCAGCGGACTTGTAGAAGTCCTGATTGCGCCGCATGCCGCCTGCGACGAGAACCTTGCCGTCGGGCAGCAGAGTCGCGGTGTGGCCGGAGCGCGGCTCGAGCATTGGAGCGGCGGCGGTGACCGAACCAGTCGGCGCAGTCGAAGGCAGCGAGGCGCGGAAGGCCGTCGCAGCGACGGCAAAGCTAACCGTGATGCTCGCGACGAGAAGCAGGCGGGAACGGGTCATGGGGTCCTCCTCGGTGCTCAGACGCCTCGGAGCCATAGAAGTTAGCAATCGAGTCGAGAACGTTCGGCTGGGCAGCATCTCGCCGCAGGGAAGGTGCGCAGGTCCTTCGCTTCGCTCAGGATGACAACGCCATTCTCGATGACCAGGCCTAGGCCCCCACCAACTCTTCCTTCTCGCTGGGTTCGTATTCGACGATATGGCCCGCCACGGCGCTGGCGGCGACCGTCAATGGTGAGGCCAGGTACATTTGGCCGGGGCCGCTGCGGCCGGGGAAATTGCGGTTCTGCGCACTGATGACAACCTGGTCGGGGCGGGTGGAAACACCGGGGCCGGCATTGATGCAGGCGCCGCAACTGGGCTCGATGACGTGCGCTCCGGCTTTCTGGAAGATTCCCAAGTAGCCGCGGCGAAGGCAATACTCACGAGTCTCCTGCGAGCCGAACTGAATGTAGAACTTCACGGACTCGGCGACGCGCTTGCTGTGCTTGAGAGCATCGGCGAGCACGAGCGCGTACATGTCCATGTCTTCGTTTTTGCCGGCGGTGCAGGTGCCGCCGTAGGCGATTTCAACGGGTACGGGAGTGTTCAGCTCGCGAACGAATTTGCCGTTTCCGGGATCACCGGGAGTGGCGACCATCGGGGTGATTTCCGCAGCATCGAGTTCGATGACGTGGGCATATTGGGCGCCAGGATCAGAGTAGAGTCCCGCGATCATGCCTTCGGCTTTCTTGCGCTCGATGCCGCGGCGCTCGACCAGAAAGTCTACGGCCTTCCTGTCGGGCGCGACGATGCCGGTAAAGCCTCCGATTTCGGCGGCCATGTTGGTCATGGTGGCGCGCTCGTCCACGCTGAGTTCTTCGATGGCTTCGCCCGCGTATTCCATGACCTCGGCGAGCGCTTTGCCGCTGCGGACGTAGTCGAGACTCAGAATCTTCAAAATGAAATCTTTGGCGGTGACGTTGGCGTGCTTCTTGCCACGAATGATGATCTTGACCGACTCGGGCACTTTCACGCGTACATCTTTGGTGATCCAGGAATTGAAGACGTCGGTTGTGCCGATGCCGAAAGCCACGCAGCCGATCGCCCCGACGTGCGGCGTGTGCGAATCGGAGCCGATGTTGAGCTGGCCGGGCAGAGCGTAGGTTTCAAGAACGATGGAGTGGCAGATGCCTTCTGAACCTTTGCGGTCGGTCAGTTCGCCGTGCAGGCGGATGCCTTGCTTTTTGGCGAAGTCCTGCTGCTTCAGCTTGAGCTGGGTGGCGAGGTCGAGCAGTCCCAGTTTCTTCTTTTCTTCGGAGATGACTTCGTCGAGAAAGGTGAGGTGATCGCGGAAAAACAGGATGCTGGAAGGATCGTTGACTTTGGCATCTTTGCCGACGTAGCGCTCGAAGAAGATGGCGGCCATGGGCGTGACGTATTCGTGGCTGAAGCGGAGGTCGGCGCGGGCAAAGCCGGTGTCGCCGGGCTGGACGGATGGGACTCCAGCATCGCCCTTCTCATTGATCATGTGGCGGGCGAAGATCTTTTCGGGCAGGGTCATGGGCTGGGTTTGGCTTCCGCCCTTGATCGGCGGCAGGAAGACCTTTCCCTGCATGCGCGCGACGTTGAACGGAAACAGGCCACCGTGCTCAATGACCTGGCGCGTGATTTCGTCTTCGCCGGTAGTGAATTCGCTGAGTGCGATTTGTTCCCCGCCCCGAATGCGATCAATCAGCCCAAAGTTGGTCGAGGTCAGCAATCCCAGGTTCTGGCAGTTCTGCTTGTAAATGCGCTCGATATTCTCCGCGATTACCACGCGGATGCCGGCGCACATTTCGGCATAGGGAGACTGCTCGCGGCTCGAACCTTTGCCGCGGCGTTTGCCGCTGACCGCGCAGACGAAGCCTCCGCGCTTGACGTCGCCCCGGCCGATGGGCAAAATGTTGCCGCATTTCAGGCCGAGATATGGAATCTCGCCGAGGGTTTCGTCGAAATAGAAACAGTAGTGTGCCGGCGTGATTTCGTCGGTTGAAATGTCATCGCGCAGTTTGGGATTGTTGGCGGGATTCTTCGTGTCCCAGGGCAGATCCTCACCGGCGAGTTGACGCTGGATGAGTTCCGGGTCTTCGGTGAGAAAGAGAATGCGTCCCAAGAGGCGCACCTTGTCGGGACGCTTTTCGATTTTTCGCTCCAGCAATGGACTAACCACAAATCGTCCTCTTAACAAGCCGAAAATTAGTGATGTCGGCCCAACCCCAAGCCCAGATGGAGTTTATTCTACCTTCTCCCAAGCTTTTGCTCTGGTGCAAACAGTTCAGTTCCGGTTGCCAAAACCATGCTTGGCCCGGCAGAGTTTGCAGTAGGTGGGCGGCTCCGTATTGTCCACACGATGCTGAACCGGTCTCAGCGTTCTCAGGTAGGCGAAAATCGCCTTAAGATCGCTGTCCGTAAGATTGCGGAAGTAGCCCCAAGGCATGGCGTTCGAGAGCAGCCGGGCCTTAACTTGCCCGTGGCGAATCGTGTCAATGAATATGGCCTCGTCAAAATAGGCTAAACCCGACGGATCGGGTGTGAGATTCAGGCTGGCAACGGTTGGTCCCCACGGTCCTTCGGCCAGCTGCCCACCGGCGAATAGCATTCCCGGCAGAGCGTTGCCCTTCTCATCCACAGGTGTATGGCACAAGTCGCAGTGTCCCACTGTGACCAGGTACTTGCCGTAGTTCACAGCGTCAGATTTGTCGGGGTCCGGCACGTGTTCCAGAGGCAGCGCGGGCTGGAGGGCTTGTTTGATATCATCCGGCAACGCCGTTTCGGGTCTCTTGATGTGCACCGGAGCAATCGAGCGCTCATAGACTATGATGGAAGCCAGATCTTCGTCGGAGAGATTGCGGAAATAGCTGTACGGCATGAGCGGAAAAAGCGTCCTGCCATCGTGTCCGATGCCCCGCCTCAGAGCGCGTACGAAATCGGAGTCCTTCCATTTTCCTGCACCGTAGTCAGGATCGGGAGAAATGTTAGGAGCGACCACACGGTAGGGAGCGGGCACCTCGCTCTCCTCGGGTGGAAAGATGAACCCTCCGCCTTTCTTGCCGGGCAACGGCTGCCCTCCCCGGTGCTGATAATCAATTTCGGAGTGACAAAAGAAACACTGCACTACGCCCTCGACCAGATACTTTCCACGTGCCAGGCGTTCTGGTGTGCGCGGAATCGTTTCCATACCGAGCACTGAACCGGCAGCTTTTTCTGGCAGGATCCGTTGCGAGGACTGACATGAACTGCTCACCAGAAGCGCGCAGAGTGTGAGGATGAAGACGGTAAGAGGAACTCGATGCGGATTCTTTGAACCACGTCCCAAGGCCCTCTCTCCTCCTTGGCTTGCGGCGTGCTTGCAACGCCGGCTTGACGTACTCGGCGCCATATTATAGCGCTTCGTGGTTAAGCCGCCTTGCCTGCAACTTTCAATGATGCGGGTGCGCCTTGCGGTCAAACTTCTCCCCGGCGGGGATCGGTATGGTCAGCCGGTTTTCTTTTGGCGCCAATGGGCAGGTCGCATAAGGCGTGACCGCGCACGGCGGGTTGTAGGCGCGATTGAAATCCAGAACCACCTTGCCGTCCACGACCGGCCCGGTATCGAGGAAGCGTCCGCCCGGATAAGTTGCGGCGGCCTTTGCGGTCGGGTCGGAGAAAACGAAGAACAGGCCGGTCTTGGCATCGCCACCAAGGGCGGTGAGTTTTAGCTCCTGGCCGTGAAGCTGAAAGGCAACCACGCCGGGGACAGGCTCGGAAGAGACTTCCCCGAGCACGTTGGGCACCTCAACGGTTTTGTTCGCTTCGGCAGGCTGCCAGGTAGCCGTCGTTCGATAACTCAGGTCGAGCGGATAGAACTGCATGCCCTTGAAGTCGCGGGAGGCGGCGCTATCGGAGTCGCGTACCCGGATGCCAACATGCTGGCCCCGGACGATGACGTGAAAGGTCAGAGTCCCCATGACGACCTTGGTAACGTGGTCAGAAGTATCCGGGGCCATTTTGGCAGTGTGCGCGGGTTGGCCGGCGATGGTCGCTTGTGCGTCGGGGAGGAGATGGAGCGTGACTTCAGTGCCATCGAGATCGAACTCTCCGGCATGGGCGGGGCCTTTGGGGAAGACGATGGCGTTGTCGGAGGCGGAACCGAAGGTGTTCGTACCCGGCTTGAGCCAGAAAAGACCGACGAGGGACAGCCAATTGGCTTTGAGGTCGGCGGTCTGTTCAGATTTCCATTGTTCGAAGGACTGCAGGTACGCGGCATCAGGCGGACCGACCGGCGGCGCGGCCACCGCGACTGTGAGCACCGAACAAATCACGGCCGACGCGAGCAACGTTAACGTCAGATTTCGTTTCATGGCTGACTTCTCCAAGAATCTCATTAAAGTTCTACTTTAAGACCAGGGCGCCGGGGGTTCTAGTTACCGCCGGTATGCCCGGGGGTCGGGGAGGGGATCGAGGCCGCGCCCGCCGAATATCTGCTGAAATTCGTGCACCAGGGCCTGGTGGAGCAAGCCATTCGAGGCCAGCGTCTCCCGGCTGTCGAGCTGAAACGGAGAGCCGTCGAACCGGCTGACCTGACCGCCCGCTTCTTCGACGATGAGAGTGCCGGCAGCTGTGTCCCAGGGGTTGAGGTTGAATTCCCAGAAGCCGTCGAAGCGGCCGCAGGCTACGTTGCAGAGGTCGAGCGCTGCCGATCCGGCGCGCCGCACGCCGTGAGTGTGGAGCGTGATCTGGTGGTAGAAGTGGATGTTCGGGTTTTTGTGGCGTTTGTGACTGGGAAAGCCCGTCGCAACCAAGGATTCCTTTAGCTGCGCGGTGGGCGACACGTGGATAGACTCGCCGTTCAGGTGCGCGCCTCTTCCCTGCTCGGCGGTGAACAGTTCGTCGCGCGTGGGATCGTAGACCACCGCGGCGATCCGGTTGGCTGAGTCAGCAGTTCGGCGTTCCAGTGCCATCGAGACGCAAAATACCGGATAGCCGTGAGCGAAGTTCGTGGTACCGTCCAGCGGATCCACATACCAGCGGTATTCGCTGCCGCGATCGTTGAGGCCTTGCTCTTCGCCCAACACATCGTGCGACGGAAACTGCTGGCTGAGGCGTTCGCGGATGAGCACTTCGGAAGCGCGGTCGGCGGCGGTGACCAGGTCGGCGTCACCCTTGTATTCGATCTTCAGCCCTTGCTGAAAATGCCGCATGAGCAGAGCGCCGGCTTCGCGGGCGATGGCGGAGGTGGCGGGCAGGAAACTCTCGGAATGGAGGGAATCGGACATTGGACCTTGGACTTCGGACCTTTTCGAGTCCGAGCTTGGCGCGAACAACGATGATAACGCAGCGCGGCAATTGGCGCGGGCGAGAGACAGCAGGTTCCTCGCTGCGCTCGGAATGACAACACCATGAAGAGCGGGTTTGAGGTCTGAGGCTAAGGTCTGAAACCGAACCTTCTACTTCTTTTTTCCAGCATCCTCGGCGATGTACATGATCTCGTGCTTGAAGATGAACAGATTGGGAGCGCCTTCGCGGGTCAGCCGGACCATGTTGCGGTCGTAGTACTCGATCCAGCCGCGCAGGAGTTGGCCGTCGAGCAGCTTGATCGAGACCGGTTTCTGCTTTTCGCCCAGTTGCTTGAGGAAAGCGGCTTCTTCGAAGGTGTCCTCCGGAGGAGGAGTACGGCCGTGTTTGGCGGCGTTGGGATTGCCATGCGGATGGAAAGGCATGCTGGCATTGTACAACGTCCCTCACGAGCTAAAGCCCCGTGTCATGACGCGGTGCTGATCGCAGCGCTGAAAGCGCTGCGCCACCCAAAAACTCAGAGCCGCAAGCCTCACGGCGGTTCTCGAGAACGAGCACAGCGCTAGAAGTTGAGTTTCAGTTCGAACTCGATGGCGCGCGGCGATCCCAGAGCGTTGACGCCCGATCCCAAGCCAAGGCGCAGCGCGTTTCCGTTGATCCCATGTTCAATGGCAGTGGTGGTGCCGTTGGGCGATCCGGGAGTTCCATCGAGGACGGGGCTAATGGGAGCCGCCGGACCATCGAAGTTCGAGAAGTTGAAAACGTTGAAGACGGTGACTCCGGGGCGCAACTCGACGCGGTCTTTGATCTTGTATCCCCAGTTCAGGCCAAGATCAAAGGTCTTGAGCCAGCCCTGGCCGATGGCGCCGACAGGCGCGGTCTGCAACGGCACATTTCCATTGATGACGGCGCCGAGTTCGGACATTTGCGCTTGGGTGAATAACTTCGCGTCCACCAGAACCTGGCCGGCGGGAGTGAGATGGCCCACCTCCGTGGTGTTGAATTTACTGATGGCCTGGTTGAGGCCGTTGACGCCGAAGGAGCGGCCAAAACCGCCGACGTTGGTGCCGGGCAGCAGATCACCTTGGCTGCCGTTAGAGCTGAACGATCCGTCGCCGGTGCCGTCGCCGGTAATGTCGGTCTGGAAGATTCCGCCGGCGTTGCCGCTGGTGGGCAGCCGGACATCGGAAGGCAACGGGCTGTCGAAATGGGAGATGAGGCTGAGCTGAAATCCGCCGCGCAAATCGGCATATCCGCCGAGCGATATCTGGTGAGTGCGATCGAGGCCGTTGGGACCGATGTACTTCAACGGCCGGGAATTGTCGTAGGCGAAATTGATGTAGTCGCTGTCGCGCGCCGTGGCTACGTAGCGGGAGAACGAATACGAAGTTTGGAAATTTACGTGGCGAACGCCGCGCAGGGGCCGATCCACGTCCTGTTTCAAAGTGGCCTGCAGGCCGTTGTAGACGGAGCGGCCAATCGGAAACAGCATCTGATTGGCGCCGAGATTGGGGTTGATTCCGGGGAACGCGGCGGTGGGACAGGGAGTTCCGCCGCAGAGGGAGTACCCGGAGTCGAGTCCGTGGGCAACCGCGCCGGGCGGCGAGCCAGCGGGCAACGGGTGGAACGCGAAGTCAGCGATGGTGACTCCGCCCCCGTGCGGGTACAGACCTGGGCAGGCCGAGATGGCCTGGTCAATCGTGGCCACGCCGCAGTCCGCCAGCGTCTCGGCGATAGCGGCCTGAGCATTCGCCAGATTGGGAAAGCGGGAATCGCCCACGTGGTTGGTGTCAATGCTAAGCAGGCTGTGCGTGGAAATATTGCGCAAAAAGTCTACCGTCAGTACTGTTCCCCGGCGAAACTCATGTTGGACGCCAAGGTTCATCTGCACCGAGCGCGGGCTGATGTAGTTAGGAGCGATCAGATTTGTGCCGGTGATGTCAATGCCATCGGCCCCGGCGTTGGCGATGTATGAGCTGTTCATCGTCGGCCCCGCGGCCAGCACGGATGCCTGATACTCCTTTTGCAGGGTGACAATCTGCGTCACGGAATTGCCGATCGGCTGGCCGCAAATCTTGGTGAGATCAACGGTGGGGGTGAAGCTTAAGGCCTGCGGCTGCCCGGAGCTGCAGGCTGTCTCGGATCCCAGGAACAAGCCCTGCGGCAGCCGGGCCGGACGATCAAACAAACTGTTGTTCCAGATCGCGTTCTCGTAAAACAGGCCGATGCCGCCCCGAATTACGGTCTTTCCAGTGGCGCTCATGTCCCAGGCAAATCCTGCCTGGGGAGCGAAATTGACATTCGGCTGGTGCACCCGGTTGCCCAGACCGGAGTAGGTAAAGTAACGGTTGCTGACATCGAACTGATAGAGAAACGGAATCGGACCTAAATCACTGTCGGTACGCCCGGTGTCGCGCACGTACCGCAGACCCAGGGTGAGGGTGAAGTGAGGCCGCACCTTCCAGGAATCTCCAACGTACCAGGAGACGCGATTGTCGGGGCCCTCGCTGCCGCCCGGCAGGCCGAACGCCCCCTGTGTGGAGGAAAAGCCCTGGCCGTTGCCTAAGGCAATCGTGATGGCCGGGTAGTTCAGCGGATTTCCAACTCCACCGGGAAAGGGACAAGGCTGCAAGGGTGTGCAAGCCGGAGGGTTGTTGGGCGAGCCGACGGCCGGCGCGAGACCCAGAAACTCTGCAAATCCGCCGCCATGCAGGTGGTTGAAGCCGGCGCCGAAACGGAAGATGTGACTCTTGTAAGCTCTGCTGCCGTCATACTTGAACTGGCGGTTCGACTGCATGGTTGCCTGCGGCGCGAGGTAGTTCGGGCCGGAGCAAAAAGCATCGGCGCCCGCAGTGAGGCAGTTGGCATCGCTTCCGATGGCCAGTTCCAGGCCAGGCGCCGGGTCGAAGATGCTGGAACCGGTCACGGCGTCGGCGATCCCGTTCTGGAATTTCGTGTATCCGACGCGGATGCTGTGAGTGTAGTTGCCGGTACTGAAATCCACACCCACGATATGGCTGCGCGCGTGGTTGACGTTGGTGAAGGGCTGGAACGAATTCGGAATGTATTGCAGAACGCTTTTGTTCTGATCAAAGGTGAAACGGTAGAAGACCTTGTATCGCGCGGACTGCCAGTCGAACCGGCCGATGGTCTCTGTCTCGCGGAAAGGGGAGTTGAAGCTTCCGGTCAGATTGGCAAAGGGAGCTCCGGGCAGAACCGGGTCGAGCAGGTCTTGTTTGGTGCGTTCGGCATCGAAGAAGAAAAACAGCTTGTCCTTCACGATGGGACCGCCGAGAGAACCACCAAACTGATTGCGCTGAAAGGGATTGGTGGAATCTCCGGGTAGCGCCGCGTTGAACTTCTGATCGCGGAAATAGTAGAAGCCGTCGCCATGGAGGCTGTTGGTGCCGGACTTGGTCGAGACATTGACCGATCCCGAGGACGTCAGCTCAGTGGAGAGATCGAGCGAGGACTGCTGCAGTGAAGATTCCTGAATTGCTCCCAGCGGAAGGTTCTGCGTGGTGGTGCCGACAGTCTCGTCGCTGATGTCAACGCCGTCCACTTCGATGCGGGCGGTGCGGCCGAAACGGCCGGCAAACGATACGGAGGAGAATCCGTTCTTGGTGGGGTCGAAGGTGCCGCCGTCCTGGATCTGGACGCCCGGCTCGAGTTGAGCCAGGTCGAGGAAATTGCGTCCGTTGATGGGGAGGTGCTCAATCTGGGCGGAGGTGAGCACGCCCTGTACCGTGGCCTGCTCCGTGTTGACGTTGACTTCGGTAGCCTGAACCTCGACCAGTTGGGAACCTTCTCCGACCACCAGTTTCACGTTGCCGGAAGCGGTGGTGTTGACCTGCACAGTGACCGGAAACTCGGTTGTCTTGAATCCCTTGGCCTCAATGCGAACGACATAGTCGGCAGGGGTCAACGCTCCCGAGGCATAGGTGCCAGTGGGGGTGGTGGTGGTCGTCAACACGTGCCCGGTCGCCTTGTTGGTGATCAAGACCTTGGCTCCGGCAACGACAGCACCGGTTGGATCAGTGACCGTCCCAACAATACTGCCAGTGCTGATGGTGGTTTGAGCTGAGGCCGCGAGCGAAAACGCTACTGCCAGTACTGCAACCAGCGCAATACGATTGCCAGGACACTTGAGTGCCAACATAGTTCCCTTCCCATTGGTGGTGAGCTTTTAAGAATACAGTATGCCGTCCGACGAACCGGCCTGTCCCCTCAGAAATCTCCCTTCACCGTGTAATAACCCGCGCGATGGCGGACATGAAAGGCGGCGGCATCTGGGGCTCCGGACACTCTGACTTCGATGCGGCGAAACTCCGAGAATGATGTCCGTTGCGAGGGATAGTACGCCAGTAAGTATTGCGTGCGCAGCTCATCGCTGATCTTGCGAAAAGCGTCGTCGAGCTGCGAAGTGGAGGTAGCGTAATAGTATTTACCCCCGGTGTCTTCGGAAAGTTGAATGAGCGCGTGCTCGCCTCCGGTCTCGCGGCCGGCACTGGACTCGATGGGCACGATAATGATGGAGTAGACGAGGGCCTCGGCTTCTTCTGCGGCGCGCACGGCTTCCTGGTAATCCACTTTACTGGCGGTGTCGCCGCCGTCGGTGATGAGGACGATGACTTTGCGCCCCTTACGCCGGTCGAGGGCGCGGGAAGCCAGGTAAATGGCATCGTAGAGGGCCGTGGCCGCGCCGACGCGAATGTGATCGATGCCGTCGTCAATGCGCTTGAGATCGGGAGTAAATCCGGGCGTGGCTTCGCGGACCACTTCGCTAAAACCGTAGACGCAAAGCGCGTCCACGGGGCGCATGAGGGTGTGCGCAAAACGTTTGGCAGAGGCCTGCTCGAGCGGCAGGTCGCGGCGCGTGCTCAGACTGGTGTCAATAGCGAGGGCGATCGAAAGCGGCAGGGCGGATTCTTTGTCGAATACGGCGATTTTCTGCTGGCGGTCGTCTTCAGTGAGAGTGAAATTTTCCTTCACGAGTCCACCGACGGGGGCGCCCTGGGGGTCGGTCACGGTGACGAATACGTTGACCAGGTTGACGTCCAGCTTCAAGGTGGTGGCCGGTTCGGACTGGTCCTTGTTACGCGAATCCTTGGTTTGCGCTGGCGTGGATTGAGGAGGTGTTTGCTGCGCCCAGAGGCAGCAACCGGAGACGAGCAAGGCAGCAGCAAGCAGTCTGAACGTGGCGCGTTCTCTCATCGGATACGGGAATTATACGTGGGTGCGGCCGGCGGCCCCGGTTCTACACTGGCCCCTCAGCGCGCCCTTCGCTTAGATGCGGGCGGCTCGGTGGCGCTGCCTGCGGGCGAAGAATTTGCCGGGGAAATCTCGCCCTTCACCAGATCGGCGGGAAAGGGCTCGCCATCGGCCCAGACGGCGCCATCTTCAAAGTGTTCTTTCTTCCAGATGGGGACGGTGCGTTTGAGCGTATCAATGAGCCAGCGGCAAGCCTCGAAGGCGGCCGCGCGATGCGCCGAGGCCACCGCAATCAGCACGCTGGTCTCGCCGATTTCGAGTCGGCCGAGGCGGTGGACGATGGCCACGTCGCGTATCTGGAATTGCCGCAAGGCCTGTTCGGCCAGGGATTCCATTTCGCGCAAGGCCATCTCTTCGTAAGCCTCGTATTCGAGGTACAGCGTGCGCCGTCCGCGAGTCTGATTGCGAACGATTCCTTCAAATACAAGGGCAGCGCCGTCCTGCCCGCGCTTGAGGCTTGCTAGGACGCGCTGAGTCTCGATCGGATCGCGAACGATGGAGGCGCGGTGCCCGATGTCGGGGGAGCCGCCGCTCACGGGCGGCAGAAGCGCGACTTCGTCACCTGGCTCAAGCTTGGTCTCAGGCCCGGCGTACTCCTGGTTCACGGCTAGGGCCAACGAGGGCAGAGTTTGCTGGAGGCGCGGAAAGCGAGCTTCGTAATGGGCCAGCACTTCACGGACGGTGGCACCGTCGCGCAGGTCAATCGCATCCGACGATTGCCCCACCACGTCCTTCAGCAACCCGAAGAACAGGACACGTACGCGCATACGGAGATGTAAGTCTATCGCGAATCTTTAGCCACCGGGAACCTGGAGCGGCGGGACGGCAACGTGCGACGGCATCCTGAACAGCGATCGGGTGCGATCAAAGAAGAAATGCCAGTCCGAATCGGGCTGGCATTCTTTTCGCTCTCGATCGGTTTGCGGCTGGAAGCTTAGGCCCGCGTCAGGGCGCCTACCGGGATGCTTTCCTTCACCGTGGTGGGCAGGATCGTGGCGGCTGGGCTGCGCTCGACCGCCGGGAGTGAAAACGCCAAGGCTTCGTCAATGGTCTTCACGTAGTGAACGGTGAGGTTCTCGAGCTGTTCAGGGGTCAGGTCCTCGTCCACATTCATCTTGTTTTCCGCGGGCAGGATCACGTCGCGAACCCCGGCGCGCTTGGCGGCGAGGACTTTCTCCTTAATACCGCCGACAGGCAGGACGTTGCCGCTCAGCGTGATCTCTCCGGTCATGGCAATGAGCGGATGAATGGTCTGCTTGGTCAGCAGTGAAACCAGAGCCGTGGCCATGGTCACGCCTGCCGACGGGCCGTCTTTGGGAATGGCGCCGGCCGGAACGTGAATGTGAATGTCGTGATTGGCGAAGAAGTCTTCGGCCACGCCGAGCCGGTCGGCGTTGGAACGCACCCAGGTCAGCGCCGCCTGCATGGATTCCTGCATGACCTGGCCGATCTGGCCGGTCATGGTGAATCCGCCCTTGCCTTTCATGGCGTTGGCTTCGACGAACAGCACGTCGCCGCCGGAGGGGGTCCAGGCAAGACCGACGGCAACGCCGGCGCGCTTGGTGCGCTCGGCGATTTCGCCTTCGCTGCGAATCTTGATGCCGCCGAGGAATTCCTGAATGATCTCCTGGTTGACGGTGAGCTTTTCGGTCTTGCCTTCGGCCAGCCGCCGCGCCTGCTTGCGGCAGATGGTGCCGATGGTACGTTCCAGGCCGCGCACGCCGGCTTCGCGCGTGTAGTGGCGGATAACGTGCCGCACGGCTTCCTCCGGAAACTCGATCTGCTCAGGCGTGATGCCGTTTTCGTCAATCTGGCGCGGAATCAGGTACTGGAACGCGATGTGGACTTTCTCTTCTTCGGTGTAACCCTGCAGTTCGATGATCTCCATACGATCGCGCAGCGGCTCGGCGATGGGGTCGAGCATGTTGGCGGTCGTGATGAAGAGAACTTTCGATAAGTCAAAGGTCACGTCAAGATAGTTGTCGCGGAACGTGGAGTTCTGCTCGGGGTCGAGGGCTTCGAGCAGCGCCGAAGCCGGATCGCCGCGAAAATCGCGGCCGACCTTGTCAATTTCGTCGAGCATGAAGACGGGGTCCTTGGTCTCGGCGCGACGAATGCCCTGGATGATCTGCCCGGGCAGGGCTCCGATGTAGGTGCGGCGATGGCCGCGGATTTCGGCCTCGTCATGCACTCCGCCCAGCGAGAGCCGGGTGAACTTGCGGCCCAGAGCTCGCGCGATGGACTTGCCGAGCGAAGTCTTGCCCACCCCGGGAGGTCCGACGAAGCACAGGATCGGGCCCTTCATATTCGGCTTCAGGCGCCGCACCGAGAGATAGTCGAGAATGCGGTCTTTGACTTTTTCCAGATCGTAGTGATCGTGGTCAAGGATTTCCTTGGCCTTAGGAATCTCGATTTCCTGGCCGGAAGTCTTAGCCCACGGCAGCACAGCCAGCCACTCAATATAGTTGCGCGTGAGGGAGTAGTCGGCGGCCATCGGAGACATGCGGGAAAGACGGCCCAGTTCCTTGAGGGCTTCTTTCTTCACCTCGTCGGGCATGCCGGCTTCTTCGATCTTCTTTTTCAGATCTTCAACGTCACGCTGGCCTTCGTCCTGTTCGCCCAGTTCTTTCTGGATGGCCTTCATCTGCTCGCGCAGGTAATACTCGCGCTGCGTCTGCTGGACGCGGTCCTGCACCTCGCTCTGAATCTTGTTGCGCAGTTGCTGGACTTCGAGTTCCTTGGCCAGGTGCTGGTTGATCTTTTGCAGCCGGACGTGGATGTCGGTGGTTTCGAGCGTGTCTTGCTTGTCGGGAGTGGAGAGCGAGGGCAGCGAGGAGGCGATGAAATCCACTAGGCGGCCCGGTTCGTCAATGTTCATGGCCACGGTGGAGAGTTCGTCGGAGAGCGTGGGAGAGCCGGCAACGATCTGCTGGAACAGGGTGAGCACATTCCGCTGCAGGGCTTCGATTTCTGAAGTAGCTGCGGGGGTGGGCGCTTCCGGCATGGAGACATAGTGCGCGCGCATGTACGGCGAGAGCTGAGTAAATTCGCCCAGATGCACTCGCTCCAGGCCTTCGGCAAACACAAACAGGCTCTGGTTTGGCATTTTGACGACTTTGTGGACTACCGCCGAGGTGCCGACCGTGTACAAGTCGGATGGTTGCGGGTTGTCCACGCGGGCTTCGCGCTGCGCGACGACAATGATGGTTTTGTCTTCCCCGAGCGAATTGATGAGCTGGACCGAGCTCTCACGGCCAACGGTGAGGGGTAATACGGCGTGCGGGAAGAGAACAGTATCCCGGACGGGTAGAACTGGAAGGGCGCGTTGGGCGTTTATTTCCTTATGCTTAGGAGTACGCTCGGGTGATGGATTCTGGCTCATGGTTCTCCTTGAGTGTAACGCGCTCAAGTTTAGATGATACACGAAGTGGAAAGGTTTCAAGCGCCCGGCCCAGAACCTCTCGCAGGGCTGCATTCTATTGTTTTCAAATTGTCATGACACGGTGCCTAAGGTGCTGAGGCTAACGCGGTAGGTGGGCTATTGCCAAGCACCAAATGCAGATCGAGGCTTTCTCCTCCCGGTCGGATTCAGCCGCCGGAGGCGAGAGCCAAGGCCCCCTCTGTACTCCTAAGACAAAGAAACAGCGGCGGGCCCCAAGCGCTTCGGCGCGCCGGCTCCACGCGATCATCGTTGCGGAGCCAGCGAATGAAGCAGCTACCAGAAGACAGGTCTGCCTGGGCACTATGCCGCCGCTGCGTTGTGCAGGCTAGAACACGTGCTTTGCAGTGTCGCCGCGGAAAATCAGTTCCTGCAGGACCCTCTCGTTCGCGGCGTTCACGGCGTAGATCGTCTGGGTCTGCAGCGATTTCTCGGCGAGTGGAACCAAGGTGCACCTCACCTTTACTTCCGGCATCTTTCCTTTGGCAGCCTGGAACACCATGATGTGCTCAGATCCAGACATGGTGTGGCGGATCACATAGTCTCCGGCCGGCAGCAGGGTATCTCCGACGCGTATCGGGTCAACGAACGTGACCTTGTAAGTGTCGCGGATCCCCATATTCTTTTGTTCGGCTGTGGCGACTGAAACAGCAACGATCACCAGCAAAATGACACTCATGAGACCAAACCAGCGCATAAACCCTCCTGTTGGACGCACCCGTACGCCGAAGAACTGCACTACGGATGACAAGACAAGTCTAGAAGGTCGGGTTGCGGCCGCGTGTGTGCAGGATCACAGCAGGCTGTGACCACAGAAGACGATAAATTTCACGACGCTCTTGGGTACAGTCATTGCTGTGGTCACGTCAGGATTGCCCGGCGTGACAGGCACGGGAGACAAACCTCGGTCAGACCGGGCGGCGCGGCCTTCAAACGGCGCGGTAGATACCCAGCACCTTGACGAACTCGGCGACCTCAGCCAGATGGCGAAGGGCATTCCGCGCGGGTTCGTCGTCGCCGCGCAGGAAATCCACGTAGAAGACATATTCCCAGGGGCGGCCGCGCATGGGGCGCGACTCGATCTTGCTGAGACTGATGTCGCGCAGGGCGAATACGCTGAGCGATTTGAACAGGGATCCGGGGACATTGTTTACCTGAAAGGCAATCGAAGTTTTGTTGGCTCCGCGAGGAATCAAGCGACGATAATCGCTCCCTCGTCCGACAACGCTTCCCCGCTTGCGAATGAGGAAAAAGCGGGTGAAGTTGCGTTTATCGTCTTCGATGCCGGCCCGCAGAACCTTCCCTTTGTACTCGCGGACTGCCTGACGCCCGGCGATCCCGGCAGCGTCTGTCAGCCGGTTGGCGGTGACATGCTTCACGCTGCCCGCCGTATCGTAGAAGGGCACCGGCTCGATCTGCGGATGGCGGCGGAAGAAGTCGCGGCACTGGTCGAGAGCCACCGGATGCGACAGGACGCGTCGCAGAGCGCGCAGTTGCGTCCCGGGCGCAGCGATCACGTTGTGCACGATGCGCAGCAGGTATTCGCCCTGAACGAAGACATCACGCGCCACGAGAAGATCGGCGTGTTCGGCGACCGTACCGGCGAGGGTATTTTCGATCGGGATGACGGCTGCCCCGACGGAGCCCTGCTCGACCCGGTCGAAGACTTCGGCCGACCGCGCGCAGGGCACCACCGTGCAGCGCGCCAGCATGCGCTCGGCCGCTTCGTGGCTGAAGGATCCGCGTTCTCCTTGAATGGCGACTTTCATGCTGGAAAGGTATCTGGAGAATATAAGGAAGGGCAAATCTTTTCTGAAGCATGCCGGATGCGGGCGCTAGTGCACCGTAAAGGGAGGCGAGCGCTCAGGGGCTCAAACCTCCATGATTATTGGGCCTAGATGCACGGCCGAAGCCGTGCCCTTCCCAACCATTTATGGGGCAAGTTCTAGCAATTCGGGGCGGTTTCGTAGTTGATGCAGGCTGAGGTGTCGGGGCCAACGTGCCATAGCGCAGACATGTTGGTCTGGTCTTTGAAGTCGCTGAACCAGAAGATGTAGCCGAAGCCGCCGAACTTGATCTCCTGCCCGAAGCCGAACTCGTCGGCCCAATCACTGGGGTTGCAGCTGGTGCCGCGATACAGGTCGGCGTCAAAGGGATACGTGCCCGGATTGGCGACAGAGACACGCACTCCCTGATACTTGTGTCCGTTCTGCTGATACCAGCATCCCTGGAAGGTCGTGCCGGGGTCTGCCTGGGAGATCTTCAGCGTCAAGGTGGCGCTCGAGGAGGTCTTGCCGTCCGTGGCCGTCGTGGTGAGGGAGTAGGTTCCGGCGGCGGCTGTGCTGGCCACGCTAATGGCCTCGGTAGAAGTTCCGGCTCCGGGAGCGGGAATCACGGTTGGAGTGAGCGAGGTGGAAACGCCCGAGGGCACATTCGAGGTGCTCAGGGTCACCGCATGATTGTAGCCGGTCGTGATCTGGCTTGTGATTACGGAGGAACCGGCCTGCCCCGGAGCAACCGTCACGGTAGATGGCTGCAGGGACATGGAGAACGTTGGCGCACTGGCAGGCGGCGCGATACTGAGGGACGTTCCTGCCATGCTCGTGCCATAGGACGCGGTAATGGTGACGGTGATTGCGGCAGTCACTGGTGTGGTCGAAACGGTGGCGGTAGCGGTGCTCTGCCCGGCGGCGACAGTTACCGAAGCAGGGGCGGATACATCCGTGGTATCGGAGGACTTCAGCTGAACGGCGATGCCGCCAGAGGGAGCGGGTTGCACCAGAGTGACGGTGACCACCGTGGAAGCGCCTCCCGTAAGCTGCGCTGGATTGAGGCTCACGCCGGAAACCGCCTCGCTGCTGCCGCCTGTCCCGCTCGTGCCGGTGCCAGTGCCAGTCCCGGTACCTGTGCCGGTGCCGGTTCCGCCGAAATTGCCCGAACCGCTGGTTTGGTGCGCCGAGCCACAGCTCATGAGGCTGAGCAGGACTCCGGCAGCCACGATTCGCGTCAAGTACCTACGGGAGAAGATCACGGTGACACCTCGCCGGCGAAAATTGAGGAGACTGAATTACCGAAAATTTTCGCACGGCTGCGCGAAATCGAAACACTCAGGAGTTCATGCCTTGAGGCACAGCCCGGATAGGCAAAAGGACGAGTCATTGGCAGTTACTGCACGTGGCTGCGGTTCTTGTGGTCAGCATACGATGCCGGGAACTGCCACTAGAGCTCTTTCTGCAGGACCAGGGCGTCCACACCATTGGAGTAATAGCGGGGAGAGGTTGTGATCACGCTGTAGCCGTGGCGCTTGTAAAAAGACAATGCCGCGGCGTTGTCCACGGCAGTTTCGAGGCAGACCGCCCTGGATCCGCCCGCCCGGAGGCGTGCTTCGGCAGCCCGCAGGAGTGACGATCCCAAACCGGAGCGGCGCACGGCAGCGAGGATGTCAATAGTGATGATGTGTCCGACGAGACCGCCGCAAGCGACGATGAATCCGGCAATCCGATGATCGTCTTTGCCTGCGGCAACCAGCGTAAACGCCTCTCTTCGGCGCATGTAGAGCTGCAACTCCCGGCGCGAATAGGCGATAGCGGGCGGAAAGCATTCCTGGTCAATCCGAAAGAGGCTTTCAAAGTCTTCGAGCCGAAAATCGCGAATGAGATATGCCACTGCGGCATTGTAAAGGCAAGCGGGAGGACGCACTTTCGTGCAGGGAACCAGCTCCTCCGGCTACTTCACTGGTTTTCCACAGCTTGCCCACTGAAGCGTAGAAAAAAATGTGGTCCGGGGCCGACTGCCCTCTTGCCGGGTTTCCTTGTTCGGACGTAACATCAGGATCAGGCAAAGCGTGTGGGGCGTCTTCTCGCCATTGACGTGGTCGCGGCGGTCCTGGCCCTGGGACTCTGGTACTTTCTTTTTGCCGCCTACAATCGTCGCCGGGGAGCTTACGCGTTGCGCTGGGTGCAGGCGGCCTGCGCCGGAAAAGGGCGCGTTCTTGATCCTTGCTGGCTGAGCAGTTCACGGTTGCACGCCCGGCTGCAGTTCCCTTCCCGCAGTTTTGAAAATGCTCATGTCACAGTGCGTTTCCGGCCGCGGCCGCTGCCCGTGCAATGGCTGGTGAGCTGCTGGAAAAAGCAGAAAGAAACGCTGACCTTCGAAGCCGATCTGGGCGGCTCACCGAGCTTTCATCTGGAAGTTGTGCGGCACCGTTGGAGCGCGCACAGCCGAGGGGTGACGGCGCGGCGTCGGGACCAGCGCGAGTGGGATGTGTACGAGCCCGGACCGGTGATTCTGACCACGCGCAAGCATCGGAAGCAGGATCCGACCGCGGAACTGAACACGCTCATGGCCGTTCGCCAGGAGGACGTGCTTCAGGTGCGATTCAATCCCGAGTCTCCGCAGTTCTCGGCGACGATTGCGCTGGACGCCATGGACGATCCGCGCACTGCCGCCGGCTTCCTGACCACATTGCGAGAGCTGGCGGCAGGAGCCTCGGCCCACCGGCAGTAGACACCTGTTACGGGTGCGCACCCGATTCCGAAATAAATCCGTTTTATGCCACGCATCAGCTTTTTCGATTGGCCGCGTGCGAACGGGCGCGCTATTCTTTCCTGTGTCAAATCAGCGTGTTGAAACCAGCCATTTCAACTTTTCTGGATTGTGATGCGTTCCCGAACTCATGTGTCTACATCGAAGGAGACCGAACCCCATCCATGTCTACTGAACTGCGCAATTTCCTAGCTATCCCCTACGACGAACTGGAAGAGATGAACCTCCACGCCAAGGAGCAGCGCAGGAGCCACGTTTCGCCGGACAAGATTCGCGAAGAGCGGGTGAAATACCTGAGCGACGAGAAGAAAATCAAGGCTGTCACCGTGCTGTTCAGCGACCTTGAAGGCCGGCTGCACATGCTCGACTACGACAAGAAGTTCCTGCTGAAGAGCTGGGACAACCTGACGTTTGACGGCTCTTCGATCCGAGGCTTTACCGCGCAACGCGAGAGCGATTTGCGGCTGGGTATCGATTGGGGGGCTTTCTACTGGGGCCCGGCGGACGTCTTCGGACCGGGCAAGGTGCTGGTTTTCGGCGAGGTGATTGACAAGGGCGGAGATCCCTACAGCGCCGACATCCGAGGCGTGCTCAAAGGCTATGCCAACGAACTGTACGAGAAGAAGGGCTACATGCTCAATGCCGCCAACGAAATTGAAGGCTTCCTGTTCAAGGGGCCCGACGCCGAGCGGCATTACCACGAGACTGGCAAGTTTGAATACGTCAATACTGGCGGATATTACCACTCGTTGCCCGGCGACCCGCTGCGAACCTTCATTGACACCACGGCGGAAGTGCAGCGGGCGATGGGCTTCCAGAACGAGAAAGATCATCCGGAAGTTGCACCCTCGCAGTTTGAAATCAACTACGGATACGGCGAAGTAGTGGCCGCGGCGGACCAGATTCAGCTCTACAAGCTGATCTGCCGCCAGGTCGCGACGAACATGGGCCTGACCGCGTGCTTCCTGCCAAAGCCTGTGGTCGGCGTCAATGGCAGCGGCATGCACACCAATGTTTCCATCAGCGCCAAGGGCAAGAACCTTTTCTGGGACGCGAAGGGCGAAGAGAAGCTCAGCAAGTTAGGCTGGGAATTCCTGGATCGCATCCTGACTCATGGGAACGACATCTGCCTGCTCCTCAATGCCAGCGTGAACGCCTATCGCCGGCTCGATCCGCACTTCGAAGCACCGAACCAGATCAAGGCCTCGCCGGTGGACCGGGGTTCAATGATCCGCATCCCAATCGGCAACGAAAAGAGCATGCGCGTGGAAGTCCGCTCGGTCTCGCCCGACTCCAACCCGTATCTGGTGATGTATTCGATCTTCAAGACTGGCCTCGATGGCGAGACGGCGAAGATCAAGAACCTACGCCAGGCGGAACGCTATCTGCCCGACAACATCTACGACGCGCTGGCCAACTTCCGCAAGGCAGATTGGACGACGGAACTGCTTGGCAAGGACGTGAAGGGACGATATGCCGACCTGAAGCAGGCCTCGGCCGACCGCTGCCCGCGCGCCCTGGGCACGATCGTGAAGGCACAGGAAGTGCAGTTCCACCACGAAGTCTACAACCAGTTCCTGTGGAACCTGTTCTAGAAAGCTTGCGCAGGATAAACCAGACGCCCCGGCTTCGCCCGGGGCGTTTTTCTTGCCAGCGGCCAGAATGAAGCGGACCAGCCGCGACAGCGGGACAGATTGACCGAAGCAATGCGGTGGCGCCCAGCGATCAATAAGTTAAGAGCATGCAGTCTGCAAACTCCCTTGCCTTTGTAGTATTGTTTGCGGCGTTGTTTTTCAGCGGTGTGGGGTGTTCCGGCCAGACTCACGAGATATGCATGAAGAACGAATCGGATGTTGAAGCGCAGGACCAGGCGACGCGCGCGACCATTGACCGCTTCAACGAGGCGTTGAACCGGCATGACGCCGATGCGCTGGCCGCTCTTCTGACTGATGACACGGTCTTCGAGGACACGTCCCCGGCACCGGACGGCCGGCGCATCGAGGGAAAGCCGGCGGCGTCGAGTTCTGGCGCGGATGGTTCGGCAAAAACTCGGACGCACATTTTGAGGCCGAGGAAATGATCGTGAGCGGCAATCGGGCCACGGTGCTATGGGTGTATCACAAGATGCGCGATGGTCAGCCCTGGCACCTGCGCGGCGTTGACATCTTCACCGTGCGCGATGGCAAAGTGGCGGCGAAGCTGGCCTATGTAAAAGGGTGAAAGCGCACGGCCTGTGGCGCAGGACGCGATTCGGGTGAGCATAGTGGAGCGTTGACTCGCGGCCGAACCCGCGGCGAAGACGTTTTCTCTTTTCTAATCCCTTATAATCGTCGGTCACAGAAGAAGAGGAACCCTTGCCCTTCGATGATCTTCGCCAGTGGATCGCCGCGCTCGATCAGGCCGGCGAACTGAAGCGCATCCAAACCGAGACGGATCCCATTCTTGAGATCGCCGAGATTACCGACCGGGTCTCCAAAAACCGCGACATGAAAGGCAATACAGGCGGCCCCGCCCTGCTGTTTCAAAACGTCAAGGGGCATCCTGGATCTCAACTGCTGATCAACCAGTTCGGCTCCGATGCGCGCATGAAGCTGGCCCTCGGCGTGAGTTCCTACGATGAAATCGCCGGGCGCATTCGGATGTTTATGGATGTGAAGTCCCCGCAGGGATTTCTCGACAAGATCAAAATGTTGCCCATGTTGACAGAAGCTGGGAAATTCTTTCCGCGGACCGTTCCCTCCGGCCCTTGTAAGGAAGTCATCCAGCGGGAGAAATTTTCGCTTCTGGATTTTCCAGTGCTGCAGTGCTGGCCGAAAGACGCTGGGCGGTTCATCACTCTTCCTTGCGTGACCACGCGCGACCCAAAGACAGGCAAGCGCAATCTCGGCATGTACCGCATGCAGGTTTACGACGAGCGCACTACCGGGATGCACTGGCAGCGGCAGAAGGTGGCGGCCGAGCATGCCCGGGACCGCATGCGCGCCGCGGTGCAAGATAAGTCTGCAGGGGTGGACCTCATGGCGCGCTCCTCCGGTGGGTCGGTTCTGGCGGAAGGGGAGCGACCTTCGGGCAGGATGGAAGTTGCGGTCGCCATCGGGACCGATCCAGCCGTGACATTCTCGGCAATCGTTCCGGCGCCACCGGATATCGAAGAATATTTGATCGCCGGTTTCCTGCGCGGCGCGCCCGTGGAGCTGGTCAAATGCGAAACGGTAGACCTGGAAGTTCCGGCAGCCAGCGAAATCATCCTTGAGGGATACGTCAGCCTCGACGAACTCCGCACCGAAGGCCCGTTTGGCGACCACACCGGCTTCTACTCCCTCGAAGACTTCTACCCCGTGTTCCACGTCACCTGCGTCACCCACCGGAAAGACCCGATCTACGCGACCACGATTGTGGGCAAACCTCCGCAGGAGGACGCCTACATGGGTAAGGCGGTCGAACGGATCTTCCTGCCGCTGATGAAGCTGACTATTCCCGAACTCGTGGATATCAACTTGCCGGTTGAAGGTGTGTTCCACAACCTGATGGTTATCTCGATCAGGAAGTCGTATCCGGGACAGGCCCGCAAAGTGATGAACGCGATCTGGTCGCTGGGACAGGCAATGTTCACCAAGTGCATTGTGGTGGTGGACGAAGATGTGGATGTGCAGGACCTAGCAGATGTTGCGCTTAAGGTGTTCAACCACATCGATCCCGAGCGCGATATCCAGTTCACCCTGGGACCGGTGGATTCGCTCGACCACGCCGCGCGGCTGGCCAATTACGGTTCAAAGATGGGGATTGACGCTACCCGCAAGTGGGCCAGCGAAGGCTTCACGCGCCCGTGGCCGGATGAGATCGTTATGGACGCAAAGACCAAGGCGCTGGTGGACAGCAAGTGGAAGGCGCTGGCCAAAGAACTGGGGATAGGTTAGGGCTCGCGGAGTCGCGCGGCACTCAGTGAATCAGCTTCAAAACGCGCGCGCCCCAGGCGGCCGCAAAGCCGAGACCGATGACGAATAGCAGGCCCACAACCCGCTGGGGAAATGTGTTTTTGCTCCAGGCCTGGAGCACAGCAACGATTCAAACGAAGAATAATCCGATCGCGGCCGCGGCAGCAATTTTCAGCAACATGGTGGATTCTCTCGCGTCGCCGAATGATTCGGCGTGACACAATGAATTTTGCTGGCACCTCGCCGTTTTTGCAGTGAGCACAATCACGCAGGATCAAGATTGCTGGTTGGCTGGCTCTGGCTCATAACCGGCACATTGCAACACCGGCAGACGCGGGTATTTGGGGAACTTTACGTCTGAGGCCGCCCGGCCGCACAGAAAGAAAGTTGATCCGCGGTCGGACTCGATCAGTTGCACGAACCGGCAATGCGCGCACAGACCGGCGGGTTCGCGATCCCGGGTGTGTTTCTCGGGGGCCATGCTTACAGAATAACTCCCGCTCGCCCAGAGACCGCCTTGGGCAGTCGGTCGGTGGGCCGAGCGTGCCGTGTCCTAACCGGCGACCGGGACGCCTCGCCGCTCGTTTCGGTATACTGGTTACCGTATGCCGGTGCTGAAGAACATCGCCGCGATTGCCAAGGGCATGAGCATCACCTTCCTGGAGATGTTTCAGCCGACGATCGTGGAAAACTATCCCGACGGCAAGGGCCCGCTGAAAGGGGCGCGATTCGAGGCCCGCTTCCGCGGCGCGCACGTTCTGCAACGCGACGAGAACGGACTGGAGAAGTGTGTTGCCTGCTTCCTTTGCGCGGCGGCGTGCCCGTCGAACTGCATCTACATTGAGGCGGCCGAGAATACTGCCGAGAATCGCGTCAGCGGCGCCGAGCGTTACGCCAAGGTCTACAACATTGACTACAACCGGTGCATTTTCTGCGGCTACTGCGTAGAGGCATGCCCGACCGACGCTATTACCCACGGCCACGGATTCGAATTGGCGACGTTCAACGCCAGTAACCTCGTATACCGCAAGGAGCAAATGCTGGCCCCCCGGCCAGCACACATGGGGGCAAACGTAATATTCAATCAGGCCGACGTGAATGCGGGAGCGCCGGCGCAGATGGTACCGGGGAGCTAGGCTTCGATTTTCGATTTCGACGACACGCCGGTCCATTGAGACCGGCGTTTGTGCATCAGAACCGTCGTCGGCCGATGGTCCTTGGCCCTTAGCCGACAGCGAGCGACCCTACCGCCAGTGGCGAGAGCCCAACGACGAAAGAGCAGCGACTAACGACTGACCATGGCTGATTTCCTACAAACCGTGAAGGAGCGCGTCGTGGTTTACGACGGCGCGATGGGGACCAACATTCAGAAGCGCAACCCTACCCTGGACGATTACTGGGGCAAGGAAAACTGCAGCGAAGTACTGGTGTTGAGCCGTCCCGACGTGATCCGGGAGATTCACGCGGACTTCTTCCGCGTGGGCTGCGACGTGGTCGAAACCAACACCTTTGGCGCGACCGGCATCGTGCTTGGGGAATTCGACTTGCGCGATCGGGTGCGCGAGATCAACGTCAAGGCAGCACAATTGGCCCGAGAAGTGGCGCAACAATTTTCGACTCAGGACAAGCCCAGGTTTGTAGCCGGATCGATGGGACCGACAACAAAACTTCCATCACTGGGGCAGATCAGCTTCGATTCCATGGTCGCAGCGTACGAGGAACAGGCGGCTGCCCTCATCGAAGGCGGAGTGGATGTGCTGTTGGTCGAGACAGCGCAGGATCTTCTGCAGGCCAAGATCGCGACGATCGGTGTCATCGAGGCGATGCGGAAGGCGGGCAAACGCCTTCCGGTGACGGTGCAGGTCACACTGCAGGAGTCCGGCGTAATGTTGCTCGGAACCGAGATCGGCGCGGCCCTCACAGCGCTTGAACCTCTCGACATCAACATTGTCGGACTGAATTGCGCCACGGGGCCAAGGGAAATGAACGACGCGGTCCGGTATCTTGCGCTGAACTCGAGCAAGCAAGTTTCGGTATTGCCGAATGCTGGACTGCCGGAGAACGTGGGTGGGCATCCCGTATACAGATTGTCGCCGCAAGAACTCGCCGATTACCACAAGCACTTTGTCGAGGACTACGGCGTGCGAATTGTGGGTGGGTGCTGCGGGACGACGCCTGAGCATCTGAAGGCTGTGGTGGATGCGGTCTCTGGGATCGAGCCGGCCAAGCGTGAGGTGAAGCGCGTGGGTGCGGCTTCAAGCGCCTACACATCGGTTCCTCTCGATCTTGAGCCCAAGCCGCTGATCGTAGCTGAGGAGATGAACACGACCACCCGCGTCGAGCATTTCCGGAAGCTGGTGCAGAGCAAGAAATACGACGACATTCTTGCGCTGGCGAAGAGGCTGGTAAACGAAGGTTCGCATATGCTCGACCTGTGCTGCGCGATCGTGGGCGAGGACGAAAAGGGGTACATCACTTCGATTCTGGAAAAGATCGCCACACGCGTCCCGGCGCCGATTCTGGTCGATTCAACTGAGGCCGACGTTGTCGAGGAAGCCCTCAAGCGCATCCCCGGGCGGGCGATCATCAACTCCATCAATCTGGAGGACGGCGAAAAACGAACGTCAAAGGTTCTGCCGATGGCCAAACGATACGGCGCCGCCGTAATCGCGCTGACGATTGATGAAGAGGGCATGGCGCTGACGACCGACAAGAAAGTGGCCATTGCGCACCGAATCTTCGATCTGGCGACCAAGAGGTATGGCCTCGACGGCACCGACCTGATCTTCGACGCGCTGACCTTGCCGATTTCGACCGGGCAGGAAGACTACCGCACGGCGGGAATCGAAACTCTGAAGGCGGTCGAGCGGATCAAGAAAGAGCTGCCTTCCGTGAAGACGATTCTGGGGGTCAGCAATATTTCGTTCGGGCTGGATGCCTATCCGCGACGGGTGCTGAACTCGGTATTCATGCACGAGGCCGTGAATCACGGCCTCGACATGGCCATTGTCAACTACACCAAAATCTATCCGCTGTACAAGATACCGCAGGAAGAAGTGGAACTGGCACGGCGGCTGATCTTCCGCGACCAATCCGCGGGCGATCCGCTGCAGGCCTACATGGCGCACTTCGCCGGGATGAAGGGGAAAGCAGCGGCCGCGACGACCGCGCACCTGGACACGCTCTCGATCGAGGACAAGCTGAAGTTTGCCATCATCAACGGCGAGAAATCCGTCGGTGAGGGGGCGAACAAGAAGTCGCTGGAACAGTTGCTGGAAGATGCGTTGGCCAGCTATTCGCCGCTCGAACTGATCAACACCGTCCTGCTCGACGGCATGAAGACTGTCGGTGATCTGTTTGGGACGCGCAAGATGCAGCTGCCTTCGGTACTCGACTCTGCCGGTGTGATGAAGCACGCCGTGGCCTATCTCGAGCCGAAGATGGAGAAGAAGGCCGGATCACACAAAGGCACTCTTGTGCTGGCGACTGTGAAGGGCGACGTGCACGATATCGGCAAAAACCTGGTGGACATCATCCTGTCGAACAACGGATTCCGCGTGATCAACCTTGGAATCAAGCAGCCGGGAGATGCGATCATTCGCGCGGCGCAGGAACATCAGGCGCATGCGATCGGGCTGAGCGGATTGCTGGTGAAGTCCACGCTGGAGATGAAATACGTCATTCAGGATCTGGAGCGGCAGAAACTGGAGTTTCCGGTGATCTGTGGCGGCGCGGCGCTAACTCGCAAGTATGTCGAGGATGATCTGCGGCGCGAGTACCAGAATGCTGTTTTCTATGCCGACGATGCGTTCGCGGGATTGCACATCATGGAGGACTTAACGACTCCGGATGGCGCTCGGGAGGCGCGGTTGACCGAGGGCAGGACGGTCAAGGAATACGCGAAGGCTGCGGCGGTAGACGAAGAAATCGGGCCGGTCTTCGCCGAGCGGAGCCCCGTAGTTGGCGACGCGCCGAATATTCCTGAGCCTCCGTTCTGGGGGGTGCGCGTGCGCAAGGACTACGATCTGCGCGAGGTGTTCCGCTACATTAACGAGACGGCGCTGTTCAAGAATCAATGGCAGCTGAAGACAGCTTCGCAGGCGGATTATCTAAGGCTGGTCGAGGAGAAGTTTCGGCCGATTCTGCGGAAGCTAGAGGATGAAGTGGCGGAGTCAGGATTATTTCAGCCACAGACAGTCTGGGGATACTTTCCGGCGCAGGCCGACGGCAATGATGTGGTGGTGTATCAAGCGCCGAGCAACGCTGCAAACGCCGAGTTGTTGCGGTTCACGTTTCCGCGGCAGAAGGAAGGGCGGCGGTTGTGCATTTCAGACTTCTTCGCGCCCAAGGCTTCAGGAAGGATGGACGTGATCGGTCTGTCGCTGGTGACGATTGGTCCGAAGGCAACCGCCGAGACGCAGCGGCTGTTTGAAGGCGGCGAGTATACGAAATATCTCTACCTGCATGGATTGAGCGTGGAGACGGCCGAGGCGCTGGCCGAACTGCATCACCGGAATATGCGGGAGGAACTGGGCATTGCGGGCGACGATGCGCCCGAAATTCGTGACCTGTTTCATCAGAAGTATCGCGGTTCGCGGTATTCGTTTGGGTATCCCGCCTGCCCGCATTTGGAGGATCAGACCAAACTATTCTCCTTGTTGAAGCCCGAAGAGAACGTCGGCGTGCGGCTGACTTCGGCTTTTCTGCTTGAGCCCGAGCAGTCTACTTCGGCGATTGTGGTGCATCATCCGGGGGCGAAGTACTTCGTGGTTTAAGCAGATATGCTAACTGCCGAACGGGCCTGCTCCGTTACCGAAGACATTTTGAAAGCGAAGGCCGGCGAACACCTGACAAACCTGTGACATCCGTTTGACAACCGATTTCGGCAAATCAGCGAAGCTCCGGAAAGATCCTGGCCGGCTTCGGGCCAGCTTTGGCAGGATCGGAGGATTCCCGTCCTCCGTCACCGTGGGGATACGGGGAAAAAACGGCGCTGTACCGCAGGGGGTGCGGGCGCCGTTCAACCGACCCGCACATGGAATTCGGCGCGGTGCTCCACCGCACCACAACCCTTCGGCCAGCGCGGCCTTCTCGTCTCAACTGTTACAATCTCAAGTTACTGTGACCGTGCAACAGACTTGCTGAGGTCGGCTGCGAGTGGCCGCAGCGGTCGGTGAACGTGCGGTTTCCAGGCCCTTTGCCATGAAATGTCCGTTTTGCGGATTTGCCAACGATAAAGTTGTAGATTCGCGCGAAAGCAAGGAGGCCGAATCGATCCGGCGTCGGCGCGAATGCCTGAAGTGCGGCAAGCGTTTCACCACCTACGAGCGTATTGACGAAATTCCGTATATGGTGGTCAAGAAAGACGGCCGTCGGGAAAAATTTGACCGCCAGAAAGTGCTCAATGGCCTGCTCCGGGCGTGCGAAAAACGCCCTGTGCCGATGAGCAAGTTGGAGCAGATCGTCAACGAAGCGGAATCTTTTGTGATCGAGTCGCCGGAACGCGAACGCAAAACCAGCGAACTCGGGGAGTTGATCATGAACCGGCTGCGGCGTTTCGACAAAGTCGCCTACGTACGCTTCGCGTCGGTATACCTGGATTTCAAGGATGTAAGAGAATTCATGAATGAGCTGAAGGATCTGGTGAAAACGAAAGAAGCTGCGGAAGTTCGTAAGAAGGTTGGCCCCTGACCAGGATCTAAGGCCAGCCAGGATGCAGCGGAAAGTGGTACTGGCCACTGATCCCTGGCACTGAATTAAATCATGAGCCATCAAGTCACATTAATTCCCGGCGACGGCATCGGACCGGAAGTCACGCAGGCGACGGTGCGCATTCTTGAGGCGACCGGGGTGAAATTTGAGTGGGAAACATTCGCCGTAGGCGCTGACGCATTCCAGAAATACGGCGAGTACATCCCGAAAGAAGTAATCGAATCCATCGAGCGCACGCGGGTGGCGCTGAAGGGGCCGGTGACCACGCCGGTCGGGGGCGGGTTTGCCAGCATCAATGTGGCGCTGCGCAAGCAGTTTGACCTGTATGCGAATTTTCGTCCGATCCGGAATCTACCGCACATTCCGACGCGCTATCCGGATGTGGACCTGATTATCGTCCGCGAAAATACTGAGGGACTTTATTCGGGATTGGAACACGAAGTTGTGCCCGGCGTGGTCGAGAGCCTGAAGATCATCACGGAGCACGCCTCGACCCGGATCGCTAAGTTCGCCTTCGAATATGCGCGCAAAAATCAGCGGAAGAAGATTCACGCTATCCACAAAGCCAACATCATGAAGATGTCGGATGGGCTATTCCTGAAATGCGCGCGGAGCGTGGCGAAGGATTATCCAGAGATTACCTACGGCGAGCACATCGTGGATAACACCTGTATGCAATTGGTGATGAACCCGTACCAGTACGACATGCTGGTAATGGAGAACTTGTATGGCGACATTCTTTCGGACCTGTGCGCGGCCTTCGTGGGCGGACTGGGCTTTGTCCCGAGCGCGAACCTAGGCGATGAATGCGCCATTTTTGAGGCGGTGCATGGGTCGGCGCCGGACATCGCGGGCAAGAACCTAGCGAATCCTACGGCACTGCTGCGGTCAGCCCTGCTCATGGTGCGGCATCTGGGAGAGCATGCGGCGTCCACTCAAATTCGAAACGCGCTGGAGCGCGTCTATAGGCATCGGGAAAAACTGACTCGTGACATCGGTGGGCAGGCGGGGACGTCGCAGTTTGCCGATGCCGTCATTGAGGAAATGGCCCGCACCAAAGTGGAAGCCTAATCTGGACGGGCAACTCGCGCAATTCAGCGCCGCTTCAGGGCTTCTAATTCATCCAGGGTTCGCGGCCAATCCGACCCCAATAACCGCGAGAGACTCCGATCTGCCAGGACTTTGCCGCCGGTCTGGCAGGTCGCGCAATAGTTCGTCTCCTTATCCGCATAGCGAATGCGCAGCACCTTGTTGCCGCATCGCGGACAGGGCTCGCCGTAGCGCCCATGCACGGCCATTCCCGGGCGAAAGGCTGTGACTTTCTCGGGGAACGCCGAATCTGCCTCCTTCTGAAGGCGATCCATCCAGAACTGAAGTGTCTGCCGAGTCGCGGCGAACAGCCGCTTCCACTCGTCCGGGCCTAGCTTGCTGGTGAGCGCGAGCGGGGAAAGCTGGGCGGCATGCAGAATCTCGTCAGAATATGCATTGCCGATGCCGCTTAGAATCCTTGGGTCGGTCAGCGCCCGTTTGAGCGTGTGGTTCTCCGCCGTGAGCGCCGTGCGGAACGCCGCCAGATCCGCCGCGAAGACGTCAATCCCTCCGGCATCGAAGGAGCGCAAGTTGTCTTCGCCGCTGACCAAATGCAACGACGCGCGGCGCTTGGCGCCGGCCTCGGTCAGGACAAGAGATCCGTTAGCAAAATCAAAAGCTGCCAGGCTCTGACGGCCAGCCAGTTTCGCCCCGGTGGCGCGCCAATGCAGGCGGCCTGCAATCATCAGGTGAAGCACCAGCCAGAGATCGTTCTCAAGTCCGATGGCGATGCGCTTGCCGATTCGCCGCAACTCCCGCACGCCAAGGCCGTTCGCAGAGGAAAGCGGGGGCTGGACGCTTCTCAGCAGGAATGGGCTGCCCAATCGGACTTGTTCCAGCGTCTGGCCAATAATGCGAGCCCGTAGTGCGTGGGCGTAGGCCGATATGTCAGGTAACTCAGGCACAAGTACCAGCTTGCATGCAGGCGGCGGAGTTTGGCAAACGGCCGCGGGGCACCGCCGAAACTTCTCCAGACTTTTGCACACACTGCCATTGACTCGGCTGCCGCGTTGGGAGTAAAGTGCCATCCGTTCTGGGGATTCTGGGGGAAGATGACGCGCACAGGTCGGCGTGTGGGTGTAGTTCTGTTCCAGCTCGGCGGTCCCGATACGCTGGAAGCGATTGAGCCTTTCCTTTACAACCTTTTCTGCGATCCCGACATTATTGATTTCCCCTTCGCACGGCTCGGGCGCAAACCCCTAGCCAAGCTGATTTCGAGCACTCGCGCCCGCAAGGTTCAGCATCATTATGCGACGATCGGCGGCGGGTCGCCCATCCGGTGGCACACGGAGCGGCAGGCGCACGCTCTGGAAATCGAACTTGGCAGCCAAGGTCTGGATGCGCGATGCTTTGTGGCCATGCGCTATTGGCATCCCTACACGCCTGAGGCGATCGAGCGGTTGCGCAGCGCCCACTGCGACGAGATAGTGCTCCTGCCCTTGTATCCACAGTATTCCTCGACCACGACGGGGTCGAGCTTGAACGAGTGGCGGCGGCGGTTCTGCGACGACGGGCCGGTGCATTGCGTCAAGGCATTCTATCGTAATACGATGTACTTGGACGCTATGGCGGAGAAGATCCAAGCGGCCCTGTCCCGGTTCCCTGCTCCGGAAGTCCCAGAGATTGTCTTCAGTGCGCATAGCGTTCCCGTGTCGGTGATCGAAAAGGGAGACCCATATCAGCAGCAGATTATTGAGACCGTGCGCCTGGTGATGGAGCGCGGCGGATGGAGCAATCCCCATCGCCTCTGCTATCAGAGCAAGGTGGGCGCGTCGCGCTGGCTGCAACCTTCCCTGCATCATACGTTGCGTCAATTGGCCGCCGAGAAAATGCGGGAGGTTTGTGTGGTACCCGTGGCCTTCGTTTCCGACCACGTGGAAACGCTGGGCGAAATTGATCATGAAGCGCGGGAGTATGCGCGGCGCCTCGGTTTCACTCAGTTCGAAATGAGTGCCGGCTTGAACGATTCGCCGACATTCATAAAAGCTCTGGCACAACTGGTGCAGCAGGAAGTAGGTTGCAGCGAAAGTGCGATCACGCCGATTTATAGACCAGGGGAAGTTTATGCGGCGCCGGTGTACGCGGCCGCCGCGGGTTTGGATTAGGGCCACGTTATCCTGGGACCAGGAGGAAGGTGCATGGCGGAGACCGACAAGGTCAATCCGGAGCCGGCGAAACCCGCGCCCAACAGTGCCGTGGATGCCACGAAGTACGTGGGAACTCCGGCGGTGGGAACCTCGAAAGCCGCAGCAGCAGCGGGCGTGTCCGGAACCGCGCCGTCCACCGAGATCGACGGACGCCGCCGGCGCTTCGTTTGGGTGATGGTCACGGGCTTCCTGACCGCTTGGTTTCTGGCGTTCTTCCGCTTCTTTCTGCCTCGCACTCTGTTTGAGCCCAACACCGTTTTCAAGATCGGTTACCCGGCTGAATATGCGCTAGGGGTGGATACCAAGTGGCAGCAGAAGTACCGCATCTGGGTGGACCGTACGCCCGATCGCCTGTTCGTGATCTATGCCCGCTGCACGCACTTAGGATGCACTCCGGATTGGAAGCCGAGTGAGAACAAGTTCAAGTGCCCGTGCCACGGCAGCGGATACGACAGCGAAGGCATCAACTTCGAGGGACCGGCCCCTCGTCCCATGGACCGCGCGCATGTGGAACGTGCACCGGACGGACAGGTTCTCGTGGATACGTCGAAGCTGTACTCATGGCCGAAGGGCCAACCGAGCAAGTTTAATGATCCGGGAGCGTTCTTGACCGGAGTGTAGGCGTAGAGGAAGAAAAAGCAGGTTCCTCACCGGGCTTCAGCCCGGTTCGGAATGACGACCAGAAAGTAGTTTCGAACTATGGCTGACGAAAACAACACGAACGGAAAGAACGGCAAGGTGGGATTGCTCGACAAGGTGACCACCGGTGTCAAAGAGGATATCCAGGCCCTCAAGACCGACCTTCCGACCAAGGCGAAGGAACAGATCGAGGGGCTGAAAGATCCCACGAAGACGCAGGTTTACACTTCGATCTTCCGCCACAAGCACGACGATACGCCGCGAAACCGGGCGCTGGGCGTGCTTTCCAACGTGTTCCTGCATCTGCATCCGGCGAAGATCAACCGCGA
>JBBIPV010000026.1:0-42394 GCA_037442635.1 Terriglobales bacterium | reverse complement strand
AAACCTTGAAACCTTGAAACCTTGAAACCTTGAAACCTTGAAACCTTGAAACCTTATCTAGCCCAGCTCCCCCAGCATCGCTTCCATCTCCGATTGCGCATGCAGGTTCCCTGTGCGCCGCGCTGAAGCGATGCCGTCGTGCAGCATCTTCTTCGCCTCGTCGGTGCGCTCGGCACGCACCAGCGTTTGCGCGGCCATGAAATATCCGGCGGTGTAGTCGGGATGGTGCTTCAGCAGAATTGCGAACTCGGCCAGCGCGCGGTCGAAGTCGCCCTGCTTGGAATACTCCATGGCGAGCCCGTAGCGCGCGAACGCGTCCTTCGGATTCTCGGTGAGGACTTCGTTGAGCGCGGCGATGCGGTCCATGAGTGGGCAGCTAGTGACAACAGACAGAGGTTACTACAGAACGCGACTTGCTGTAGATTAGGCATGCAAGCGGCTCCGGAACTTCGAAAGGAACGAACGCATGTCAGATAACGCCCTCGTACCCCGCCCGGTGCGGGATTCACAGTCGGAGATGGCCGAAATCGTATTGCCCAACGACGCCAACCCGCTCCAGGCCCTGCTCGGCGGCCGGCTGATGCACTGGATTGACCTGGCCGGCGCCATGGCCGCGCACCGCCATTCGCGCAGTTATGTGGTCACGGCCTCGGTGGATCACATTGACTTTCTGGTTCCTGTGCGTGTGGGAGATCTGGTCATCCTGCGTTCGTCGGTAAACCGCGTCTTCAGTACTTCCATGGAAGTCGGTGTCAAGGTCTTCGTTGAGAACTATATTGCCGACACCGCGCAGCATGTGGCGTCCGCGCACCTGACATTTGTTGCCATTGACGGCGCAGGCAGCCGCCTGAAGGTTGCGCCGGTAATCCCCGAGACCGACGAGCAGCGCCGCCGCTACGACGACGCCGGCCGCCGGCGGGACATCCGGCGGTCGGAATTGGAGAGACGTCGCAGGACTCGCTGAGTCTCGACACCCTGCATCTGCATCCAACAAGCTTGTTTAGGAAACTCGAGATTACTGACGCTCCGGGTCTCTCTTCGTGGATACTGCTCTCTTAGTTCATCGCCTGCACTTCGCTTTTACCGTCACCTTTCACTATCTCTTCCCGCAACTCACCATGGGCCTGGCGCCGCTGATCGTGCTGCTCAAGACGCTCGGTCTCCGCCGCAACGATGAGACTTATCATAAGGCCGCACGCTTCTGGGCGCGGATATTCGGCATTAACTTCGTGCTCGGCGTCGTAACCGGCATTCCCATGGAATTTCAGTTCGGAACGAACTGGTCTCACTTCTCCCGCTTTGCCGGAGGCGTGATCGGCCAGACCCTCGCCATGGAGGGCGTGTTCGCATTCTTTCTGGAATCCGCGTTCCTGGGCCTTTTCCTCTACGGAGAGAAGCGGCTTGGCCGACGCGGTCACTGGTGGTCGGCGGTGGCGGTGTTTCTGGGATCGTGGCTCTCGGGATTTTTCATCGTGGCCACTGACGCCTGGATGCAGCACCCGGTGGGCTATACCAAGGCCGCCGATGGAACCGTACAGCTCGCGAGTTTCTGGCAACTGGTGCTGAATCCCTGGGCGTGGTGGCAGTACGCGCACAACATGAGCGGGGCCGCCGTGACTGGAGCCTTCGTGATGGCCTCGGTCGGCGCGTTTTACCTGCTGTGGGGCAGGTTCGAGCAATACGGGCGAATCTTTGTGCGCTTGGGAGTTGTGGCCGGGCTCATCTTCACGCTGCAAATCTTCCCTACAGGCGACGGCCAGGGCCGCCTGATTGCCGAGAATCAGCCAGTCACGCTCGCCGCTATGGAAGCCCTGTTTGCCAGCCGGCCCGGAGCGCCAATTGTTTTGATCGGCCAACCCAACGTCGAACAGCGCAAGATAGACAACCCGCTGGAGATTCCCAGCGCGCTCAGCTTTCTGACCTATCGCGCATGGAAGGCCGAAGTGAAAGGGCTGGACGCTTTTCCACAGGATCAGTGGCCCACAAACATTGAACTGCTTTACTTCAGTTACCACATCATGGTCGGGCTGGGTACGCTATTCATTGCCATCGGGGTCGTGGCGGCATTGTTGTTGTGGCGGGGCAAGTTGTTTTCGAGCCGCTGGATGCTGTGGATTCTCCTGCTCTCGTTGCCGTTTCCTTATATCGCCAACACCGCGGGGTGGATGACGGCAGAACTTGGACGCCAGCCCTGGCTGGTGTACTCGCTCATGCGCACGGCCGACGGGTACTCAAAGATGGTCTCGGCAGGCAACGGCATCTTTACCTTGCTCGGCTTCATGGGCATCTACACCGTGCTGGGCATTCTGTTCTTGTTCCTGGTGCGGCGCGAAATTGAGCACGGTCCGGAAGCGGAGCCGGCTTCGGGACATTGATTGTGATTTTGTCATTTCCTGAGTTTGCTTTGTCATTCCGAGAAGCGCAGCAACGAGGAACCTGCTGTTCTGCCTCCGCCGGCAAAAAGCAGGTTTCTCGCTTTCGCTCGAAATGACAAGGTTTTGATGAGGATTGCATGGAAACTGTCTGGTTCATAATCGTCGCATTCATGGTCGCCGCCTACGTCGTGCTCGACGGATTCGACCTCGGCGCGGGCATCATCTACCTCGGCGTTGCCAGAACCGCCGTCGGGCGCCAAAAGATCATGCGCGCCATCGGCCCAGTCTGGGACGGCAATGAAGTCTGGCTGCTCGCCGCAGGAGGCACTCTCTACTTCGCTTTCCCGCTGCTGTATGCGTCGAGCTTCAGCGGCTTCTACCTGCCTTTGATGATGGTGCTGTGGCTGCTCATGCTGCGCGGCATCGGCATCGAACTCCGCGCCCAGATGGAAAACCCCGTCTGGCGTGGCTTCTTCGACTTCGTCTTCTGCATCTCCAGCGCGCTGCTAGCCATCTTCTTCGGCGCCGCTCTGGGAAACGTCGTGCGCGGCGTTCCTCTCGGCCCCGACGAATACTTCTTCGAGCCGCTTTGGACCAACTTCCTGGTGAATCGAGGAAACTCCGGCGCCAACAACGGCATCCTCGATTGGTACACGGTGCTGACCGGCTTGATCGCGCTGGTAACACTGACCGTGCACGGGTCGCTTTATGTCGCCGTCAAGACCGATGACGACCTGAACCGCCGCGCCCGCGCCGTGGCGCTCTGGGTCTGGCCGGTGCAGGTGCTGCTCACGCTTGTCGGCCTGGTCGCGACGGTCTCCATTTGCCCCGGCGTGCTCGATAACTACAAGCAGCATTACATCGGATTCCTGATTCCCGTCGTCGTGTTCGGCTCGCTCGCCGTCATGATGCGCGCCATGCTCAAACGCGCCGACAAGACCGCGTTCGTCGCCTCTGCCCTCTACATCGTAGGCATGCTGGTGGGAGCGGCGTTCGCGCTCTATCCCGTGGTCCTGCCGGCCAGCACGGACCCCGCGCGCAGCCTGACCATCTACAACACCGCCGCCGGCCATCACGGCCTGAGCGTCGGCCTAACCTGGTGGATTCTGGGCATGATCCTCGCGCTCGGCTACTTCTTCTTCCTGTTCCGCATGTTCAAGGGCAAGGTGCGGCTGGAAGGGGAGGGATACTGATCGGACTCTTTGCGTTTCGCGCCCGGGAGTGGTGCTAGCATCGGTTCATGAAAGCCATCCTCTATCGCGACTATGGGCCACCGGATGCGCTCCGGTGTGAAGAGATCGCGAGCCCGGCTCCCGCCGACGATGAGGTATTGATCGAAACCCGCGCCGCCTCGGTCAATCCCTATGATTGGCACTTCATGAGAGGCGAGCCGTATCCGCTGCGCCTGGCGGCTGGCCTGCGCCGGCCCAAGGATGGGCGACTGGGCGCGGACGTGGCCGGCCAGGTGAAAGCGGTCGGCAGAGACATCACGCGCTTCAAGCCGGGCGACGCGGTGTTCGGCACGTGCAAGGGAGCCTTTGCCGAATATGCCTGCGCGCCTGAGTCCAGACTGGCCATCAAGCCGGAGAAAGTGACGTTCGAGCAGGCCGCCTCGGCGCCGATTGCGGCGCTGACCGCCTTGCAAGCCCTCCGCGATAAGGGAAAGGTTCAGCCCGGCCATCAGGTCTTGATCAACGGCGCGGCGGGAGGCGTGGGCACGTTCGCGGTGCAGATCGCCAAGTGGTTCGGCGCAGACGTCACGGGCGTGTGCAGCACGAGGAATGTAGAAATGGTGCGGTCCATTGGCGCCGGTCGCGTCATTGACTACACCCGTGACGATTTCACCGCGGCTGCTCCACGATATGACATCCTGCTCGATTTGGTTGGGAATCATTCGTTGTCGGCGTGCCGGCGCGTGCTGAATCCGAAGGGAATCTACGTCGGGGCGGGAGGAACCACCGATCCGTGGGCGGTCGGCGTCGTGGCTGGAATGATTGCGGCGGCGGTGTTGTCGTCGTTCGGAGGCTGGTCCGGCGGGCGGAAAATGGTCACGATCCTCGCGAAGATTAGCCCCGAGGATCTGACACTCATCGGCGGGCTGATCGAAGCCGGCAAGGTGACGCCAGTCATTGACCGGCGGTACGGACTGAGTGAGTTGCCTGAGGCGATGCGCTATCTGGAACTGGGCCACGCGAGAGGGAAGGTGGTGATCCATCTGGGTCAGGACCAAGCGGCGTGAACGCGGAGAGCTTCGGCAACCTGACGCAGGCGCTTGTCTCTTGTCCACAGAAGTGTGGGCGGATTGAGGAATACGGAAGCGATGAGATGGGCGTCGGTCAGGCCGATGCCGAGGTTGTATAGGCGGCGAGCCCCAATCATGAGGCGCAGTTCGTTGAGTTGAGCCACGCGCACCTGCGGCAGGGAGTCGAGCAGGGCAAGCGTTCGGGTGCGGTCCTTTAACGATCCCAGCGCCAGTTCGGCAACGATGTGGGGATGGATCACGATCTGCCCCCGGTTCAGGGCCTGCCGCATCTCTTCGACTCCAAAGCGGAAATGGGCGATCCAGACGGACGTGTCGGCGAGAATCAATTCGTCGTCCTAACTTCGGCCCGGCCGGCGGCGGGGAACGTTCTTCAGCTGCGGCATGGTGCCGCCCAGGGACGCCAGCCGGCGGGCGCTCTCGCGCTCAATGAGGGCTTTGAGAGCTTCCCTGAGCAAGGCCGTCTTTTCCGCCACCCCGGTGAATTCCTGGGCGGTGCGGATGAGATCGTCATCGAGAGCGACGGTGGTTCGCATGAAGAGTCTCTAAGCATCAATTATAGCATCAACTGATGTCATTATTCGCGCGCTCTCGATTCGGGAAGGGCACGACTTCAGTCGTGCCGATAAATCTCTGAAGAACTCATACGCGCTTTTAGCGCCTGAGTTGGCCCCCAGGGGCTGAAGCCCGTAATCCAGTTACGGCGAGAATGCGGCACGACTGAAGTCGTGCCCTTCCCGGTTTCCGGTTCACCCTCTGGTTCCGCCATCCTCGGCCTGTATAATCAAACAGGGTTCTGTCGCACTTTCCGCTTTGCAATTCATATTCAGGAGCCTAATTCTTTGAGCACCCATATGCCGCATCAGCACGGAGGCCCGGCGCAGCCCGGGCCGCAGCCTTTGCCGGGCGTGGACGCCATCATTGCCGTCGGTTCGGGCAAGGGTGGCGTAGGCAAGACCACGCTGGCCGTGAACCTGGCCGTTGCCCTGACCAAGATGGGCCACAAAGTCGGCCTGCTCGATGCCGACGTGTACGGCCCCAACGTTCCGCTGATGCTGGGCGTCAACGCGCAGCCGCGCATGCTCGGCGAGAACCGCATTGAGCCGCTCGAGGCCTTCGGCGTAAAAGTGATTTCCGTGGGATTCCTCAATCCCGGCGACAAGCCCATCATCTGGCGCGGGCCGATGCTGCACCAGATCGTGCGGCAGTTCCTGGGCCTGGTCGAGTGGGGACCTCTCGACTACATGATCGTGGACCTGCCGCCGGGCACGGGAGACATCGCGCTGTCGCTGGTGCAGACCGTGCCGCTGACGGGCGCGGTGGTGGTTTCGACGCCGTCCGACGTTTCGCTGCAGGACGCGCGCAAGGCCATCGAAATGTTCAAGCAGATGAAGGTGGACCTGGTCGGCGTGGCGGAGAACATGAGCTACTTCGTTTGTCCGCACTGCCAGCACGAGATAGACATCTTCTCGCGGGGCGGGGCGGAGAAGACGGCTGCGCAGTTCGGCGTGGCGTTTCTGGGAAGCATTCAGCTGGATCCGGAAGTGCGCAAGGCGGGCGACGGCGGAACTCCCGTGGTGCTGCAGGGCGAGAACTCGCCGCATGCGAAATCCATTTTTGAATTCGCGCGGCGAGTGGTGGACCGCGTCGCCGAAATCAAGGCCAACGCTCCGGCTGGCGTGATTCAGATTCAGTAGTGTCTGCTCCGAAGTGTCTTGTCATCCTGAGCGGAGTCGGTCTTCAGGCGAAGCGAAGGATCTCGAACTGCACAGGCCGTGCCTAACGGGAGATCCCTCGCCCCGCTGGTAAATGCGCGGGGCTTCGGGATGACTCCTTGCGTGAGAGATGAGATTCCGTACCGAGCACTAGCGGAACTCTCGAAATCTTCCCAACTTCCAGATCGCGTCTGGCTCGCGGTCTCTCAGGATCCACTCCGCGATCATCTCCCCGACAGCCGGGCCATGTTTGAAGCCGTGGCCTGAGCCGCCGCCCACGAGCCAGACGTTTTCATTCGCCGGATGCCGGTCCACGATGAAGTGATTGTCGGGCGTCTGCTCGTACTGGCAGACGCGGGTTTCGAGGAGCGGTGCGTCTTTCAGGGCAGGGAAGCGGAAGGCGACATATTCGCGAACAACCTTGAGGGTCTCTGGGTTGATGACGCGCTCGCCGTTGGTCGGATCGAAGGCGGGGCCGCGCGTGTCGTCGGCGATTTTGAAGCCGCGCCGGGCATCGCCCTGGATGGCGCCTGGAATGCCGTAGAAGAAGTGATCGCGATGATCGGCCCACACCGGCAGGCGCGCGTCGGTGAAGCGATCGTCTCCCGCCGGAGATCCGAAGAAGAAAATATCCTGCTTGGTCGGACGTACAAGTTCGCCGATGGCGGTGGGGAACAGCTTTCCAAGCCACGGTCCGCAGGCGAAAACGTAGCTGTCGGCCTTGAGGCGGGAGCCATCAGACAGAGCTAGACTCGGCAGCGGCGAGTCCTCCAGGCCATCGGCGAGCACGGCGCGTGGCCGGTACTTGCCGCCCGCGGCCACGAAGGCCTCGACGACGGCCTGACAACTGGCCCGCGCATCGAGATATCCGCATTCTGGCTCGAAGATTCCCCACTGAATGCCCTCGAAATTGATCTGCGGCCAGCGCTTTTTCATTTGGGCGGCTGACAGTTCCTGATACTTGATCTTCGCGGCGCGCAGCATTTCAATCGAGCCGCGCTCGAAAGCGTCATCGCGCCCGGCGGCCATCCAGAGTACGCCTGACCGATGCAGGAATTGCCGCTTCGAGCGCCGCTCGTACTCATCCCACAGCTTGAGCGCACGCGCCGCCATTGCTGTGTAAGGCTGAGCGGGGCCGTAGGTGCCGCGCATGACGCGGGTTTCGCCGCCGGAAGACGACCGCGAATTCCCCGGACCCCAGGCGTCGAGCAGGGTGACCCGCGCGCCGCGCTCCAGCAGATGAAGCGCAGTCCAGCCGCCGAAAGCGCCGGCGCCGATCACGGCAATGTGCAGACGATTCTTGCTGTGCTTCACGTTCCTCCATCATCCTTGCGCGCTGGATTTATCCCTGCCTCTCGCTTGAACTGCTGAAGTTGGACTGGTAAATAGGACCAAGCCGAACCACGCCGCGAACACTGCATAGACGGCAAGAGCCGCGCCGGGTTCGATTCCTCGCGGCCCTCGGATCATGGCTTTCGCCAGCGTGATCGCCACAATCGCAAAGTGCGCGAAGTTCCCCAGTGCCACCGGCCGGGCGTAGATGCCGCCAATCAGCACCGAGCGCGCCATCCAGTTCAGAATCGCGAAACCAAGATAGGCTGCGCCGGCCGCCTGAACCAATATCACCAGGCTGGCTTCAGGCACGCCGAAGCGGGCCAGAAGCTCCTGCGGCAGGAACAATCCGGCCGCGCCCAAGATTGCCAGAAACAGCGCGCTCAGACTCATGAGTGCCTGTGTTTTCATTCCCGAGTCGTTACCTCTCCGCGTGCTTGACACGCTCCGATCCCGTTCCTAGAATCGCGACAGGTTGCAACTTTAGTCCAAAAACCTAAGCGTCTGCATCTAAAATAGCTAGGTAAAATGAATTGGACCGCATCTGCCCTCGGCGACCTCCCCTCGGCGACCGCCGCTCGGATCGACAGACCCAGATTCCATGCCGGCTGAGCCCAATATCGGAGCGCGCGAGCGCGAAATCCTGACCGCCATTGTCGAGACCTTTATCTCGACCGGCGAGCCGGTGGGATCGCGCACGCTGGCGCGCTCCAACCGCGAGGGGTTGAGCCCGGCCTCGATTCGCAATGTCATGGCCGATCTTTCCGACGCGGGTTATCTCGAGCAGCCGCACACTTCGGCCGGACGCATTCCAACTACCGAGGCCTACCGCTATTACGTCGAGCAGATTTCGGGTACGGCCCGGCTGGCGCCGCAGGAAGAGACCATGATCTCAGACTCGCTGGCGGGCGTGAGTGATGTGCAGGAGTTCATGGAGCGCACATCGCATGTGCTGTCGCTGATTTCGCACAACGTCGGAGTAACGATAGCGACCAGCGGCCCGAAGAATGCGCTGGAGCATGTGTACTTTTCGCGGCTGGCGGAACAGAAGGTGCTGGCCGTGGTGGTGACCCGGTCCGGCCTGGTGCGGGACCGCGTGCTGCGTCTGGAATTGTCGCAGGCGGATCTTGATTTGGCGGCCCGTTACATCAACGAAAACTTCCGTGGCTGGACGATGGAAGCCATGCGCGGCGAGCTCTCGCGCCGCCTGGAGCAGGACCGCAGCGAGTACGACCGGCTGATGAACTCCATCGAGCAGCTTTACAGGCAAGGAGCCTTGGCAGCCGAGCAGGGCGCCGAGGTCGTGTTTGTCGAAGGCGCAGCCAACCTGGTTGCGGGCGAGCAGGACCGGCAGCGGCTGCAGGAGATGCTGAAGACGCTGGAAGAAAAAGAAAAAGTCGTCCGCCTGCTTAGCGCCTATCTCGACGTAAAACAGGAAGCGGTGCGGGTGGTGATCGGCCTGGACGAAGCGCTGCCTTCGATGCGGAACTTTGTGCTGATCGGAGCGCCGGCCCACCGTGGCAATGAAGTAATGGGCTCGCTCGCCGTCATCGGCCCCACCCGCATGGATTATCAGCACACCATCACCGCGGTGTCCTACATCGCCCGCCTGTTCGACAAGATCCTGAATGAATCGGAGTGAGTTATTGCAGTTATGGGGAAATCAAACGGGAAATCCGAAACCGAAAGACTCGATGGGGAGCATGAACTGCCGCCCGCGGATGGTGACGAGAACCCTCAGGCGCCGCCGGCTGAAAGTTCGTCGGCCGCAGTCGAATTGTCTGCCGCAGAATGGCTGAAGCTGAAAGCCGAACGCGACACGCTGCTCGACCGCCTGGCGCGGGCGCAGGCCGAATTCGAGAACGCGCGCAAGCGCGCTGCCAAAGAGCAGCAGGAATATCGCGACTTTGCCACGGCCGACGCCATCAAGTCGCTGCTTCCGGTCATGGACAGCTTCGAACGCGCGCTGCAGGCGAAGTCCGAGCCGGCCGATTTTCGCAGCGGCGTGGAACTGATCTACAAGCAATTGCAGGACGTGCTGGCAAAACTCGGTGTGCGCGCGGTTCCGGCCAAGGGCGAGCAGTTCGATCCGCATTATCACGAGGCCATCGAGATGGTGGAGACTAGCGAGGTTCCGGACCACCACGTGTTCGAGGAATTGCAGCGCGGCTACAAGTTCAAGGACCGACTGCTGCGGCCCGCCATGGTTCGGGTCGCGAAGAATCCCGGAAAATAGAAAAGATCCCGGACATCTGCACGAAATTCCGTCACGGAGGAGAGGCCGATTCTGACCAACAACGGCAAACGCGATTTCTACGAAGTACTGGGCGTGACCCGCACGTGCACCGAGGTGGAACTCAAGAGCGCGTACCGCAAGCTCGCGCTGCAATATCATCCCGACCGCAATCCGAACAATCCCGACGCCGAAGAAAAGTTCAAAGAGGTGAGCGAGGCCTACGCCGTGCTGGCCGATTCGGAAAAGCGCGCCGTCTATGACCGCTATGGCCATGCGGGGCTGGGCGGCGGAGCTGGAGCGGGAGCCGGCTTCGATCCCACCGTCTTCCAGGATTTCAACGACATCTTCGGCGACTTCTTCGGTTTCGGTGATTTGTTCGGAGGGGCCGGAGGACGCCGGCGCAGCCGCGTGCAGCGCGGCGCCGATCTCCGCGAAGATGTGACGCTCGAATTCGAAGAAGCTTTCTTCGGGAAAGAAACGCGGGTCACGGTGCGCCGGCACGAGGCCTGCGAAGATTGTCGCGGTTCGGGCGCGGCCCCCGGTAAAGGCCCGACCACGTGTCGCTCCTGCGGAGGCCGCGGCCAGGTCCGCTACCAGCAGGGATTCTTCAGCATTGCCCGCACCTGCCCGTCATGCCAGGGAGCCGGCAGCGTGATCACCGATCCCTGCTCGAAGTGCAAAGGCGAAGGCCGCATCCTGCGCCAGCGCACGGTGGACGCCAAGGTTCCTCCGGGCGTGGAAGACGGCACCCGCATCCGCTTCGCCGGAGCGGGCGAAGTCGGTCAGTTCGGCGGCCCGGCTGGCGACTTGTACGTCGTGCTGCACGTGAAAGAGCATCCCGTCTTTGCCCGCGAAGGCAACGATCTGCACTGTGTGGTGCCGATCTCGGTGACGCAGGCCGCGATGGGAGCCGAAATCCGCGTACCCACCATGGACGGCGAACACGCGCTGAAGATTCCCGAAGGCACCCAGCCCGGCACCGTTTTCCGCATCCGGGGCAAAGGCGTGCCCGTGCTCAACAGCCACGGCAAGGGCGATCTCTACGTAGATGTGCGCGTGCAGATTCCGAGCCGCTTGAACAAGCGCCAGCGCGAACTGCTGCAGGAGCTGGATACGATTTCGCAAGTGGATAACCAGCCCCTGCTGCGCTCCCTGCTCGGCAAAGTCAAGGACATGTTCGGGTAGGGGCATAGACGAGGAGCGGTACGTCAGCGGCTAAAACCGCCAACAAATCTAGAGCGCTTGCGGCACGACTGAAGTCGTGCCCTTCCCACCGTTGCCGATGACACGCCGAAGATGGATCGCCGATGAAGTCTCTGGCAATCGCGCCGCCCTGACCGGCGATCACGCCGACCACCTGGTCCGAGTTCTGCGCGCGCGCGTTGGGCAGGAATTCGACATCTCCGCCGGCACCGTCGTTCGCCGCGGACGCATCACGAGCATCGCCGCCGGCCGAGTCGGGTTCGAACTGGGCGAAGAGGTTCCCGCCGCTTCCACAGCCGGCATCACCCTGCTGCTCGCCGTCTTCAAATTCGATCGCATGGAATGGGCAATTGAAAAATGCACCGAACTGGGCGTGCAGCGAATCATCCCGCTCATCGCCCGCCGCACCGACGCGCATCTCGCCGTTGCCTCATCAAAACGCGTCGAGCGCTGGCGCCGCATTGCGCTGCAGGCAGCCGAGCAATCGCGGCGGTCCGCTGCGCCGGAAATTGCCGATCCCATGAAGTTGCCGGAAGCGGTTAAACTCCCCGCTACCCTGCGGATCGTCCTGGCCGAATCGGAATCTGACGCTCAGCTTGGCGACATTCTGTCCTCGCATCCTTTCACAAATCCTTGCGCCGGCGAGATTCTGCTGGCCATTGGCCCCGAAGGTGGATGGACCGCTGACGAACTTCAACTTTTTCAGCAGGCAGGATGGCTCTCCGCATCCTTGGGTCCCACGGTTCTGCGCGCGGAGACCGCCGCCATTGCCGCCACGGCCATTACCATGTCGGAATTTTGAAGTGCGGTGCGGAAAGACCCCTCAACCGCAAAGGACACGAAGTATAACGAAGCTTTGAGCCAGCGGCGGGCTTCGTGCGCCTTTGTGTCCTTCCTGTTTGGTGCCTTGACCTTCCCGGGCCACGGCTCCCGATGCGCTCAAGTGTTATCCTGACCCCACATGCCGGTCCCGAAGTTGAACTCCCGCCCATTTGTTCCTGACGACCGCCAGCGTGCCGCCATCGAACACGTAAATGGCCCCCTGCTGGTCGTGGCCGGCGCGGGCACGGGGAAGACTTCGGTTCTGACCTACCGCATCGAACGCCTGGTCCGCGAAGGCCACGCCCGCCCTGACGAGATTCTGGCCCTCACCTACACCGTCAACGCCGCCAACGAAATGCGCGAGCGGCTGCGCCAGCTGCTTGGCGGCAAAGTCGTGCAGGCTACCACGTTTCACGACTACTGCCTCGGCCTCCTGAAGAATGCTGGCCAGGAGTTCGGCGTGCTCGACGAGCAGGATATCTGGATCTACCTGCGCCGCCGCATTCGCGAACTGCACCTCGAACACTTCGTTCGCGCGGCGAATCTGGGACAGTTCCTGAACGACTTGATCAAATTCATGGACCGTTGCCACGACGAGCTGGTGACTCCGGAAAAGTACGCGGAATATGTGCAGCGCCTGGAGCGCGGCGAAGTTTCCCTGCCTCGTGTCGCGAAATCAAAAAGTGTGCTGGACGACGAAGAAGTTCTTGGCCGCTGCCGCGAAATCGCCCGCGTGTTCGCCACGGTGGAACGCTGGCTGCGGGCAGAAAATCTCGGAACGTTCAGCCACATGATCGTGCGCGCGCACGCTTTGCTCGAAAGCGATGAAAAAGCTCTGGCTGAGGCCCGCGCGCACGCCCGCTTCATCCTCGCCGACGAATTTCAGGACGCGAACTTCGCCCAGGTCAAAATTCTGGCTCGCCTCACCGGCGCGGACGGGAACATTTTCGCCGTCGGCGATCCCGACCAGGGGGTCTACCGGTTTCGCGGAGCTTCCAGCGCCGCCTTCGAGTTGTTTCGTCGCCAGTTCCCGGCGACCCGGCTGGTGGTGCTCGCGAAAAACCGGCGCTCGACTACACCTATCCTGCGCACCGCATTCGCCCTGATCCAGGAGAACCCGGCGGTGTTCGCGCGGGACCGGGACGGTGCGCTGGCCTACCAGCGTGCCCCGCTGCAGTCGGCGCGCGAAGAGGAAGCCGAGGCCGCAGGCAGGCCGCTCGCCAGCCCTCCGGTGACCGCCCTCGTTCTTACGGACAAAGACGCCGAAGGCCCGGACCTGGTCAACTTCATTCGCGACGCACAGAGGAAGACGAAATGTAAGTGGTCCGATTTTGCCGTCTTGTACCGCACCCACCGTCATCGCGACGAAGCCGTGGAAGAACTGGCGGAGGCCGGCATTCCCTTTACCATCGAACACATGGACGTGTCCGACACGCCGGAGGCACGCGACCTGTTTGCCTGCCTGCGCGCGGTCGTTTCTACCGGTGACGACGTCAGCCTGGTCCGCGTGGCCGCATTGCCCCAGTTCCGGGTAGATCATGGGCAACTCCGGCAGGTCCTGCGCGCCATTGCCCGCGACTCGCGGGAAGGTCCGATCGTTCCCCTTTCTTCCGCGCTCGACAGGGTGGAAGGTGGTGAGGAAGTTCTCGGCACCATCCAGCGGGCAAGGGAAGAAATCCGGCGACGGGAAGCGAAAGGCCGCGCGGCTCTCGATAGCGTGGTCAGGCACTTCGGCCTGGATGCAAAGTCGCCGGCGACCCGGGCTGTCTTGAAGTTCGTGACGGAGTGGGAGAAGAAGAAAGTCAACCGGACCACGGAACTGGACGAACTGGTGGACTACCTCGGGTATTTCTATGACGCCGGCGGCGTCATCCCGATGGAGGCGAACGAAAACGAGAACGCCGTCCGCCTGATGACCGTGCATGGGTCCAAGGGACTGGAATTTCCCCACGTGTTCATTCTCCGCGCCAATGCAAACTCCTTCCCCAATTCCTTCAAGGAGACGATGGTCGCCTTTCCGAAAGAATTGCGCGACCCCTTTTCCGTAACCGAAGACGACGACCACGTACTTCACAAGCAGGAGGAGCGCCGGTTGTTCTACGTGGCCATGACCCGCGCCCGCGACTCCCTGCGCATCTACTCCCGCGCAGGCAGAGGCAAAATCAACAAGAATCCTGACGGTTTCATGCGTGAACTGATCGAGAACAAGAACTTGACGCGCTGGCTCAGGACCAGTTGGGCGGCGGGGGCTCAAACCAGGCTGGAACCATCTGCGGGTGCCTCCACGGTTTATCCGCCAGAATCGCACACCGTGCAGTGGTTCGAGTTGCCGGTGCTCGAAGGCTTACACAGGCGCCTGAGCGCCTCAGCCGTGGATACCTATGAGCGTTGCGGACTGCAATTCAAACTGGACCGCGACTGGCGCATCGCCACCAAGCCTGCTGCGGCGATGCAGTTCGGCGCCTCCATGCATCGCGTGCTGAAGACTTACTACGATTCCGTGCAGGCCGGCCGTCCCAAGACCGAAGACGAACTCCTCGACCTGTTCCGGCACGACCTCGCCGACGCCGGAATTCAGGAAGCCTACCAGCACGAACTCTACCAGAAGCAGGGCATCGCCCAGTTGCGCGATTTTCTGGCGGCCGCACGCTCCGCGCCGCCTTCGCAGGTGTTGCACACCGAGGAGAATTTTGAGATTCCCATCGGCCAGATCACGGTCATCGGCCGTATAGACCGCGTGGACCGGCATCCGGATGGCTCGGTAACCATCGTGGATTACAAGACCGGCAAAGCCCGCGATCAGGACGACGCAGACAAGAGCCTGCAGCTATCCATTTACGCCATGGCTGCCGCTGAGAAATGGAAATACCAGGTCGCGGCTTTGATGTTTTACAACCTCGAGGACAACCTTCCGGTGGCTACGACGCGCAGTACCTCGGACTTGCTGGCCGCCCGCGACAAGGTAGAGGCCGCCGCCCAAGGAATCGCCGAAGGGAGATTCAACGCCAAGACCGGGCAGCATTGCCGTTTCTGCTCCTATCGCAGCCTGTGCCCGGAGCAGGAAAAGCGCGTTCCGCTGAGCGTGGCGAAAGCCTCGAAAGCGTCGAACTGACGGAATAGATTCTTCTGCATAAAAAAACTTAGGGGACGCATTCTGCGTCCCCTTTTGACTTCATACTGAACTTGCTTAGTGTTTCTTTTTCTTTTTCGCCTTTTTCTTGGTTGCCATTGTTCCTATTCTCCCTTCCATTCTTCATGGAAAATGTGCAGCGGTCTTCTACTGCAACTAGTTGATGTATAGAGTTATTGAAAAATGAAGTCAAGAAAAAAATGATGATCCAACTTCACGAAGTCGTGGTACCAAAGTCACGCGGAGAGAACTCGTGAAGAAAAAGTCAACAGAAATTTTCGCGCACAGCGGATCGGTGATCGTCTTGACCATAACGAAGTCGTCATCATTGGCGTCCAGTTGAATAGACCTCAATATTCTTGTGGAAGATCGTGGACGCCCGGCGTCTGCTCACCATGCAAAGAAATTCTTCCCGGCCGGTTCTATAATCGAATTGCGAAATCTTCGCCGGAGCTTGATCTATGGCCTCTTTTGATGATGTCGTCATCATTTCTGCCTGCCGCACCGCGGTCGGAAAATTTCAGGGCAGCCTGTCGGAGTTCACCGCGCCGCAACTGGGAGCGATCGTGGTTCGCGAGGCAGTCAAACGTGCAGGCGTCGAGGTTGTGCAGATTGACGAGTGCATCATGGGTAACGTGGTCTCTGCCGGACTCGGCCAGAATCCGGCGCGACAGGCTGCGATCTTCGGCGGACTCACTCCGGCGACAGGTGCCATGACAATAAACAAAGTCTGCGGCTCGGGATTGAAATCGGTCGCCCTCGCGGCGCAGGCAGTTCAGACCGGAAATAGTTCCATCGTCGTCGCCGGCGGCATGGAGTCCATGACCAACGCTCCCTATCTTTTGCCGCAGGCGCGCAAAGGATATCGTCTCGGCAACGCGCAGATCGTAGACGCGATGGTCTACGATGGCCTCTGGGACATTTACAACAACTACCACATGGGCATCACGGGAGAGAACGTCGCGGAAAAATACGGCATCAAGCGCGACGAGCAGGATGAATTCGCCGTCAACTCTCACCGCAAGGCGATCGCCGCCATCAAGGAATGCCGCTTCAAGTCGCAGATCGTTCCCGTCGAGATTCCGGGAAAGAAAAAGACCGATCCGCCCACCCTGTTTGAAAAGGATGAATGCCCGCGCGAAGACACGACCATCGAAGTGCTGCGTGCTTTGAAACCTGCTTTCAAGAAGGACGGCACGGTCACCGCCGGCAACGCCCCGGGAGTCAATGACGGCGCTGCCGCCGTAGTGGTGACCAGCGCGTCGCGGGCGAAAGAACTCGGCGCCAAGCCCATGGTCCGCATCGTAGCCCAGGCCACCAGCGGCATCGAGCCTGCGATGGTCATGATGGCCCCAGTCGGAGCCGTTCGCAAAATCTGGGAGAAGACCGGCTGGAAGAACGAAGACGTTGATCTCTACGAACTGAACGAGGCTTTCTCCGTGCAGGCGCTGGGCGTGATGCGTGAACTTGGCCTGAATCCCGACAAGGTCAACGTGAACGGCGGCGCAGTGGCTATCGGCCATCCCATCGGGGCCAGCGGCGCGCGCGTGCTGGTCACGCTGATCTACGAAATGATCCGCCGAGACGTGAGGCGCGGAATTGCCGCGCTATGCCTGGGCGGAGGGAATGCAGTTGCGATGGCGGTGGAGCGATAAGGTTCTCAGCAGTCCAATCCGGCTGTGAAGGAACATATGTCGAACAAGCCCGGCATCATCGGGATATCAGATCATGGCGGCTGGGCGGTGCTGGTGACGGCGGCGCGTGATGGGACGCTCCTCGACCGCCGTCGAGTGGAACTCGTGGGCGAGGGCCTGCCGAAGATTCCGCACCACAGCGAAGGCCAAGGGCTGCCGCTCGATGAGGCCGTGGAGTTAGTAGAGCGCGTGCGCGTGTCGGCGGAGAGACACGCGGTGCTTGCCTTGGACGCTGTCACGATGGCGGTGCCGCGTATCCTTGGTATCGCCCTTCGCAAGTGCCCACCGCTTCCACCCACGATTGCCGAGCGAATCAGGGACTACCGTGCGCAGAACGTTGCCGACTGGGTGATGTACCGCAGGGCCCTGGCTTTGGCGGCCGAGGCACGGGGTTGGCCCGTCCACTGGTACGACGCGAAGAGCGTGCTGGGCGCGGCGCGCCAGGCGTTGCGTGTCGAAAACCTCGACGCTCACTTCCTCCAGGTACGGAGGGCCGTCGGGCCGCCTTGGAATAATGATCACAAGCTCGCAATGGCGGCGGCGATTGTCACGGCGTCCGCAGCTGTGGAGTGAGCCGCGGAACCTGCCTCTTGTTCATGGCCTCGGCCGTGTTTGCCCAGAGTCCAGTAAAAGCATTTCAATTGCTCCCACTCGCCACCGGCAGCGTCACCGTAAACAGCGCCCCGCCATCCGCCGCATTGGCGGCCTCGATGCTGCCGTTATGTTCCTTCATCACCGACTTGCAGATGCTCAGGCCCAATCCGGTGCCGCGTCCCGGCCGCTTCGTCGTATAGAACGGGTCGAAAATGCTGGGCAGATTTTCTTTCGGAATCCCCGGTCCGTCATCGTGAAAACTCACCCAGACCGAGTTCTCGCTTTTTCCCTGGCGGATGCGCAGCGTGCCGCGCTCCCGCACTTCGCGGATGGCTTGCTCCGCGTTCAAAATCAGATTCAGAAAGACCTGCATCAACTGGTGCGGATCGCCGAGCGCGTAGGGGACGGTCTCGTCCCGTAGAAAATCCACCGTGATGTTGTTCTTGCGCAGGGAATAGGCGTGCAGGTTCAGCGTCCGGTCAATCACCTCCGCGAGCTTGATCTTGCTCTTGCCGGGCGCCGGAGGGCGGGCAAAGTAGGTCAGGTTCTTGACAATCTCGGCCGCCTTGCGCGCGTCCTGCTGCAGCAGTCCAAGCCGCTTACGTGCGCTCTCGTCGGTTTCGGAGTCGAGCAACAGGTCGCTGTTGCCCAGAATCGTGGTCAACGGATTATTCAGTTCGTGCGCAATCCCGCCGATCATAGCGCCCATCGCGGCCAGACGCTCGCTCTGCACCAACTGCTGCTCCAGCTTGCGTTCGAGGGTAATGTCGCGCACCGAGAGAATCGCGCCGCTGACCTTTCCTTCTGCGTCAAACAGTTGCCGTCCCGTGGCCCGCATGGTGTGCCAGCTGCGGTCACGGTGGCGCGCTCCGAACTCGGCCGACGCGGAGGCCTGCTGGCCGGAAATCACGTCGCGGTGCAGCAGAACCAGTTCCGAGGAGTGATCTTCCAGATCGGAGATCTTTTTGCCCAACATTTCCGACGGCTCATAGCCGAGCAGGTCGCGCGCGCGCGAATTCACAAACGCGTAGCGCTCCTCCAGGTTCACCACCAGAATCAGGTCCGGGAAACTCTCCAGCATCCGCCGCTGGAACTCTTCCTGCTGCGCCAGCTTGCGCTCCATCTCCCGCTTTTCGGTGATATCTACCAGCGTGCCCTGATAGCGGACGATGTTGCCCGCCGGATCCCATACCGCGCGCGATGAGTCGAGGAAGACGGCCGTGCTCCCGCTCTTGCGGCGAACCTTGATCTCGCGCGTGCGCAGTCCTCCCTGATCGCCGGGCGCGCGGCCCAGCACCGGCGGCTGCTCGTCATTGAGATTCAAAGCCCCGGGCCCGGCTGCCATCAACTCGCTCTTGTCCCGGTAGCCCAGCATGCTGACCAGCGCGGGATTAGCGTCGAGCAACTGGCCTTCCGGTGTGCAGAAGTAGGCTCCTTCCTGCAGCGTCTCAAACAGCTCGGTGAAGCGCAGTTCTTTTTCCCGCTGCTCGGTGACGTCGCGTCCCAGGAGGCTGGCCGAGACCACGTCGCCGCCTTTCACGATGCCGTTGACCACGCAGTCCAGGTACAGCGGGCGCGCGCTGTTTTTCAGCCGCACTCGCACCATCCCGCTCCAACGCCTCTTCTCCAGAAAGCGTCCCAGTCCCAGCTCAATTTCGTCGCGGGAGGGTTCGACCAGGAAATCGAAGAGATTGTGCCCTACCAGTTCCGTATAGGACATGCCCGCCAGCTCCGTCACCCGTTTGTTCACCGTGCGGACGGTTCCGTCCAAAGAAATCGCGCAGGCGGGTTCCTCAAAGGAGTCAATCAGCTCCTTAAAGCTGCGCTGCGAACGCTTGATCATCTGGCTGAGCTGGTCCAGTTGATCTTCGGACGGGATGGCCCCGGCGCGTTCCTGAAACCCGTGCAGCAGGGCCTTCAGATCCCGGACCTCCTGCCGCCGCCCGTAGGCGTATACCGCAAACAGAATGGAAAGAACCAGCACGCCAATAGGAATCGCACGCAGCGCGTAGGGGATACTCTCAAGCCGTTCCCAGAGCAGACCTGCCAGGGCCACCGCCAGCAGGATCAGAAGTCCGAGGGCCCACCGCCACAGTTGAGACTCCTCTCGGTCCAGGCCGCCGGCCGACGGGCCAGGTCGGGAATCGCGCGTGGGGTCGGGGGGCATTGAAAGGGAACCTCTGGATTCCTTGCCAGCCATCCTACTTCCACACTGCCCCCTGAACAACCACGGAGCTGTTGGAACTTTTGGTACCTAAGCCCCTGAACGAGCGTGTCTTAGTCCGTGTCCTCGTGGTCTGGTCCGAGCCACTCGCAGGCAAACTTCCCGTGCCGTCTGCGCCGTTTTCCACAGGTTTCCGGTGACATCCGTCACAGCCAACCACAGCCCGTGATCCTTAATGTGGACCCGGCACCCGTGTGTCCTCCTCATGCTCTACAAGACCCTCAGCGCCGCCGTGTACGGCATTGACGCCAATATCATCCAGGTCGAAGTGGACTGCTCCGGCATCAAGTGCGACCAGGACCACTTCCACACCGTTGGCCTGCCCGATGCAGCCGTCCGCGAGAGCCGCGACCGCGTCCGCGCCGCGCTGAAGAACTGCGGCTACGACATCCCGCCCACCCACATCACCATCAATCTCGCCCCCGCCGACATCAAGAAGGAAGGCTCAGGATTCGACCTCCCGATGGCGCTGGGGATCGTAGGCGCCTATGGCGGACTGACCAAGAAGGAAATCTCCGACTGCGTCTTCGTCGGTGAACTCTCTCTCGATGGCGGCGTGCGCGGCGTGCGTGGAGCTTTGCCCATCGCCATCGAAGCCCGCGGCCGCAAAATTTCCCGCATGGTGGTCCCGGAAGCCAACGCCAAGGAAGCCGCCATGGTCGGCGGCGTGGATGTTTATCCCGTCCGCTCCCTTCTCGACGTGATTCACTTCGTGAATTCCGGCAACGGGATCGTTCCCATCAAAGCCGATGCCGACTCGCTCCTGCGCGAAGCACAACACTTCTTCGTTGACTTCAAGGAGGTCCGCGGCCAGCAGACCGCCAAGCGCGCCATCGAGATCGCCTGCGCCGGAGGCCACAACATCCTCATGATCGGTCCTCCTGGCTCGGGCAAAACCATGCTGGCCAAGCGCATGCCGACCATCCTGCCGCCGCTCACGTTTGAAGAAGCGCTCGAAACAACGAAGATTCACAGCGTCGCCGGCGTACTCGACCCCGGCACGGGCCTGGTCGGAACGCGGCCCTATCGGTCGCCGCACCACACCATCTCCGACGCTGGCCTGATCGGCGGCGGCGTCATCCCGCGCCCCGGCGAAGTCTCGCTCGCCCACAACGGCCTGCTGTTTCTCGACGAGCTTCCCGAATTCCCGCGCAACGTGCTCGAAGTCCTGCGCCAGCCGCTCGAAGACGGCACCGTTTCCATCGCCCGCGCTTCCATGTCGCTGACCTTCCCCGCGCGCTTTATGTTGGCCGCCGCCATGAACCCCTGCCCCTGCGGCTTCCACAACGACCGCTCCCGCGAATGCAATTGCACCACGCCCATGATCCAGCGCTACATCTCGAAAATCTCCGGCCCGCTCATGGACCGCATTGACATCCATATTGACGTCCCCGCCGTGAACTACAAGGAGATGCGCTCGACGGTCGAGCCGGAAGGATCGGCGAAAATTCGCGAGCGCGTCCTGCGCACCCGCCAGAAGCAGCTCGAACGTTTCTCCTCTTCCCGCGAAAAACTCTACTGCAACGCCCAGATGCACTCCCGCCACATCCGCAAATTCTGCGAACTCTCTGCCGACTGCGAACGCCTGCTCGAACGCGCCATGACCCAGCAGGGCCTGAGCGCCCGCGCCCACGACCGCATCCTGAAAGTCGCCCGGACGATTGCCGACCTGGAAGACTCAGCAAACCTCGAGCCCAAGCACATCGCGGAGGCCATCCAGTACCGGAGTCTCGATAGGACGTATTGGGCGTGAGGGGAGAAGGGTCGCGCAAGGCACGAGCGGGAAGGCAAGCGTCGTGAGAAGAGCTTGCGCAAAGCACGGCCGGGAAGGGCACGACTTCAGTCGTGCCGTTAGAGACCCAAGAGAACACCGGCTTTAGCCACTGACGGCCAATGAGGCGAACCCGCCAGAATCCGTCGCTGAAATTGTCTTCTCTAGCTCTCTTCCCTCGGCCGCATGTTCCCGCTGCGCAAATAACGGTTATGCCAGCCCAGCGACTCGGTCAAGATGCGGAGTGTGCTTGCCATACGCCAGCCTCTCCGCCCGCGACAGGTAGTCCGCCAATAAAGGTTTGTAATCCGGCCCGGCGCACTTTTCGATAATCAGTTTCGCCCGCTGCCGCGGCGAAAGTCCGCGCAGATCGGCCAGCCCTTGCTCGGTCACCACCACCTGCACGTCGTGCTCGGTATGGTCCACATGCGAAGCCATGGGAACGATGGTCGAAATCGTCCCTTTCTGTGCCGTGGACGGCGCCATGAAAATCGAAAGATATCCATTGCGCGCGAAGTCGCCGGACCCGCCAATGCCGTTCTGTATGCGCGATCCCATCACGTGGGTCGAGTTGACGTTGCCGTAAATGTCGGCCTCGATCATGCCGTTCATGGCGATGACGCCAAGCCGTCGAATCAGTCCCGGGTTGTTCGAGATCTCCTGCGGCCGCAGTACAATTCGCTCGCGGTAGCTCGCCATATCCGCGTTCACTTCGTCGAGCATGGCTGGACTGAGCGAGAACGCTGTCGCTGAAGCGCACGTCAGCTTGCCCGACTTCAGCAGGCGGATCATTCCATCCTGAATGACTTCCGTATAGGAAGTGAGTCCTTCAAAAGGACCTTCCTCCAGCCCAAACAGAACTGCGTTGGCAATATTTCCCACGCCCGATTGCAGGGGCAGGAGGTTTTCCGGCATCCGGCCCTTTTTCACTTCCCAGCTCAGGAACTCGAGAATGTGACCGGCAATGCGCTTGGAGGCTTCATCGGGAGGCTTGAAAGCACTGTTGCGGTCTGGAGTATCCGTCAACACGATGCCCACGATCTTCTCGGCAGGCACCTTGAAATATGGTGTGCCGATCCGGTCGCTCGGCCGTGTCAGCGGAATCGGCTTGCGATTCGGGGGAGGCTCCAGTCCGTAGTAAATGTCGTGCATCCCTTCGAGCGCCATTGGTTGCCAGGAGTTCACCTCGAGGATGACCCGCTCCGCGCAGTCAATCCACGTCTTGTTGTTGCCGATGGAAGAACTCGGTACGATTCGCCCATCCTCCAGGATGGCCGTGACCTCGATTAGCGCCACATCCATCTTGCCCAGAAACCCGTACTCCACGAACTGGGCCACATGGCTCAGATGGATGTCCATGTACTCCATTTCGCCCGCATTGATACGCTTGCGCGTCTCCGGGTCCGACTGATAAGGCAAGCGCAGATGAATCCCGCCCGCCATGGCCAGCGCTCCATCCAGCTCCGGCCCGGTGGAAGCTCCGGTAAACACGCTGACCTGAAACTTCTGGCCGCGAAACGTCGCTTCCGCAATGCGGTGGGCGAGTTCCATCGGAACCGCTTTCGGATAGCCAGACCCGGTGAACCCGCTCATCCCGACCTGGTCGCCGGAACGAATCAGCGCCGCAGCCTCGCCGACGCTCATGATCTTCCGCTCTAAACTGGGGTTCAAAACGCGCGTAGTGCTTGAGGTTGCAGTCGACATGGAAAGCCCTCGCTCAGTCAACGATCCCAATAACGCTATCGGCAGCCGTCTCACGCGGTCTGTGATCTCCATCACAGGCGGCTGTGCCGCGATCAGTTGTCAGTGAGCGATATGGGGATGCTTCCACAGCATGCCAAATCCCTCGGTCCGCCGGGGTGTTATCCTGCTTCGGTTATGGAAGCCAAAGGTTTAACTCCGATATTGAACGTGTCCGATATCCCGAGCACGGTCGCCTGGTTTGAGAAGTGGGGATGGAAGAAATTGTGGGACTGGGGAACGCCTCCGACGTTTGGCGCGGTGGGATCGGGCAAGGAAACTTGCATCTTTCTTTGTCAGGGGGCGCAGGGAGGCCGCGGCCGCGGCGCGAATACCACCACTTTTCAGCAGGACGGAGACGAAGCGGGCGACAAGGGCGTATGGATGTCGGTCTGGGTGGACGACGTGGACCAGATGCACAAGCATTGCGTCGCCGCCGGGCTGGAAATCACATTTCCGCCCACCGATATGCCGTGGAACGTTCGCGAGATGCACCTTCGTCATCCCGATGGCCACGTGTTCCGGGTCGGACGTGGATTCGAGCCCAAAAAATAGAACCGGCTGCCCCGCCGGTCAGTGCGTGTAATTTGCGAATACTGCTAACCGAGTTCCGGTCGGGGAGACTTATCGTCAACTGTGAACTCCAAAAATTAGCAGCAGGCATCCCCCTATTCATTCTTGTCATTCATGACATGCTCAGAAGCAGGCAAGCAAAGCTGGCGCTGTTAGAGTTTTTCCCTCGGGTGTGGTAACGCGTGCAGTGATATCGGCAGGAGTGGGAATGTTGAGCGGGAACAAAGGAGGCGCAGGCCCCAGACAAATGGCGTGACCGTTCTGCAGATTGACCCATCCTGCATCAACTACCCACTGTACATCCCCATTCCACGGCGCACTCCGACCGCTGGTGTAGTGAGCCACCACGCTGAAGTCCACCTCGTTGCCGGGACTACTGCCACTCGTTGCATTGGCCCGATTCGGTTCCAAGGCGATATCCCATATGGTGTCGGGACTCGAACCTCCTCCGCACGCGATTGCCGGACTGAATAACAAGACCAACACCAACGCTCCAACTGTCTTCCTGCATCGCGAGCAACAGATGGTGATGTTCAGGCCACTGGTCGTTAATACCATAAGCAGGACCGTGGTCATTGTCGCGCCGAGCCTGGAGTAAGTCAGTGACGCAAGTCACGGCATTGCCTACACCCACTGATCCAACTCCAGCTTTTGAAACCAAGGCGCTTACACTTATTGCCCGCCAGGGTCGCCGCGCCGCCGTCTACCTTGGTCTACCGAAGAACAAGACATACCCGTCAGGGTCCGAAATCTCGAAGCCGCGAAGACCGTCGCTGGTATCCTTGAGGGGCACGCTGAAGGCTGCTCCATTACCGGCAAATTCGGCGGCGAGCGCATCCGGGTCTGGAGCATAGACGAACGCATCCCACCGCATGTGGGGATGACGCTTTGGGTTCGGCAGCGGCTCTATGTCTTTTTCGGACTTGACGAAGATCTGCGCTCCGTCGCGGCCGATGATGGCGGCCCAAGGGTTTCGATCCGGCTGCTGCCATCTTGTCGCAAAGCCCAGCTTGTCGCGGTAGAAAGCGAGGGTCTGCTCGACGTTGCTGACGATGAAGAACGGTGAAATTGCCGTCGTCGTTGGTCGTGTCATAGGCGTGGAGTCTCTTGCACGGACACTCTACGATTTACTGGGGCTTTCTCGAAATCCGATCGTGGTGTTTCAACGCTCTGCGATTGACTCTGTTCCTTAACCGTTGCAGTCAGGCGATTGTACTCAAACCCCGCTGCTCAAATCGCCGTCAATCCCGAGAAATCCTTCATCCTCGGCCCCGGAACTGAATGATCCTCCGCCGGTCGCGCTTCGACGGCTTGCCTTGGGGTAAGACCTCAAATTCCCGCGCCGCTTTCCGCTCGGCGGTGGCCTTCGCGCGCGCCTCACGGCTGGCCTCAGTTTCCCGGTACAGGGTCTGCGCGACCGAAGCCGGCCCGCGCGCCTCGCTGAGCGCCAGCACCTCCATTTCAAAGTCGCCGCCTTCGTTGCTTACGCGAAGCATGTCCCCAACCCGGACCTCGCGCGCCGGCTTGGCCGTCTGCCCATTCGACAGAACCCGCCCCAACTCACACGCCCGCTTGGCCATGGTCCTGGTTTTGAACAGCCGCGCCGCCCAAAGCCAGCAATCCATCCGCACACCGGTCATCTGCGTAATTCTCCGTCCACCCGGAAGCCATCTATCGCAATGATTCTAGACTAGTTATTTGAGCTAGGTCCGGAATGGATGCACCCTACAGAACTTTACCACCCGCCCTCAAATAAATCGCAATTATGCCTTTGACAAACCCACACTGTCAATCTCAGAATGATGAGAAGGCCGTGACAGGGAGGCGTCTTAAGGGGCACCACTAGGACATGGACCACAGTGTACTTGTTTCTTTGGGTATTTGCCTGATGTAATGGGATGGATTGTTGATACCACCCCCAGTAGCTTAGTTCGGTTAGAGCGGCGGACTGTTAATCCGCGGGTCGTGGGTTCAAATCCCACCTGGGGGGCCACCAGGCCCTCGGTCAATTACCTTAGTTCTTTTTCCAGATTGACAACTGTATAGACGAGGATGCAATCTTGTATTGACCCACGGATAGCAATGTCCGTGCTAAACCGAACTAAACAGAGGGCTGCCTTGTCGAAATAGGCGGCCCTCGTGGCTTTTAGGGCTTTTTCGCGTTTGTCTGCTTCTTAGGTGGTTTGACCTTCAGAACGTCCGCCATCACTTCTTTAAATGGCAGCGGGATATGCGGGATTGGTTTGGCGTTGGTCGTCCTTTTTGGCTCAGTCACTTTCGGATCTCCTTAACAAACTCTGCCAGAGAGAGGCAGCGAATCCCAAGCTTCTTGCAGACTCCGGGAATCTTGCGATTTGCTCGCTTCAGGCTCTCGTCCGCAACTACCACATACTGTTCGCGTTGGGCCAAGGCTATCACGTAAGGATCGGCGGGAGTCTTGCGGCCCGCCGCCCTACTGAGACCAGGATGAGCGTGCGTGATCCTGCCAACGTGGAGCAAATAATCAGGGTCGTCACTCTTCTCGTCCCCGGCCTTCAGCGCCGCCTCATATTGCTGAAGGCGCGTATAAATTGAATTATTCTTCAACTCCTCAAACACCTGAGTGCATATGACGATGCGCCCTCGTTCAATCAGTGCAACAATCGATTTCCATAAATCCTCACAATCGGCTCGCAGTTCAAGGTTAAACCACGCTGAGGTATCGATAACGTAGACTGGCTCCGCGTTCCGAAACAACAGCGGGGGAGGATTGCCCCTCATTTGAGAACCGCCTCAAGTTTGAGGAACGAGGATGGCTTCAGCCCAATCAGTTGCGATGCGTCAAACGAATTGATGACATGACTTTTCGCCGCACGCAGGGCTGTGGTGGCGTGTAACCTGCCAATCCGCTTGAGTCGCAGCGTTATGTATGTTGGCTGGCTCTCTAATGCAGATTGTATGGGCTGAGAAACTGGCAAATCCCAAGGACCCGTCCTGCGACCATAGAAACCCTCAGGAGCGAGTCCTGTTTCCTCAAGGCGATACGCCATTGCGCGATTGCTAACGCGAAACTGTCTAGCTAGTTCCTTCACGTCCCCGTCAGAAAACTCATATGGAGTGTCGATGGCGGGATCGATGACATCCCTGAGTGGCTGCCTCGGGATCAGGAAGCTTGCGGCAAATCGATTGCAAAAGCGTTCTACTCGGTCACTATTGTTTTCGTCGCTGATGCTGTTTTGCCGTAACAGCAAGTGACAATACTCATGGAACAGCGTAAAAATCTTGGCGCCCTCGGTGGGCTCTCGATCGTTGATGCAGATTGCCGCCAACTCATTTTTAAAAATAGAAAAACCGCTCAACTCTCCAGGAGCTTGCAGCTTAATCATGTATGTGAAAACTCCGCGATCCTCAATGCGCTGTCGCCACTGTCGCCGCGCACCATCCAGTCCGCGCCAAGTTCGTTGCTCATCCATGCTCACACCGAATCGCTTGCGTTCGCGTGCTGCGATGGCCTCAGGGTCATCTTTGAGCGTAGCGGTTCCTATATTGAGCGTTGGGACTATCCTGCGAGAGTCATCGGCGATATCTGCAAATGCGTCCAGTGCTTCATTGATCTCTTCCATTGCAACAAGCGTGTCGATGTTGAGGGGACTCCTGCCAAATCGCACACGGTGATCCGTGAGCCGCTTTTCAATCGGCAGGGGTTCGGGCATTAGTAAGCTTGTGAAATTTATTTCGTACTTGGCGGACATTGTCCGCAAAAAGCCTACAAGTGGCCTTTTTTTCCGGCCTCATACTCACGAAGTTCGTCAGCAGTGACACCCAGCAGAAGCGAAGCATCGTCAATGCTCAGGCCGCGAAGGGTTCGCGCCCACTCTAGAACTCTGCCGTTTACGGGAACCTCAGGCATTACGAACTCGTGGCTGGACATACCTCCCCCTCGTCGCGCTAAAATAAAAAGCGCGGCGGGGGCGAGATATGCCCTGAGCGTAAGATTTCCCCGAATCACCCTCGTTCTTCTTGGCCGGAGTCACGAGAGCGATTCCAGAACTAATAAAATCGTATTCGCAATTGGCAGCCAACTGTGGCTGCCTTTGCTTTTAGTTCACGTTTTTTGAGTCCCGCAGCATCAACCGCTTTCCTTCTACTTGATCAAGCGCCATCAGTGTGCGGTCTCCATCTTTTTCTTTTCGAGTGTTGTACCGGAAATCGAACTCAGCCAAGTAGCGATGCAGATGCCGCTTACCAACCTGATGGTATACCCCGTTGATGCCGCGTTTCAAAATGGAAAAGTAGCCTTCGATAGTGTTCGTGCTGATGCAGACCCCATCCTCATACCGCACATATTCCTTCGCATTGTGATTCACCTGATCGTGCTTCTGGTTCCGCGCCTTTAGCGCGCCAGTGAGAACCGTGCCAGAGTCCGTCATAATGTGAGCGTCAGGCGCAACCATCTGCTCGATTACGGGCCGGAGATTCTCAGCCGTGACTTTCTGCAAGTGCATAGACTGTACGCGGCCCTCGCGCTGCAATACCGCAACGACGGGAGCCTTCCCCTCAAAAGGGCCTTTGCGGTCCTCTGCACGCTTTCCGGGTCGCACTTGCGCGTTCTGATGATTGCGGCGCTTTCCGCCGACATAGGTTTCATCAATTTCGACCACTCCACCGAGTTTCGATGACAACGGTTCCTGACTCATCGTGTAGCGAATACGGTGAGCCATGAACCAAGCACTCCTGTATGTAACCTTGAGCATCCGGTGAAGCTGATGCGCGGACATTCCCTTCTTGCTGGCACAGAGCAGGTGGTAGGCTAGCAGCCACTTATTGAGGGGGATGTGGCTGTCCTCGAAAATCGTTCCAACCGTGACGGTGAACTGCTCTCGGCATCCAGCACACTTCCACACCCCTTTTCGGACGTGGGTGCCCTTTTTGGAAGGCTTTGGTTCTAGGCGGTAGGAGTTATTGATCTCGCCACAATGCGGGCAGACTGGACCCTCAGGCCAGCGCAGCTTTTCCATGAATTCGCGCGCTGCATCCTCGTTGCTAAAGTGTTGAGCCAACTCGATTAGATTGAGTTCGTTGCTTTCCATGCAGCCAAAATAGGCTCATTTTGTGGGTTTGTCAAGTGCATAATTGCGAAATAAATACTTGACCTCTTTGTCCCCAGCCGATACATTAACCAGTTCCAGGGACGTCCGGAAGCTTCTGGGCCTGTCGGTTAAGTCATATCCGCCTGAGAAGCCAAGCCCAGAAATCGAGCATCTTCCGCCTCCTGGCGTGCATCTATTCTAGTGAGTTGGACGCTGAATCCTTTACAACCTGCCTCGAATCAGTGATTTATGGAGAAGGCCGGGATTTCTCACCTCCCGCAGCGTAAGGACGAAGGCGAAAGGCCACACGCTTAAAAAGAAGGAGAACGAAGCACATGCGCTCTGATCGTGTGTTTGACGCTTTACAAACTTTGCGGAACCGTTATATGCTGTGTCAGCTTGCCTCCAAGGCCACGCGGAAGTTCCATCGGCCTAGCACTCGAATCCAGGAAACGATGAATGGAGTGCTGGACCGCATCGCTGGCTCACAGCGGCAGGAAGTTTTGTCGGAACCAGAGAATTTTGCTGAGGCACAACGGCGGGCTGCTTAACCCAGCCCCGCCTTCCTGCCCCGTGCTGTTTGCGTCTTCCCTGAGTCCCCTCCTTTTAAAAATCTCCCGTTGACACTACCGAATACGTCTAGTGCACGGGTTCAGGTGAATCATGACCATTGCTGAACTGAAAGAAAAGAACATCACCGAACTGACCAAGATTGCAAGGACCTTGGATCTGCCCGGTGCCAGCGGTATGCGCAAGCAGGACTTGATCTTCAAGATCCTCCAGGCGCAGAGCGAAAAAGAAGGCCACATCTTCGCCGAAGGCGTGCTCGAAATCCTGCCCGACGGCTACGGCTTCCTGCGCTCGCCCGATTACAACTACCTTCCGGGGCCTGACGACATCTACGTCTCCCCCTCGCAAATCCGCAAATTCGACCTCAAGACCGGCGACACCATCAGCGGCCAGGTGCGCCCGCCCCATGAAGGCGAAAAATATTTTGCGCTGGTCAAGATCGAGGCGGTCAACTTCGAGTCCCCCGACGAGGCGCGCAACAAGATTCTGTTCGATAACCTCACGCCGCTCTATCCGCAGGAGCGCATCAAGCTCGAGACCACACGCGAAAACTCCAGCGCCCGCGTCATGGACCTGCTGACCCCGCTCGGCAAAGGCCAGCGCGGCCTGATCGTCTCTCCGCCGCGCGCCGGCAAGACCATGCTGCTGCAGAACGTTGCCAACTCGATCACCGCGAACCATCCGGAAGTCGTGCTCATGGTGCTGCTCATTGACGAGCGCCCGGAAGAAGTCACCGACATGCAGCGCTCGGTCAAAGGCGAAGTCATCTCTTCGACGTTCGACGAGCCTGCCGCCCGCCACGTGCAGGTCGCAGAAATGGTGATTGAAAAAGCTAAGAGACTGGTCGAGCACAAGCGCGACGTCGTCATCCTGCTCGATTCGATCACCCGTCTCGCCCGCGCCTACAACACCATTGTTCCGCCCTCGGGCAAAGTGCTCTCCGGCGGCGTGGACTCCAACGCCCTGCAGCGCCCGAAGCGCTTCTTCGGCTCCGCCCGCAACATCGAGGAAGGCGGCTCGCTGACCATCATCGCCACCGCGCTGATTGACACCGGCTCCCGCATGGACGACGTGATCTTTGAAGAATTCAAGGGCACGGGCAACTCGGAAATCATCCTCGAGCGCAAACTGGTGGATAAGCGCGTCTTCCCGGCCATTGACATTCAGCGCTCGGGCACCCGCAAAGAAGAACTTCTCATCCCGAAAGAAGACCTGCAGCGCATCTGGGTTCTGCGCAAAGTCCTGAACCCGCTCTCGCCCGTCGAAGCCATGGAATTGCTGATTGACAAGCTGAGCAAGACAAAAGGCAACAGCGAATTCCTCGCCAACATGAGCGCGTTGTAAGGGGATATTGGGTGGCGCAGCGCTTCCAGCGCTGCGATTACAGGCGCACCAGGAATGCGGTCTTAGCCCTTAGGCAGGTCAGCACCACGAATGGGAAGGGCACGGCTTCAGCCGTGCCGCATAAAACCACAAATGATGCGGGCTTTAGCCCCTGAGGGTCATGCCTCGGCGCGTCAAGAGCATTTTGAAGCAGTCCTGGTTCCTTCTTGCCAAGTGCCCCATCCTAGCCGCGTTCTTTGCGGCGAGAGCCGAGTTCGTCCGGCCTCGCATGTACCTGTTCTTTCCCTCGACGTATAATCTCGGCAACGAGTAGTGCGTGTTGACTCTCCGCGAGGTTGCCATGCGTCTCCCATCTCTGGTTTGGGTCGTATTCCTTTCTTTGGCCATCGTTCCCGCGACGGCTCAGAATCCTGTGCCACCGTTGCCGCCGCCGACTCCGTCCCACCGCGGAGAGATCAATCAGCCCACCGGTGACGAGGACGAAGCCCGCGCCCGCCTTACCAAAGATCTGGAGAAGAGAGCCGCCAAAAACCGCGTCGCCGCTCTCAAGAACGATACCGATAAGTTGCTTAGGCTGTCGGTCGAACTGAAGCAATATGTGGACAAATCGGACGAGCACGTCCTCTCCCTCGATGTCATCAAGAAAGCCGAGGAGATCGAAAAGCTCGCCAAGAGCGTCAAAGACAAAATGAAAGGCCCGAACTGACCACCGGCCAGCCCGACAGTAGCTGTCAGTGACGGCGGAACCTCGAATTTTCGATCCGTAACATGCGTTTTTTGACCAAGTCCGGATCCCCGGATTTTGCTATTATGTCCGGGTGACTACGGCACCACCCATCTGCCTTGCCGGGCAAGGCCTGTTTGAGGGCTACGCTGCAGGCCCGTTTTACGACGAGATGTTCGCCTCCCAGGGCCACCCCCGTTCGCACTATGCGCGGGTCTTCGGGAGGTTCAACAACATGGCTCCGTCTCAGTTCGGGGAGCGCCGCAAATTAGCCGATCTCTCGTTTCTCCTCCAGGGCATCACCTTTACCGTTTATAACGACGGCCGTGGTACCGAGCGCCTTTTCCCGTTTGACCTGGTTCCACGCATTCTCCCGCAATCGGAGTGGGCCCACATCGAGCGCGGTCTCACCCAGCGCGTGATAGCCCTGAACCTTTTCCTGCAGGATCTTTACGGCAACCAGCTCATTCTCAAGGACCGCAAGATTCCAGCCTCCCTCGTCTATTCCTGCCGTCATTTCCGGCGCGAGATGATTGGCCTCGAAGTCCCGCACGGCATCTATACCCATGTTTGCGGCATTGACCTGGTTCGTGACTCCGCCACTGGCGAATTCTTCGTTCTCGAAGATAATGTCCGCACGCCCAGCGGAATTTCTTACGTCCTCGAGAATCGACTGGTCATGACCCGCACCTTCCCCGAGGCTTTTCAGGAGCACGAAGTGCTCCCTGTGAACAGCTACCCCTCGGAACTCTCCCGCATCTTGCGCACCCTGTCTCCGCGTGGAGAAGCCGAAGCCCAGATCGTCCTGCTCACTCCCGGCATCCACAACAGCGCTTATTTTGAGCACAGTTTCCTGGCGCAGCAGATGGGCATCGAACTGGTCGAAGGCCGCGACCTGGTGGTAGACGGGACAGTGGTCTACACGAAGACGATCAACGGCCTCAAGCGCGTAGACGTGATCTACCGCCGCGTGGACGACGACTTCCTCGATCCGCTCTGCTTCCGCTCCGACTCCGCTCTCGGCGTGCCCGGCCTTATGGGCGCTTATCGCGCCGGCAACGTTGCCCTTGCCAATACTCCCGGAACCGGCGTCGCCGACGACAAGGCCATCTATGCCTACGTCCCCACCCTGATTCGCTATTACCTGAACGAAGATCCCATTCTGCGGACGGTGGAAACGTACCTCTGCGATCGACGCGACCACCTCTCCCATGTCCTCGCTCACCTGCCCGAGTTGGTGGTCAAGAGCGTGGGCGAATCCGGCGGCTATGGCATGCTGATGGGCCCCAGTGCAGACCATCCTCAGATCGAGACTTTTCGCGAGCGAATCCTTTCCGAGCCGCGCAACTACATCGCGCAGCCCATCGTTCCTCTGTCGCAAGTTCCGTCCTACGATGCCGCCAGCGAACGCATGGCCGGGCGGCACGTGGATCTTCGTCCCTACTGCCTCTTCGACGGCCAGAAAGTCACCATCGTTCCCGGCGGCCTGACGCGAGTTGCCCTGCAGCAGGGTTCTCTGGTCGTCAACTCTTCGCAAGGCGGCGGCAGCAAAGATACCTGGGTGCTGCGGGGAGAGTGCTGACATGCTCTCGCGCATCGCCGACTCCCTGTTCTGGCTGGCCCGCTATATTGAACGCGCCGAAGACACCGCGCGCATTCTCGATGTCACATTTCATACCGTGCTCGAGCAAGCTCAGCAGCCCTACGGTCTGCGATGGGATCCGATTCTCTCCATGGCCGGGGAGGCCGCCTTGTTCCGCCAGTTTTACGGCGAGCCCAACGCGCACAACGTCTTCGAATTTCTCGCCTTCAATCCCAACAATCCCAGCTCCATCATGCAGTGTGTCACCAAGGCCCGCGAAAACGCCCGCACCATCCGCGACCGCATTTCGCGCGAGATGTGGGAAGACCTCAACGGCCTCTATTTCACGCTCGGCAACTTCAATCCCGAAGAAGAAACTGCCGCCGGTCCGCATCGCTTCTGCGGGCGGGTCATTTTCGGAAGCCATCGCTTCCATGGCGTCACCGATGCTACTCTTCCGCACGACGAGGGCTGGCAGTTCCTGCGCATCGGCTCCGCTCTGGAGCGCGCGGAAATGACCGCCCGCCTGGTGGATATGCAGTACCGCACTTTGCTCGAACCCGCCTCCAGCGTTGGCCCTCCCGATAACCACCAATGGATGGCCGTTCTCAAGTCCGTCGGCGCTTACGAGGCTTATCATCGCCAGTACCATTCGCCCATCGAGCCCGCGCGCGTCGCCGAAATGCTCATGCTTCACCCTCTCCATCCCCGCTCCATCCGTTTTTCGATGACGGAGACCCAGTCTGCCCTGCGCGCCATCAGCAACACCGCACCCGGTTTCTATGCCAACGAAGCCGAGCGCCTCACCGGCAAAGTGCTGGAGCGTCTTCGCTATGACCGGATTGACGATATCTTCCGTAGCGGCCTTCACGGCTACCTCAGCGACCTGATCCACAGTTTCAATGGCATTGGCGAGGCCATTGCCCGCGCTTACTTCTACTACGAGGTGGTGGCATGAACCGCTATCACCTCATGCACTCGACCGAGTTCATCTACGACGGTCCCGTGCACGAAAGCTACAACGAGGTCCGCCTCCGCCCCATGCACGACGATCAGCAAAGCTGTCTGTCGTTCCGTCTCGTCACCCATCCCGTCTCACGCGGCTCTTCTTACAGAGACGGCTTCGGCAACTGGATCCACCTGTTCAACTTCCTCCCACGCCATCGCCGCCTCAAAATCGAGGCCGAATCCGTCGTCCTCGTGCATGAAGCCCCCACCCGCGAGCCGAGCGCCATGTCGCTGACAGAACTCGATTCCCTTCGCCCCAGCCTCTTCGAAGAGCACTTCGATTGGGTCGCGCCCAGCGCTTACGTTCCCTACCTTCCGCAGCTAGCGGAAATCTCCAGCGCTGCCGAGCAAGCCTGCGACGGTACCGTCGAAGGATTCGTCCAGGCCGCCGCCGATTTTATCCACCGGAACTTCACCTACATGAAAGGCGCGACGCACGTGCATTCCTCGGTCGCCGACTCGCTCACTCTGCGCGCCGGCGTCTGTCAGGATTTCGCCCACGTCCTGCTGGGTGCCGTGCGCCTGCGCGGACTGCCTGCCCGCTATGTTTCCGGCTATCTCGTGACCGGCAGCGCAGGACCCGGCGCCAAGCAGGAGGAAGTTATCGGCGGCCAGGCTTCGCATGCCTGGGCCGAGGTTTTCATCCCCGGTGGCGGCTGGGTCGGTTTCGATCCCACGCTGGGAAAGCCGATCGAACTTCGTCATATTCGCGTCGCCTACGGACGCGACTACGGTGACGTGCCCCCAGTCCGCGGCGTCTACAAAGGCCGCGCCGGCCAGAGTCTCTCCGTAGATGTTCGCTTTCGTCCGGCTCTCGATGAAACCGGGCTCGAACAGATCTCCGAACCGTCCTCCGAGTCAGAAGAGGTCGAAGCTCCGCCCCCGGAGCGCCCACAGCAGCACAGCCAACAGTAATTTCGATTGCCCGCCTGGCAACGTCACATCTGACAGAAATTCACTGCAGGTTCCCATGAAAAACGCCATCCGGACTTGGTCCGGATGGCGTGGTTGACTGCGTCTTAAGTCCCTACTCCGCGCCCTGCTTGATCCGCATCCCGTAAAACGAGCGGTACACGAAGGTGAACGAGACCGCGAAGAAGACCAGCGCCAGCACCCGGGTCAGGGTTGTGCCCTGGTCGCTCGCCAGCCTCACCGCCAGTTCCACCGCCAGCAACCCGAACAGCGTGGTGAACTTGATCACTGGGTTCATCGCCACCGACGACGTATCCTTGAACGGATCGCCCACCGTATCGCCGATGACCGTGGCCGCGTGCAACTCCGTGCCCTTCTGCTTCAGCTCAACTTCGACAATCTTCTTGGCGTTGTCCCAGGCAGCGCCGGCATTGGCCATGAAAATCGCCTGGTACAAGCCGAAAATCGCGATCGAGATCAGGTAACCCACGAAGAAGAACGGATCCACGAAGGCGAAAGCCAGCGTGCCGAAGAACACCGCAATGAAGATGTTCAACATTCCCTTCTGCGCGTACTTGGTGCAGATCTCGACTACCTTCTTGCTGTCGGCGATAGAAGCCTTCTCCACGCCTTCCAGCTTGATGTTGGCTTTGATGAACTCGACCGCGCGGTAGGCGCCCGTGGTCACGGCCTGTGTCGAAGCGCCGGTGAACCAATAGATCATCGCTCCGCCGGTGATCAGGCCCAGGAAAAACGGCGCGTACAGCAGCGAGAGTTTCGCCACGCCGCCAGCATCAGTGAGCCCGTTCGTCAGCGCCATGATGATGGAGAAAATCATCGTCGTCGCGCCCACCACGGCCGTGCCGATCAACACCGGCTTGGCCGTTGCCTTGAACGTATTGCCGGCTCCGTCGTTGGCTTCGAGCAGGTGCTTGGAGCGATCGAAGTTAACCACCAGGTTGAAGTCTTTCTTGATCTCCGCCTCCACGTTCGGCACCGTTTCAATCAACGACAGTTCATACACCGACTGCGCGTTGTCGGTGACCGGCCCGTACGAATCCACCGCGATCGTCACCGGACCCATGCCCAGGAATCCAAAAGCCACGAGTCCGAAGGCGAACACTGCCGGTGCCAGCATCCCGGCCGCGGCGGCCAGTCCCATCGTGCTCATGTAGTAGGCAATCGCCATCAGAATCATCATCGAGAGGCCGAGATAGTAGCCGGAAAAATTTCCCGCCACGAATCCCGACAAAATTCCGAGCGACGCTCCACCTTCCTGCGCCGAGACCACGACCTCTTTCACGTGCCGCGATTCAGTCGAGGTGAACACCTTGACCAGTTCCGGAATGAGCGCGCCCGCGAGCGTGCCGCAGGAGATGATGGTCGCCAGCTTCCACCACTGCGTGCCATCGCTGCCCAGTTGCGGAATGATGAAATAAGAAATCAGGTAGGTCAGCGCGATCGAAACAATCGAAGTGATCCAGACCAGCGAAGTCAGGGGCGCTTCAAAATTCATCTCGTCGGCAGAACCGTACTTGCCCTTGGCAATCGCCCCGTTCAGGAAGTAAGACACCGCGCTTGAAACCAGCATCATCACGCGCATTACAAAGATCCACACCAGCAACTGTACCTGCACGTTGGGATCCTTCACGCCCAGAAGAATGAAGGTGATCAGCGCCACGCCGGTCACACCATAAGTCTCAAAGCCGTCGGCCGAGGGACCAACCGAGTCGCCGGCGTTGTCGCCCGTACAGTCGGCGATCACGCCCGGGTTGCGCGCGTCGTCTTCCTTGATCTTGAAGACGATCTTCATCAGGTCAGAGCCAATGTCGGCGATCTTGGTGAAGATGCCGCCGGCAATACGCAGCGCCGCCGCGCCCAGAGATTCGCCGATGGCGAATCCGATGAAGCACGGCCCGGCATAATCTCCCGGCACAAACAGCAGAATAAAGAGCATGATCAGCAGTTCCACCGAGATCAGCATCATGCCGATGCTCATACCGGCCTCGAGCGGAATCTGGTAGACCGGATAGGGCTTGCCGGGCAGGGAAGCGAACGCCGTCCGCGAGTTGGCGAACGTGTTCACGCGAATCCCAAACCACGCCACGCCATAGCTGCCCGCGATACCCACCAGGCTGAACGCCAGAATAATCGGCAGCGTCAGGCCAACCGACTTCCCCGGCACCGGCGACAGCCAGCCGAAGTAAGCGGCAATAATGACGGCGATGAAAGCCCACAGAAACAGGATGAATTTTCCCTGCGTAACCAGATACGTCTTGCACGTTTCGTAAATGAGTTCCGAAATCTCGCGCATAGACCGGTGCACGGGCAGGTTCCTGAGCCGCATGAAAATCGTCATGCCGAACCCGAGCCCGAACAGGCAGAACAGAATCCCGATCAGCAGGAGTTTGTGGCCGTCAATGTGCCACGGAAGAAAGTTGACTTGGGAGAGATCAGGCAGTTTAAGGGCTGCTTCGCCGCCGCCGGCTTCGCTGGCGGATTGGGCAAAAGCGGTGGTTCCGGCGATCAGCAAAGCGCCGGCGGCTGCAATTCTCGTAGCCATGCGGCGCAGCAATACAGCGGGAGCGGGGGCTAAATTGGTGCGCATGAACGGGGTGCGCATAGGAAAATCCTCCGTATGATGACGAGTTAAGAAATTTGCCAACGTGTTTAGCACCGCTCTCACCAATGGCTCGGGGTAGGGCACGGCTTCAGCCGTGCCGTGCGGAGCCAGCAAAAAACTCGGGCTTCAGCCCCTGAGTCCCTGACTGTCTGCCGGGGAACCATTTGTGAGACCAGTTCTAGGTACTGTCTCCCGGAGCCAAGCTGAACTACGGCTGAGCTGCTAGACTCTTGCCCACGTCCAGTCGAAGCCGCAGACCCTGCTTCCGGAATCCGAACACGCTTCCACCGCAAGACCTAAGGAGTGATGTAGCTTGGCCGCGTCGGAGTTCGCGCCGGGAATCAAACGGAAAGCCAACCTGAAAAAACGGACTGGAGCAGCACGACTCCCATCCCAGTCTCCCTGCGCAAAACCGGCATTTATAACACGTTGCCAAGGCAGGGTCAAACCCGGCCTTCCGTTGGTAGCGCCTCGCTTTGAATTGTAAGCGGCCCTCTATGCCTAGGCGTCAGGCCAAGCCCCACGCGAGATCCCTCGCCCCGCTGGTGAAAGCGCGGGCCTTCGGGATGACCTCTCCCGAGAGGGATAGCATTCAAACTGCTCCCCACATCCAAGGCCCGTTTCCTACTTTAGATCCACGTTCATGCCCAGGTTGTGCGCCACGAATGCCCACTCATCCGCCGTCTGGTCGATGATTTTCGAGATGGGCTTGCCCGCGCCATGGCCGGCTTTGGTCTCGATGCGAATCAGCACCGGAGCCGGTCCGGCCTGATCCGCCTGCATCGTGGCCGCGAATTTGAAGCTGTGCCCGGGCACGACCCGGTCATCGTGATCGGCAGTGGCAATCATTGTGGGAGGATACTTCGTCCCCGGCTTCAGGTTATGCAGCGGCGAATAGGCATACAGTGCCTTGAAATCGTCAGCATTGTCCGAGGACCCGTAATCCGACGTCCAGGCCCAACCGATGGTGAACTTCTGGAAGCGCAGCATGTCCATCACGCCGACCAGGGGCAGCGCCGCTCCGTAAAGATCCGGCCGCTGCGTCAGGCAGGCGCCGACCAGCAGTCCGCCGTTGCTGCCGCCGCGAATCGCCAGCTTCGGCGTGGATGTGTACTTGTTCGCAATCAGCCACTCGGCCGCCCCGATGAAGTCATCGAACACGTTCTGCTTCTTTGCGTGCGTGCCCGCCAGATGCCATTCTTCGCCGTACTCGCCGCCCCCCCGCAGATTGGGCTGCGCGTAAATGCCTCCCATCTGCAGCCAGACGATGGCCGGAACGGAAAACGCCGGCGTCAACGAAATGTCGAATCCGCCGTAGGCATACAGCAGCGTCGGATTCTCGCCATTGAGCTGCAGCCCCTTCTTGTAGGTGAGGAACATCGGAATGCGCGTTCCGTCCTTGCTCTTATAGAAGACCTGCTTGGTCTCATACTGGGACGGGTCAAAATCCACCTTAGGCTGGCGGAAGACAGAACTTTTGCCCGCCGCCGGTTCATAGCGATAGATGGTGGTCGGAGAGATGAAGCTGGTGAAGGAGTAGAAGGTTTCTTTGTCCTTGCGCTTGCCGCCGAAACCCGCGGCCGTTCCGATCCCCGGCAGGTCCACGTTACGCTCGAACTTTCCCTTCAGGTCGTAGACCCGCACTTCCGTCCGCGCGTCCTTCAGGTAGCCCAGCAGAAAGCGACTGTCCACCACGTTGGCGAACTCCAGCTTGTCCTCGCCCTGCGGCACCACCGTTTTCCAGTTCGCCCGCTCCGGATGCCGCGTATCAATGGCGATCACCCGGCCACGCGGCGCGTCCAGATCGGTGCGAAACCAGAAGACGGGGCCGTCGTTATCAATAAATGCGTACTCCGCATCGAAATCGTCGAGCAGTTTCACCACCTGCGCGTCGGGTTTGGTCAGATCTTTGTAGTAGAAACGATTCTTCGGCGACGTGCCCTGCGAAACATGAATCAGAAGATACTGCCCATCATCGCTGACGAAGCCGCCAAAGCCCATTTCCTTATTGTCCGGACGCTCGTAAATGAGTTTGTCTTCCGTCTGCGCTGTGCCCAGCTGATGGTAGTAGAGCTTCTGGAAGTAATTCGTATCCCGCAGCGCGCTGCCCTCCTTCGGCTCGTCGTAGCGGCTGTAGAAAAATCCCTTGCCGTCCTTCGTCCACGATGCGCCCGAGAACTTGACCCACTTGATCAGGTCGGGGAGATCCTTGCCCGTATCTATGTCGCGCACGTGCCACTCCGTCCAGTCGGAGCCTGAAGCCGCCGTGCCGTACGCCATCCGCTTGCCGTCGTCCGTGATGGCTGTCCCCGCCAGCGCCACCGTGCCATCGGACGACAGCGTGTTCGGGTCGAGCAGCACGCGCGGCTCGGCGTTGAGCGACTCGGCCACCAGCAGCACGTTCTGGTTCTGCAGCCCGTTATTGTGCTGGTAGAAATAGCGACCGCCTTCTTGTGCCGGTGCCGTGAAGCGCTCGTAGTTCCACAGCTTCATCATCCGTTCGCGAATCGCCCCGCGGTAAGGAATCTTCTCGAGATAGCTGAACGTGATCTTGTTTTCGGCCTCAACCCAGGCGCGCGTGTCGGCCGAGTCGGTGTCTTCGAGCCACCGGTAAGGATCGGCCACCTTCACCCCGTGATAGTCGTCCACCTGGTCCACGGTCTTGGCCTTCGGATACTCGATCGGGCCGCCATCGGTCTGGGCAGCGATTTGGGCGGAGAAGGTGAGGCTCAGCAGAACATGGCAGACAAGGCACGGCAGCACAGCACGGCGCACTTTCATCAGAGGCTCCTCGGAAGTCGGATCGTGACCACTCAGGTAGATGCCTATTCTGCCTGAGCGTGAGCGTACAGTTCAAATCCGAAGTCGCTGACACTGCCGTCGAGCGTGTCTGCGAAGCGCTGAAACGGCTCGCTTCTTGTTCAGCCTGTCTTGTTCATCCAGACCCGCCAGCTCAACGGACCGGCTTCGGCGTTGGTCATTGGATGGCCCGTCAACTTCAGTACCAGCTTGATCTGACCGTGATGGTAGCCCTCGTGCCAGATCATGTGCTGAAGCAGCAGGATCGGATGGTCGTAGTGCAGGTCCATGTCGCGCCCGGTCTCCATCCTGCTCTTCACCGCCTCCCGCATAGCCTGGGCGCTCTCGTTCAGCATCGCCGCTATCCGTCCACGGTCGCGCTCGGCCCTCCACTCTTCGGGAAGCTCCTTGGCGAACTCGGGGGCGTCCTCGGAGATAAACACCAGCCGAACATAGTGGATGTGCGTGAACAACTCCGCGATGGATGGGCTGCCCTCCATCGCCCTGGCCTCGAGCCTGCCCTCCGGGATGGCGCGGAGAAGGTTCAGCAGGATGGTGTTGTTCCTGTCCCACGAGTCCAGCACAGCCTCAAGCAGCAGTTTGTCAGGTGGCATGTCCATTCCATGGTCGTACGAAGTTGCGACAAATTCTATAGGAACTCCCCGCCCGGAAGCCCGCGCGCCTCACTCCCGCAGCACATCCCACGCCTCCCGATACCGTTCCCACCGCGGCTCCCGGCTCTCAATATCCGGATACAGCCTCAAGCTCATCGCCCGCCCCACCGCCCCAATCGGCACCAGATACCACACATCCAAAGGCTGCACATGCGCCATTTCGGGAAAGACCAGGTTCCAGTTCAGGACGGACCCAGAACGGGTGCCCCACTCAAGCCCGCTTTTAGCTTGAGTGGGGTTTTTTCGCGGTCTAGGCTCGTACCATGCCGTGGGGACTAAAGCGCTTCCAAAATACCGCGCAAACTCACTTTGTCACTTTCAGCTGTTATCACCGTCGGCCGATGTTTACTACCGAGTCCAGTCGGCGGCTGTTCGAGTCAGCACTGGAGCGCGTGCGCCGCAAGTTCCGGCTTCGCGTCTTCGGCTACGTGGTCATGCCGGAACACATCCACTTACTGGTGAGCGAACCGGAACGGCAGACGCTCGCCGTTGCCCTGAAGTCCCTGAAGCAAGGCATATCGAGACGCTTGATCGGCGACACCGCGCATTTCTGGCAAAAGCGCTATTACGATTTCAACGTCCGCAACGAAGCGCAGTTTGTGGAAAAGCTCCGCTACATCCATCGCAATCCGGTCAAGCGCGGATTGTGCGAGCGTCCCGAGGACTGGGAGTGGAGCAGCTTTCGCCATTACTCCACCGGCTGCGAAGCACGCGTCGAGATCGAGTCGGAGTGGACCGCAAGGAAGCGGGAGCGCGCTGAAGGAAAATTGTGTCCAGCGGTCGAACTGCCCCACTCAAGCGAAACCCGCGCTTGAGTGGGCCACCCACCTCACCTCACCCCCAACTGCCAGAACAAAAACGAATACACATCCGTAAACTCCTCAATCTGCTTCGCCACCGGCTTCCCGGCGCCATGCCCAGCCTTCGACTCGATGCGCAATAAAATCGGCCGCATCTTGCTCGCTCCATTTCGCGCTTCCGCCTGCATCAGCGCCGCCATCTTTTTCGCGTGCATCGGGTCCACCCGCGTATCGAAATCTGCCGTCATAAATAAAACCGCCGGATACTCCACCCCGGCCTTCACATGGTGATACGGCGAGTAGGCATAGAGCCACTTGAACTGCTCTTCGTTTTCGGCGCTGCCGTATTCCGGGACCCAGAGCTTGGCGATCTGAAAGTCCTGATAGTGCAGCATATCGAGCAGCGGCACCTGGCAAATGACGGCGCGGAACAGGTCCGGACGCTGCGTCATCATCGCGCCCATGAGCAGGCCGCCGTTCGAGCCGCCCTGGATGGCGAGGTGATCTCTGTCCGTGTATTTCTCGGCGATCAGGTGCTCGGCGGCGGCGATCATGTCGTCGAACACGTTCTGCTTCTTGTCGAGCATGCCGGCGCGGTGCCAGTCTTCGCCGAACTCGGC
>JBBIPV010000025.1:0-51340 GCA_037442635.1 Terriglobales bacterium | reverse complement strand
AAGGCGGCCACACCGTTGGAGCAGGCACGATCGCCGAGATTATTCAGTAGGGCAGTACTCAGTAACCAGTTTATGGCGGAGTCTGATGAACTGGTACTCGCAACTGGGCACTGAATACTGGAGTCTGTCAGCTAAAACCAAGCGGCTTGCAGCTTGCCGCCAGTTCTTTCCTCCCGGAGACGCCGGGAGGGGTTAGAGAGATGAAACAGTGATTGGAAAAGAGAGAATTCGGATCCGGTTGAAGGCGTACGACTATCGCATTCTGGATCAGTCAACGGGCGAGATTGTGGAAACGGCGCGGCGCACCGGGGCGCAGATTGCCGGGCCCATTCCGCTGCCCACGATGAAGAACAAGTACTGCGTGCTGCGTTCGCCGCACGTGGATAAGAAGTCGCGGGAGCAGTTTGAGATCCGCACCCACAAGCGGCTGCTCGATATTCTGGAGCCGACGCAGCAGACGGTGGACGCGCTGATGAAGCTCGATCTGCCGGCGGGCGTGGATGTCGAGATCAAGGCGTTCGGGAAAGAGCACAAATAAAGCTCTCCAGCCAATAGGCGCCCCAATGGCGACCCACGCTGGATGGAGAAGGAAATGGCGACGAAGGTCACGGGTATTCTGGGCAAGAAGGTCGGCATGACGCAACTGTTTGACTCGAAGGGCGACGTGCGCCCGGTCACGGTGCTGCAGGCCGGTCCGTGCGTGGTCACGCAGCACAAGTCGGCCACCAAAGACGGTTACGAAGCGGCCCAGATCGGCCTTGTGGAGTTTGTGAAGGAGTCGCGGCTGACCAAGGGCGAGCGCGGACACCTGGCGAAGAACAATCTGCCGCCGGTGAAGTTCGTGCGGGAAGTGCCGCTCGAAGTCGAAGGCGCGGCGGATGGCGACGGCGCGGTCAAAGTCGGCGACCGGGTGCTGGTCGAGATTTTCGACGGCGAGAAATTCGTTGACATCGTGGGCGTCAGCAAGGGCAAGGGTTTTCAGGGTGTCGTAAAGCGGCATCACTTTGGCGGCGGACCCAAGTCGCACGGCTCGATGTTTCAGATTACGGGGTCGATCGGTTCTTCGGCGTTTCCGTCGCGCGTGTTCAAAGGCATGCGCATGTCGGGACACATGGGGAACCAGCAGGTCACAGCGCGCAACCTGCGGGTATTGGGCGTGGATAAGGACGAGAACCTGCTGGTGGTCGAGGGCAGCGTGCCCGGACCGCAGGGCGGCTACATCGTCATTACCAAGGCGAAGAAGCCGCCGAGAGAGCGCCGCGGATTTGCGGGTTCGGCAACGGTGGATCCGTTGAAGGCGGCGAAGCGGGCGGCGAAGAAGGCGTAGGGCAGTCGTTGGCCGTCGGTCGCTGGTCGTCGGCCAAAACAGGAAGCTTATGGCGAGCATTGACATTCACGATTTGAGCGGGAAGAAGGTCGGGACACTCGATCTGGCCGACGCGATTTTCGGCGCGGTCAACGAGGACCTGCTCTGGGAAGCGGTCAAACACTACCGCGCCAGTCAGCGGGCCGGCACGCACAAGACCAAGGCGCGCTGGGAAGTGTCCGGCTCGGGCAAGAAATTGTGGAAGCAGAAGGGCACGGGGCGCGCCCGCATCGGTTCGATCCGTTCGCCGCTGTGGCGGCACGGCGGCACGGTGCATGGTCCGCAGCCGCGCAGCTACGACTACACGTTCCCTCGCAAGAAGCTGCTGGGCGCGTTGCGCTCGGCGCTGGCGGCGAAATTTGCCGAAGGCAAGCTGATCGTGGTCAACACCTTCGACATAAAGGAACCGAAGACCAAGGAATTCCGCAAGGTGCTCGATGCGCTGAAGGTGGATTCAACGGCGCTGATTGTTGAAGCGCCCAAGCACGAAAACCGCAACCTGGAGCTGAGCGCGCGCAATCTTGACGGGCTGGAGCTGTTGCGTGGCAACGAGGTGCATCCGTATCATCTGCTGCGCCGCGACTGGGTGATTTTTTCGCAGCCGGCAATCGAGAAGCTGCAGATTTCGCTACAGGGCACAGGCGCCAAGAAACAGCGCAAGGCCGGCGAGGACGAAAGCGCGAAGAAGGCGTCAGGAACTCCGCGGCGGCGGGCGCGGCATGAAAAAGCGGCGGAGGTGGCCTAGGAACAATGAAAAGCGCATACCAGATCATTCGCCGTCCGGTGATTACTGAGAAGGGCCTGGCTATCAAGGAAAACCAGAACACGCTGGTGTTCCAGGTGGCGCCCAAGGCGACGAAAACGGAAATCAAGGAAGCGGTGCAGGCGATCTTCAAGGTGAGAGTGCATTCGGTGCGCACGGCCACGTATCCGGGAAAAGAGCGGCGGCGCGGGAAGTTTGCCGGCTACCGTCCGGACTGGAAGAAAGCCTACGTGCGGCTGCGTTCGGGCGAGAAGATGCCGGAGTACGCGCAGAATTTGTAGCGCGGCCAGCAAGAAGCAGGTTCCCCACCGCTAAAGCGGTTCGGAATGACAAAGAGTTTTTGAGCTAATGGCTAAGAGCTAAAGGCTGATTTTATGGCAATTAAGACTTACCGACCGACGACGCAGACGCTGCGCTATCGCACGACGATCGTCAACGACGACATTACGGCCAAGCACCCGCACAAGCCGCTGGTCGAGCCCAAGCCGCGCACCGGCGGGCGCCGCAATTCGGGCGACACCACGATGCGGTTCATCGGGGGCGGGCACAAGCGCAAGCTGCGCATCATTGATTTCAAGCGCGACAAGACCGGGATACCGGCCACGGTCACGACCATCGAGTACGACCCCAACCGTTCCTCGCGCATTGCGCTGCTGGCTTATGCCGACGGCGAGAAGCGCTACATCCTGCAGCCGGAGGGACTGAAGGTCGGGCAGAAGGTGTTGAGCGGTCCCGAAGCCGACATTCTGGTGGGTAACGCGCTGCCGCTGCGCAACATTCCACCGGGCACGCAGATCCACAACCTGGAACTCAAGCCGGGCAAAGGCGGACAGATGGTGCGATCGGCAGGCGGAGCGGCGCAACTGGTGGCCAAAGAGGAAGAGTACGCGCTGGTGAAGCTGCCCTCGGGCGAGACGCGCAGGATTTCGCAGGACTGCATGGCGACGATAGGCCAGGTGGGAAATCTCGACCACGAGAACGTCACCATCGGCAAGGCGGGACGCTCGCGGTGGCTGGGCAAGCGTCCGCACAACCGCGGGGTTTCGATGAACCCGGTGGACCATCCGCACGGCGGCGGCGAAGGCAAGACATCGGGCGGACGGCATCCGGTGACCCCATGGGGCCAGCCGACGCGCGGCTACAAGACGCGCAACAACAAGCGGACGGATAAGTTCATTGTGAGCCGGCGCAGCAAGTAGCGCGGCGGGAGGCGGCAGATTCCTCGCTTTGCTCGGAATGACAAGGGTTTGGTTTTAGCTTAGGAGCTGACAGCGAAGGGCTGACTTTATGGCACGTTCAACCAAGAAAGGCGCGTTCGTGGATGGCTACCTGCAGGCGAGGGTGGAGGCCATGAATGCTCGCAACGAGAAAAAGGTGCTGCGCACCTGGTCGCGGCGTTCGACCGTGGTACCCGAGATGGTGGGGCACACGATCGCGGTGCACAACGGCAAGAAGTTCATTCCGGTGTACGTCACCGAAAACATGGTGGGGCACAAGCTGGGTGAGTTCAGCTTCACGCGCCAGTTCAAGGGACACTCCATGAAAGCGGCGACGGAAGTGGCGGCCAAGCCGGCCGGCATCCCGGGCGGTCCCGGAGCGATTGCGCCGTCGGCTCCGGCAGGCGGGGCAGCGCCGGCGGCACCCCCGAAGGCGTAAGGAGACGCGAGCATGGAATTTCGAGCGGAAACCCGTTACCTGCGCGTCTCGCCACAAAAGGCGCGCCTGGTGCTGGATCTGATCAAGGGGCGCCGAGTGGAAGAGGCGCGTAACACGCTGCGGTTCACCAAGAAGCGCGTGGCGGCGCACGTTGGGAAGCTGCTGCAATCGGCGCTCGACAACGCGAACTTTCTGGCCACCGAGAAGGGCCTCGACGTCGAGATTGACAATTTGTACGTGAAGCGGGCGGTGGCGAACGACGGTCCGCGCATGAAGCGGATTCGTCCGGCGCCGCAGGGGCGGGCATACCGCTTTCAGCGACGCATTGCGCACATTGAACTGGTGTTGGCTGAGCGCGGCAAGAATTCTGAAGCGGTCGCTACGGTCGTGGGCGAGGAAGCTGCGGCGGCTCCGGCGAAGGCCAAGCGGCGGGCGCCGGCGGTGAAGGCACCGGGGAAGAAGAAGGCGGCGGCGAAGTAAGGGAGCAGCAGGTTCCTCACCCGCGCTTTGCGCGCGTTCGGAATGACACTGCTCATCAGGTTTGATTTAGGAGAAGCAATGGGACAAAAAGTCCATCCGTATGGTTTTCGGCTCGGCTACACCAAGCCGTGGAAGTCGCGCTGGTTTGTGGAGCGCGACTACGACAAGCTGCTGCTGGAAGACGTCAAGCTGAAGAGTGAGCTGCGGGAGAAGCTCAAGTCGGCGGGCGTCAGCGCCATCGAGATCGAGCGTCCGGGCAATAAGCTGCGCATCATCATCAAGACGGCGCGGCCGGGAATCATCATCGGACGCAAGGGCGCCGAGATTGACAAGCTCAAGGGCGAACTGCAGAAGCGGACGTCGCGGGAAGTGTTCGTGGACATCCAGGAAGTACACAAGCCCGAACTGGACGCGCAGCTGGTTTCCGAAGCGATCGCGCTGCAACTGGAAAAGCGCGTCGGTTTCCGGCGGGCGATGCGCAAGGCGGTGGATTCGGCGCTGCGCTTTGGCTGCAAGGGAATCAAGGTGCGGGTGAGCGGGCGGTTGAACGGCAACGAAATCGCGCGCTCGGAATGGTATCTGCAGGGACGGCTGCCGTTGCACACGCTGCGCGCCGATATCGACTTCGGCTTCAGCGAGGCGCGCACAACGTACGGCGTAATCGGCGTGAAGTGCTGGGTGTACAAGGGCGAGATTCTCCAGCAGAAAAAGCGGGAGGCGCAGCCGGCGGCGGGGGCGTTCTAGGGCGAAGCCCGAAGCAGGTTCCTCACCGGAGAACGCCGGTTCGGAATGACAGAGGTTTAGCCGAGAGCCAAGAGCAGATCTTATGTTGATGCCAAAGAAAGTGAAGTATCGCAAGCAGCAGCGCGGGCGCATGACCGGAAAGGCCTGGCGCGGAGGCCAGTTGGCGTTCGGCGACTACGGGCTGAAGGTGCTCGAGCCGGGATGGATCACCGACCGGCAGATCGAGGCCAGCCGGGTGGCGATGACGCGCTTCGTGAAGCGTGGCGGGAAGATCTGGATCCGCCTGTTTCCCGACAAGCCGGTCACCAAGAAGCCAGCCGAAACCCGTATGGGCAAGGGCAAAGGCGCACCCGATCACTGGGTCGCCGTGGTGCGGCCGGGCAAGATTCTGTTTGAGATGGAAGGCGTTTCGCATCAGGACGCCAGCGAAGCCCTGCGGCTGGCTTCGCACAAGCTGCCGCTGCGCACGACGGTGGTCAAGCGCGAAGCGGCGCACTAAACAGCAGGGGCCAGTGGCGACTGACCAGTGGCCAGTGAAGCGGAAGAGAATTCTATGAAGGCAGACAAAATCAGAAACTTGACCGACGCGGAATTGCAGCACCAGGAGCGGGATCTGGCGGATCAGTTGTTCAAGCTGAAGTTCCAGCTGAACATGGGACAGACCGAAAGCCTGAAGAAGATTCGCGGGCTGCGCAAGGACATTGCGCGGGTGAAGACGATTCTGGGCGAGCGCACGCGCACAGCGACGGCGGAAAAGAAGTAACGGAGAAAACACGATGGCCGAGACCAAGACATCAACGCCGGCAGCCGCGCACCAGCAGGGCCGCCGCAAGGAAGTGGTGGGAGAAGTCGTCTCGAACAAGATGCACAAGACGATCGTAGTGCAGGTGACGCGCAAGAAGGCGCATCCGTTTTACGGACGCGTGATCGCGCGGCACAAGAAGTTTTACGCGCACGACGAGAAGAACGAGGCCCATGTGGGGGACGTGGTGCGGCTGGAAGAGACGCGTCCGCTGTCGAAGCTGAAGCGCTGGAAGCTGAAAGATATCGTGCGCAAGGCGGCGCTACTGCCGGAAGCGGCTACGGTGGAGCAGGCGAGCTAGAAAACCGGTCCCTCACCCGCGCTTCGTGTGCGTTCGGAATGACAGGATTGGTTTGGGTTCGGAGTGACGTGGATTTGGTTAGGGAGATGATGCCATGGCCGTGATGATGAGATCGATGCTGGAGGTGGCCGACAATTCCGGCGCCCGCAAGCTGCAGATGATTCTGCCGCTCGGCGGCTCGACTGGATTGAATGCCGGGCTGGGCGACGTGATCACGGCGGCGGTCAAGGAATCGGCGCCCGAGGGCCAGGTGCAGAAGGGCAAAGTGGTGAAAGCGGTGATCGTGCGCACGCGGAAGGAACACCGGCGGCGTGACGGAACTTATATCCGCTTCGACCAGAATGCAGCGGTGCTGATCAACGAGGCCGGGGAGCCGGTTGGAACGCGCGTGTTCGGGCCGGTGGCGCGCGAGTTGCGCGAAAAGAAGTTTTTGAAGATTGTTTCGCTGGCGCCGGAAGTGATTTGAAGCATCGAGTGATTGTGTAATTTTGTGATTGGGTAATTGAAACCATGGCAACAGCAACAGTTGGACACAAGCGAGTAGACATCCGGCGGAACGACACCGTAAAGGTGATCACCGGCCGGGACAAGGGCAAGGAAGGGCGCGTGCTGCGCGTGTTTCCGAACGACGCCAAGATTCTGGTCGAACACGTAATGATGGTGAAAAAGCACGTGCGGCCGAACCCGCAGCGCAACATCAAGGGCGGCATCGCGGAGCAGGAGAGCCGCATTTCGATCTCGAACGTGCAGCTGGTCTGCCCGACTTGCGGGCCGGTGCGCATCGGGCACGACCTGCACGGCGACCGCAAGGTGCGGGTGTGTAAGAAGTGCGGAACTACATTAGACAAGTAGCTTTTGGCTCTTGGCCTCTGGCTCTTGGCTGGGGCGGCCCGGAATCGTGACAAGGAAGAGCCAACAGCCGAGAGCTAATGGCTAAGAGCTGAGGTTGAACGATGGCAAAAGACAAAAAAGGGCAGAAAGAGTCGGCGCAGGAGCAGAAGGCTCCCGAGCAGGCGCGGCACAGCGCGAAGGAGCGCCCGCGGCTGCGCGCGAAATTCGAGAAGGAAGTCGCGCCCGCGCTGCTGAAAGAACTTGAACTGAAGAACGTGATGGCGGTTCCGCGGCTGCACAAGATCGTCGTCAACATGGGCGTGGGAGAAGCCACACAGAACGCGAAAATTCTCGATCCGGCGGTGAACGAACTTGGGCAGATTACCGGGCAGAAGCCGGTGGTCACGCGCGCCAAGAAATCCATTGCGGCGTTCAAGGTGCGCGAAGGGCAGTCCATCGGCGCGATGGTTACGCTGCGAGGCGACCGCATGTACGAATTCTTCGACCGGCTGGTGAACATCGTGCTGCCGCGAGTGCGCGACTTCAAGGGAGTCTCGACCAAGTCGTTCGACGGCCGGGGCAACTTCACGCTCGGCCTGCATGACCAGTTGATCTTCCCGGAGATTTCTTACGAGAAAGTGGACAAGCAGAAAGGCATGAACGTCACGATTGTGACCACCGCGGCGAACGACAACCAGGCACGCAGCCTGTTGAAGCACCTGGGGATGCCGTTTCGAGCGTAAGTGTCAAGAGTTCGGAGTTTCAGGGTTTCGCTAGAAGCTAGAAGCTAGTAGCTAGGAGCTAAGTTGGCAACCACAGCAAAACGAGTCAAGGACGCAAGGAAGCCCAAGTTTTCCACGCGCAAGCACAACCGCTGCAAGCTATGCGGCCGTCCGCGCGCGTATCTGCGCAAGTTCGGCATTTGCCGGCTGTGCTTCCGCCAGCTGGCGCTGCGCGGGGAGATTCCAGGGGTTTCGAAGTCGTCCTGGTAACAAGTCAGTCGTTGGTCGCTCGTTGTTGGTCGTTCGCAAAGACGAGTCAGATCGGTTGGCAACGACCAAGGACTAACGACGAACGACCGAAGTTCAAGCCACCGCAGGTTCTCGGCGGGATGCGGAGCGAACGGGTGGCTCAAGGAGAGGCAAAACGATGAGGTTGACCGATCCGGTCGCAGACATGTTGACGCGAGTGCGGAACGCGCTCCAGGCCCGGCACCAGAAAGTGGATATCCCGGCTTCGCAGCTGAAACTGGAGATCGCCCGCATTCTGAAGGAAGAGGGCTACATCTCCAACTACAAGGCCGTCGAGGAAGAGGGTCACAAGGTTATCCGGGTTTACCTCAAGTACGGCGCCAACAACGAGGCGGCCATCTCGAAGGCGGAACGTGTGTCGCGTCCGGGCTGTCGCGTCTATGTGCGGCGCAGCGAGATTCCGCGGGTGCTGGGCGGGATGGGGATCAACATCCTGACCACACCGCGCGGCGTGATGACCGGCCGCCAGGCGCGCAAGGAAGGCGTGGGCGGCGAGTTGCTGTGCGAGATTTATTAAAGGCGGCTATTAGCTATGAGCTCTTGGCTCTTAGCTAAAAACGCTCATGGACTGGCAGCTTGGATACAATCCCGCCTTTTGAGACGGGTGCGGCAACAAATGGGTTCTAGCTAAGAGTTAAGAGCCAAAAGCTAAGAGCGATTTATGTCAAGAATTGGAAAAAAGCCGATCGCGATTCCCAAGGGAGTCACGGTCAAAATCGAGGGCAACACGGTCGCGGTGCAGGGGCCGAAGGGCAAACTGGACACGCCGCTGCCGGCCGGCATCAAGGTCGAGCAGAAAGACGGAAACATCGTGGCCATCCGCGAGAACGATTCGCAGGCTGCGCTGCACGGACTGGCGCGCGCGCTGGTTAATAACGCCGTCGAAGGTGTGACCAAGGGCTGGACGCGCGAACTGGAAATCGTCGGCATCGGCTACCGCGCCGAGATGAAGGGCAAGGGCACGGTGGTGTTCAACCTCGGCTATTCGCACCCCATCGAGTATCCGTTGCCGACCGGCGTGGATGCGGCGGTGGATCCGAAGCAGACCAGGATCACGCTGACGGGAATTGACCGGCAGAAGGTCGGGCAAGTGGCGGCGGAAATGCGGTCGCTGCGTCCTCCCGATCCGTACAAGAACAAGGGCGTGCGCTACGTGGGCGAGCGGCTGAAGAAGAAGGTTGGAAAGACCGGAGCGAAATAGCGGTCGTTGGCCGCTGGTCGTTCGTCGTTGACCAAGCAGTGATGGCTGCGGCGGGACTTGCGATTGAGGGTTTTTGCATGTGCGGGGAGTTCGGCCAACGACAAACGACCAAGGACAGGTTCCATGCTGACAAAGATCACCAAGAATGAGAAGCGCGGGCATGTGCACGAGCGCATCCGCAAGAAGCTGCAGGGGACGGCGGAGCGTCCGCGGCTGAATGTGTACCGCTCGCTGAATCACATTTATGTCCAGGTCATTGACGACTTGAGCGGCAAGACGCTGGTTTCGGCCAGCACGGCCGAGGGCAAGAAGGAAGACCTGCGCACCGGCGGCAACGTGGCCTCGGCCAAAGCGGTGGGCAAGACGATTGCCGAGCGCGCCAAGGCCAAGGGTGTGACCAAGGTTGTGTTTGATCGCGGCGGATACATTTATCACGGGCGGGTGAAGGCGCTGGCCGACGCGGCCCGGGAAGCGGGATTGCAATTTTAAGAGCAGCTCTCAGCTGTCAGCTCTCAGCTATCAGCTGGAGCCACAAGCTTAGAGCTGAAAGCTGATAGCTGAAAGCTGGGTTCAGAGAATGCCAATAGTGATCAAGAAGCTTGATGCAGGCGCGTACCAGTTGAAAGACCAGGTGGTCGCCATCAATCGCGTGACCAAGGTGGTTAAAGGCGGCAAGAATCTTTCGTTTGCGGCGCTGGTGGTCGTGGGCGATCCTTCGGCGGCCGTAGTGGGCTACGGCTCCGGCAAAGCTAAGGAAGTCCCGCAAGCCATCCGCAAGGGGATTGAGTCGGCCAAGAAGAATCTGGTGAAAGTGAACCTGACCCAGACCAGCATTCCGCATCTGGTGCTCGGCCGTTATGGTTCGGGCAAAGTGCTGCTCAAACCGGCGCCGGAAGGCACGGGCGTGATCGCGGGCGGAGCGGTGCGCGCGGTGATGACTTCGGCGGGCGTGCAGAATGTGCTCACCAAGTCCATCGGCACGACCAATCCGCACAACGTGATCAAGGCGACGTTTGACGCGCTAAAGCAGCTGAAGAACCGCGAGAGCGTTGCAGCCCTGCGCGGCAAAACAGCGCAAGAACTCTGAGAACCGGTGGCCAGTAGTCAGTTTGTCAGTGGTCAGCGACAATCGTTTCGAACACTGGCCACTGATCACCGGCCACTGAACACTGAGGTTTACGAATGACGGCGAAGAAGACAGATTCGGGCGGCGGGAAGATTCACTTGAAGTGGGTGCGTTCCGCGATTTGCGCCCCGGTGAAACAGAAACTGGTAATCAAGGGGCTGGGGTTTACCCGGCTGAACCAGGTGATCGAGCGTCCGGACACGGCGGCGATCCGCGGCATGGTGAAGAAAGTGCCGCATCTGGTGGAGATCGTGGGGTAGGTGTTGGGTCTTGGGTATCTGGTCTCAGGCACATCTCGCCTGGCCCGGTTTTCCAGAAGACCTGAGACCTAAGACCTGAGACCCGAGCGGCGAAGATGTTGATTGAAGGGAAGCAGTCATGAATCTATCCAACATTCACGCACCGAAAAAGGCGACGGAGAAGCGCAAGCGGGTAGGCCGTGGTATGGGCTCTGGGATGGGCAAGACCTCGACCCGCGGCCACAAAGGCCAGCGTTCGCGCAGCGGTTCGCGTATGATCCGCGGCTTCGAAGGCGGCCAGATGCCGCTGCACCGCCGCATGCCCAAACGCGGCTTTACCAACATTTTCCGCAAGGAATACAACATCGTGAGCCTGGAGAAGCTGGCGAGTTTGGGCGAGACGACGATCACCCCCGAGGTGCTGCGCAAGGCGGGCGTGATCAAGGCCAAGCTTCCGGTCAAGATTCTCGGCGACGGCGAGTTGACCACGGCGCTCACGGTGAGCGCGCACAAGTTTTCGAAATCGGCGCAGGAAAAGATCGCAAAAGCCGGCGGCAAGTTTGAGGTCTTGCAGTAATGCTCGAAAAACTGGCCAATATTTTCCGCATTCCGGATCTGCGCAAGCGCGTCCTGTTCACCCTCGGACTGCTGTTCGTGTACCGGATCGGCGGCCATATTCCGACGCCGGGTATTGACGCCAAAGCGCTGGAAAGTTACTTCCTCGGCCAGCAGGGCGGGCTATTCGGTTTCATTGATCTGTTCTCCGGCGGGCAGGTCCGCCGCATGACGATTTTCGCCCTGGGCATCATGCCGTACATCACGGCGTCCATTATTCTGCAGTTGCTGACGGTGGTGTATGAGCCGCTGGCCAAGCTGCAGAAAGAGGGCGAACTCGGGCGCAAGAAGATTACGCAGTGGACGCGCTACATCACCGTGATCCTGAGTTCGGTGCAGTCGTTCGGCATCGCCATCGGGCTGGCCAAGGGCGGCTTTGCCTTGAATCCGGGCTGGCAGTTTGACCTGATGACGATGATTACGCTGACCACGGGCAGCGCCTTCATCATGTGGCTGGGCGAGCAGATTACCGAGCGCGGCATCGGCAACGGCATGTCGCTGCTGATTTTTTCCGGCATTGTGGTCGGCCTGCCGCGCGGCGTGGCCGACTTGTATGAAAAAGCAAAGAACCTCACCTGGGGACCGTTGACGCCCGTGCTGATGGCCTTCCTGTTCGTTTTCATGATCGCGGTGGTCGCGTTCATCGTGTACGTCGAACGCAGCGAACGCCGGATCCCGGTGCAATACGCCAAGCGCGTGGTCGGACGGAAGGTGATGGGCGGACAGTCTACGCATCTGCCGCTGCGGGTCAACGCCGGCGGCGTCATGCCAGTCATCTTTGCCTCCTCCATTCTGACCCTGCCGCAGACCATCGGATACGGGCTGCACAACAACCGTTACCTCGGCCCGCTGTTCGACGCCATCAAATGGGGCGAGCCGCTCTACGCGCTGCTGTACGCCGTCGGCATCATCTTCTTCGCGTACTTCTACGTCTCCATCGTGTTCAATCCCAGCGAAGTGGCGGACAACATGCGGAAGTACGGCGGATTCGTCCCCGGCATTCGTCCCGGGCGGCGGACCGCGGATTTCATTAACGATGTGCTGACGCGCATCACGCTGGTGGGTGCGCTCTATCTGATCGTCATCTCGTTCATTCCGGAGTGGATGATTACCGGCATTCACCTGAACCACCTGCCCTGGTGGCTGGGTGGAGTGCTGTTTGAGAAGCTGCCGGTGTGGATGACCAACGGGCTGGGCGTGACGTTTTACTTCGGCGGAACTTCGCTGCTGATCGTGGTTGGGGTGGCCATGGACACGGTCACACAGATCGAGGCGCAGTTGATCATGCGGCACTATGATGGATTCACGCCGCGCAGCGGGCGCATTCGCGGCCGCCGCACGTGGTAAACAAAGGCTGTGGGTGTTGGTTGTGGGGTTGCTGCACTCCGGCAACAGTTTGCGGCGCCGGGGAAACTTAGATCGGGAGGCTTTGGCCGCCGATGACGCAGGAAACCTCGCGTGATGTGGGCCCGGTGGTGTTGCTCGGGCCGCCGGGCGCCGGCAAAGGCACTCAGGCCAAACGCATCATGGAGCACTGTGGCATTCCCCAGATTTCGACTGGGGACTTGCTGAGGGAAAACGTAGTCCAGGGAACGGACCTGGGCCTGGCTGCAAAAGCGGCAATGGCGCGGGGCGAACTGGTAGCGGATGACCTGGTTTGCAACATGGTCCGCAGGCGGCTGGCGCAGCCGGATTGCAAGCGCGGATATATTCTGGACGGCTTTCCCAGGACAGCCGCCCAAGCCGGATGGCTGGATGCGCTGCTCGACGACAGGCTCTTTGATAATTCGCGTCCCACCCGGGCCTGGCCAATTGTGATCAGCCTGGACGTGGACTATAATCAGTTGTTGCTCCGGCTCACTGGACGCCGTTCTTGTCCCACCTGTGGAAGGATCTATAACGTCCACTTCCAGCCGCCCCGTGTGGATGAACTGTGTGATGAAGCTCACGGGACGAAGCTGGTGACCCGCAATGACGACCGGTTGGAAGTGATCCAGCCCCGCCTGACGGCTTATCGGGAGCAGACTCGTCCCGTGGCGGACTATTACAAGAGGACGCGGCGGCTGGTTTCTGTGAATGGCGATCTGCCGGTGGACGACGTGACCGGGGAGATCTACAGGGTTCTGGAGGAACACCACGCGTAAGGCATGGCGATTGTCTGCAAATCAGGGTCGGAGATCGAAAAGATGCGGCGCAGCGGCCACATCGTGCGGCAGGTCCTGGACCATGTTCGCGCCCTGGTGTCGCCGGGCGTGACCACGATAGAACTGGAGCGTGCCGCCGAAGGGAAGATCAAGGAGCTCGGTGCCAAGCCGGCGTTCAAGGGATATTACGATTATCCCTGCGTGTTGTGTACATCGGTCAATGAAGAGATCGTGCACGGCATTCCGTCGGAAAAGCGGGTGCTGAATGCGGGCGACATCGTTTCGATTGATTGCGGCGTGGTGATGGACGGCTATTACGGCGACGCGGCGATTACGGTTCCGGTGGGCGATTCGGTCAAGCCGGAATTGAAGAAGTTGATGGAAGTGACCGAAGTTTCGCTCTACCGCGGCATCGAACAAGCCCGGGTCGGCAATTATGTGGGCGATGTAGGGGCCGCGGTGCAGGAGCATGTGGAAGCCGCAGGGTTCAGCGTGGTCCGCGAGTTTGTGGGGCACGGGATCGGCACCAAGCTGCACGAGGAGCCGCAGATTCCAAACTTCGGTACGCGCGGACACGGCGCCAAACTGCGTGAGGGCATGGTCCTGGCGATCGAGCCCATGGTGAATTTCGGCAAGCCGGAAACGCGCGTGCTGGGCGACAAATGGACTGCCGTCACCGCAGACGGCAGTTGCAGCGCCCACTTCGAACACTGTGTAGCCGTTACGAAAGATGGGCCGGTGATTTTGACGCAGTAGAACAGCTATTAGCTTTTGGCTATTAGCTAAGGGCCATGAGCGGCAGTTTTCCAAGGAGTCGATGAGCAAAGAAGACGCGATTGAAGTGATGGCCGTGGTTCTGGAACCGCTGCCCAACGCTATGTTCCGGGTGGAACTGGAGAACAAACATCAGGTGCTGGCGCATGTTTCCGGCAAGATGCGTAAGAATTTCATCCGCATCCTGCCGGGCGACAAAGTCGCGGTGGAGCTTTCGCCGTACGACCTGAATCGCGGACGCATTGTTTATCGCTATAAGTAACGTCTCGGCCGGCGGTTTTCGCTGACGGCTGACGGCTGAGGGCTGATTTTATGAAGGTTAGAGCATCGGTAAAGAAGATTTGCGACAAGTGCAAGGTCATCCACCGCAAGGGCGTGGTGCGGGTGATCTGCGTCAACTCGAAACACAAGCAGCGCCAGGGCTGAACCAGCTTTTTGCCTTTAGCTCTTGGCTTTTCGCTAAGAGCCAAAAGCTTAAGAGCTAAGAAACAAGCGCCAAGAGCCAGGAGAGGTTAAGAACAATGGCACGTATTGCGGGCGTGGATCTGCCGCGCCAGAAGCACATCAACATCGCGCTGACCTACATTTACGGCATCGGTCATCCGCGCGCCGGCCGCATCCTCGACGAGGCCAAGGTGGACCCGATGAAAAAGGTCCAGGACCTCAGCGAAGAAGAGGTCAACCGCATCCGTACGGTCATTGAGGCCGAAGGCCTGGTGGAAGGCGATCTGCGCAAGGAAGTTTCGATGAACATCAAACGGCTCATCGAAATCGGTTCCTATCGCGGGTTCCGCCACCGCCGCAACCTGCCGGTCCGCGGACAGCGCACGCACACCAACGCCCGTACCCGCAAGGGTCCGCGCAAGGGAACAGTCGCGCAGAAGAAGAAGGCGACGGCGAAAACGTAAAATCTGCTGTTGGCTGTTGGCTCTTGGCCTTTGGCTGGAGCTAAGAGCTGATGGCCAAGAGCTAAAGGCGAATCATGGCAAAACCAGCAGCAGCGGGCGGCGCAGCAGCCGCGCCGGAGAAAAAAGGCAAGAAGAAAACCTTCAAGAAGAAGGAGCGCAAGCACGTCCCGCATGGGCTGGTGTACGTGCAGGCATCCTTCAATAACACGATCGTGACCATCACCGACATGAACGGCAACGTTCTGTCGTGGAAGAGTTCGGGGTCGCTGGGTTTTCGCGGATCGCGGAAAGGCACGCCGTTCGCGGCGCAGCAGGCTGCGATGAATGCGGCCAACATGGCGCGCGATCACGGGGTGCGCAGCGTGGATGTGCGGGTGAGCGGTCCGGGATCGGGCCGCGAGTCGGCCGTGCGTGCGCTGGCAGCGGCCGGCATTGAAGTGCGCTCAATTCGCGACGCGACGCCGATTCCGCATAACGGATGCCGGCCGCCCAAAAGACGCCGCGTATAGAACGGTGGTATTCAGTACCCAGTACCGGGACGGAGGGTGAAGCCAAACCCGTAAACCGGTCATCTAAAGGAGAAGAAACTTGGCGCGTTATACCGATGCAGTCTGCCGTCTGTGCCGCCGCGAGGGCATGAAGCTGTTCCTCAAAGGGGCAAAATGCTTCAGTGACAAGTGTCCCATCGAGAAGCGCAACTTCGCTCCCGGACAACATGGGAAGGACCGCAAGGCCAAAGTGGTTGGTTACGGTCTGCAGTTGCGCGAAAAGCAGAAGGCGAAGCGCATTTACTTCACCCAGGAAGCGCAGTTCCGCAACTATTTCGAGAAGGCCGCGCGCTCCAAGGGCGTAACCGGCGAAAAGCTGCTGCAGCAGCTGGAGCGGCGCCTGGACAACGTCATCTTCCGTCTGGGCTTTGCCCAGTCGCGACGCCAGGCACGCCAACTCGTGCGTCACGGGCACGTCGCTGTGAACAATCGCAAGGTCAACATTCCTTCCTACGAAGTGAGCGCCGGGGAAGAGGTCTCGATCCGCGAGAACAGCAAAAAGCTCACCGTGCTCGAACTGGCCAAGGAATTCGCCAGCCACGGCACGATGCCGACCTGGCTGGAAGTGGACCGCGATAATTACAAGGGCCGTGTGCTTTCGCTGCCCAAACGCGAAGATATTCAGCTGCCGGTGAATGAGCAGCTGATTGTGGAGTTGTACAGTAAATAGTGGCTACTCGCTGGTCGTAGGTCGTTGGCAATGACCACCGACAAACAACCAACGGCGAGTTTGGGTCCATTACATTCGTGCCAGATCAGCCTTTTCTGACGTTGACCTGAGTTGGACCACTCAGCAAGCCGGAATCGAGCCAAACGGCCGAAGGAGAAACACAATGCTTTGGAAAGGTTTTCAGAAACCGAAACGTCTCGCAGTTGACACTTCCACCCTTACCGACAAATACGGCATTTTTTGGGCGCAGCCGTTCGAGCGCGGATTCGGCACGACCGTTGGCAACGCTCTGCGGCGCGTGCTGCTGAGCTCGATTGAAGGCGCGGCCGTCACCGCAGTGAAGATGGAAGGCGTGCTGCACGAGTTCCAGTCCATCCCAGGTGTGGTCGAGGACGCGACCGATATCATCCTCAACCTGAAGCAAATTCCGTTCAAGCTCTCGGGCGACGCGCCCAAAGCGATCTATCTGCGCGCCGACCAGCCCGGAGTGGTCACGAGCGGCATGATTGAGGCTGACGGCGACGTTGAAGTCCTGGATAAAGACGTCTATATCGCCACTGTCAGCGAAGGCGGCAAGCTGGACATGGAAATGCGGCTGAAACGCGGTCGTGGCTACGTTTCCGCCGACAAGAATTTCGACGAGGACCTTGGCATCGGCTTCATCCCGATTGACTCCGTGCATTCGCCGGTGCGCAAGTGCAACTACACGGTCGAGGCGGCGCGTCTCGGCCAGATCACCGACTACGACAAGCTCACGCTCGAAGTCTGGACCAACGGCTCCATCACCCCGGCCGATTCGATCGGCCTGGCGGCGAAGCTGCTGAAGGACCACATGAATATCTTCATCAACTTCGAGGAAGAAATCGAAACCGGCACTTCGACCAGCGATGAGCGCAAGCCAGAAATTCGCAACGAAAATCTGAACCGCTCTGTCGAAGAACTCGAGCTCTCGGTGCGCAGCTACAACTGCCTGAAGAACGCCAACATTCAGACCATCGGCGAACTCGTACAGAAGACCGAAGCTGAAATGCTCAAGACCAAGAACTTCGGCCGCAAGTCGCTCAACGAGATCAAGGAGATCCTTTCCTCGATGGGGCTGAGCTTGGGCATGAAGATTGACGAGCACGGTAATGCCGTACCCGGACCGACGTCGAACGTACCGTTGCCGGCCTCGGCCTACGGACCGGACGACCAGCTGTAGGAAGAGCCAGGTTTTCGAGGTTTCAAGGTTGCAGAGCCTCGTTGCCAGAGAGTTTTGGGAAGGGCACGGCTTCAGCCGTGCCGCCCAAGGCTGAAAACGATCGGGGCTTTAGCCCCTGAGGTTTGAAATGCGTCACAAAGTAGCAGGCTACAAACTCGGACGAAACACGGCGCACCGGCGCTCGCTGCTGCGCAACCTGGTCACTTCGGTGATTGTGGAGGAGCGCGTCGAAACCAGCGTTCCCAAGGCCAAGGCCGCACGCCCGATCGTCGAGAAGATGATTACCTTGGGCAAGCGCGGCGACCTCGCGGCACGCCGGCTGGCCGCTGCCTACCTGATGACCGATGAAGCCGTGGTGAAGCTGTTCGATACCATCGGGCCGCGTTTCGGCGACCGCAACGGCGGATACACGCGCATCATCCGCACCCAGTGGAACAAGGGCGACGGCGCCGACAAGGCGTTCCTGGAACTGCTCGGCAGCGAGAAGATCCTCGACGAGAAGCGTGAGAAGCGCGCCGAAGCCCGCGCCAAGAAGGCGGCCGAAGCGAAGAAGGCCATGGAAGAGGCCGAGGCGCAGGCCCAGGCCGAAGCGACTCCGGCCGAGTCTTCTGAGGGCGGCGACAAGAAAGAGTAATTCCCGTCTGACGCTTAAGGCACGGCTTCGCGCCGTGCCTTTGTTGTTTCTAGCGAGAGCTAATCGAGGCCCTGCTCCCACTCGTACATGTCCCTTCGAGTGTCTCGGGGGTAATCTTGCTGCCGGTCTCCCCGCGTCCCTAAACTTCCTTTAATGGCCTTCACCAAAACCCACATTGGCATTGCTGTCGGCGCCGGGGCGCTGCTGGTGATGGTGTTTGTCGGGTACCTGTGGTGGCTGAACAATCAGGGGCCGGTGCTGGCACGGTCCGAAGAGCACGATCCGCTGACAGGACTGCCGACGAGCATCAAGATGAATCCGCTGCGTGATCGAGCCACGGAACGCGCCGCCAACAAGTTTCTCCGCGAGATGCGCGACGGCCACTGCGACGGCGTACTTAACAAGTGGGAGCACGATTACCACAAGAAATACGCGCGTTACATCTGCCAGTCCGAAGCGCAGCACCCGCTGCTTTCCTGGGAGTTGGTGGACTGGGAAGACGCGCCGCCGCTGATCATCCTGCACTATCGCGCCAAGCGGCTGAGCAACGGAGGCCCGGAACAACCCGGAATTGACCAGGACCTCTTCACCGTCACCTTGGAACACCGAACCGGCGAGTGGGCCGTGACCAAGTACGACGCGATGTATTAGAGGCGTCGTCGGTCGGCGGTCATTGGTCGTCAGCGAAACCCCACTGCTCTGTTTCTCTGTGACCTCGTGATAAAACCTATGCATGCCCGACTCGACCGCGGAGCGTGAACCCTCCCCTGCCCAAAACATCTATGCTTTCGGCATCACATCGTTTCTGAACGATACGGCTACCGAAATGGCGTACTGGGTGTTGCCGGCGTTCCTGGTTTCGCTGGGTGCGGGGCCGGCGCAACTGGGCCTGATTGAAGGCGTGGCTGAAAGCGTCGCCTCGTTCGCCAAGCTTTTCTCCGGATATCTCACTGACCGCCTCGAGCGCCGCAAGCCGCTGGTCGTGGCCGGATACTTTGTCGCCAACGGAGTCAAACCACTGCTTGCGGTGGTCACGGCGTGGTGGCAGGTTTTGCTGATTCGCTTCTCGGATCGCCTGGCCAAGGGTGTGCGCGGTGCGCCACGCGACGTGATGGTCGCCGAATCGGTCGGGAAGGATCGTCTGGGCTCGGCCTATGGATTGATCCAGTCGCTTGATTCAGCGGGTGCGATCGCCGGTCCACTGGTGGCGCTCGTCCTGCTGGCACGCTATGGCATTCGAAGTGTCTTCTGGGCCGCGGCTGCGCCGGGCACGCTGGCAGTGCTGGTCGCGCTGTTCGGAATTCGCGAAACGAAACGCCGTAGCATTGACGAAAGCAGCCCTGGCTCGGTGATCGCACCGCGAGCCACTTCGGCTCCGAAAGGCTTTGCGCTGCCCGCGTCCTTCTATCTGGTTCTGTTTGCGGTTGTGTTGTTTTCGCTCGGAAATTCGAGCGACATGTTTCTGGTGATGCGGGCGCAGAACGTCGGCATTCCGGTGGCGCTGGCCCCGCTGCTGGGGCTGGTTTTCAATCTCACATACACGCTCGGTTCCTGGCCGGCAGGTTGGCTCAGCGACCGCTTCTCACGCCGCGGCTTTTCACGAAGATGGATCGCCGCCGCCGGCTATCTCATCTTTGCCGCTGTGTATTTCGTTTTTGGCCGCGCGCCTTCCACCTTCGCCATCTGGTGCACGATGGCAGTCTATGGCCTGTACTATGCACTGACACAACCAGTGCTGAAAGCCTTGGTGGTGGAAGCGGTCGCGCAGGAAGTGCGCGGCCGGGCCCTGGGGATCTATTTCTTCGCGACCAGCGTTGCCACACTCGCTGCCAGCCTGATCACCGGAGAGTTGTGGAAGTACTACGGAGCGAGGCGGCCTTTTTATGTTTCCGCCGGCCTCGCTCTCGTGGCGACTTTCCTTTTAATCCTCCCCGCAAGGCAGAAGCGGGATTGATCTTTCTTCGCGGCGGCGCTCCTAGATTGTGCCGCCGCCGAAATCTGCTTCCGGCTTGGCGGTGCCCTTCTTAATCGCTTCGTCGAGTAGTTCCTTCATCTGGCGGGAAGCCTGCTCCGCAAGTTCACCCTGCCGACGGCCGAGTTCGCCCTGCTGCTCGCCGAGTTTCCCCTGCTGTTCACCCAGGGCTCCCATTTCTTCGCCGAGCTTTCCCTGTTCCTCGCCGGCGTGCGATTGAATCTCACCGATCTTGCTTTGCAGTTCTCCGATCTCCGACTGAAGCTTGCCGATCTGATCGGGAGTGGCTCCGGAGCTTAGCTGCTTCAACTCCGCGCGCAGTTTATCGAGCTCCGCGGTCATGTCGGGAACCTTGACATGAACCTGCTCCATCCGCGTGCCGAGTTCCTGCTGCTTCTTGCCTAATGCTTCCTGCTGCTTACCCAACTCTTCCTGCTTCTTTCCCAATTCCTCTTGCGGGGCCCAAAGCTTGCGGGCGCGCTCAATCGTGGCTTGGTCGCGAATGATGTAGGATTTCTCGTCGCGCTCAAACCAGATGAAGTCGCCCGGGATTGTTTTCCTGAGCTTTTCGGCGTGGCCGGCGTCTTCGCCGGTGCCGGAGATCGTGACCGAGTCGCTGTTGCCCGTGACGATAACGAAGCGTTGTTCGTCGTCGTATCCGTAGGCGTAGGAATGGCCCCGGCCGTGGGAGACTGAAATTGAAGATTGGCCGGCCAAGGCGGCAAGCGGCGCAACGGGCGGGATCGGTCCAACCGGAGACACGGGAGCCGGCGGTACCGGGGATGAAATCCCGACGTTCCAGGAGCCACCGTTGGCAGGAGCCGGAGGCGCAGGCGGCGTGGGAGCCGCGGCCGGCGCTGCAGGCGGCGTTTGACCTGGCGTATGGGCTGGATTCTGAGCGATCTGACCATTGCTTGGCCGCGCGGACGCGGCAACATAAACGACGGGAATTGCGACCGCGATGATCGCCACCGCAATAGACTTCTTCATGCCAGATTTCTTGAATCCCATGGTAACGGTTCCTCCCCACGCCAGAATTTTCTCCAATCGCTGTTCCGCCTGACCTGCCTTTGCCATGGCCACGCCCTGCCACCAAACGCGTGGCGCAGCGTGCAAAGCTTCGAAGAAGCCGAGCAAAGTCTTCGCGTAATGGTTGCGGTCGGCGCCGCTGAGTAGAGCGGCTTCGTCGGCAGCCTGCTCGGCCAAGGCGGCTAAATGCCGGTCCAGCCACCAGGCGAGGGGACTGAACCAGAAGATTGCGCGATGCCACAGCGAAAGATGCTGGGTCAGCGCGTCGCGCCGCACCAGGTGCGATACCTCGTGTGCGATGACGGCGTCGAGTTTGGCGTCGTCCCATTCCTGCCAGCCCGTCGGCAGCAGGATCGTCGAGTGCAGCGCGCCCACGGTGACCGGCACGGCGATGCATTGCGATTCGGCTGCTTCGGGCACGAAGGTCAGTCGGCTGGTGTGCGCGCGAAAGGCGAGCCGAGAAGTAACCCGAGAATCGCCAATCTTCTGTGCCGCCCGCAGCAGGCGCCGGGCGAGAAACGTCCCCACTGCAATCCTCACGATCAGTACGACGGTTATCAGAAGATAGATTCCATCCGCCACGGTGGTCCATGGCACGTCGGGTAATAATCCGCGCAAAGAACTAGCGGCTGAGGCCTTTGCAGGCCACAGAGGCGTGCCAGGGGCCGACCGGTCGGACATAGCCAGAGTGGGTCGAGCTGCCCGGAACGTGCGGGCGGGCGCGATCTGCCCTGATGCCTCGATTCGTGCGAGCCTGAATTGTGCGGCTCTAGTCTGCAAGAGCGCCGGCGACGGAATTGCCAGCGGCGGCAGCAGCCATCCGAGCAGCGGCATGGCCAGAGCGGCGTAGAGCACAGTCGTCCAGGTGAAAAGGCGGGCGCCGGTGGCTCTTACGCGAAACGCAGCCAGCGCGAGGGCTGCAACGCCGGCCAGAACCAGACTGCGCGCAGCCGCGCTGGCAAGCAGCACAAGAAGATGCGGGGCTACTTCCGAAGCAGTAAACGTCATGGCTTGTCTTCCTTGTGACGGGTGCGTTTGTCTGTCTTCACGGTTGCCGTCTTTCGTTCACTCTCAGCGATCTTGCGGGCCAGCCGCTCCAGTTGCGCGCGATCGAGCACGGCGTTGTCCACCATGCCGAGCACGAGCGCCTCGGCCGAGCCCCCACAGAAGCGGTCAATAATGCCCTTCACCGCGCGCACGGCGACGTTCTGGCGCGCGTCCGAGGCCCTGTAAATGAACGTTCGGCCTGCCACTTCGTGGGTGAGGTAGCCTTTTTCCTCGAGGCGGCGGAGGACGGTGCGGATGGTGGAGTCTTTCATCGGCCGGGACGAGGCCAACGCTTCGCGACACTCTTCGGACGTGGCAGGACCGTGAGTCCAGATATGTTCCATGACGCTCTGCTCGACCTCTCCCAGATTCTTTAGACGCGCATGTCGTGTGTTAGTCATTGTAGCGTTACAATATGTAACATTAGGGCTGGCTCGTGTCAAGCGCAAAGTTCACGGGCGGTTCGAGACTAACGGGCGTCGAGCTGAGAACTGTCAGGGAGTGGGTTTGGACGGCGCGACCGCCATCTTATCCAGAGCAGCAGCACAATCTGCGCGCCGATTCCGGCACAGGTGTCGAGCAGGACGTCCCGGGGACTCCCTGTGCGCGATGGAATGTAGCTCTGGTGCCACTCGTCGAGGCAGGCCACAAGCGCCGTTCCGAGCACGGCGATGTTGGCCCAGCGGAAGGTCCACTTCGGATCTCCGGGAGCCGGCAGCGTCTCCCGCCAGGCGCGAAACAGCAGAATACACAGCAGGCCATAACCGAAGACGTGGCCGCCTTTGCGGATGAAGTGGTGCCAGCGCTCGAACTGGTCCCAGTCAAGCTGGAAAAGAAAATGCAGCAGGGGATAGAGAATGCGGCTGGTGTTGCTCGCGGAGAGATAGGCACTGGATTCGACGGCAATGACGGTCAGCCAGAGGATCGCCGCGATCCAGGCCTTGAGAACATGGTGTCGGTCGGAACTCAAGTGTGTGTGGCGCTCGCAGGTCCGGAAATCCCACCCTTCGCAAAGAACGCGAAGGATGGGGCACCCACATTCGGGTTCGTGCTCTGCAATGTCTGGTCTCTACTCGATCGCATAGTTGGGCGCCTCGCGGGTGATCATCACGTCGTGCACGTGGCTCTCGCGCAGGCCGGCCCCGCTGATGCGCACGAAGCGCGTTTTCTGCAGTAGTTCGGGGATGGTCGCGCAGCCGCAATATCCCATGCCCGATTTCAGCCCGCCAACCATCTGATAGACGATCATGGCGACCGAGCCGCGGTAGGGAACGCGGCCTTCGATGCCTTCGGGGACGAGTTTGTTGAGGCGGTTGGAATCGCCGTCCGATCCCGACGAAGCGGCGGAAGAATCTCCCTCAACGCTCTGGAAGTAGCGTTCGCTCGATCCTTGCGCCATGGCGCCGATGGATCCCATGCCGCGATAGGACTTGAACGAGCGGCCTTGATACAGGATCAACTCACCCGGACTTTCGTCAGTGCCGGCGAACAAGGAGCCGATCATGACCGCGCTCGCGCCGGCGGCCAGCGCCTTGGTGATGTCGCCGGAATACTTGATGCCGCCGTCAGCGATGATGGGGACGCCCGAATCTTTGGTCGCGCGGTACGCTTCGGCGATGGCTGTAATCTGGGGCACGCCCGCTCCGGTCACAACCCGGGTGGTACAGATGGATCCTGGCCCGATGCCGACTTTAATGCCGTCGGCCCCGGCGCGGGCCAGTTCGCAGGCGCCATCGAAGGTGGCCACATTGCCTGCCAGCAAGTCCACGTGCGGCAGTTTCGATTTCACCAGCTTTACCGCGTCGAGCACCTTGCTCGAATGTCCGTGGGCGCTGTCAACGGCGAGAACGTCCACTTTGGCTTCCGCCAGTTCCTGGGCGCGCTCCATGAAGTCTCCGGTCGCGCCGATCGCTGCTCCGACACGCAGACGGCCCTGAGAATCTTTGGCGGCGTTGGGATACTTCAGCTTTTTCTGGATGTCTTTGACCGTGATCAGGCCTTTAAGGTTGTATTTGTCATCTACGACCAGCAGTTTCTCGACGCGATGCTGGTGCAGAATTTTCTCGGCGTCTTCGAGCGTTGTGCCCACGGGCACGGTAATGAGGTTGCGCTTGGTCATCACCTGGTCGATCGGAATGTCGAAACGGGTTTCAAAACGGAGATCGCGGTTGGTGAGGATGCCGACCAGCTTGCCGTTTTCCGTGATGGGCACACCGGAAATCTTATATTTCCGCATCACTTCGAGCGCGTCCGAGACCTTGTCAGTGGGATGCATGGTGACCGGGTCCACGATCATGCCGCTTTCCGACCGCTTTACCTTGTCCACTTCGTTGGCCTGCTGCTCGATCGTCAGATTGCGGTGAATAATGCCCAGGCCACCCTGCTGCGCCAGTGCAATCGCCATGTGCGACTCGGTGACCGTGTCCATGGCGGCGCTGACAATCGGAATATTCAGGCTGATGTTGCGGGTGAGTTGCGTCTGCGTGCTGGCATTGGCGGGGATTACGTCGGAGCGGGCGGGCAGCAGCAGAACGTCATCAAAGGTAAGAGCTTCGGGAACGGGAAAATGGATCATAAGATTCTCGGGATTCCCCCGCGGTGTGGGTGAAAGTTTTATTGTAGAGAGGCGCAGAAGATCAGGCAAATGCAACGGCCAGAGAAAATGAGTGTTATCGCGATGTTAAGTCAAGCACAAGCTTGCGCGGTTTGCTCGCCCTTTGCTCGCCTTCAAGACCTTCGGGATGGGGGTCAATGAGTGCCATTGGGCGTCATCGTACTCCTTGATGTCTACAAGAACGGCAATGCGGCCGAAGCTTGCAGGCAACCAAACATATTGCCAGCAACTTACGCCAGCCTTATAGTGGATTCCAACCACAACTGTTGTAATCACGCGATAGCGCTCATTGACCTCCTCCCCAGCGCGATGGCGTGTCTCGCCAACCAGGTTTCGCGGCGGTTCCGATGCCGATTTAAAGCCTCCCCCGTTTGTCTTTTCCTCGTCAGGGGCGTATATTTAGGAACTGAGAACTGTTGTGTATTACCGGCGTTTGGCGAAGCACACCAGTGGGCGCAAGCCCACTTTTTAGTTTGGGTCGGCCGGTGGTGGCGGGTCTGATCTGTAAGCTATTGGATACATGGCGCTTGAAGTGGATCGCGTGCGGGAAATCGCGGAGCGCGTAGCTGCCTCCAGCGGGCTCGAGGTGGTCGAGATCGAGTTTCTCGGCGGAGGCAAGGCGCGCATGCTGCGGGTGTTTCTGGACAAGCCCGCGGCAGGCAAGGAGCCGCTGGCCGGCGTTACGCACCAGGATTGTGCGAACTTCAGCCGCGAATTTGGCACGATTCTCGACGTGGAAGACGCGATGCCGGGCGGTTCGTACACGCTGGAAGTTTCATCGCCGGGGCTGGATCGCAGGCTGATCAAGGCGGCAGATTTCAGCCGCTTTACCGGCAGCCGCGTGAAAGTGACGACGCGGCAGCCGGTGGACGACAACCGGCACTTTGAAGGACGGCTGGAAAGCTTTCAGGGCGGACGGCTGACGCTGGATCTGGGCGTGGCCAGCCACAAGTCGCGGAAGAAGATGGGCGCGGCGGCCGGGAAGAGGATCGAGATCGAATTCGCCAACGTGGAGAAGGCGAACTTAGTACCGGAAATCTAGGTTTCAAAGTTTCAGAGTTTCAAGGTTTCGACGAGCCTTGACACTTTGCAACCTTGAAACTTTGAAACGTGATCTTTATGGCTAGCGAGCTTTACAACATCATCGAGGGCGTAAGCCGGGAAAAGGGCATTGATCCGCAGATTGTAGTCAGCGCGGTCGAAGACGCCATTGTCATGGCCACGCGCAAGTACTACAAGTCGCAGGAGAATCTGCGCGCTAAGCTGGATAAAGATACTGGCAAGATCAGCGCCTTCGCGGTGAAGGCCGTGGTGGAAAGCCCCGATCAGGTCGAGGATCCGAACCTGCAAATTACGTTGGAAGAGGCGCGCAAGGTGGATCCGTCGCTGGAGGTGGGCGGCGAACTGCAGATCCCGCGGCCCACCGAAGGAATCCTGGGGCGCATCGCGGCGCAGTTGGCCAAGCAGGTGATCTTCCAGAAGGTGCGCGAGGCCGAGCGCGACACGGTCTACAACGAGTACATCGGGCGCGTGGGCGAGATCGTCAACGCCACGGTGAAGCGCGTGGAAGGCCCGGATGTGATTTTCGACATCGGCAAGGCGGAAGCCCGCATGCCGCGGAAAGAGCAGTCGCGGCTGGAGTCGTTCGCCGTGGGCGAACGAGTGCGCGTGGTGATTGCCCGCGTGGAGAAGGCTTCGAAAGGCCCAGGCGTGGTGGTTTCGCGCGCCGCGCCCGACCTGGTGCAGCATCTGTTCCAGACCGAAGTTCCGGAAATCTACGACGGCACGGTGGTGATTCGCGCCATTGCCCGCGAGGCCGGAGAGCGCACCAAAATCGCGGTCATGTCCAAGGACAAGGATGTGGACGCGGTGGGCGCGTGCGTCGGCATGAAGGGCATGCGCGTGCAATCCATCATCCGCGAACTGCGGGGCGAGAAAATTGACATCATCGAATATCACGAAGATTCGGTGACGTTCGCCGAGAAGGCGCTGCAGCCGGCGAAAGTCAGCCGGGTTACTGTGGTGGACAGCGCCGAGAAGCATCTCGAAGTCGTAGTGGACGACAGCCAGCTTTCGCTGGCTATCGGCAAAAAAGGGCAGAACGTTCGCCTGGCGGCCAAACTGCTCGGCTGGAAGATTGACATCAAGAGCGAGGAAGAAAAGCGCCAGGAAGTCGAGCAGCAGATGGCGGCGATGGCTCCGCAGGCAACCACTCCCCTCGAGAACGTGCCGGGGCTGGGCGAAGGGCTGGTCGAGAAACTGAAGGAAGCCGGGGTGAGCACGGTGGAAGCGCTCGCTGACATGACGCCCGAGCAACTGGAGGCCATCGAGGGCATCGGGCCCAAGACGGTGGAAAAAATCAGTCTTGCGGTGAATAATTATTTCGCCAGTCTGGATGCGGGAGCAGTCACGGCGGAAGGTGAAGTTCCGGCAGAAGGTGTGGCGCCGGCGGGCGAAGCCGCGCCGGAAATCGCTGTGGAAGCGGCCGAAGGCGAGGCAGCGCCAGAAAGCGAACTTTCTGCCGGCGAAACTGCGATTGAGGCGGCGAGTGAGACGGTCAGCGATGCAGCGCCAGAAGCCGAATCCGTCCCGGCGAAAGACGAAGAGCGGGGGCCGAAAGACGACTCCACTCCCGAAACAACTGAGTAGTCATGGCACGCGCAGGCAGTTTCCATGCGATGTGCGCGAATCCACGAACGGACCTCCGTGAGGCTGCGATGAAGACTTAAGCCACAATGCGGGGTACAAGAAAGGCCGGATGAGCAAGGTTCGAATCAACGATCTCGCGAGAGAGCTGGAAGTTAAGAGCAAAGCCATTCTCGACGTGCTTCCTATCGTCGGAGTGACGGAAAAGAAAACGCACTCCAGTTCTCTTGAAGAGCACGAAGCGGAGAAGGTGCGGGCGCACATCCGGGGCTCGTCCGAAGCTGCAGGGTCGGCTGGCAAAACTGCGCGCCCACTGCGCGGCGAAGAGGAAATCAAGACCAAGATTGATTTATCGCACATCTCCCGGCCGGGAGACGTACTCAAGGCGATCACTCAGCAGAAGGAAGCCGCAACACCGCATCCGGTGCGTCCTGCAGTACCCCCGCCCGTCGTTGCGAAACCGGTGGTAGCTCCGCCGGCAACCAAGCCAGCGCCCCCGCCTGTGCCGGCTGCCGCGCCGCCTGTGGCCCCACCGCCAGCGCGGCCCTTGGTGACAGCGCCGGTGATTGAAAAGCCCGCGGCTCCGGTTGCGCCGCCAGTGGCGCCGCCTTCACGACCGGTTGCACCGCCGCCTACAATCGTCACACCTCCAGCGACGGTGGCGCCGTCGGTCACCGCTTCTGCTGCTCCGCAAGTTCCAGTGGCTCCCCCAGTTGCAAGTGCACCGCCAGCGGCGCCTCAGGCGCCGGCTCCGCGCATGATCATGCCGCAGACGGGGCCGCGTCCGGTGTACAAAGCTCCGCCGCCCAGACCGGCCGCGCCAGTCCAGACCGGAGCTCCCGGTATGGCGCGTCCCGCGCCTGGCCGTCCCGTGCCCGGGCAGCCCATTTTCCAGCGTCCGCGCCAACAGGCTCCAGGAGTTGGTGCGCCGCGTCCACCGCTGCGTCCCGGGGAGCGTCGTCCGATGCATCCAACACGGCAAGCCCCGACAGGTCCGCGTCCGATCGGGGTCGGTCCGGGGCTGCCCCCTCCAGGAGCCGCGCGTCCCGGCAGCCGTCCCGGCGGGCCAGCGCGCCGGCCCGGCCAGCGCTATATTCCCCGTGGCGTAAAAGAAGGCCCGATGAAGGGCTACGTTCCGCCGCCGCGGATGGTGGTGTCGAACGAGCCGATGCCGATCACGCGCAACATCACCATCACCGAAGGCATCAGCGTGAAGGACCTGGCCGAGAAACTCGACATTCGCGCCAAAGATCTGATTTCGCGGCTGCTGGCACGGGGCGTGTTCGCCACGATCAATCAGACGCTCGACGCCGAACTGGCCAGCGAAATGGCCCGCTTCTTCGGCGCCGACACGAACGTGATCACGTTCGAGGAACAGGCTTCGAAAGACATTGACGCGGCTGCGGCGAGCGGGGAAGACTCCGCCATCGAGGTTACGCCCCGTCCGCCGGTGGTCACGATCATGGGGCATGTCGATCACGGCAAGACCACGTTGCTCGACGCTATCCGCCTGACGAATGTTGCGGGAGGCGAAGCCGGAGGCATCACGCAGCACATCGGCGCGTACAAGGTTCGCATTACCGACCAGGAATCACCGGCGTACGGTCGCGAAATTGTCTTCCTCGATACGCCTGGCCATGAAGCCTTCACGCGCATGCGTTCGCGCGGCGCAAAAGCGACGGACATCGTCGTGCTCGTGGTCGCGGCCGATGACGGCGTCATGCCGCAAACACTCGAAGCTATTGATCATGCCCATGCCGCCGAAGTTCCGATCATCGTCGCGGTCAACAAGATTGATAAGCCCGAAGCTATGCCCGACCGGGTCAAGAAACAGCTGGCCGATCGCGGTCTGATGCCGGAAGACTGGGGCGGCAAAACGGTTTTCGTGGACGTTTCGGCGAAGAAGAAAACCAACCTGAACCTGTTGATGGAAATGATCTGCCTGGTCGCCGACCTGGCGGAGCTGAAGGCGACTCCGGAGCGCGCGGCGTCAGGGGTTGTGCTCGAAGCCAAACTCGATCGCGGCCGCGGGCCGGTGGCTACGGTACTGGTTCAGAATGGCACGCTCAACGCCGGCGATAATTTTGTGGTCGGCAACGTCTACGGCAAGGTGCGCGCCATGTTCGACGATCGCGGCGCTGCACTTGAATCCGCGCCACCGTCGACTCCGGTCGAAATTCTCGGCATGGAAGGGCTGCCGCAGGCGGGCGATCAGTTCGTCGTTGTGGCCGACCGTGACAAGGCTCGCGGCATCTCCGAATACCGCGAGCAGAAAGCCCGCGAAGCCGCGCTGGCCAAGAGTTCGCGCGTGTCGCTGGAAGGCCTGGCCGAACAGATCAAGACGGCCGGCACCAAGGAACTCAACATCATCCTGAAGGGCGACGTGGGCGGATCGGTGGAAGTCTTGAGCGATCTGCTGGCGAAGCTTTCGAACGACAAGGTACGTCTGAAGTTGCTGCGCTCGGGAGTGGGTGCGATCACCGAAACCGACGTGCTGCTGGCCTCGGCGTCGAACGCCATCATCATCGGTTTCAACGTGCGGCCGGAACGCAAGGCCCAGGAACTCGCCGAGCAGGAAGAAGTTGATATTCGCCTGCACTCGATCATTTACGAACTGCAGGACGAGATCAAGCGCGCCATGAGCGGACTGCTCGAGCCGACCTACAAGGAAACACATCACGGCCGTGCCGAAGTTCTCGATACCTTCCGCATTCCAAAGGTCGGTACCGTGGCTGGCTGCCGCGTGACGGACGGTTTTATCAAGCGCGACTCCGAGGTCCGCCTGCTGCGCGACAACGTGGTGGTTTTCAAAGGCAAGATCGGCTCGCTGCGTCGCTTCAAGGACGACGCCAAGGAAGTCACCAATGGAATGGAGTGCGGCATCTCCATCGCCAACTACGGCGACGTGAAGATCGGCGACGTGATCGAGGCCTTCGCTACAGAGAAGATCGCGGCCGAAGTCATCGCGTAAATCGCCGTCGCTGGCCGTTCGTCATTGGTCGTTCGCGAAGAGAAGATAGGTAGCGTCGATGGTCCCCGCCAGCGACTAACGACCGACGACCGACGACCAGATGATCGCCTTCCTCACCCTCGAGCTCCACATCGAAGCCGCGCAGTCGCTCAAAGATCGTCGCCAGGTCGTACGCAGCCTGAAAGACCGGCTGCGCGCGGGGTTCAACGTTTCGGTCGCCGAACTGGACGCCAGCGGCTTGTGGAATCGCGCGACGATCGGAGTGGTCAGCGTATCTGATTCGCGCGACTACCTGGATGGTCTAATGAAGAAAGTCGAGCGGGCTGCCGTGCGCATCGCCAACAACCACGGCGCGGAGATCGCCGATTCGTTTGTTGAATATCTCTGATGCGGCGTACGAATAGTTGAGTTTCGCAACACCACCCATTGCGTTGTTACCTCCGTACTTATCTCTGTTCTGCCCTGCAGCGCGACAATGGACCTGCGCTTTGCCGGAACCCTGCAACACAGGCCTCCGGTTTTCTGATATTCTCTTCCGTTTCAACCGGGGGTGGGTGAAGTGGAGAAGCGCGCGGTCAAATATCATCGCGGACGGTTGGGCGAAGCCCTGCGCGAGGAGATTGAAGCGCTGGTCGAGGGTGAACTCGGCGATCCACGCATCGGCCTGGTCAGCGTGACCGGCGTGCAGGTCGCCGACGATGGCCGCTCGGCGCAGGTTCTGGTGGATGTGGAAGGCGACGCCGACGAGGCCGAGCGTAGCATGGAAGGCCTCGACGCCGCCAAGGCCTATATCCGGCATGAGTTGGCCGACCGCCTGCGCTTGCGGCGCGCGCCGGAATTATTCTTTCGACTCGATCGTTCGGAGCGGGAAAAGGCTCGGGTTGAGGAACTGTTGAAGCGGGCAGAAAAGCGCAGCAAGGCCCGCAGGCAAGCTGGTGGACAGAACGCATAACATACTCGAGGATGTGCTCCGGCAGATCGGACAGCACGAACGTTTCGTGCTGACTTCGCACGCCCGGCCCGACGGCGACGCGGTCGGCTCGGCGCTGGCCTGCTGCCAGGTTCTGCGCGCCATGGGCAAACATGCCGACGTGGTGCTGCACGACGGTGTGCCGCGCATCTATCGCTCGCTTCCATTTGCCGATCAGGTGGTGCAGTCGAACCGCGTCTTGGGGAGCTATGAGGCGGCGATTATTCTCGAGTGCGACAGCATTCACCGCACGCGGCTGGAGGGCCTCGAAGACCGTTTCCTCATCAGTATTGACCACCACGTCAGCGGACGTCCGTTTGCCCACGTGAACTGGATTGATCCGCACGCGGTGGCGACGGCCGAGATGGTATTCCGCCTGGCACGGGAAGCCGGCGTGAAGTTGTCGCCCGAGATTGCGACTTGCCTCTACACGGCCTTGATGACCGATACCGGCTCGTTCATGTTCCAGGGCACGAACGAGAACACCTTCGCCCTGGCGCGCGAACTCGTGCTGGCCGGTGCCGATCCGGCTCACTGCGCTCGCGGCATTTATTTTGCGCACTCGGTCGCCAAGATTCGCCTGCTCGGCGAAGCGTTGCGCAATCTGAATGTGGAAGGCCACATCGGATACGCCTGGGTCACCCAGAAGCAGATGCAGCGGTGTAATGCCATCGAAGAAGACTGCGAAGGCCTGGTGAATTACGTGCTGTCGATCGGCGGAGTCGAAGTGGCAGCGTTCTTCCGCGAATTACCCGACGGCCGCTTTCGCGTCAGCCTGCGCAGCAAAGGCAAGCTCGATGTGGCGCTGGTGGCCGAATCCTTCGACGGTGGCGGGCACGAATGCGCCAGCGGATGCTCGCTGGATGGACCGCTCGCCGACGCCGTCCGCCAGGTTCTGTTGCAGCTTCGCCGGGGACCTTCCGTACAATAGGAAAACCATTGTTGATTGCTGATTTTTGATTGCTGATGGAAGAGCGATTTGTGCCTGGGCGTCGGTTTTCAATCAGCAATCAGAAATCAGCATTCCACAATCTCTTCTATGACCCTGCGCACCCGCACGGACGCCCTGCTGATCGTCGGCTTCTGCGCTTTTCTTTTCTTTTACGGCGCCGGGCAGTTCGGGCTCATTGGCGCCGATGAGCCGCGCTACGCGCAGGTCGCCCGCGAAATGCTCGATCGCCACGATTGGGTTACGCCGGTGCTCGGCGGGAGTCCGTGGCTGGAGAAGCCTCCGCTTTACTACTGGCAGGCGATGGCCGCGTACTCGATGATGGGCGTGACTGATGTCGCAGCACGTATCCCATCGGCGCTGGATGCCACGCTATTGGTTGTGGCGATGTATCTCTTCTTTCGGCGATTCCGTCGCGGAGTAGAAGTGGATGCTGCACTGATCACGGCATCGTGCGCGGGAATGATCGGCTACGCTCGCGCTGCTTCGATGGATATGGCTCTGGCCGCATCTTTTTCCGTGGGAATGCTGGCATGGTGGGCGTGGCGTGAGACGCAACGCCGATTTTATCTTGCGTTGTTTTATTTGTGCATGGTACTGGGCATGTTGGCCAAGGGCCCCGTTGCGCCGTTTCTGGCTGGCGTCGTTATCGTGCTTTTTGCAGCGTCAATGCGCGAATGGCGGCTGGTTGCGAAGACGCTCTGGCCGCCGGGCGTTCTGTTGTTCTGCCTGAGCGCGCTGCCGTGGTATTTTGCGGTACAGTTGCGCAATCCGCAATTCTTCCGTGAATTCATTCTGGAGCACAACCTGGCCAGGTTCTCGAGCAATCTGTATCACCATCCTGAACCATTCTGGTATTACTTGCCGGTGACGGTGCTGGCGCTGGCGCCGTGGGTCGTTTTCGTGATTGCTGCTTTCGCCGGATGCGTCCGCGCCTCGTGGAAAGAGCGCAGACCTGCCGCTCTCGAGCCGGATCTCGAACTGCAATTCAATCTTTTCCTTTGCATCTGGCTTATCGTGCCAGTTGTGTTCTTCTCGTTTTCGCGCTCCAAACTGCCCGGCTATATTCTTCCCGCCGTTCCTGCTGGAGCCGCGCTGCTCGCGGACTACCTGCGGCGGCGGCTCGAGCAGGAAGAAACCGAAGCCGTCCCGAAATGGCTGGCTGTTGTGCACGCGATCGTAGCTGCTGCACCTGTTGTTCCGGCGCTGCTGATTTCTTATGCGGTTACTGAGCATCGCCTACCGGCAGGCAGGCCGATGCTGATCGCGCTCGCCGTGGCGTTTGTACTATGCGCTGCCATCGCGCTGACTCTGGTCAGCCGGTTGAGCCTGCGCATGCTGCGCTTCGTCACCCTGATTCCGGTGGTGCTGGCGGTGGCTGCAGTCTTGAAGGTTGGTACTATGGCGATCGATCAGTCGTACTCGGCGCGGCCGCTGGCAGTCGAGCTGGCTGGCATGGAAACGCACCGGCTGCCGGTCGCGGTCTTCGGAGCCCGGCGAGAACTCCAATATGGGCTGGCCTTCTATCGCAATCAGGTCATCACGCGCTACGAGACAGAGAGCGTCCCGACAGAGGAGCACCTGCTGGTTGCTCCGGCCACGTGGAAAGTGCATGTCGCGAAGGCCCTCACGGGCCGGCACGTTTCGCTCCTCGGGCACTACGCCCCGCAGGATGTGGATTATTACTGGGTGGCTGCCGCGGGGACCAAACCTTAAGTCCGGCGCCTGTCACGTCTTCATAGGATGCGAGCACTGTTTACTCCCCGACGAAATGGGTGTACATTATTCCGCAAATCTCGTCCTGGGGAATTCAGGAGGTTAGTCATGTTTCGACGAGAGCTTCTCACCAAGCTCCCGCAAGCGCTTGGCTTGGGTCTTTTTGGTCTCGCTTCGGCACGTGCGCAAGAAACGGCCGGGCACAAGACACTGAAAATCATGATCAAGAGCGCGTGGGGGTCCGATGACCCGACGCGTGCGTCTTTCCCGTTTGCGCATGGTCTTGCATTGGCTGACGCGGGCCACGAGGTGCAAATTTTCCTCACCGGCGAGGCCACCTACCTCATGCGCAAGGCGACTGTCGCCCAGATTTTTCCGGTGGGTTGGCCGCCGCTCAGCGAAATGCAGCAGAAGCTCGTCGCCAAACATATTCCAGTTTTTTCTTGAGGAGCCTGCTCCCGGGCCCGTGGGGTCACGGAAACAGACTTGCAAGATTGGGGTGCGAAGTGGGGCAGTCCAGCGGTATTTGTGCAACTGGTGGAGTGGGCGGACCGGATTATCACTGAGTGAAGGGCACGGTTGAGACTGTACCCTTCGTGTCTGCTGGAGTGAAGTTTTACTCTTTCGCGTATCCCACTTCCTCCAGTTCCGGCGGAGCGCCGGCCTTTGCCGTCAGGCCGTACTCGTATCCCTTGTTGAAGGCCTTGATGTTCAGCTCGCGAAAGCTCGAAGGCACGGAATCGGCCACGGCTTTGCGCACAGCATCGACCTCGAGCAGCTTCGTCACCGCGGTGAAGAAGCCCACCATCACCGAGTTGAGCACCATGCGCTTGCCCAGTTCCTCGGCGAAGCGCGTGGCCGGGATCGCGTAGACCTTGGGATCGCCCTTGAGATCGGACACGCGCACCAGGTCCTCTTCAATGATGAGCGTGCCACCCGGCTTCAATTCCGGCGCGAAGCGGTTGTAGGCCTCCTGCGACATAATCACCATGATGTCGGGGCGGGTCGTGTAGGGATAAAGCACCGGCGAATCGGAGATCACCAGCTGCGCGCTGCACGCGCCCCCGCGCGCTTCCGGACCGAAGTTCTGCGTCATGGTGGCGAAGCCGTTCTCGTAGATGGAAGCTGCTTTGCCCAATACCACGGCCGAGAGGATGACTCCCTGGCCTCCGAATCCTGCGATACGAATCTCTGTTAGCCGCATGCGCACTCCATTTCCGGTTCTGCATCTCCCGTTACTTCGATATAGCGCTCGCCCAACGATTCCACGTACTGCGCGCGCATCATGGTTTGATAATCGGGCCGGTCGCGGTCCACAAACTTGCCGACCGCGATTTCGCCATTCAACGTGAGTCCGACTTCGCCGGTGGGCGCGCCGTTTTTCACCTTGCTTGCTTCCTTGTAATACTTCATGGTGTCGAGGCCGTCGCCCATTTTGTTGCGACGCTGGTAGAGCGTGGGGCAGGGCGAGATGACCTCGATGAAGGAGAATCCCTTCTTGGCAAACGCCTCGCTGATCGAACGGGCCAGTTGGCGCACGTGGAAGGTGGTCCAGCGGGCGACATACACGGCGCCGGCGGCATCCACCAAATGCGGAAGGTTGAATGCCGGCTCGAACGTTCCATAAGGATTGGTCGAGGTGGTCGCGTGGCCGGGAGTGGTCGGCGCGGTCTGGCCGCCGGTCATGGCGTAGATCAGGTTGTTGACGCAGATCACCTTCAGATCAATGTTGCGTCGCGCGGCATGAATCAGGTGATTGCCGCCGATGGCCGACAGGTCGCCGTCGCCCGAGTAGACCACGACGTTTAATTTGGGATTCGCCAGCTTCAGACCGGTGGCAAAAGGAATCGCGCGCCCGTGAGTGGTGTGAAAGGAATCGAGTTTGACGTATCCTGCCACGCGTCCCGTGCAGCCGATCCCCGAGACCAGCGCGATCGAGTTCAGATCCGCCTTCGATTCGATCAAGGCGCGGGCGAACGAATTCACCGTGGTACCGATGCCGCAGCCCGGACACCAGATGTGCGGCATGCGATCGCTCCGCAGAAACGGTTCTACCGGATTGATAGTGTCGTCTTCGAGGACATTCAGCATCGGCTTGCCTCCACGATGGCTTTCAGGATTTCTTCAGGGTTGTGGACTCCGCCGCCGGCGTGCGGCACGGCGAAGGTCTTGGCTTTTCCAGCGGCGGCGCGTTCAACTTCGCGCACCATCTGCCCCAGGTTGAGTTCGGGCACAACGAACGCCTTCACGCGCGAAGCCAGTTCGACAATCTTCGTGTCAGGGAACGGCCAGGCGGTGATGAGGCGCAGCTTGCCGACTTTCAGCCCGCGCTCGTGCGCCAGGTCAATGGCGCGTTGCGCCACCCGCGACGTGATGCCGTAGGAAACCACGACCACATCGGCGTCCTCAATCCCATGTTCTTCGAGCATGCAAATGCGGTCGGCGGCGACGCGAATCTTGTTCTGCAGACGCTTCACCAGTTTGTCCTGTGTCGCGGGCGTCATGTTGGGATAGCCGCGCTCGTCGTGGGTGAGGCCGGTGACGTGGAATTTGTAGCCTTCGCCGGCGTGCGCCATCTCCGGCACCATGTCTCCGTTGGTGCCATAGGGAAGATAATCTTCGACCGACTTCTTCGTGTGCTTGCGGGGCACGACTTCGATCTGGTCGGCGGGAGGAATGACGACTTTCTCGGTCATGTGCCCGACGACTTCGTCCATCATGAACATCACTGGAACCCGGAATTCTTCGGCCAGATTGAAGGCCTTGATCGTCAAATCGAAACATTCCTGGGGAGAATTCGGGCAGAGCGCGATGATCTCGTAGTCGCCGTGCGATCCCCAGCGCGCCTGCATCATGTCGGCCTGCGCCGGAAGTGTGGGCAAACCGGTCGAAGGCCCGCCGCGCTGCACGTCTACGAACACGCAGGGAGTTTCGGTCATCGCGGCATAACCGATGTGCTCCATCATCAACGAGAAGCCCGGGCCGGAGGTTACGGTGAATGCCTTTGCTCCGCCCCACACGCCGCCCTGCAGTGCGATCGAAGCGGCCAACTCGTCTTCCATCTGGATGAAACTGCCACCCACGGTGGGCACGCGCGAGGCAAACCGCTCGACTACTTCGGTCGAAGGCGTGATCGGATATCCCGCGGCGAACCGCGCCCCTGCGGCGAGCGCGCCTTCACAGCAGGCGTGGTCACCATCAATAAAATGGGTGCCGGTCAAAACGCCATGTGGATCGGCTTTCATTTCTCACCTCCGCTGGCCTTCTGGGTGGGCTCGGGATTTTTCGTGACGGCGGCCTTGGTGCCGTAGATGGCAAAATCTGGGCAATACATGCCGCACAAGTCGCACCCGCTGCACTTTTCCGGATGCACCACGTGCGGCGGATGATAGCCTTTCGAATTGAAGGCGGAAGAGAGCGCCAGCACGTGCGTGGGACAGAACTCCACGCAAAAACCGCAAGCCTTGCAGCGCTCAACGACGATGGAAACGCGTCCTTTGGCCACGAAATCCCCCATCTAAGGAGTAACGATCACTCCGGGTGTTCGACTAAGCAGGATGTGATTATGCGTGGGAATGACGGGGACTTGGTGTGACGAGCATCACAGAGCATGGTGAGGAGGCGCACCAGTTGCGCCCACGCACCGGATCGCCGCAACCGACTGCCAGCAAGCAACTTACGCGTTTCTGACATTTTCTTTCCGGCTTCGGAGCACCCCGTCTGTGAGCCTATTACGTGAGCCGGATCACCATAGGCCGTGAGGAACGGTACACGCCCATCGCGCTGTTGCCGCCCGGTGTTCCCCCGTTTGCCTCGGCATTGCGGACCCACTACACTCAAAGTTTTGCCACGCGGTGAGCTGCTGCCGTTGTGCGGCGGGCCGCGACCGGAGTCCCTTTGGAGATTCTCGACCTCAGGCATTTTTCTTCCGCCGACCTGCGTCCGCTGCTCGACGAGGAGACGCAACTCTGGGCGCGCCTGCTCTCCTGGGACTATTCCGGCTCGGCAGAGATGATCCTTCGCTATGTAGACTCCAAAATTCTGCCCGGCTACGCGGCGGTAGACCGCGGCCGGGTTTTTGGCTACTCATTTTTCGTCTATGAAGGCAGCAAAGGAGTGATTGGCGATCTCTATGTCGCCAACGGCGGCCGCCTGCCTGATGCGCGGGAAGTCGAAGTTCGACTGCTGACGCATGTGATCGAAACGCTGCAGCAGTCGCCCGGCATTCATCGGGTCGAGGCGCAGTTGCTGGCTCACGATGTCAACGCCGTTTCACGGCCGTTTCTTGAGACCGGTTTCCAGCGGCACCCGCGATTGTTCATGGTGCTGACCCTTCCGAAATCGGCGCCAGATAAGACTCCATCGCATCCCGAAGTCGAGATCCGTTCCTGGACCGAAGCCGATTACCAGCCCTCCGCGACGCTCATCACGGCTGCCTATCGCGGACACGTGGACGCGCAGATCAACGACCAGTACCACACCCTAAGCGGTTCATTGCGCTTCCTGAACAACATTGTGCGCTTTCCGGGCTGTGGTGTGTTCGACGCGGAGTCGTCGTTCGTGGCTCACGACCGCAGAACTAGGAACCTTATCGGCCTGATTCTCTGTTCACGCGTGCGTCATGACGTCGGCCATGTGACCCAGGTCTGTGTCCTGCCGGAGTACCGCTCGCGGCGGATCGGCGAATCACTGTTGGCCGCGACCGGGGCCAACCTGCGGAAAAGGAATTTCACGCTGCTGTCGCTGACGGTGACCGAGGCGAATGCCCGCGCCGTCTCGCTCTACCGCCGCCTGAACTTCGATACAAAGAGAATTTTCGACGCGTTTGTGTGGGAGGGGTGAGAAGGCGCCCTTAGGCTCCTGGTTTTGCCGGTTGGGCGCGCTCTCCGGTGGATTTCGGCGATCGTTTGGCAGGTGAATCTGTGGTTCAAGCCAAGAGCCAAAAGTTACCGCCGCAACAGCCACATGGCCCACCCCGCCAGCAGCGCTCCGCCGAGAAACATCGCGAAGCAATAGAGGCCGTAGCGCACCATCTCGCGGGTCGAGTCGCGGTGGGTGATCCCGAACACGACGGAGGCGAGGAGCGCAAACACCGCGGCCGCGCTGAAATGATTGAGTATGATGGTCACTTTGCCGATCTCCGCGGGAAGGTCTTAGCTGGTGGCTGACGGCTGAGGGCTGAGGTCTGGTTCATTGCTTCTTCCCAATCGCGATGTGGTACGCGTCTGCAACGCAAATAAAATTGAGCAGTCCCGCTACGATCATGAACTTGGTTCCATAGTCGGCAGTGGCAAAGGCGATGGCGCCCTGTCCCCAGTCCATGGCCAGCGTGATGATGTACAGGCCTCCCGCGCCCAGGTTGCCGACAAAGCCGAGCATATCGAGGATGTCGCCGCCGTTGGCCTTGTAGATGCGCCCCTGCATCGCCAGGCCGAGCAGAAACAGGGCCACAACCGAAATAAAAAGCAGGCCGCCGCGGATCCAGCGCTTCTGGATCATGTGTCCCGCGCCGGGAATCAACCAGCCGATCGCGGGTGCGACCACCGCCATCAAGGTCACCGGTTCCCCTTCCACTGCTTTCGTCTTTTCTGTGGTGGAATTTGCCATTCAGATGGTCACAATCTCAGTTTGGATTTTTCCTGTCACTTCGGCGGATTTAGCCCGCACCAGTACATTCACTTCGCTGCGCACGCCAAACTCAGGCAGGTAGATGCCGGGCTCAATGGAGAAGCAGGAGTTCGGCAGAATCTGCCGCTCGTCGTGAATTTCCAGATCGTCCATGTTGGCCCCATTGGCATGGACGTCTGTGCCGATGGAATGTCCCGTGCGGTGGATGAAATAATCGCCGTAGCCCGCTTTCTGAATATGTCCGCGAGTGGCGCGGTCTACTTCCCATCCGGCAATGCGGCGGCCGGCGCAGATCGCGTCCACCACGGTCCTGACGCCGGCGTCGCGGGCGTCGCGCACGATTTCGAAAATCTGGAGCATGCGATCGGACGGAGCTGTGCCGACGAAGCCCATCCAGGTAATGTCGTAATAGACGGCGTTCGGCGTATTCTTCTTACCCCATACATCGAGCAGGACCAGGTCGCCTTCGCGAATCGGCACGGGATGGCTGGCGCTAGGCTCGTAGTGCGGATTGCCCGCGTTGGCGTTCACGGCTACGATTGGCGGATCGTCGGTCAAGAGATTCTCGCGGGCGAACGCTTCCCGGAACCACTGCTGGATTTCGTGCTCCTTGGTGCCGCCGTTGCGCACACGCCGGCCGATTTCGTTGAACGACTTGGCCACGATCGCATCAATGCTGTCGCGTGCGGCGAAGTGCGACTTGATTTGTTCCTCGCTCCAAGTGGATTCGAACTGCGCGACCAGGTCCGCCGAGCTGACAATGTTCTTTCCCAGGCCGCGGAGCAGGTCAATTGTTCCGCCATCCACCAAAGAAATGGTGAAGACGCTGTTGTTGGGCGAGTACTGCAGCGCCAGGTCACGGTGTGGCGCCAGAATCGCCTTCAGCTTGTCGAACAGTTCCTGCCATCCGGAATACTGGTGCTTTTTGCCGGGCAGTGAGTCGAGGTGTCCGGCTTCGATCTTGTGCACCAGTTTGACCGGTTCGCCTTCCGCCGGAATAAGGTAGAACCAGCGTCGCGTCACCATCAGGCTGGCAGGTAAGCCGAGCACACGGTAAGCGATGGGGTCGCGATGGTGATGGTCGTAGAAAAGCCACGCGTCAATATTGCGTTCGCGCAGCGCAGATTGAATGGCGGCAAGGTCCATGGGCAAATTTCTATTGTAAACAAGAGCCGGGATTTGGGCGAATCGGGGGCGGGAGGATGCTCCAGCCGCAGGGCGGCGGCATTTATTAGTCCAGGACGTAAATCCTGGAAGTTTCAAGGGAGGGAACGAAGCCCCGCAGGGGACGGCACAACGGCGCTCAGGACTTAACGTCAAGGACCCTCTTCCTCACGCCGGCCGGCAGCGTCTCGCAGGCCGTGCGCAACACCAGCCGCGGCGCCTTCCCGCGAATCTTCATCAGATACGGCAACGTGCGCTTCGCATCGAACTTCGCCGTTTCGCGAAGCAGCCAGCCCAGGCCTTTCTGCACCATGTCGTCTTCGTCGCAGAGCAGCGAGTTGGAGAGCTTCACGATTTCCGGGAAGAACATCTTCGCCCGCGCGCCCCGAATCAGCGCCACGCAGGCCGCCCTTCTGTGCCAGCGGTTCGGAGACTTCGCCCAGCGAAACACCTGCTTCGCCCGCGACGGTTTCCCCTTCACCATGGGCGCAATCAGGCAATGCACAAGCCCGTCGTGATCGGCCCAGCTACTGATGCGGTCCAGCCACGCCTCGAACAGGCGGAACTCACGGTCGCTGAACTCCGCGTCCAGATCCTCCAACAGGAGGATGCCTGTAACTTTCTCTTCCAGCACGGATCCCGAAAACAGCGAATCCGCCACCTGCACAAGGAAATCAAGTCCGTGCTGCTGGCGAATTTCTTTGCGGAAACGACGGGCCGCCCGCCGCAAGTCGCCTGTATGCCATCCGTGCGATTTGATTTCTTCTTTGAAAAACCATTGCACGCCGGCGGCGTGCTCGGCCGAACCGCCCTCACGGAGTGCCCGGCGAATCTGGGCTGCGATGTTCGCTGGTTTAAGCTCTGCCACCACTCGCTCCAAAGAAGCGGCCCGCAAACCCTGACGCCGAAGTCAAGCCGCAGACGCCGTCTCTTGCCCCACCAAGCGGTCGTAAACCCATAGCGCTAGCGCGGTCGCCAGGCCAACACCTGTCACCGTCCACCAGATCATTGCCGGCCGGTGCTGGACCTCGCCAAAGTGATGAACCAGGAATCCTCCGAAGGGCCCCCCGATCAGCGATCCGATCCCGATCGGCAGGAAAGCGAATCCCATGTACGTTCCTTGTTGTTCCGCCGGCGCAAGCCGGGAGATGTAATCGTAGTAGCGCGGAGCCTGCGTGATTTCCCCGAGCGCCAAAACAAACAGGGAGAGCACGGCGCCCCATACCGTTGGTCGCAAGGCCAGTATCACCCATGACAGCGACGTGATCACCGTGCCGATGATGACGGCTGGAAAGGGAGGAATCTTCCGCGTAAGCATACCGACCACGAGCGTCAGGCAAATCACCGTCAGCCCGTCGGTCACCAAAACCCGTTCCACATCGGCCTGAGAATTGATGTAGCCATGAATGTAGCCGGGCAGGCTAATGTATTGCTGCCAGAAAACGATCCAATATCCGGTGAAGATCACCAGAAACCACATGAAGCGGCTGATGCCGGCCAGCACCAGTACAAACAGGGCTGCCCAGATCCACCATCGCATCTGCCACTCGGGTCTGATCCAAAGCGCGACGCGCAACAGCAGCGCCACCGCGAGTACCGGCAACACCAGCCGGGCATTTCCCACCACAATGCAGAAATTGCGCGCTACGGTTGCGATTGAAGGCGGAGGTGCGTCGCCGGCGCGCCGCGGCTCGCGGAAGAAAAGCAGAACGACGAAGAACATCGCGAAAACACCGATCGCACCGATGCGATAAACATTCTCGACGCCGAGGTTGCGGTGCGCCCACGATGCGTACAGCGGACCGAGCGCGCCCCCGATGTTGACCATCGTGTAGTAGATGGAATAGCCGATCGAACGCACATTCTCTTTTGAAGCCCGCGCCGTAGTTCCCACCACGCACGGCTTGACCAGCGCGATGCCCAGCGCGGGCAGCGCCAGAATCACTCCCACGAACAGGCCAATAGGAACGATGCTGCGCACGGGCGCAAGCCAGGACGCGCCGATTGAGCCGATGAGAAAATAGGCCACGCCCAGGATGAGGTAGGCCAACGAGAGCGCCCGGCGGAAGCCAAGCCGGTCGGCGGCCGCTCCGCCGAAAATCGCCAGAAACCAGACCAGGCCGCCGAAAATGCCCGTCAGGGTCCCGGTCTGTTCGGTGGAAAAGTTGAGTTTCTCTTGCAGATACAGCGCGAGCGAGGCGAAGGCTCCGTAATAGGCAAGCCGCTCGAAAATTTCGGTGAGGTTCGCGACCCAGAACGGCCGTTCAAACCCGGTGCGAATTTCCTGAAAACGTTGCGAGAAGGTCAAAGCCGCTCCTGGCTGTGTGGCGCGGGCGACCCGGCCGCTCAGTACGCTGCGGGCAGCCGCGGGATCAGCCGCACAATCGTTCGCGAACGTACTCGCCCGTTACTCCCGCCACCCGGATCACCTTGTTGTGGCTGGTCAGGCCGGAGGCAATGGTAACGGAACTTCGCGGTACCCGCAAAAGCTTTGCGAAGAATTCGACGCAGGCCTCGTTGGCCCGGCCTTTGACGGGAGGCGTGGTCAGCGACACTTTCAAGGCGTCGCCAAGTTCGCCGGTGATGGCATTCTTCTTCGCGCGCGGATGGACCTTGATCGCAAAAGATACCCCTCTTGCGCTTTCATGAATCGTTACCACCGTCTTACTCGTTCTTTCCCAGGGAAAAGACGGTCGCGACCACCACGAGTCCGGCCACCACCAAAAGGAGTGGATTCTTCGCGGCGACCGCCCACCCGATGCTCGCAATCAGCCCGCCGAAAAAGACCAGCATGGCGATGCCGGCGGTGATGCAGAACATCTTCAGGCCTGGCATTTTGTATCCGTAGCGAATGCGCAGCAGGTTGAGCAGGGCGGTGAAAAGCAGAGCCAGGTAGGTCCCGAAAATCCAGATGCGGCCCGTATAAGTCTTGGGCACCATCAGGCATTCAACGATCGCCAGGATGAAGAGAATCCCTGCACACAGCCGGTCGAAGAGTTTCATAGTCCCCTCTATGTCTCTCTATGGTTGAGTTTTTACTCTCTCTCCAAAGATAGCAGTTCCAACCCGCACGCATGTCGAACCTTCTTCGATCGCAACTTCGAAATCGTGCGACATGCCCATCGAAAGCACTTCCATTCCGATCTTTGGGAGCTGGCGGGCGGCGATTTCGTCCCGCAGTTCGCGCAGCCTGCGGAAGAAGGGGCGGGCAGCCTCAGGGTCATCGGTGTACGGGGGCACAGTCATCAGCCCACGAAATTCCAGAGCCTCGAACCGTGGCGCGGCCAGAAGCCACTCCTCCAGTTCAGGCGCCTCCGGAGCGACGCCGCTCTTGGCTGCCTCAGCGCCGATGTTGATCTCAATCAACACCGGCAACTTCTTACCAAGCAGGCGGGCTTCTGCATCGAGTTTTCCCGCCAGTCTCACAGAGTCTACCGCGTCTACAGCATTGAACAGCTTTGCCGCCTGAGCTGCTTTGTTCGTCTGCAGGTGGCCGATCATGTGCCACTCGGTGCCGGCGAGGTCGGCGAGGGAGGCAGCCTTTTCGGAGAATTCCTGTACGCGATTCTCCCCAAACAGCCGCAGCCCGGCCGCGTGAGCTTCACGAATCAGATGCGGCGGATGGGTCTTCGTTACACCCATCAGCGTGATGCGGTCCGGCGAGCGCCCCACGCGGCGCGCCGCAGCTTCGATGCGCGTGCGGACTGCTACGATATTTTCAGCTACAGACATGGAATGAACAGTTCAAAAACGTTGTCACCCTGAGCGGCGCTCTTTGCCGCGAAGGACCTGCGCACTTCTGCCTGCAGAGGCTGGAATACATAGGTCCTTCGCTTCGCTCAGGATGACAAGCGACCAGACGGGTTAAGTTACATAATCGCGGTTGGCGGCGCTGGCTCATCCGGGCTTCCCGCATTCTTGAGCGGAACGAAGATCATCACCAGGGCAATGACGCCGAGCACGATGAATCCCGACCACGAAGCCGGAGTGGCAAAGATCTGCGGAATCTTCCACTCTTTGTAGCGGAAGACGGCAATGACAATACCGAGCAGGGCCTCGCCGGCAATCATTCCCGAGGCGGTAAGCACGCCCGCATTTTCCACGCGGGCTTTCTGGGCGTCGTTGAGATTCTGCCGGTCGCGCATCTTGTCGGTCAGCCAGCGGATGATGCCGCCCAGAAAAATGGCGAACGTCGTTTCCACCGGGAGGTACATCCCGACGGCAAACAGCATGGGACTCTTGACTTCCACCATGATCAGGGCGAGGCCCATGAGGATGCCGACGATAATGAGCGGCCAGGGCATCTCGCCGCCGACAATGCCTTGCGAGAGCGCGGCCATCAGTCCGGCCTGCGGAGCGGAAAGCGCGCGGTCGCCGAAGCCGATTCCGCCGCTCTTGATGTTGGCGACATGCAGCAGCATGAGTACGAAGAAGAGCACCGAACTCGCCGCCGCAACGCCGATGAAGTCGCCGATCTGCATTTTCGCCGGTGTGCCGCCCAGAATGTAGCCGACTTTCAGATCCTGCAGCATCTCGCCCGCGACGGCCGACGAAACACAAACCACCGCAGCTACCCCCAGAACAGCAGCCACGCCGCTTTGTCCTGAGACGCCCAGCGAGACCATCAATAGCGCCGCCACAATCACCGTCGCCAGGGTCAGCCCAGAAATGGGATTGTTCGACGATCCGATCATGCCCACCAGATTGCCCGACACCGCGGCGAAGAAGAACCCAAGAATGATCATCACGACCGCTGCAGTGATTCCCGCGCCGATCGTTCCCGCAAAGTAGGCGTACAAAGCAATCATGCACAGCAGAACGGCAAACAGCCCGGCAAACACAGCCTTTGCGTTCAGGTCTACTTCGGTACGGTTGGTGACCGCGTGGGCGACGGCAGATTTCTTCAGGTCCGAGACGGCGCGTTTCATTCCGATGCCCAGGCTCTTGCGCATGCGGAACAACGTGAAGCAGGCGCCGACCAGCATGCCGCCCACCGCAATCGGGCGCACAATAAATCGCCACACCAGCCCCGCCTGTCCGCCCCAGAAGGTGTTGTCGGCAACTGCGCCTGCCGGCACGAACTCGCTGAGCCGTGGCCCAAGGAAGTAGAGGATGAGCGGCACCAGCAGTCCCCAGGCCAGCAGACTGCCGGCAAAATTCAGCGCCGCCAGCCGTGGGCCGATGATATAGCCCACGCCCAGATATGCCGGGCTCACCGCAGGAGCGGAAAATGTGCTCACCGCACCGGTGCTGATTTTGTTGGAACTCGCCTTCGCGCCCAGCCGCACAAAGCTCTTGCCTAGTTCGCCGATCCGGATGAAAAAGTCGCGGCTCACCAGGAAAAGATTGAACTGCCCCAGCAAGTAGACGAGGCCGCCCAGGCCCATGTTGGCAAAGAGAATCTTGGCGGCGCGGCTGCCTTGTTGCCCCGCCTTGTGAATTTCGCCGGCGGCTACCGACTCCGGGAAGGGAAGTTCGGGGTCTTCCACCATTACCCGCCGCAGCAGGGTTACGAAGAGAATACCGAGCGTTCCGCCGACCGCCATCAGCGCGGTGGACTTCCAGTAAGCGTGCTCGAAGTCGAATACCGGCCAGACTCCGGAGATTACAAATGCCGGGATGGTAAAAATCGCTCCCGCAGCTACCGATTCGCCAATCGAGCCCACGGTTCGCGCGATGTTTTCTTCCAGAATCGAACCCTTCATCAGTTTCAGGACCGCCATGCCGATGACCGCCGCGGGGTAGGTGGCCGCGATCGTCATGCCGGCCCGCAGACCCAGGTAGGCGTTGGCCGCGCCAAGGACGACGGTCATGACCAGGCCGATCAGTACCGCGCGCAGCGTAAACTCCTTCATCTCCATGGTTTCGGGGACGTAGGGAGTGTGTTTCTTCTTGGCAGGAGGCTCGGTAACCGGAGCGCTCATGGGCGAACTCCTTTTAGGGCTTTGGATGGATGCATGGTCTACGGCGTTGCTTGCCCGACCCTACTCAAAACAATGGAACGGCGCACGTTAGCACGCGGCAAGGCTGGGTGACAAGGCTGAAGTTCGACACCAGGGATTGACCCGTCGGAACACATCTCGGCTTTCATCTGGGTGTAAGATAGCCTTACTGATAGTTTCTCCGCTCTTCGCGTTGGTTGACCCGAGGTGTAGTGATGGCTGACTCCCCCCACCGTCCGATTCCCCCGTACCGTTGCCCCGATTGTGGAAGCGAAGAGGGTTTTCGCTCCCGGCGTCGTGGCTGGACCGAGCGTTTTCTGCTCCCCCTCCTGTTGCTTAGGCCCGTTCGCTGTGGAGAGTGCTTTCGGCGGGACTACCGGCTGATTTTTGTTCGGGTACGCGAGCGGCTTTCCGATACGCCGAGGGCAGCGGAGGCAAAGCAGACGACGGCAATCCGTCGTCACGTTGCCTAGCGGCGGTCATCGCCGTTATACTGCCTATACGAGCAAGGTGAGGCCCGGGTGCGGCCAAGCACCGGCGGGCCAGTGGAGGCCGTCTTCAGCAGTAGTGAGGACCGAATACGGGCTATCCAGGCCAGTGTCAGAACGGCAGGGTCCACTGTTGCTTGCACGCAGATTGCCTCGCAGGCTGTTTTCCCCAGCGCAACCCACTCGACGATAAGAACTTGGGCTCGACGAGCCGCTGAGAGTCTTTTCACAACCCTGTTCCCTTCAGACTGCCGGATCTGTGGTCTGCCGTTGCTGAATATCTCGCGTCTGCCGGTGTGTCCGGAGTGCCTGTCTCAGATTCGCCCCATCCAGGGCAGGGTCTGCTCTATTTGCGGAGAGCGGGTTCTTTCCGCGTATGCGGTCAGTGATGAGAGCGGCTTGCGGCGCTGTCCGGTATGCCGGCGCGTGGATCGCCCCTTTGGCCGGGCAGTAGCGTTCGGCAGCTATGAGGAGGGATTGCGGGAACTGATCCATCTGCTTAAGTACAGTGGTGTGCGCCCGGCCGCCGGATTTCTAGGGCAGATGCTGGCCGGGCCGGTCGCAGCTCTGGAGCCGGCATTTGAGCAGTCGAGGCTGCTGGTAATCCCGGTGCCGCTTTACAAAGGGAAACGCCGCGAGCGCGGGTTCAATCAGGCGGAACTGATCGCGCGGGCCGCCCTGACGGCCTGCGCCGACGAACGTCTGCAACTGGCCACCGATGTCTTGCAACGCACGCGCGACACGAAGTCGCAGATCGGCTTGTCCAGCCACCAGCGCCGGGAGCATTTGCGCGGAGCCTTTGCCGTACCCCGTACCGCCGAAGTCACTGGCCGCGAGGTTCTCCTGGTGGATGATGTCTACACCACCGGGGCCACGGTTTCTGAATGCGCCAGGGTGCTGCGCCGCGCCGGGGCTGCCCAGGTGTGGGTGGCGACGGTGGCGCGAACCCTGAAACTGGCGTCGAGATACGGTGAGACCGAGCAGGAGGGTGAAGCGGGTACAGTAGTGGAAGCGGCAGCTAGTTAATGGATGCAGGAACTTTGAAACCTTGAAACCTGGTCTTATGTCCTACCGTACCGAACACGAGGCAACACCAACAGCCCGGCTTGCCGCCGGCCTGTTCCCGCCGGCGGCGCCGCACCGTTCCGGCGACGGCCATGCTCTGCTCGCGCCCGTCCTCGTGTTGAACGCTTCCTACGAGCCTATCAACGTCTGTGCCGCGCGCCGCGCTCTCGTGCTCGTTCTCAAGGGCGTGGCGATGACCGAGGAAGAAAACGGACACTTCCTGCACGCCGCGCGCGTGGCCATGCGCGTGCCTTCGGTGATTCGTCTGCTGGAGTACCGCCGCATTCCGCACCAGAGCCGGGCGCTCTCGCGGAAGAACATCCTGCTGCGCGACCGCAACACCTGCCAGTACTGCGCCACCGTGCTGCCTTCAAGCGAACTCACGCTCGATCACGTGATTCCCCGCTCCCGCGGAGGCTCGTCCACCTGGGAGAACCTTGTCGCGTGCTGCCATCCTTGTAACCGCCGCAAGGGCAACCAGTCGCCGATTGAAGCTGGCATGAAGCTGATGCGCGAGCCCCGCGCCTTCAACCTCCACACCAGCCGCCACATTATGCGGCTGATGGGACGGTCGGATGATAAGTGGAGGAAGTATTTGTTCTACTGAGGTTCCGGGAGTTCGGCGTTCCTGAACAAGACCAACGCTTGTCATCCTGGGGTCTGCGCTCTTTGCAGCCCGAAGGACCTGTGCATTTTCGTCGGCGCCAGCAGAGTGCACAGGTCCTTCGCTTCGCTCAGGACGACAAGGCTTGGGACTTTCTTCTTTGAAACTTTGAAACCTGGCTACTGCGGCTTGTTCTGCTCCGGTGGTTTCTGGTCGGGCTTCTGCTCCAGCGGCTTCTCGGCCTTCGGCACTTCCTTGCCCTGGTACAGGATCTTCACGTTGGTGCCGAAGCGCTTGTAGTCTTCGTACTTCACGATCTCGACGATGCGCACGTCTCCCGACTTGAAGTGCAGTTCGTCGTCAGCCTTGGTGTAAACCGGGAACCAGTATTGGCCGTCAATCTGCTGCCGCCAGGTGGTGAATTTCGGGAACAGGTTCTCTTCATCGCCGTGCTTCTTGCGAATGTCGGGCACGGTCTTGCCATAAGTCTTCACGATCTGCAGGTCCTTGCTGTCCACCCAGACGCGTCCCTGAAAGTAGCGTTTCTTGCCGACAATTTCCTTGGGAGCGAGATCGAAGACATAACAATGAAGCTCGTCTTCCTGTTGCTGCCCGACGTAGAGGATGTTGTATTCGGGAAGGTCTTCGGTGGTGAGCACAAAGGGCAGCTTGTGCCGGATGTCTTCAAAATCTTCCTGCGACATGTAGATTTTGGTCAGGCTGGACGCGGGCGCGAACACCACGTTTTCGATCCGCTTGCCCTGATCGTTGAATACGACGTCGAAGACTTCGCGATACTCCCCGTCCACCGTATCGCCGTCCACCGTCTCGACCTTTACGTCCTGGCGGTAGGTGTACTGCTCGCGGGCCTTGGCAAACTCGGTCTCTTTGGCCGCGAAGCGCTTGATGATTTCCTCGGAAGTAGTGCCTTGCGGCGGGGTGCTGTCAAGCGGGCCTTCCTGGGCCACGAGCGGGAGTGTCAGCCCGCCGGCCAGCGCCGCCAGACAAAACAGTAGAAGACGACCTCGCAGGTTCATGATGTCTAGTGTATCGAATCGGAACGGCGCTGTAGAGACATGCGCACGTCTCTACCAGCAAGAGGGACCATACCGCGGCGGCCCTCCCTCCGGCTCTCTCCGCTCAGTGAGACCGGAAGGGAGGGCGCAGCAGTTCTGCCTTGTAGTTGGATGCGGGAGCGGGAAAGAGGTTGCCGGATAGCCTTGGCAGCCACAAAAGCGCCATCCCTCAACAGCTTGTCATCCTGAGTGAAGCGAAGGACCTATGCAGTCTGCCGGTAGTGCCGACACTGCCGGCGAAGTGCATAGGTCCCTTCGACTTTGCTTAGGGCAAGCTCTTCGGCCTGCAAAGAACGCAGGCCTCAGGATGACAATGCTGGATGGGAGTTGGAAGCTAGAAGCTAGAAGGCAGAAGCTAGAAGCTGTGTGCTTCCCCCTGCTACACTCATCCGTTTGCCGAGGAGGTACTCTCATGCGCCGTCTTTTTCTGCTGTTTCTCGCATTCGTTACGTTGGGGTCGTCTGTGGCAGGTCAGGCCAGGCATCCGTTCACCTTTGAAGACATGATGAAGCTGAAGCGCGTGGGCGATCCGCAGGTTTCGCCTGACGGCAAGTGGGTGATCTTCAGCGCGGTGGATGTTGACCTCGAAGCCAACACCAAAACGTCGCACATCTGGATAGTGCCGCTTTCCGAAAAAGCAGGTTCCTCGTCCGCCTCTGGCGGACTCGGAATGACAAAGGAACGCGAGATCATCGCCGATCTGGATTCGGATCGTCCACGCTGGGCGCCGGATGGGAAGCGGTTCGCGTTTCTCTCGACCAAAACATACGGCTCACAAGTCTGGATCGCCGGATTCGACAGCGCGACGGGGACAGTGTCCTCGGTTCATAGATTGACCAGCATGCCAACCGAGGCCGGCGGAGAGCTTTGGTCGCCGGATGGCAACAACATTCTCTTTACCTCGGACGTATATCTCGCTTGCGACGGATCCCCCGGCGACGAGATTGCCTGCAATGCGAAGAAAGTCAAGGAAGTCCAAGATTCGAAGGTGAAGGCGCTCATCTTCGACCGCTTGCTTTATCGCCACTGGAATGCCTACAAAGAAGGCAAGCGCAGCCACATCTTCGTGGTTCCTGCTTCGCTGCCTTCCCCAACGTTCGAGGATACGGTGACGGTAAGTGCAGCGATTGGTCCGCCTCCTCCTCGCGACCTAACGCCGGGCGATTACGACGCGCCCGTGTTCTCGCTCGGCGGGCAGGACAACTATGCCTTTTCGCCCGACGGGCAGGAGATTTGCTACGCCTCGAATCATGACAAGAATCCGGCCGCTTCCACCAACAACGATCTGTGGATCGTTCCGGTCAGCGGAGGCCCGGCCGGCTCCGTCCAAGCAAAGAACATCACCGCCGACAATCCGGCCAGCGACTCGTCGCCGCTCTATTCGCCCGATGGACGCTACATCGCCTACCGCGCCCAGCAGCGTCC
>JBBIPV010000024.1:0-54645 GCA_037442635.1 Terriglobales bacterium | reverse complement strand
ACACGTGCCGGCTCGGTGCGTCAAACCTTCGGGTAGGTCGCTAGAGCCGCGCAGCAATGCGCGGCCCAGAGGAATGGCCGTCCCGCAGCAGCAATGTTGCGGACAGAATTCGGCTTACAGGTCCGGCTGCCTCAATCTATTTTGTTTTCTCATACTTGGTAACTCCCTCCCTCAAATTGTGACGCAGGTGTGACGGAAAAGACGAATAGGCCAGACGAAACTCAATGACTTGCGAACACAACTTCCCGTGCTCTTGCTCATTCTGAGACCGGAAGTCTAGTTTGGCTTTTTGGCGGTGATCTGAGGGTCGTTTGATCGGATTGGGGGCAGATTTTCCAGCCCCGCGGCAGTGTTTTCGAGAATCGTCCTGACTCGTTCGCGGAGTTCGCGCACGAATGGCGTGTAGTGCCTTTCCACGGTTTCAATCGTATCGCCCAGCATCTTTGCCACGTCATAGGGAGTCGCACCGCGCGTCAGCATGTCAACAGCGAGGGTGTCCCTGAATCTGTGGGGGTGAGCATCGGGTACGTCAGCTCGTTTCCCGAGTGCCAGCATTCGATGATAAAGGCGCGGGCGAGTCAATGGTTTTCCCGTCGCTGGATTTAGCAAAACCCGCTCGGATGGTGCAGGCCTTCTACGTTCGCGCTCGGCTTCCAAAGCAAACAGCAACTCAGTATGCATCGGCAGGATTACCCGTTTCCTTCGCTTCTGTGTTACACGTTCGATCTCTATCCTATCGAAGTGAACTTCGCGCCAAGTCAAGGCAACGGCATCGGAACCTCGAAAGCCTGTCCATCGGAGCAATAGAAATATAAGCCGGTCATCTGCCGCGTGATCCCGCAAATTCGCTAGGTCGTGCGCGGTGAACGGTTCGGCTCCGTTCTCTGGATTTTCTCCGGGCCTGCCTTCCATACGGACGGGGTTCTTTGCGATCATCTCGTTTTCGAGCGCGAACGCGAATGCGCGGTGCAGAATCGCAGCATCTAGTACTAGCCCTGTCCCTCCTCTTGCAAATTTCTTCCTCTTTATCCGCTCAATACGCCAGACCTTAAACGACTCCACGACCGGTTTGGTGATCTTCGAGAGCAGGGAGATTCTGCACTCAGCGAGGTAAACCTCGAACTCCCTAAGCGTGGCCTGATAGCGTTGCACAGTTGAGCTTTGCAGCTTGCCGATATTCTCCCGTTGTTCAAGGTGTGCCCTTAGGGCGTTAGTCATGTCGGCCCATGTGGGAGCCGGGCGATCTTGTACCCCGACGACATCCGCAAAACGGCGATACGTTGACGGTGGCAGCAACTTACAGAGTTCGGACCATAGTATCGAAGTTCCGCCTTCCGATAATGCGATCTCCAACTGATGGACCCGACAAAGGGCAACACCATGATTGCGCGTCCCTAGCGATCCACGCACCCGCACATCGCCGATCATCAAATCAGCGTGGAAAGTTTTCCCGCGCTTACGGATCGCATTCATAGTCGTTTCATCTTCTTCGCTTCGATCTGCAGCACCACGGCTAACGGTACGGCTTTCCTCCCTCGCCTTCCGCGAGCAGCGAAGTCTACCACCATTGCCCCGGCAGCACGCAGCCAGTTGTACACGCTGCCCCGTGAACATCGCCAGCGCTTCGCGAGTTCACCTATCGAAAGGAATGCCTCGCAGGTGTTCGTCTGAACTGTTTGCGACGCCATTTGACCAGGCTCTCTCTTACTCCGGTTGCCCGGTGACCTACATTCTTCAGCAGTGAGCCACTCTCGGCTGGTCATCGGTTAGCTCCGTCCCCTGATTCTGCTCTGCGACCTTGCGGCATCAAACAATTCCGCTGCCAGATTTCGCTTTCGCAAAATTGATCGGGTCTGAACGCCGAGGTCCTTTTCCTTCTCTAGATCGCAAGCCTTGGTGAGCAACGCTTTGAGGCGTGGATCATTGACGGGAAAAAGGTACATAAATTGGTCACAGACGACCGGTGCGTCCAGACGAATTTCTACCGTGCTGCCGTCCCCCACATATTCCAGCGCCGCGATTAGTCCTTCGTATTCAGCTTCCTCCTTGGTCAATCCGTCCACCCATTCCACCTGCTTCTTGCCGGTGTCCAACATCACCCACGCAAAGCCGGAGCCGATCCCATTGGAACCTGCGCCCTCCCCGTACACGTGGAAGGTCTTCAGTCTGGGCTTTCTGGGCCGCCGAGTGTGTTTCGCGAGATTCATTTCAGAGAGGCCTCCATCTGTTACCGGTTCACCTGCGCTCCAGAAGCCTCCCGGCCAGATTCGCGTCCCGGGGAATCCATTTGATCTCGACATGGAGGTCCTTCTCGCCGATAAGCCGACGAGCTGTCGCCAGCAGCTCTTTGAGCTTGCGGTCGCGAACGGCGTACTGTCCCCCAAATTGTTTGCGGACGAGATCGGAGTCGGTGAAGATCAGAACATCACTGCCCGCTGTCACGTATCTCAGAACGGCGATTAGTCCCATATATTCGGCCTGATTGTTGGTCATGCCGTCGTTCCGCCTGACGCGCTGTACATCGGTATCCAAGTACACAAAGGCGTAGCCTGAATTCAGCCCGTCCGGTCCGGCACCTGCGCCATCAATATGAAAAATTTTCATCACGCCCCCTTTTCCAATTCTTACCGCCGACGTCCCGGCAAGCCGAGGTGGAAGAAACTTTTCGGCAGGTCGGCACTCGCCACGACCACGTTTCCCACCCGCTCCGGTTCCCGCAGCCTCGCCATCTCCCGATCCCCGACCCTGATGTCCCACTCGCACTCCCTCGTAGACCGTCCAATGAAACGAGACAGGTAAAATGCGGCCCCGCGTTCAAACGGTAGGACCCGGCAGAATCCAACATGCTGAGTCAGGAAGGTCTGAATCGGCTGCTGCATATCCTCGCGCAGATTCTTGCCGGCAAGCAGCGCGTGTTGGTGGAATCGCCCTCCCCGAGAGCCAAACTGGTCCGCGACCGCGAAGTCAAGCCGCTCACCCAGCACCGTCTCGAAGTGCGAGATGAAGTAACGAAAGGAGTTATGAGCAAACTCCGGATGCGGCCTTGACTGCGTGATGGGGAATCCTCGCCTCCAGGGGTAGCTGGGCGTGGAGAACGTTATGGTTAAAAATAAAATCCAGCAGTGCGAAGCTGTGAGAAGCCCGACTTCGTCCAGCCAAGAGCCGAAGAGCTGGGCGGTGCAGCGCCAACAGGTGCAGCACGGGCAGTGCTGTGTCCGAACTTCCATGTGTCTCCTCCAGCGGGCGAGGCTGCGGGAATCGAGTCCTTTTCTACACGGTCACGAATCAGCCGTACACCCGCCGCTACCACACAATGGTGGGGTTGGGCGTAACATGTAACGCCGATTGGCTATGTTGCGTGAGTGTGCGTTACCTGCGGGAAAGCTACGATGGGCGGGACGGGTGAGAAGGAGGAGCAAATTCATTCACAAACCAACCTTCGCATACGAAAAAGACCCACGCAGTTATACGTTTTGCTCTTTTCCGTAACGCCGGAGAAGCAGCGGCGGGAAGCTGCAATTCGACAGTACGACCGTAATTCCGAAACCGCCATTGCCGGTGCGCCTTTTCGTCGTAGTTGTCACGATTGCTGACCGTGGCTATCAGCTCGGCAAGCGGTTTGTCCCAGAACTGTCCCGTGCTCGATTTCACGTAGCGGATCAACCTATTCCTTGCGAGAATCCGATAAATTTGTGCGCGTAGACCGGAGATGAATTCCAGAAGAGCACCAAAATCACGCAAATCTTGGGGGATTTGGAAGGGTCGAGTAACACTTGATTTTGTGAGGAGCTTTTGCACCGCAGACCTGCGGCTCAACCGCTCGACCTCACCCGCACACTTCGCAAATCTCTTCAGTGCGGCTTTTAGTTTGCGATCATCGAGTTCTGTAATCTGGTCCACGCGCTCATGAGTGGCATCCCATGAGCACGTCGCCAGTAGCCAGATCAGTTCTTCCCGATTGCACCCGCGTTCGCACAGGAACGCTAGGGAATTTTTGGCCTCGCCTTGCTGGATAACTTCTTCCAACCGTTGCAAAGCCTTGTCCACGATCGGTTGCGTCCTGCGTGCCGCTCTGGTTTGAGCGTCGGCCGCGGACAGTATTTCATTCAGGTTGAGGGACGGCCTCGGCCTGTCGCTGCTTCTGCTTGGTGGACCAACAGGTGTTTTGGAGCCGGCCATCGTGACCTACTATAGTATCCCGATTGACAATTTCCCGACGGCCTCGCGGAAGTCCGGCTGGAATGTGGCGTTGATTCATTTATGGATCGTTGAAAAAGGTGCCTACATCCGCCCTTCGGTTTCGACTTTTTCCGCCAAGTTGTTGTTGGGTCCCTATTCCACGAAAAAAGGGGGCAATCTCCAGCAGAACTTGCCAGAATCAACAACTTGGCTACCACTATATCTTTCGAGACGATTCTAAGCTCCAACAGTCAGCTATATGCCATCCACGATACTTGGAGTGATGGGCCGGACCACGCCGAAACCTACGTTCTGCGTGCCCTGACGCATGTTCTCGCTATGGGTAGCCCACTTCGAGTTCCCTACCATCATGGTAGTGAACACCCATCCGTGTGGTTCACCTGCCTGCCGTATCCCGACGTTTTTTCCCCGAAATTCCAACTGGCCGCCGACACTCGACTTTCGAGGGAATTTTCTTGAGGCTTTTTTTCATTTTCCGAGTTGCGATTTAGCGTTCCACCGGCTTGCCGTATCGAGCCGAGGCACGATGATCCGGCGGCAATTCCTGTGCCGTTTTACACGTAGCTGATTTGCAGCGCCCGGCCCAGATTGTCCCCGCTGAGCCATTCGAGGCTGGCAGCGGTGGGCGTCAGACTTTTGAACCTCGGCCCGTACTTCGCCTTCAGCAACTTTTTGATCTCCTCGAAGCGTGAGATGTTGTTGAAGAACGCGAGTTCCCGCCAGACCTCCGCGCCTCCCACCCGGATCACCTGATAGAACTCTCCGTCGTCGCCCTTTACAAAGTCCCACTCGAACTCCAGCGACTGGCCATCCAGATCGGGCAGCTGGTCGGCGCTGCGGATTTTCTCCTGCTCGAACCTGTCCAGCAGCTCCCAGTTGTGGTTGACCCGAGCTTCAAATCCGGGCAGTGCTTTGATCGCCTCGGCGTTGCCCTGAGCCGCAGCTTCCCCAGTTTCTTTGAGGTTTGGATACAGCACGACGCCCATGCTGCGGCAGCACCTCGGGCATTCGATGATCGCCGCTACGTCCCCCGCCTCCAAGTCCTGATAGCCTACTGTCCCCGTCCATCCGCAGTGCTCACGGGTGAAGACTTCATGCTGCCAGCCGGAGTAGTACGGTTTTGCTCTCCCCATACCTGACACCTCCTGATTGGTGGATTCCTGCCGGATGGGATGGAGGCGAAATATCTGGGGCACACCGACCCCACTGGAATACCGCTGGAAACCCAATTGGAAGCCGCTGGAGCAGTTCTGGACCCCGGCCCTAGGCTTTTCTACCCCCAAAGGGCTGAATTGCCCAGAATTCGCCCCGAGCAAGGATGTCTACTGGGCGTGGTTAGCAGGGCGATTTCACTTGCGATCGGGTCAATGAGTGTAATGGGGATGTTACGTCAGTCCTGAAAGGGCGTATCATCGCAGCGCCGGGGGACTCAAATGACGAGGATGCTTTCGTGTAGAGAGCGGAGGAGTTTATGGGCCATTGGCTTGACCGTTCAAGGACTATTCATTGGCCTTGTTGTTGCCATCTCTTCTTCTGCTATGGAGTCTAAGCCGAAGTCAGACGTATCCGACCTTACGGAGGCTCTCGCGGCATTCGAGAGTCCCGCCCTTCTCCCGGAAGAGACGCTTCAGTCCGTCCATGAGAAGAAGAGCAAGGACGAGGAACTGCAGTGTGCGGAACTAGCTTTTAAGAATGGGTCGCCGAAGCGGGAGCTCTGCTTCGATGCCTCCGGGATACTTGCCTCGGAGGAGTGGCAGTACAAGCGTTTTGAGTTCCGAGACTACAGCAAGTTCGGAGACAAGGTTTTTCCGCGAAGCATTCGCGTATTCGAAAGGGGCGTCAAGGTGTTGGAGATTGGTGCCGACGATCTCACTCCTCCACCCGCTTATAAGCCTGACGTTTTCCTACATGATGGCGCAGCGCGTCAGATGGCTCCCTGTGAAAGATGGCCACCGACGCCATCTGTAAAAGTCCCTCCTCATTATCCGCCTGACGCCCGGTCCGCGCACCAGCAAGGGACGGTGATCCTGTACGCTTTTGTATCGCCTGATGGTCGAGTGGAACAGACTAGCGTGCTCGAATCCGCAGGCGCGAGTTTGGATCGCGCCGCGGTAGAAGCAGTGCGGCAATGGGGGTACCCGCCGGTTAATTGCGGAACTGCTCCGCAAGCGACTGAAATTGAGGTCGCGGTGAACTTCGAATTGCGGTTTTGAGCCCTGCCGTTTTGTGAGTTGTTCTCATCGATCAATACAACCATCGAAGCAAGCTGCGCGAGGCTTCGAACCGGAAGAGTGACGGCGCAAGTCAGTTGACGAAACCAGGCCATTACACTCATTGGGAATTCCCCGACCCCATTTTTCTGCCATCGGTAGGCCCTGTGGAATACCCCGCTGGTTGCATTTGGGAGCGTTTCTGGCGCGTCTGGACCCCACTGGCTAGGGTGAGTACCCCCACCGCCTGAATCCGCATGGAATCATCGTGCCCGAAAGGGTTGTTTTTTCTCCCTAGCCAAGTCCCTTTGAATCAACACGCGGAATCGCGGTTTGTGGCCGCCTGAAAGGAATTCCTTTTGATCGGCACCCCTCAACCGCACCTTCGGCCAATTGTCAATGAGTGCTATCGCCTGATTTCGTCAGTTACGCACAACCACCGTCGGCGTGAAGACTTCGGTGCCGTGATACTATCCGGCGACGGAGATCGACGAAGCCGTCGCTCCAGGCTGGCATCGACGCGCTGCTGAGACGTTGCCTCCCTGCCGGTTGCCTGCAGTTATGGAGGTACGACTGTGCGCATCAAGCGCTCGATCATCCTGTTTCTCCTTTTTGCCCTTTGTTTCGCCTCACTCTTGCATGCCGTTTGTACCGGCACGCCGGTCAGTGCTTTCGGAGCGAAAGGAGACGGGCACACCGACGACTCCGCGGCGATTCAGAGCGCAATCAGCGCTGCCGGTTCGGCAGGCGGTGGCGCCGTGGTGTTCAGCGTGGCCCGCTACTACACCACGACCACATTTGCCGTGCCTGCGGGAGTGGTGCTTTGCGGCACCATCGAAGGGCCTTTCGATGTTTCAGGAATTAATCCGGCCACAACCGCGATAGCGCCCACGCTGCTGGTGACAAGTACCAGCGGCCCTTTCATCACTCTGAATGGACTCGGGGCTGGAGTATCCGACCTGCTCTTCCACTATCCAAATCAGGTCGGCCCAACCGCAGCGGTTCCTACCCAATATCCCTACACCATTCTCACGAATTACCCGGGAACCAAGGTGGTTCGCTCCACGGTCACCAACGCGTACAACTTCCTCGATATCGAGAGCGGCCGAGTCATTGCGCAGGACCTGGACATCGGGGCATTCAACGTCGGGGTGAACATCGATCATGCGACCGATCACGTGACCCTGCGCAATCTGCTCTTCAGCGTGTACTGGGACATCATGCCACTCGCAAATGTACCCAGCACGATCGACAACTGGGTCATAAGCCATGCGATCGCGCTGGTGGCCAACCGAGTGGACGGACTCGAGGTGCACGATTTCAACGTGTTCTTTCACTATGCGGGAATGCTGTTCACCGACTCGCCAGACGCCACTCAGAATCCCCGCTGCGGGTACGGAGCAGGAAGCGATATCGATCTCGACATTGTGCAGGTCGCCATCATGGTGACCGCATCCGGAGCGCAGGGATACGAGTTCACGAACTTAACTACGTCGGCGGCCAGTGGCGCTCAAGCCGCCGTGCAATTGAAAGCCGGTGGCTCGGTCGCTCCGAAGGTGCTGGTCAATGGAGGATCGGTAGTGGGCACTTGGACTTTGGGTCCGTTTCCGGCGCCCGCGGCGGGCAATCTGACCCCTGTGAACGTCATCGGGTTCGATCTGCCATGAACGCCGAATGCAGACCCGCATCCGAACGTGCCTCGGCGACATTCGCTTGCGCGCTCGCGCTGATGCTGTGGATTCTTATCGCGCTGAGCGGTTGCGGTTCGGGCTCAGGCTCGGGAGGGGGTGGGGCAACCGCGTCGCATCTGATGCTGACGGGGCCGGCCAATATTCCCTCGGCGACAGCCTTTCAGTTTTCCGTCACTGCCGTGGATGTGTCGAACAACCCGGTGAATACGTATTCCGGAAAGGTACATTTCACCAGCAGCGACGTGCACGCGCTGCTTCCTGCGAACATCGCGCTGATCGGCGGTCGCGGTACCTTTAACGCAGTGCTCTCGACGGCGGGGAACCAGACGATCACAGCGACCGACGCAGGCACGTCATCGATCACGGGGAATTCCGGAACTATCATCGTCGGGGCGCTGGCCAACGCGTTTCTAGTGGGCAACTACGGAGCGAAAGGGGATGGGCAAAGCGACGATACAGTATCCATTCGAAATGCCATCAACGCTGCGGCCGCTGCCGGCGGAGGCTCAGTGGTGTTCAACGTGGCCCGCTACTACACCACGGGCAATTTCGTCGTGCCGCAGGGAGTGGTCTTGTGCGGGGCGATTGAGGGGCCCTTTGATGTGGCTGGCGTCGATCCTGCGACAACTGCGATTGCGCCGACGCTGCTGGTCACCAGCACCAGCGGTCCTTTCATCACATTGAATGGACTCGGAGCCGGAGTCACCGACCTGCTCTTCCACTATCCAAATCAGGTCAAGTCCTCCGCCTCGACTCCCACGCCTTATCCCTACACGATCCTTATGAATGGCGCGGTTTCTGGCAAAGTGGCACGCTCCACGGTGACCAATGCTTACAATTTTCTGGACATCGAACTGGGCCGGACTATGGTTCAGGATGTGTTCATCGGCGCGTTCAACATCGGCGTCAATATCGACCACACCCAGGATTTCGTTACTCTGCATGGTCTGCACCATGGAGTGTTCTGGGACGAACTGGAGAGCGCAGCTTATCCCGCCGCGATCGACAGTTGGGTATTGAGCCATGGCACGGCGCTCGTCGTGGGTCGCATGGACGCCCTCGAAATCCACGATTTCAGTGTTTTTTCCCGCTACGCTGGCATGCTTTTTACGGATTCGCCCGACACCACGCTCGATGGTAGAACCGCATGGGGACAGGGAAGCGACATCGATCTCCAGTCGGTGCAGTTCGGCATCATCGCCACGGCCTCGACCCAACAAGGGTATAAGTTCTCAAATCTTCAAGTGAATGCCGCTCCCGGTCTGGGCCAGGCAGCGGTCCAGTTGAAATCCGGTGGCACATACGCGGCGGACGTGCTCATCAACGGCGTATCAGCGAGAGGCACCTGGGCCCTCGGAGCATTTCCGACTCCGCAAGCAGGCCACCTGACCTTGGCCAATATTCAGTAGGCCAGATCCGTTCATCGTGTCAATGAGTGAAATGGCCTGTAGCTGTTGAAAAACTCTTACCCTGGAAAATGCTCGAAAAAACTTTGCGCTAGGATGCCCTACAAACGACTTTCTCCGTTTTCCTAGACATTTTCTAGCCCTCAAATTTTCGGTGTTTTGAGAAAAACGGACTTTTTCAACACCCACGCCTGTTAGCAACATTTAGGCTGCCACTGGGTGGATTGCGATGTATTTAGCGGCTGGCGGGTGGAACGATGCCATTCATGCGCAGGTATTCCACCAACTGGCCATAATGGTCGGAGACGTGCCACACCGCGGCCGTCAATGCGGACAGGCGGTTCGATCCCCAGTACCGTCCGGAGTTCGGCTGCAACAGGTTCTCTCCGCTGGTGGCGGAAATCGCCTTGTCCATCATGGCAAACGAATCGCGCAGGTACGCTAAAACCTCAGACTTCGTCTTCGCAGGATTGGGGCCGCCGTTGTCGCCAAAGTTGACATCTTTGACACTTCGCGGCGATTGATTTCAAATAAGTTGTCTGTTTGCAACGCAGCCCGGCGAATTCGGCTTACAGGTCCGGCTGCCACAAGTTTTTCTTTTCAGCTACTTGCAAAGCCCAAAACTTGATTGTGACGCCGGTGTGACGCAATTGGGTCGGCCTGCAAGGTAACTACTGCCCACCCACACCTCTGTCGGAAAACTCCAGCCAGCGGCCAAGAACGGCGTTTGTGTTCAGCTGCACTCCGAAATTCTGGGCCTTCGCGGCATGGTTCGGCCAGGGTCAGGGCTCCAGGTTCATCTTGCGCAGCAGCGCGTTGAACCGCGGATCAGCGCGGATTGGATTGAGGAATGTGTAACTCTTGATCGCCATCAACAACTGATCGCACTCGTCAACTGCCCGATTGAGCCATTCGAAGGCGGCATCTATTTCTCCGAGCCCGAGATGGATCCAGGCGAGGCTCGTTGGCGGCACGTATCCTTGGGCCGCCTTGCGGTAAAGGCTCTCCAGCAAAGCGCGGGCCTCGGATGCATTGCCGCTCAGCCCCAATGTGAGGCCCAGCCAGCCCATCATGGGTGGGGACTCCCCGGACGATTCCATTGCCCTGCGGTAGGCTGCAATCGCTTTTTCGAAGATTCCCTGGTCCCTGTAAGTGGATCCGATGGCGAGATGGGCCCAGTAGGCAGCTGGATCGAGTTCGAGCACCTGTCGGGCTGCCTCCAGCGTCCGTTCATGCTGGTGCCCGATCAACAGCATTAGGGTCCACCAGGTCCTCACGAACAGAGATAGTGGGTCTGACTGCAACGCAAATTCGACCTCGGCGGCGGCTTCCTCCATGCGCCCCTGTGGCATCAACCAGCTCACCGCATAACGCAACCTCACGAGGGGGGAGGTTGGGTCCAGTTTTAACGCGAGAGCCATTTCACGGTGGACCTCGGGCCAGTTGTATTCGACTGTCTTGTGGAACTGGCCCAGCAAGGCGTGGGTTTCGGCACGCGTGTTGTCAATCTCTATCGCGCGCAGAGCGTGAACTATCCCGACGGCAAACGCTTCTCGCGGGCGCATAAAGCCAAAGTAGCCCAGGTACCAATAGACCTCGGCCAGCGCATCGTAGGCGAGCGCGAACTCGGGGTCGCATGCGATCGCCGTCTCCAGGTGCTGCTTCGCGTTGGCTAAGCCCTCCTTAGTGGTTTTGCCCATCAGGTAACGGGCTTGAATGTATTCGTTGTAGGCGGTGAGATTCTCGGTAGGCTTCCTGACAGCTACCCCGACGGAGACTGCCGCACCCGGGCGAATGTTGCCCGGCACCGGGGCGACGCCGATGCGGCCAGCGATGTCTAACGCGACGTGCCTCTGCATGTTGAAGATATCGTCCAGCGCGGCATCGTACTTCTTCGCGAACAGGTGCGTCTGATCACTGACCTGGATGAGCTGCACGTTGACTCCAGCTTGATCCTCGGTCCGCCGGACGCTGCCTTCCACGACGTAATCCACGCCCAGCTCGCGGCCGATCCGAGCCACATCCTTTTGACTGCCCTTGTAGTGCATGGCCGTGGTGCGGGCAATCACGGCCAGCTGTTCGGGTGCCAATCGCGCGAACTCAGTGATGATCTCATCCGTCATGGCCTCGCTGAAGTATTCCTCCGCCGGGGCGCCACTCAAGTTGACGAACGGAAGCACCATTAGTCGAGCCCGCTTCGCTGTTCTCTTCTCCGGTGTTAGAGGAAGTTCGGAAACAATCTCCAGGAAGCGGTAGCCGCGCTTGGGCAGAGTCTCAATAAAGCGCGGATGATCGGCTGAGTCGCACAACGCCTCCCGCAATCTGGCGATCGCGGTGTTCAGATTATTGTCGAAATCGACGAACACGTCTTCCCGCCAGAGCTGCCGGCGCAGGTCCTCCCGGGTGACGACTTCTCCGGGGTGTTCGAGCAGCGAGACCAACACTTGGAAAGATTTCTCACGCAGGCTGATTTTCACTCCGTGTTTGTAGAGCTGACCAGCGGAGAGATCAACTTCGTAGCCGGCGAAGCGGACCATGTTAGGCATCGTCCTGCTCCTGCAGTGGTTACCCAACCAAAGTGTACCCCTTGCCGCTTGTCAATCGCAATTAAACCGCGCCCTTCCAAAGGGTTGCGTGGTAGGCAAAATTTAACGGCAAAGTAAGCTCCGGTCTATTTCCATCGTCCCATCCTGCGACGAGAATCTTCGCCAAGGAGGTCTAATATGCGAAACAAAATCACTATTGTCGCGATGGCGGGTTTGTTTCTCTTCTGCTGTGTGACTGTTTCTGCGGCTAACGCGCACGAGAAATGCAGCTTGCGGACTCTGGCGGGCACCTATGCGATCTCTGAAAAGGGCTCCAGTTCGTTCCTGGACCCGAATCCGTCTGTTTTCCCGCCTCCCTTTACTTTCCCGTTCTTTACGGGAGTCACCGCGCCTTTTGTCAACGTAACCCAGATCACCTTCTCGCCGCATGGAGTCGGCGAGGGCTTTTACTGGATCCGGATCGGAGCCCTGAGCGGTGGCCTTGACCCCATCCCTGTTCACGTCACAGTTACCGAAATGAACCCGGACTGCACCGGCAAGCTGCAATACTCGGTCAACCTGCCCGGCATCTCGGCGACCATCGAGGAACGATTCATCGTCTTTGACGAGGGTCGCGAGTTCCGCTCCGTTCCCACTTCTATTGTGGGTGGCATCGACACCCTGGCGTGGATCGGTACAGGGCACCGCATCAGCGATTCGAGCAAGCGGGTTCACTCCTGCGGACAGCAAACCGCTCACGGGACCTACCTGCTTACCGCGGAAAACCTCGTTGCGGCTGATCCACACACGGCCGTCGCCGACACACTATTCATACGAGAAGACGTTTCACTGACCGGCGACTATACAGGGACGCTGTACGAGAAGATCGGGACGGTGTCTGTCGAAACACCGGCGTTGGGAACGATCACCGTCAATCCCGATTGCTCATTCACCGGTACGCTCAAGGTCCCCGAGTTCTTTTCCGGCGCGATTATCATGAAGGGTGTTTTCTTCAACGAAGGCAAGGAGTACTACGCGCTCGCGATCGACGAAGGGATTCCGTATTCCTTCGCCTACGGCAAGCGCATTGGCCAGTAGCCATATCGCTGGCGAGGATCATTTCGCCCAGAGGCGAGTGGGGGATGGCACGATCAACTTTCTTATGCCGGTCCTGCTGGAATACGAGAAAAGACAGCCGCGGGCAGGGGACTTCTTCGGGATTTCTCTTAGAGGTCCTCCCTTCTGGGGCCCGCAGCCATTTCTGGCTACGCTCGAGGCCTGCCTACAGCGCGCTTGTGACGCCGGTGTGACGCAAAACCTGCCATCACTGCCAAAGTTGACATCATTGACACTTCGCGGCGACTGATTTTCAAATAAGTTGTCTGTTTGCAATGCAGCCCAGCGAATTCGGCTTACAGGTCCGGCTGCCAACAATGTTCGCCTGCTGGGTCCTTCACTCTTCTCAGGATTTCGCAGTCCGGCAAAGACTATGGTAGGCCCGAATGGATTCGAACCATCGACCTCTTCCGTGTCAAGGAAGCGCTCTAGACCAACTGAGCTACGGGCCTACAATCGGTTCCCGGCGCCGCCAGTGCCGGGCGCGGAACCTTCTACGGACAGGAAAGATTTTATCATGCGGCGCTGAGGGGAGTTCCCGCGAGTATTCCGCCCTTTGAGTTCAACTTCTAAAGGCCATCAAAATATTTGATTGGACCGGCGAGGGCCGCCGACTTTAGCCTACTTGGATGAGATTGGCGGGGCTTCTTCTGCTGGCCGCCGGGTGGGCAATCGTGGCGGCCGCGCTCGTGCTGCTGCCTTCAGCGGCGCCGCGTGCGGCATTCTCGTTAGCGGGGATCGCGGTGCAGGTGCTAGGGTTGGTGCTCACCGCCCGGTCTCACCGGATTTTCGACGCAGACGATCGGCTCGACACAGAAAGAGGTTGACGGGTTTGCCGGTTCCTTCCCTTGATCCGAGTTCGGCGACGCTGTGTTTCCTTCTCATCCTGCTTGTGCCTTTAGCGGCCACCGGCCTGGCGCTGGTGAACTCCGGCCTCGGGCGCAGCCGCAGTGCGGCGCATGCCATGATGGCCAGCGCGTGCGTGCTGGGAGTCGCCGCGATTGTTTACGTGATCATTGGCTATGCCTGGCAGGGAGTTGCCGGACGGCCTGCCCACGCCCTGATGATTGGCGGAAAGGCATGGAACCTGATCGGTGCCGAACCTTTCTTTCTGCGCGGGCTGCGGCTTGACCTGTCGGCCGGATCTCTCATCGTGCTGTTGCAGATTCTCAGCGTGGGACTGGCGGCGGTGATTCCTTTGAGCGCGGGCGCGGAGCGCTGGCGGCTAGGCGCGGCTTGCGCTTCGTCGGCGCTGCTGGCCGGCTGGACCTATCCGCTTTTTGCCCATTGGGTGTGGGGCGGAGGCTGGCTGGCGCAACTGGGCGCGAATGGCGGCCTGGGCCGAGGCTTCGTGGATGGCGGCGGCGCGAGCACGATTCAGGCGGTTGGGGGGCTGACCGCTCTGTCCATCACATGGATCTTGGGTCCGCGGCACGGGAAATTTTCTGCCGAGGGCGTGCCGGCTGCAATTCCCGGTCACAATGCGGTGCTGGCGCTGGCGGGATGTCTGATCGCCTGGGTGGGCTGGCTGGCGCTGAATTCGGCAGGGGCGATTCTGCTGGCCGGAGCCGAGCCGTCGAGCGTGGTGCTGATTGTTGTCAACACGACGCTCTCCGCGACCGCCGCAGTGCTGACTGCGGCGGTGGTGACGCGAGTGCGCTTCGGAAAACCGGACGCGTCGCTGACCGCCAACGGGTGGATGGCAGGATTAGTGGCCAGCAGCGCGGCCGCTGCGTTGCTGAAGCCGGCGGCGGCGATTCTGGTGGGCATGGTGGCTGCGATGCTGGCCCTCGCAGCGATTGATCTGCTCGAAGCGCGGCTGGCCATAGACGATCCCGGAGGAGCCGTCTCGGTGCATGCCGTCGCCGGTATCTGGGGACTGCTGGCTGTCGCCCTGTTGTCGAACTCCGTGCCGGAAGGCCAGTGGCTGGCGCAGGTCGCTGGAATTGCGACGTTGCTGGGTTTCGTGTTGCCTCTGACTTACGGCCTCAACTGGCTGCTGAACCGGTTCTACCCGCAGCGCGTGGATGAGGACGGCGAGCGGCAGGGGATGGATCTGCACGAGCTGGGCGCAGGAGCTTATCCGGAGTTTGTCGTGCACAGCGATGAATTCATACAGCGGTGAGTCGTTCGTGACGCGGCGTGTCGAGCGCGCCGCAAGCTCTAGCTGTGCTTCGCCACCCACAGCAGCAGGGCAAAAATCACCACCGGAATCAGCGCGAGCCCCACATAGAACAAGATCCGCTTCGGCCAGGGCGTGCGGCGTTGCTTCCAATCGTGCAGTGCATCGCGGTCGGTGACCCCTACCTGATCCTGATGCTCGAGGTCCCAGGCAAAATCCCGGGCGTTGGCGTAGCGATTCCTGGGATCGCGCTCCAGGGCGCGGTAAATGATCTCCTGCAACTGCGGCGAAATGGCGGGATCAATCTCGCGTGGGGGCTCGGGATGGTTGAGCAGGCGGTCGTTCATGATGAGGAACGGATTGGCGCCCGTGAATGGCACCTTGCCGGTCAGCATTTCATAGAGCATCACGCCGAGAGCATACAAATCGCTGCGGGCGTCGCCGCGCTTGCCTTTGACCTGCTCGGGAGAAATGTAGTCGGGCGTGCCCATGGTCTGGGAGAGCTTGGCGAAAGTCAGGCGGCGGGACTTGGCGCTGGCGGCGATGCCGAAATCAATCAGCTTGGTCGCGTCGTTTGCCCTTTCATCCACCATGACGTTCTCAGGCTTCAGGTCGCGGTGCGCGACGCCGCGGGAGTGAATGTATCCCAGGGCGTCCAGGATGTTGAGCGTCAGGCGGACGGCGCGCTCGGGTGGAAGTTTTGGCTGCTCGTCCAGAATCTTGCGTAGCAGGCGCCCGTCCACCCACTCCATGACCATGTAGACCTGGCTGCGGTCGTCGTCCACGAAGACCTTCATCACGCCGGGGTGGTCGAGGGTCTTTCCGATTTCCTCTTCGCGGCGGAAGCGGTCGAACAGTGCGGGGTCGCTCTCGACTTCAGGGTGAGGAATTTTGATGGCGACCTGACGGTTGTTCCTGAGATCGGTGCCGCGAAAAATGGAAGCCATGCCGCTGCGGGCCACCAGGCTGTCAATGCGGTAATGATCCATCTGATCGCCGGGATGGAGTGAGGTCATCGGTGGTTTCGAGGGCGCGTTCTCATCATGCCAGAAAATATGTAAGGAATTCGTAAAAAACGCCCGGAATCAGGAACTTAACGAAGCTTGTAGGGCCGGCCGCGGTACATTCCGGTGCGCTCCACGCCGCGGACGGCAATCAAGTGGAGGCTCACGTTGTCAGTGCCGTCGGCCTCATTGGCGCGCGCGACCAGGTTCTTGGCGATCGCGTTCAGGTCGCGGGCGCGGCTTACCGTGTAGGCGATCTCGGCATCGGTGAGCGCCCCGTGCAGACCGTCCGAGCAAAGCAACAGAAAGTCGCCCGCCTGCAACTGGATCTCGCTGACGTCCACTTTGACAAACAGCCCGTTGCCCAGCGAGCGGGTTAAGACGTGCTTCGTGGGGACCGACGCCGCCTCTTCCTTGGAAAGGATTCCAAGATGCAGTTGTTCATTGGCGACAGTGTGGTCGCTGGTGAGCGCGCGAGCCTGGCCGTTGCGGATGAGATAGCAGCGGGAATCGCCGACGTGGGCCACGGTGGCGCGGTCGAGACGCAAGGCGCACAGGACAATGGTGGAAGCCATTCCAGCGCCGGGGCGGCCCACCATCGCTTGGGTATCGCAAATGCGCGCATTGGCCGCTTGCACAAGGCGGGTCAGGAGCGAGCCGTGGGCCTCCATGGCGGCGGCGCGGCGAAAACCCGCAACCGCCTCTTCCACAGCCGCACGGGAAGCAACTTCTCCTTGCTGCTGGCCCCCGACGCCATCGGCCAGGGCAAAGAGCCAGCCATGCGAGCGGCCGAGCTCTGAAGAGCCAGGCAGAAAACAGTCGAGGGAATCCTCGTTACGCGGGCGGACCGTACCGGGATCGGAGAGTTGCGCGAACTCGACCTCGAGCATAGAAGGGTTCAACCTATAATGCTAGCGCAGTTCTGGGTAGCGGCTCAGTTTGGATTTTGGGCTTCTACTTCACTGGGGCATTCCGAAGCCCCGCGCCTTCACCCGCGGGGTGAGGGATCTCCCATAAGGCTCAGCCTCGTGCAGACCGAGATCCTTCGCTCCGCCTGGACACCGGCTCCGCTCAGGATGACGCCTGTGCGAAGATAGGCTGCTCAGGATTCAAACCGAGGTTCTAACTTTCCCTGCCGGAGCCGACACGGCGACGGCCTGGCTGCCTTGCGGCGGCCAGGCCGAACCCGTTTCCATACCGCGGCCAACGCTAAATTATGCCGCCGGCACGCGAGTATCCACCAAGGTCGTCCGTCCCGCCGCTTTACTGGCGCGCAGGAAATAGATCCCGCCGTAGATCGCCCAGCATGCGGCAATGCCCAGGGCCAGCAGCGGCTCCATCTTCGTGCCGTATCCCATAAACGGACCGACGATGTAAAACGCCATGCAGGCCAGGTTGGCCAGCAAGCCGAACACGGGGATCACGAGATGGCGAACGAACTTGAACTCCGGGTGATTGTGGAAACAGACAATGCAGGTCACGCAGCTCAACATATACAGCAGGAAGGTTCCGAAGTTCGACGCCAGCGTCATGGTCAGGAATGAATTCGGCAACCCCGCCATCTTGTCGTGGGTCAGGTATCCGAAACTGGACCAGAAGCCATGGGGCAAGGCCTGAATCGCCGAGTCGGCCGGGGCCGAACCATCGCCGAAGTACATAACGACGGTGATGCAGCCGACGATGGCCGAGATAGTAGCCAGCGTCCAGATGGCGCGATGCGGCGTCAGGTTCTGCGAGTGCAGCAGGCCCATGGAGTCGGGCAGTTCTTTGTCCTTGCCCATGGCGTAGGTGACGCGCGCTCCGGTGTTGATGCAGGAAAGCGTCGTGCCGATCAGGGCCAGGAACACGGTCGCGGCCTCGGCCAGCATGAAGTAGCGGCCGCGGCCGACTCCGAACAGGGCGTCTCCGACCAGAATCATCAGGTCGCCGATGGGGGCGGCGGATCCGGCGGCGTTTGCCATGGTGTATCCGCTGTTGAGCACGTAGTTGGCGGCAAAGTACTCAAAGAGATAACAGAAGCATCCCTGCACCAGCAGCGACGTAATGACGGCGATGGGCACGTCGCGCTTGGCATTCTTCGCTTCGGCTCCCATCGAAGTCACCGATTCGAATCCGACGAGAATCAGAATCGCGATCGTCGCCTGTACAAACATCCAGCCGAAGTTGTGCATGCGGATGACCGACTTGCCGTCCGGATGCGAAACGAAAGCGCCGGTGGAGTCTTTCTCGGGGTAGCTGATGTGGAACGGCACGGGCTTGCCGGCGGCGTCAAGCTTGGGCTGCGGCACGCCGTTCGAGTCGCGGACGATCACGTCGGTGGCCTGGCCATTGACGGTCTGCGAGGTGGTGGCAAATTCGTAGCTGTAGGAAGCGCTGGTCTGCGCATCGAACTGAAGCGCCGTGCTCCCTGGCTGGTGAGTCATGCGGTAGTTCAACGCCACAACCGCGAAAAGCAGCAGGGCGCTGATCTGAATGACGTTGATCGCAATGTTGACCGAGGTCGAGCCGTTCACGCCGCGATGCGCGACATAAGACACCGCAAACGCGAAGAAGATGGCAACCACCATCATGAACATCGGACCGGGATTGCTGGCGCTCATGAAGTTCGGCCAGATGGTTCCGACCAGATAGCCCGAGATCACGCCGATGACGCCGACCATCACACCGGGATAGATCCAGTAATAGAGATGCGACCCCCAGCCGACGACAAATTTTGCCAGGCGGGCATAGGGCCATGCCGTGTCGTGATTCAGGAACGACTGCTCGGCAAAGTAGTACGAGCTGCCGGTTCCGGGATACAGCTTGGCCATCTCCGCGTAACACACAGCGGTGGCCAGACACAGCGCGGTGGCGAACACAATGCCGATCCACATGGACGGCGCGGTGGCGCCGGCAGCGGCCTGGCCGGCAAACGTCAGCCAGAGAAAGGCCCCGGGAGCGATGAGCGCCATGGCGTTCATCGTGAGCCCGGTCAGGCCCAGAGTCTTTTTCATTTCGTTAGCAGTCTCTGCCATCGGTAATCTCCTGTGAGTAAGGTCTGCATGTACTACTGTTATGAGCGAACCCGGGCTGTGGCGCGGCTTCGCGAATGTCGCCGAGCGATTTCCGATGGGGAGCGGCCTGGGTGCTGACACCAGGGGTATGGGTTTGAACCCAAGCCGCCCTTTCCCACAAGACGGGAAGTCCCCGATCAGGCTTCCCGAAGTCCACGGTTTTATTTCTTCTCCGCAATATTGCTCCCAAACATGAACCCGAATTCAGCCATTGCGCGAGGCTGGTTCTGGTTCATGCCGTTGCGACTGAAGGCGTCTCCCGGCGTGATCGAACTCGCATGCACATAAGCAAGATCTCCGCGAACGAAGAAGCCGCCGCGTTGCAGGGTGGGGGTCACAGTCACCGATGTGGCAGCGCTGCCCGGGCCATACAGCAGATTGACCGCCTGGTTCGCGACGCTCCCAGAAGTCGAGATGTATTCCCAGCGTACCGGCAGCGAGAAACCGTGTTTAAAGGTGTAACTGGCCAGCATTGCGCCGCCCGTCGTGGACGCGCCCCGCACGATGCCGATGTTCTGGTTGGTAGGTACACTGGTGTACTGAAAGTAGGGCTGGAGGATCCAGGGACCCTTGGTGTAGGTGTAGATCACGTTGTAGATACTGCTATTGTTCTGCACGGGTGTGGCGTAGGTCTGACGCGCGGTCTGCCCGTAGTTGCCACCTCCCACAAATGCCACGCTATGCGGCCCTTTGGTGTAGGTTAAGGAGCCCGTGAGCCACGAGTAGCGGTTGGAGTAGAAGCCATCGTTCCAACTCAGCGAGGCCGTGAACTTGCCCATGACCTGATTCACCTGGATTCCGCGATTGACGGCATTTTCCTGGTTCCACAACAGGCCACGATGGATGTTCATGTTCTCAAAGGTGAAGGTGTACTCGGCGCCGATCAAGGTGGGCAGTGCGCCGACCAGCAACGAAGTGTTCTTAAAGGGGCTGTTCTTGCCCGGCTGCAGCTTCGCAAAGACAACCGGCACCGGGCCGTAGAGTTGGGTCATCGTTTTGTCGGTTGCCAGGAATGGCGCCCCAAGAGCCGCAATGTTGTACGCGCCCGCCTGCAGGTAGAACTGAAACCAGCCGTCGGGCTTCTGAATGAATACCTGGCCATTGCTCAGCGCTGCCTGCGTGCTCTTATCGCCCGAGACGTAATTCCCGGTCCACATACCCAGACCGTCGAGAATGCCGTTTACAGCGATCTTCCCGAAAGGCCCGGCGTCGAAGGCGGCCGGGGGAAGAGCAGACAACGGACCGGTAATGGAAGGGGTGGGTAGCGTTGCCGGCGGGTCCGGGGGTGGAGGTGAAGATGGGGATGCGGCTGGCGCTGTCACCAGCTGAGCGGCAGCCTCCTGGGGCGCTGCGGCGGAAGCTGTCGAGCCAGTTGCAACGGTGGCGGGCGAAGCGGCCCCTGCGCTTGCCGACTCCTGCGCACGTCCGAAGGGCGTTAGCAGAAGGCTTGCCAGTACGACTGCAGCTCCGAGATGGGAGCGGTTCCTCATTTGAATACTCACTTTCCCCCTGGTGCATCAACAGATGCTCGAGCGCATCCGCTGTCAGCATGGTGACCATAACTGCCGTAAGAGTGGGAGTCCAACGCATACTTCAAGTCATGTGCATCGAAAGTTTGTGTCAGAACAAGAAAATTTATGGGGGCGATAAAGCAAACTATGGCGGGATCGAGGCTGGCGTTTCGCAAGGTCCAGGGCCAGGAACAAATCAGGTTGCAAAGCGCAGTCCCCAAGGCGAGAATCTTAGTGTGAAGAAGCGTGCGGGCGTGCAGGCGGCTGCGCGAAGTCAGACTCAACGGGCATTTCTGCCTGGGGCGCTGGTCATTGTCACGCTGGGCAATCCCCGGGAGAAATTCTGGGGGATGATCCTCGAACTGGCTGCCGAGGGGCTCAGTCTCAGCGGTGCGGAACTGGCGTCGTTCGAAGATCTGGCAGCGATGGTGAAAGAGGGCGAGCCCTTCACGCCCGCGGTGGTCTTCTTCCCCATGCATCGCATCGAGCGTGTAGAACTGGACTTGCCGGACGGAAACTTGCCGTCGCTCTCTGAACGATTTCTGGCCAAGACCGGCCTGGAGCCATGCGCGGCGCTGACTCCCTCCATCCCAGCTCGGACGGTCCAAGCTCCGGCGATTCAACGCCCGGGAGCGAGTACAGGCGCGAAACCGCACGCTGCGAAGGAGCGTGCGTGAAGTTCTCCCAGATCTTCACGGCCCCCAACCAACTCACGCTGCTGCGGATGATTTTCGTTCCCTTCATCGTGATCCACATGGTCGAGGGCCGCTATCTCTGGGCGCTGGCGGTTTTCGTCATCGCCGGATTCAGCGACGGGCTTGACGGTCTGCTGGCCCGCACGCTACATCAGCAAACGCTGCTCGGTCAGTACCTCGATCCCATTGCGGACAAACTGCTGCTGAGCACGATGTTCCTGGTGCTTTCCATTCTTCACAAGATTCCCTGGAAGTACACCGTGGTGGTATTCAGCCGCGATATTTCGATCCTCGCGGCGTCGGCGGTGCTCTTCGCCATTGCCGGTCTGCGGGACTTCCGGCCCAGTATTTTCGGCAAGGCCAACACTTTTTCGCAGATCAGCGCGGTTTTCTTCGTGCTGTTGTTCGAAGTGCATCCCGCGCGCTGGATCTGGATTGCCCGCGTCGTGCTGTTGCGGGCAACGTTTCTTTTCACGATCGTCTCGGCGCTGCATTACGTCATTCTCGTGCAGCACCGCTTGCGCGAGCATACGCACGCTTTGCCCCCGGCGCGGCACCCGGCTGCCTAAAGTAATTTGACCCTTTTTCTCACTGCCCCCTAGAATCGTAAGTTCGCTCATCATAACCACTTATGACGCTTCGCCTGTACAACACGATGTCGTCGCGCGTAGAGGAGTTCCGCCCGCTCCGCGATAACGAAGTCCGCATGTACGCCTGCGGTCCCACGGTTTACGACTACGGACATATCGGCAACTTCCGCACATTTATCGCGGTGGACCTGCTGCGCCGCTTTCTCCGCCAGAGCGGGTACGCCGTGCACTATGTTATGAACATCACTGACGTAGACGACAAGATCATCCGCAACGCCGCGCGTGATGGCGTCAGCGTGCAGCAGTACACGGCGAAGTTTGAGAAGGCATTCATCGAAGATTCGGCGCTGATCAATATCGAGCGGCCGAAGCTGGTGCGGGCGACAGAGAACATCCAGCAGATGGCCGCTTTCGTAGGGAAGTTGGCGGAAAAAGGAGTTGCCTACCGCACCGATGACGGGTCTTACTATTTCCGCATCGCAAAGTTCCCCGAATACGGAAAGCTTTCCAAGAAAGACTTCAAGGGCATGCAGGACGGCGCCCGCGTGGACGTGGATGAGTACGATAAAGATAGCGCCCGCGACTTCGCCTTGTGGAAGTCGCCCAAGCCGGGCGAGGCTTCCTGGGACACGGTGATCGGGCCCGGACGGCCGGGTTGGCACTTGGAGTGCTCGGTGATGTCCATGCAGGAACTCGGAGAGAGCTTTGACCTGCATGCGGGCGGAGAGGACCTGGTTTTCCCGCATCACGAAAATGAGATTGCGCAATCGGAGTCGCTCACCGGCAAGCCTTTCGCGCGTTTCTGGTTTCATGCGCGGTTCCTGCTGGTGGAAGGCGAGAAGATGTCGAAGAGCCTGGGGAATTTTTTCACCCTGCGCGATCTCATCTTGAAGGGACACAAGCCGTCTTCCATCCGCTACCTGCTCACGTCCGTTCCCTACCGCAATCAACTGAATTTCACCTTTGACGGGCTCAAGCAGGCGGCGGTGTCGGTGGAGCGGCTGCGGAATTTCCGCCTGCGGCTGAGCGCGGGCAATTTTCCAGCGGGAGCCAATGCAGCCATGCAGGCGCTGGCGGCGGAAACGGTGGATCGGATGCGCGCCGCTCTCGACGACGACCTGAATACGGCCCAGGCGCAGGCTGCGATTTTTGAGATGGTGCGCCAGGCCAATGCGGCGTTCGATACGGGTGGCGTGAAGAAAGACGACGTCCCGGCACTGCTCGCGGCGGTGACCAAATTTGACGAAATCTTTGCTGTGCTCGACGACGACGATCTCCCGAAGATGAAGCAAGTCTATGAGTGGGCCCTGGCCGAGGGCCGCGAGAAGGAGATCAGCAGCGAGCTGCGAGAGGCGGTCCAGTTCGGGCAGATGTCGGATGCGGAGATTGAGAAGAAGGTCGCTGCGATGAAGGCGGCGCGGGCGGCCCGCGACTTCAAGGCGTCCGACACGATTCGCGCCGAACTCACGTCTGCCGGAGTTGTCGTGGAGATCACGAAAGACGGCATCCGTTGGCGGAGAAAGTAGCTTTTGGAGTTGATTAGGCCGCCTGCTCGCAGGCGTGCGCCAGGCACAGAATCGTACTCTCGTCGAAGTGCTTGCCGAGAATCTGCAGCCCGATCGGCAATTTTTCTTTCGTCTCGCCGCAGGGGACGGAAATTCCCGGAATTCCCGCCAGATCGGCGGTCACCGTGTAGATGTCGGCCAGATACATGGCCAGCGGGTCGTTTGACTTCTCGCCCAGCCGGAACGCCGCCGTAGGACTGGTGGGCGTAACGATTGCATCCACCTTGCGGAAGGCCTCGTCAAAGTCGCGCGTGAGCAGCGTGCGCACTTTCTGCGCCTTCAGATAGTAGGCGTCATAATATCCGGCGCTGAGTGCATACGTGCCGAGCATGATGCGGCGCTTCACTTCGGCACCGAAACCCTCATCGCGGCTCCGCCGGTACATTTCCGACAAGGTTTTGACTCCTCGCGCGCGGTGGCTGTAGCGGACGCCGTCGAAGCGCGCCAGATTCGCCGAGGCTTCGGCGGTCGCGATCAGGTAATAAGTTGGAATGGCGTAGGGCGTGTGCGGCAGCGAAATGGGAACAATCTCGCAGCCCAGGGCTTTCAGCTTGTCAATCGCGGATTCGACCGCCTGGCGAACCTCGTCGTCGAGCCCTTCGCCGAAATACTCTTTGGCCACGCCGAGCTTCATCCCCCGCACCGGCCTGTCGAGGTCCGCGACATAGTCGGGGACGGGCACTTCGGCCGAAGTCGAATCCATCGGGTCGCGCCCGGCGATGGTGCGCAGCACGATGGCGGCGTCTTTCACGGTCTTGGCCAGCGGGCCAATGTGGTCCAGCGACGAGGCAAAGGCGATCAGGCCGTAGCGCGAGACGCGTCCGTAAGTCGGCACCATGCCAACCACCCCGCAAAACGAGGCTGGCTGGCGGATCGATCCGCCGGTATCGGAGCCCAAAGTGACGACCGCCATGTCAGCCGCAACTGCCGCAGCCGAACCGCCCGAAGAACCGCCGGGCACGCGGTTCAGGTCGCGCGGATTGCGCACCGGACCATAGGCGGAGTTCTCATTCGACGAGCCCATCGCGAACTCGTCGCAATTCATCTTGCCCAGCACCACGGCGCCGGCCGCTTCCATGCGGGCAACAGCGGTGCAGTCATACGGCGGTACGTATTTTTCCAGAATCTTCGATCCGGCCGTGGTACGGACGCCGCGCGTGCTCATCACATCTTTAATGCCCACGGGGACGCCGCCAAGCGGCGGCAATGGCTTTCCTTCTGCCGCCAGACGATCCATGCGGTCGGCCTGCTCCAGCGCGCGATCTTTGCATAGAGTCAGGAACGCACCGATCTGACCGTCTTCTTTCTGGATGCGGGCGTAATGCGCTTCTGCGAGGGCCAGCGCGGTGATCTTGCGCTCCTGTACGGCGGAACGGGCGGAATCGATCGTGAGGGAGGTGAGGTCCACAGGTCTATCGCTCAATCACTTTCGGCACGCGGAAGAAATGGTCGTCGGCGTCGGGCGCGTTTTCGAGCGCCACTTCGTGCGGCAACGACTTCCGCAGTCCTTCGAGGACGTCCTCGCGGCTGGCGTAGGCGAAGCGCTCGCTGCCCTGCTTCGATTCGTCTACTCCGTAACGGTCGGAGACCTGCGCCATCGGTGGGACGTTGGATGTGTCCAGTTCGTTCAGCCGGTCCACGTAGTCGAGGATCGAGTTCAGATCGCGCAGCATGGCCGTGCGCTCTTCGGCAGTGAGGTCGAGGTTCGCCAGGTCGGCCACGTAAGCGACGTCTTTGTCGGTAACTTTCATGAGATAACGAAGCGCTGCTCAGCGCAGCCGCTGATCGGCTTTCTCCGAACCGGCAACTACAAACTCGATTCTGTGAACCGTCGCCGCGCTGTACCGGTTGATCACCGCCAGGTACCGCGCCGCGAGCGCTTGCAGTTCCGCTTTCCATCCCGCATCGGCGACTTCCACGCGCAGCACGCCGCCCGCGAAATTCAACGCGCGCGTGCGCTGGGCCACCGCCCAACCGCAGACCAGCGGCCAGGCCAGCAGCGGTCCTTCTGAGGCAGGCGCCTGCCGGACGGAATTCGCGACGATCTTTTCGAGTCCGGCGGCGGCGCGCTGCAAAGTGCGGCTCCTCAGCAAGCAGAGGCGAATCAGAGAAAAACGATTCTAACATTCTGGCGGCGTGCCGGACACAAGGCGAAGGGACGGTTAGTGCCTCAGTTTGAATTGTGATCGGTCTTTCCTTGCCTAGGGTTCGTCCCGAGCGGAGCCGGTTTTCAGGCGGAGGGAGGGATCGCCCGCTCCGAGAGTGCCGGATAGGGAGATCCCTCGCCCCGCTGGTGAAAGCGCGGGGCTTCGGGATGACCACTTCCGAACGAGATGTGATTCAAACTAAGGCACTACCAAGGGACCATCACACGGGAAATTCCTGGCGCACGAACTCGAGAGCGGCGTCCCGCGAACTTAAGCGCCCTTCCAGTTGCGCGTCTTCGACGGCGGTGAGAATCTCGCGGAACTTTGGCCCCGGGGCGTGGCCAGCCGCAATCAGATCGTCGCCGGTCACCAGCGGCGCCGGGCGCAGATTCGCCGGCGGAACTTCTTCCCGCTTCTGCCGCACGAACTCATACGTGCTCAGATTGCGATGGCTGGCCAGGCAGTCAGCGCGGTGCAGCGCCAGGTGCTCGTCAAAGACAGGCAGGCGCAGGAACCTCTTGAACGTGGATTCCTTCATGCGGTACACGTGGCCAAAGCGCATGTGGTTGTCCACCAGCGCCAGAATCTGCTCCGTCTCGTCCGTGGAAAATCGCAGGCGGCGGCAGATCTCCTCGGCCATCTTCACGCCCACCTCCACGTGATTGTCGAAGCGGATGCGCTCGGCCACGCGGAACGTCGGGGGCTTGCCCACATCGTGCAGCAGCGCTCCCCAGGCCAGTGTGAGCGGACAGGGATGCGGCAGATTTTCGAGCAGCAGGAGCGTGTGCACGAAGACGTCGCCTTCGGGATGAAATTCCGGCGGCTGCTCCACGCCTTTCATGGCGGAGATCTCGGGCAGCACCTCCTGGAGCAGACCGCTTTCATCCAGCAGCAGAAACGCGCGGCGGGCATGGCCTTCGGTGAGCATGCGCGTCAGTTCGTCACGCACGCGCTCGCGGGAAACCGCCTGAATTTGAGGCGCAAGCTTCTGCATTGCGGCAAATGTCGCGGGATCGATGCCGTATTCGAACCGCGCCGCAAAGCGCACCGCCCGCAGCATGCGCAGTTTGTCTTCGGCAAAGCGCTTTTCGGGATCGCCAATGGTGCGGATGATTCCCGCCGCCAGATCGGCGCGGCCGCCGACAAAATCGAGCACCTCGCCGCTGACCGGATCGAGCAGCATGCCGTTGATGGTGAAATCGCGGCGGGCCACGTCCTCGGCCGGGTCGCGGCTGAAGCGCACTTCGTCAGGATGGCGGCCATCGGAGTAGCCGATGTCGCTGCGGAAGGTGGCGACCTCGACGGTGCGGGATTTTGGCGAAGATCTCGCCGAAACGTCATGGCCAACGCTTGCCTCAGGAAGAGGTACCAGCACGACACCGAACTGCGCGCCAACGGCGTATGTCTCGGGGAAAATTCCCATCACCTGTTCGGGGGCCGCACTGGTTGCGATGTCGTAATCTTCCGGCTCGCGGCCAAGCAGCAAATCGCGGACGCATCCGCCCACCAGGTAGGCCTCGAAGCCGCGCTGGCGCAGGGTCTGAACGATGGAGGTGGCGAAATGTTTCGATGTCTCGGGCATCAGTTTCAGGCTTTTCTAATAATATTAGACAAATGCCTGACGCCTACATCCTCGGTATCGAGAGCTCCTGCGACGAGACCGCGGCGGCCGTGGTGCGCTCGGGCGAGCAGGTGGTCTCAAACGTGGTGGCTTCGCAGTTCGCGACGCATCAGCCGTATGGCGGCGTCGTGCCCGAACTGGCGTCGCGGGAGCATCTGCGAGCCATCGTGCCCGTGGTGCGGCAGGCTCTGGCCGAGGCCAGGCATACCTATGACTCGGTAGATGCGATTGCAGTGACGCGTGGGCCGGGCCTCGCCGGCGCGTTGCTGGTCGGCATCAGCTATGCCAAGGCGCTGGCCTTTGCGCTCGACAAGCCGCTGATCGCGGTCAACCACCTTGAAGGGCACATTCACGCCGTGCTGCTGGAAGAACGTCAGAAAGGCAATCACGAAGTGCAATTCCCCGTGCTGGCGCTGGTCGTCTCGGGCGGGCACACGCATCTTTATCTGGCGCAGCAGAAAGACGAAAGCTGGACCTACGAAAACATCGGCCATACCCGCGACGACGCTGCCGGCGAAGCCTTCGACAAGGCCGCGAAACTCTTGGGCCTGGGTTATCCCGGCGGCCCAGTGATTGACCGCCTTGCGCCGCACGGCGATCCGAGAGTGGTGAAGTTCCCGCCGGCGCAGATCAAGCATGCCGACCGGCGCGGCCGCCACGATGGGCGCAACGTCGAGCCGGATGACGACCGTCCTCGCTTTGATTTTTCCTACAGCGGAATTAAGACCGCGATTCTGCGTTACGTCGAAGCGCATGAGATGCGCGGGGCGGTTGAAGCCCGACGGCAGGCGCTGCTGGCGATCCCCAAGCCAACGCTGGAAGATTATCTGGCGCACTGCGACAAGCGCACACTCGACCTCGTCGCTTCATTCCAGCGGGCTGTCGTGGAAGATCTGGTGGGTAAGACGCTGGCAGCGGCGCGCTCCTGTGATGTGGCTACGTTATTCGTCACCGGAGGAGTCGCCGCGAACCAGGAACTGAGGCAGACGTTCGAGCGGGAGGGAGCGAAAGAAGGCCTGCCCGTATTTTTTCCGTCGCGCCCGCTTTCGACCGACAATGCGGCGATGATCGCGGCTGCCGCCTACCCGAAATTCCTAGCCGAGGATTTTGCACCGATGGATTTTTCGGCGGAGGCGGGGCTGGCGTTGAAGTAGCCGCTCCCAGCAGCGTCGCCCGACTACTTTCCCGCCGCCTGGCCGCGCGTTCCGCCAAACAGCGCATCGAGCGCCTTGGCCAGCTGCGCCTCAATATCAATGTCTTTGTAGATGGTGAAGTTGGCGCGTTTTTCCGACTCGTCGAATCCGCTGGAGCGGCCCGCCACAACAATGATGGGAACATCGGCCGTCTCCTGCTTTGCCTTCAGGGCGGTGATCAGTTCGCTGCCGGTCATTTTGGGCATCTGCATGTCGGTGACAATCAGCTCCGGCTGTATGCGGCCGAGCATGTCGAGCGCTTCCAGGCCGTTTGTGGCCGATTCCACTTTATACCCGCGCTCTTCCAGAAAGCGGCACACGGTAAAGCGCATCAGCATGGAGTCGTCCACGACTAGAGCCACGGTAGACATTGTTATAGTAATGACGAAGTGGGCTGTCGGCAGCGACACAAGCCCCCTTGCACCATAGCAAGGCTTTCCGGCCTGCCTCAAGGCAAGATGACTTTCGTGGGTTACGGTCGTAATTTCAGGACAAGGCTGCAGATCAGAACTCGTCGCGGGTTTTCTCTTCGATGTTCATGTCCTTGAATTCACTGGACTCGAAGATCTCGCCGCATTCCTTGCATTCGACGAATTCGGCGTCCTCGTCACGGCTAACGATTTGCACGCGAAGGTGTTTGCATGGCTGAGGAGCAGGGTTGGGCTGAGCTGCGGGCAACTTTAAAGGTCTTCATCGGGAAGTGTCTTTTTCAACCCAAACCACACGAAAAGACAATTCCGCGTGAATTTCCGGTCATTGTAGACTGGCTGTGCGGCTTGTCAAGTCCCCCAATGTCACGGCTCTGTGAAATTTATTGCCTAGAAGCGAAACCAGGGGGTATGACGCCTCGTCTATATGCGACTGAATACCTCGCCATAAGCTATGCAGTTCAATCCTCAATAGTTACCGTTCGGCCGGTCTTCCTCACTGGCCAGTAGGCCTTGCTTGAAACCAGTTTGCAAGGGTATGATAGAAATACGACGGAAAAGGTCGGCGTTCTATGCGACTTTATCAGTCGGATTTAGGCCACGCCAATGCTGAAGCTCACCAAGAAAGCCGACTATGCGCTGATGGCCATGAAGCACCTGGCCGAGCAGCCTGGGGCCGGTTCGCGCAGCGCCAAGGACGTGGCCGATGCCTTCGGGATCCCGCCTGAGGCTTTAGCCAAGATTTTGCAACGGCTGGCAAAGGCTGGCCTGTTGCAGTCGCAGCATGGCATCAATGGTGGCTATACACTGGCGCGCGCGGCACATACGATTTCGGCATTCGAGGTGATTCAGGCGATTGACGGACCTTTGTTTATCACGTCCTGCATCACCCAGCGCGGCGAGTGTGACCAGACTGACCGCTGCAATATCCGCGAGCCGTTGCGCAAGGTGAACGAAAGCATCGAAGCGGTGCTGAAGCGGATCAAGATTTCGCACATGCGGGAAGAGCCGGAAGAAGAGGCAAGCCCGGCTCCCAAGCCGGCGGAGCTGGTGACGATCAGCTGAGCCGCCGCAATTACCAGGTTCATCCAAAGTAGGAGAGGAAACAATGAGCACGGATGTAAAGACCCCCCAGCCAGTCACCCAGTCGCACCATCCCGAGGCGAAGGGTGTGAAGCTGCCGATTTATATGGATAACCACGCCACCACCCCGATGGATCCGCGGGTGCTGGAAGAGATGCTGCCCTACTTCATGGAGAAGTTCGGCAACGCGGCCAGCCGCAACCACTCGTTCGGATGGGCGGCGGAAGAAGGCGTGGAGACGGCGCGCGAGCGCATCGCCAAGCTGATCGGCGCGACCACGAAAGAGATCATCTTTACTTCGGGCGCGACCGAGAGCGACAACCTCGCCATCAAGGGCGTAGCCGAGATGTACCGCGAGAAGGGCAACCACATCATCACCGCAGTCACCGAGCATAAAGCCGTTCTCGATACCTGCAAGCGCCTCGAAAAATACGGCTATCGTGTGACCTACTTGCCGGTGCAGAAGGACGGTCTCATCGATCTCGACGACCTGAAGCGCTCCATGGACGACAAGACGATCCTGGTCTCGATCATGGCGGCGAACAACGAGATCGGCGTAGTGCAGCCGGTGGATGAAATCGGCAAGCTGTGTCACGAGCGCGGGGTGATCTTCCATACGGACGCGGTGCAGGCCATCGGCAAGATTCCGGTAGACGTGAACAAGCAGAACATTGATGTCATGTCCATCACCGGGCACAAACTTTACGGGCCGAAGGGCGTGGGCGCGTTGTATGTGCGGCGAAAGAACCCGAGGGTGCAACTTTCCGCCCTGATTGACGGCGGCGGTCACGAGCGCGGCATGCGCTCCGGAACGCTGAACGTTCCGGGCATTGTCGGCCTTGGCAAGGCGTGCGCCTTGGCGCAGGAAGAAATGCCGCAGGAATCCTGCCGCCTCGCCGGCCTGCGCAATCGCCTGCGCGACCGCATCATGAACCGCCTGGACGAGGTTTACATCAACGGTTCGATGGAGCACCGCCTGCCCGGCAACCTGAACATCAGCTTTGCCTACGTGGAGGGCGAGTCGCTGCTGATGGGCATTAATGACATCGCAGTCTCGAGCGGCTCGGCCTGCACCTCGGCGACGCTGGAACCATCTTATGTATTGAAGGCTCTTGGCACCGGCGACGACCTGGCGCACAGTTCCATCCGTTTCGGCATCGGGCGCTTCAACACCGAAGCCGAAGTGGATTACGTTGCCGATCGCGTCATTGAGACCGTGGAGCGCTTGCGCGAGCTTTCTCCGCTCTACGAGATGGCGAAGGAAGGCATCAACTTGAAAGACGTGAAGTGGGCGGGAGAGGCGCATTAATTGCAAGGGTGCAAAGTTCCAAGGTTTTGGGGATCCTTGAAGCCCCGACGAAAGCGATCATTGAAACGTTAAAAACTTTGAAACCTCGAATTGGAGAAACAAATGTCATACAGCGACAAAGTCATTGATCACTACAACCACCCCCGCAACGTCGGCTCGATGGACAAAGCGAGCGCGGACGTGGGCACCGGCCTGGTCGGCGCGCCCGAGTGCGGCGACGTCATGAAGCTGCAGATCAAGGTCAACCGCGAAACCAACGTCATTGAAGACGCCAAGTTCAAGACCTTCGGCTGCGGCTCGGCCATCGCCTCGTCCTCGCTCGCAACCGAGTGGGTCAAGGGCAAGACGGTGGACGAAGCCCTCTCCATCAAGAACATGGACATCGTGAAGGAGCTTTCGCTGCCCCCGGTGAAGATCCACTGTTCGGTGCTGGCCGAGGACGCCATCCGCGCCGCGATCGGCGACTGGAAGAAGAAGCAGGAAGCCGCAAAGCCGGTGGCCGTTAGCCATGAGCAGTGAGCGATGAGCGGCGAGCCGGCCCTTCGGGCATGATAGCCCGGACGACACACGCTCACCGCCTGGCTTTGCTCACGGCTCATAGCTCATTGCTCATGGCTTGTGTATGACGACAACAACGGAACAAACCGCGCCGTCCACCGCAAAAGGAATCCTCGTGACCGACAAGGCCCTCGCCAAGATCCGCAGCGCGATGGCCAAGGAAGGCATTTCGCCCGAACAGGGCGGCTTGCGGCTTGGCGTGCAGGGCGGAGGATGCTCGGGCCTGAGCTACAACGTTCGTTTCGACACGCAACCGCGCGAGCGCGACCGCATCTTTCAATTCGGCGGCGTGCGCGTCTTCGTGGACCCGAAGTCGTTCATTTACCTGCACGGCATGACCCTGGACTATCAGGAAACGCTGATGCAGCAGGGCTTCGTGTTCGTGAATCCTCAGGCGACGAAATCCTGCGGCTGCGGCACTTCGTTTTCCGCCTGATGCCTGCGGTTGCGCAGTCACTCCTATGCGGCACGGGCGTCCTCGCCCGCACGCCGCGTGCGCCATCGGCGAACTTGGCTTAATGGGCTGCCGCGGCCCGGGAGGCATGTTTCAAGGCGCCAAGCCGGAAGGCAGCGGCAATCTGAGAACGAGTGGTGAGGAGTTGAAGTGACGACCAAGTCTGCTCTTACCGTGATCGGCGCCAAGCCGCTGCCGCAGGAGACGCATTCCTGCTGGTCGTGCGGTTCGATGCGCGCCGCGCACTTCTGCGAGGCCTGCGGCAAGGTGCAACCCCCGCGGCCGGTGGACTACTTCACCTTCTTCGGCCTGCCACCCAAGCTCGGTCTTGATGTCGCCCAGTTGGAGAAAGACTTCTACGACTTGAGCCGGAGACTCCACCCGGATCTAAGTGCTCGCGCCGGCAGCGATGAGCAGGAATGGAGCCTGGAGCAGAGCTCGCTGCTGAACGACGCGTACCGCACGCTGCGCGACCCGATCAAGCGGACGGCATACTTGCTGCATCTCGAAGGCGTTGTTCTTGAAGAGCAATCCAAGAGCGCCACCGAACAGGCGCGCGCGACTGGGGAGATCAAGAAACAAATCGTTCCGCCCGACCTGCTCGAAGAAGTTTTCGAACTGAACATGCAGCTTGAAGAACTGCGCATGAACAAGAAAACAGGCGAAGACGATCCGAATCTGACAAAGGAAATCACGGCGCACAAGGTTGCGCTCGAAGCCAAACACGACGCCTTGTTACAGGAACTGCAAACATACTGGGCCGAATGGGACAGCCTGATCGAACGCAATCACGGCACGAAGGCGCCAGCCGAGGATCGCGCCAAGATCACTGCAAAGATGCTGGACACGCTCAACCGCCGCAACTACATCCGGAACCTGGTGCGAGATGTGAATGCGGCGCTGGAAGATTGAAAGATTTGGTAATTGGGAAATTGAGTAATTGAGTAATTTCAACCCGAAGGCTTTTCAATTACCTAATTACTAAATTACACAATTACACAATGTCTGCTGAGCACATTGTCGGCATAGACCTGGGCACCACGAATTCTCTCGTGGCGTTCATGCAGGGGGAAACGCCCGTCGTGATCCCGGGCGAGGACGGTTCGAACCTTCTCCCTTCGGTGGTTGCGCTCGACGAAAACAATCAGCCAGTCATCGGAAACTCTGCCCGCAGGCAGCTCATTGAAACGCCGGAACGGGCGGTTTATTCCGTCAAGCGACTCGTGGGACGCGGCGTGGAAGATATCCAGGAAGAACTGAATCTGTTCCCGTTCCGCCTCGCAGAAGATCTGCAGCCGGGCGAAGTGCTCCGCATCAAGCTGGGAGACAAGACATTCACCCCGCCGGAGATTTCCGCGCTCATTCTGCGCCAACTGAAGCGCAACGCCGAACGCTACTTCAACGGCCCGGTGACGAAGGCGGTGATCACCGTTCCCGCCTACTTCAACGACGCGCAGCGGCAGGCCACGAAAGACGCGGGCCGCATCGCCGGACTCGAAGTGCTTCGCCTGGTCAACGAACCAACCGCCGCGTCGCTCGCCTACGGCCTCGACCAGAAGCAGAACGGAATCGTCGCGGTCTACGACCTGGGCGGCGGCACGTTCGATATCTCGATTCTGAAGCTGCACGACGGCATTTTCGAGGTCATTTCCACCAACGGCGACACCCATCTCGGCGGCGACGACATTGACAATCTGCTGATCACGATCGCGCTCGACGATATTCGCGGCGACCTGGGGCTCGATCTTCGCCGCAACGCGGAAGCTGTACAAGCCATTCGCAAGGCCGTGATCGAAGCCAAAATTGCGTTATCGTCGCAGCCTTCGATCAAGCTCGATATCGAACTTCCGCAAGCTCAGCGCTACCAGCGCGAAATTACCCGCGAGCAGTTCGAGCAACTGATCCAGCCAATCATTGACCGCACCGTCGGCCCCTGCAGGCAGGCGATGAAAGACGCCGGCCTCAAGCCTGAGCAGATGGACGAAGTCGTTCTGGTTGGGGGCTCAACGCGCATCCCGAAAGTGCGTGCGCTGGTGAAGGAACTCTTCCGCCGCGAGCCTCACACCGAGCTGAATCCTGACGAAGTTGTGGCACTTGGCGCCGCCGTGCAGGCCAACATTCTCGGTGGAGGATCTCTGGCGACAGAGAACATGCTCTTGCTCGACGTGACGCCACTGTCGCTGGGCATCGAAGTCGCCGGCGGAGTTACCGACAAGATCATTCTGCGCAACTCGACCATTCCGGCGTCGGCGACGCAGTTCTATACCACGCAGGTGGACGGGCAAGCCAACGTCGCGATTCACGTGCTGCAGGGCGAACGTGAACTGGCGAAAGATTGCCGCTCGCTGGCGCGGTTCGATCTCAAGGGTATTCCGCCGATGGCCGCCGGCATCCCGCGGGTTGAGGTCAAGTTCCTGATTGATGCCAACGGCATCCTGCACGTTTCCGCGCGCGAGCAGCGCAGCGGCAAGGAGGCCGAGATTCAGGTGCAGCCCAGCTATGGACTGACTGACGACCAGGTCGAGAACATGATTCTCGACTCGTTCGACAATGCCGAAGAGGATTTCCGCCGTCGGCAGGTGATTGAGGCGCGCAATGAAGCCGGTACGATCCTCGCGGCGCTCGAAAAAGGGAAGAAGAGCGCGGCCTGGGGCCAGCTCACGACCGACGAGAAGAAGCAGATCGCCAAGATGGAAAAATCGCTGCTCGCGGTGAAGGCGGAAGATGATTACGCGGCCATCCGCAAGGCCATTGACGCGCTGAACCAGGGCACGATGCGCCTGGCTGAACTGATGATGGATACGGCAGTCTCTTCCGCTCTCAAAGGGAAGAGCATGGACGAGACGGATCTGGGCGACGGCCCAACCGCTCCGCATCCCATGGCGAAGGCAGAATTTGAATGAGCGGGAATTGAGTAATTGAGAAATTTGGTAATTGTGTTATTTAGGACCTTCGTGATTTTCAATTACTCAATTACCAAACTTCCCAATTGCTCAATCTCCCGATGAGGAGCCTATGGCTGACGAAAAGACACAAGGAGCCGGCACATTGACCGAAGACGCGCCCGGCGAAAACACGGTGCAGATCACGTTCCTGCCTGAGGGCAAGACGGTGCAGTTCGAGCACGGCAAGCTGCCGTACGAACATCACGGCAAGGAAGAGTCGCTGCTCGACGTCGCGCTGAATTTCGGCGTCACGCTCGACCACGCCTGCGGCGGCAATTGCGCCTGCACCACTTGTCACGTTTGGGTGAAAGAAGGAGCCGAGAATCTCTCGGCCATGGAGGACGACGAGGCCGACCGGTTGGACATGGCAGCCGATCTCCAGTTAAACTCACGTCTCGGCTGCCAGGCGCAAATCGTGAAGCCGGGCAAGGTGGTCGTCGAGATTCCGGCCTGGAATCGGAATTACGTGTCGGAAGAGCACTAAATACAGGTTTCAAAGTTTCAAGGTTGCAAAGTTTCCAAGGTTCAGAAACCGAAACCGAGTCTTCCTGCTCAAGTCTGACCACTTTGAAACATTGAAACTTTGAAACCTTTTCCGGGAGTTCTTATGCCTAAATCGCTGACCTGGGACGACGCTCAGAATATCGGCGTTTTGCTTTCCCAGAATCATCCCGAACTCGATCCTCTTGCCATCCGCTTCACAGACCTGCACCGCTATGTGCTCGAACTGCCGGGCTTTACGGGCGATCCCAAGGCCTCGAATGAGGGCAAGCTCGAAGCCATCCAGATGGCGTGGCACGAAGAAGTGCTCGATCGCACCCAAGGGTGAGTGCGCCAAGACGTTCTCTGCCTGGGATGCTTTTTCTGGTCTGCCCCAAACGAAAAAAAGCGCGGCTTGTAGCCGCGCTCCGCTTGCTCCATCCTGATTTGCTCAACCGACGGGCGTCGGCGCCGAATCCTCCACGTTCGCCTCGCGCAGAAACTTGGCTGCCTCCTCGGGCGGCGTGGGATTGATGTAGAAGCCCGTGCCCCACTCAAATCCAGCCGTCTTGGTCAGCTTGGGCATGAATTCGATGTGCCAGTGGTAGTGGTCGTTGGTCGGGTCCTGCGCCGGCGAGCTGTGGATCACCAGATTGTACGGAGGATTGTCGAGCACACGGTCGGCCCGACCGAGCAGCTCTTTCAACGCCCGCGCCAGGTTCTCAAACATGTGCGACGACGAATTTTCAAACGCCGATTCATGCTGCTTGGGCAGAATCCAGGTCTCAAACGGAAAGCGCGGGGCGTAGGGCGCCAGCGTGACGAAGTTCTCGTTCTCTCCCACCACCCGGACGCCGTTGTCCATCTCCTGCCGGATAATGTCGCAGAACACGCAGCGTTCCTTGTACAGAAAATACTGCTTCGACCCTTCGAGTTCCTGCACCACGTTGATGGGAAGAATCGGCAACGCGATCAACTGCGAATGCGCATGTTCGAGCGACGCGCCGGCCGCCTCCCCGTGATTCTTGAAGATCAGGATGTACTTGAACCGGCGATCCTTCTTCAGGTCCAAAATGCGGTCGCGGAAGGTCCACAGCACGTCTTCGATGCGCTTGGGCGGCAAAGTCGCCAGGCTGGCGTTGTGGTCGGGGGTTTCGATGATCACTTCATGGGCGCCGATCCCGTTCATGCGGTCGAACATGCCCTCGGCCTGGCGGTTGAGATTGCCCTCAATGCCCAGGGCGGGAAACTTGTTGGGAACCACCCGCACGGTCCATCCCGGCGAGTCGCGCTGCGGCGGGGGGCCGCCGTTCGGGTTGGGGCGGTAGGCCTGAATCTCGGGAGGGGTCTTGCTTTCGTTGCCGTAACAGAAGGGGCAGAATCCCCCCTTGATTTTCATGTTTTCGCGGGCGAAATCGGTGGGGCGCTTGGCGCGGTCGGTCGAAATAATGACCCAGCGCCCGACAATCGGATCTTTTCTAAGTTCCGGCACTTACGTACATCCTTTCCATGAGCACGAGCAAACGCCGTATTCTACGCCGCCAGAGAGGCGTTGCGAAAGACTTCAAACTGCGGATGGGCCACTAAACCGATATAGTATACGCTCACGATGTCGAACCTCCACTGGCACGTTGGTGGAAGATGCCGCAGGTACTCTCGTGCTACTTCTGCCACTTCCCGGCGTTTATGCCGGTCCACCGCCGCCACCCCCGGCTTCACTTCCCGCGAGGTGCGCGTCTTCACTTCGATAAAGCACAGGACATCGCCGTCCCATCCGATCAGGTCAATTTCGCCGCGGCAGCGCGGCGTGCGGTAGTTGCGGGCGGCGATCTTGTAGCCCAGTTTACGCAGGTAGAAATAAGCATCTTCTTCCCCGCGCACGCCCACGCGCAGATGCTGCGGCTTATTGTTGAACTTGAGGACGCGGTCCCCGAGCCAGTCCAGGCTGCGAACAATAGCCCGAGTTAAGGGGACGGGAAGCATCAGGAATTCTTGGTGGAGTCTATTGGGACGTCGGCACAGACGATGTGATTCTACGCACGTTCGGGCTCGCGCTGGGGTGCGGTGAGGTGAACAGTCCCAGAATGGGAACGGAAAATGTGGCAGTGGTTCAGTTTGAATTTTCTATCTACGTCATCCCGAACCGCGGCGTAGTTCAGCCGCGGGAGGGATCTCCCCTAGCAGTGTTTCTGGGGGAGATCCCTCGCTGCGCCTGAAGAACGGCTCCGCTCGGGATGACGCCGCTGGCAAGATGCCAACTAGCCATTACCGAAACTGTTGGTGGGGGAAGGAAAATGGACGGTACTGCTGCTGTGAAATGTCCCTTATGTGTAGTATACTGTGGAGTAGATTCCACATATGCAAATCGTTCAAATCGTGCTGGATAAGAAGCTGTTACACGCCGCCGACCAGGCCGCGAAGCGCACCAGGCGAAACCGTTCCGCTTTAGTCCGCGACGCCCTGCGGGAACATCTCCGCCGGTTGGAACTGCGAGCCAGTGAAGAGCGCGACCGTCAGGGCTACTCGCGACAGCCGCAAGGCGACGTGGAAGCGCGGGATTGGGAATCGGAGGCCGCGTGGCCGCCAGAATAGCCGGAGGAAGAATAGCCCGAGGTCGGATAGCCCGAGGTGAAGTTCGGCTCTACCAGTTTGCGCCGCCCGACAAAAAACGCCCCGCCCTCGTGCTCACCCGCAACAGCGCCATCGCGTATTTATCCACGGTCACGGTTGCGCCGGTCACTTCCACGATTCGCGGGGTGCCCTCGGAAGTCGTTCTCAACGAGGAAGACGGCATGAAGTCCCCGTGCGCGGTGAACCTGCACAATGCAGTTACGGTGTCGCAACAGCGCCTGGGGAAACGCATGGCCCAACTTAGTCCCGCGCGAATGAATGAGGTGTGTGCCGCTCTGCGCTTCTCTCTGGGTTGCGATGCAAAGTAGATACTGGGAACGTTCCGCCTGTCTCACTCAAGCCAAAACCAGGCTTGAATGGGATGGGTGGCCCACTCAAGCCCGGTTTTGGCTTGAGTGGGGATGTTCACACGTCAAAGGCACCGATGACGACAGCTGACAACTACACGCCCTTACCAACCGCCGAGATGCACTCTTCCAGCACGTCCACCGCCACGTCGGCCTGATCCCTGGTCACAACCAGCGGCGGGCACAGCCGGATCGAGCTCGGCCCACAGCCCAGGAACAGCACGCCGTGCTCGAAAGCCATCTCGACGATGCGATCACGCTCGGCGTTGCCGTATTCTTTTGTGGTTTTGTCTTTCACGATGTCCACGCCGATCATCAGGCCGCGGCCGCGCACGTCGCCCACCAGCTTCAGCCGGGAGGGCCAGTCGGCCATGCGCTTCAGGATGTGGTTGCCCACGCTGGCCGAGTTTTCGAGCAGATGCTCTTTCTCGATCACATCCAGCGTGGCCAGCGCGGCGGCGATGGCCACCGGATTGCCGCCGAAAGTCGAAGCATGCGATCCGGGAACCCAGTCCATGATTTCAGCGCGGCTCAGGGTGATGCCCAGCGGCATGCCGGACGCGATGCCCTTCGCCATGCAGACGATATCCGGCTCGACCCCGGTGTGCTCGACGGCCCACCACTTGCCGGTGCGGGCTACGCCGCTCTGGATTTCGTCCACCACCAGCAGGATGCCGTGGCGGTCGCAGACGCGCCGCAGTTCCTGCATGAAGACGGTCGGAGCCACAACGTAGCCGCCTTCGCCCTGGATCGGCTCGACGAAAATCGCGGCCACTTCTTCGGGAGGCAGCGTGGTCTTGAAAAGCTTTTCCTCGATAAACCGCGCGCAACCCAGCGCGAATTTCTCCGCTTCCTGGGCGCCGCCCACGCAGCCGCGGTACACATCGGGATAGCGCACGTGCGTCACGCCGGGCACCAGCGGGGCGAAACGCCGCCGCTGCTGCGGCTTCGAGGCAGTCAGCGAGAGCGCGCCCATGGTGCGTCCGTGGAACGCGCCATAGAAGGCAATGACGTTCTGCCGCTTGGTGTGATAGCGCGCCAGCTTCAGCGCGCACTCGATCGCTTCCGCCCCGGAATTACCGTAGTACACGCGATGCGGCCCGTGCATCGGGGCGATTTTCGACAGCCGGTTGGCCAGCTCCACCATGCTCTCGTAGTAGAAGTCGGTGCCCGACATGTGGATCAGCTCGGCAGCCTGCTTCTGAATGGCGGCGACCACCTCCGGATGGCAGTGGCCGGTCGAAGTGACGGCAATGCCGGCGGAAAAATCAAAAAACTCGTTGCCGTCCACGTCGGTCACAACGATGCCCTGTCCACTCTTGGCCACCAGCGGATACGAGCGGGTATAGGACGGCGATATGAATTTTTGATCGCCCTCGAGCACGCGCCTGGCGTTCGGCCCGGGCAGGGCGGTCTTGATCTTGGGTCCAATCATGGTCTTAGTCGTCATTGGAATCCTCCTCCTGAACAGCCAGTGGTTACTGGCTTTGGTCTTTGGGAAGGGCGCGGCTTCAGCCGTGCCACGATTCGGGGAGGGCACGACTTTAGTCGTGCCGCTAAAGCGCCTCATACGACTTGGGCTTTAGCCCCTGCGGAAGAAAGAAAGACTTAGTCGCTGCCGAAAAGGCTAGGACGCAGACGCGAAGGCAGATTGGCCCGATAGCGCCGGGGACAGAAGAGGTAAAGAGCCACCAGGCAGGGCCTCCAGCACTCGGGCAGATGCGAAGAAAGCAGCGAATTGGAGGTCTTCTGCAGCATCGCAAGCAGTCAACATCAACATGATTATAGCCGGAAGGGGCGGGCGGCGTAACCCCCTTTGGTAACGACTCGACCTAGAGCCAGCCAGCGGCCGACGCCAGAGGGTCGTCGAGGTGTATCCATGTGGTTGTCCCCTGTTAAAGTAGATCGTCGCCCCCGTCTCTTTCAATGAAATCCTTCAAGCCGGAAGTGCGCCCGCAAACCTTGACTCGTCAGTGGTGCCTGCTTGCAGTCGCCGTAGCCGCCTCCCTGCTCCTTTATTGGCCGGCTTTGCTGCCATTAGCGCATCTCGTCTCACAGGACGAGGGCTATACCCACATTGCGATTGTGCCGCTCGTCTCAGTGTGGTTTCTTTTGAAGTGCTGCAGTCCGATGGAGCAGACCGCCGATCACGGCTCAAGAATCGGCGCCGGGATCGCATTTGGACTCGGTCTTTCCGGCTACGCGACGGGTTGGGTTCTATACCGCAACACCATGCCAGGATATTTGTCGGTCTGGATGCTTTCCCTGGTTTGTGTCTGGGTCGGATGCTTTCTCCTGGCGTTCGGCTTAGGCGCGGCGCGCAAGGCTGCATTCCCGCTCGCTTTCCTGCTATTCATGGTCCCCCTGCCCGGCGTCTTGTTGCACTACGTTATCCGCTTTCTGCAAGATGGGTCCGCTGCGCTGACGTACTTGATGTTCCGCCTCCTCGGCATGCCCGTATCTCGCCAGGGGTTTATTTTCGCGCTGCACAACCTCACGATTGAGATTGCCCAGGAGTGCAGCGGCATTCGCTCCAGCATCATGCTGCTGCTGACTACCCTGGTTGTGGCTCAACTCTCGTTGACCTCCAAGGTGAACAAGTTGTTGCTTGCCCTGTCGGTCGTACCGATCGCCGTATTCAAGAACGCCCTGCGAATCGTCAGTCTGTCGCTGCTCTCGATTTACATTGACCCGTCGTTCCTTACTGGGAATCTCCACCACAGAGGCGGTTTCGTTTTTTTCTTGCTAGCCCTGGGACTGGTCTTTGGACTGACGGAGTTGCTGCGACAAATTGAGGGACGGCTTGGAATCCGAGCTTCGGCAGTCGAAGGATGAGCAGGCGGGATGGGAATCGAGTCCTGAAATCGCGTAAAACTGAAAAGGTTTGCAGAGACCCCTTGCCGCGAGTTCGCAGGCGCACCACGCTAAGCCTTTGCAAACGCGAGGCCTAGGTCCTGGAGGCGGTCACGGGGATGGTGGCATTGCGATTGCACTCAAAGTTTGGGCTCCGTAGAATCGATTGCCCCCCCAAACGAAACGGCCACATAATATGCGCCGGTACAAGTTACGACTTCTCAGTGCATATTGTGCACTCTGGTTTCTGGGCGTGGTTGCGGCGCTTGCGCCTGCCGCCGTCGTTGCGTATTTTGCCAGCCATCAGAATCAATCGCGCAAAACTGCACCTTCGACAACCCTCAGCAACCTTGGCGAGCCCCGGTCCTTAGCGGAGAATGAGCGGAACCCGCGATCTAACGGCGGATTCCCGAGACGGGCCATCTACCCCTATTCAGTTGTCCCCGGTGGCATTCACAGCTCGGAGGGATTACGCGAGGCAGTGTCTCGCGACCGCGTTGTTGGTTTGCACTATTCTGATTTCAACCTCGCCAGAATCCACCTGGCTCGCCTCAAAACTGCACAATCGGCCTACGTCTCGTACCGAATTGGAAACAAGATCTACTGGACCCGCAGGAAGCTGAAGTTGGCCAGGGACGAAGAGGTAATCACCGATGGGGTGAGTTATGCTCGCGCCCGTTGCGGAAACCGGATTTCTCCTACTCCCAAAGCTCCAACTTCGGCGATGGAGCCACCGCCCGAGAAGTTCGATTCCCAGGTAGACCCGCAAGTCGCCGGGCCGCAAATGGCCGCGCTCTCCGGCTTCCCGAGGGCGGCTCCCGTGATGGCTCCCATTGCAACGGTACCGCCAGTGCTCACTCCGGGTGCCACTCCGGTTGGCGCTCCACCATTGCCTCCCGGTTTTGGTCCCATACCTCCCGTTTTCATTCTTCCCCCGGGTAAATCGCCCGGCCATATACCCCCTCCGGTTCCCGTTCCCGAGCCCAGTACATGGACGCTGCTTCCGGCTGCGTTGACGGCAATGTACGCGGCACGGCGTAAGAAAACAGGCAAATCGCCCCATCGCATGATCTAGCCGATGTGCCAGCTGATGCGCCTGCAAGGGGCAGATGATCGCCCCAACCCCGTCTCGCCTTTCGTTGACTTTGCCTCTTTCCGCCCCTAAGATGGCTCACCGGACTTGACGCTCTTGGGGAACCAGGTCCACTGCGCGGAAAATGCTCGAACAGACCATCTCTCATTACAGGATCATCGAAAAGCTCGGCGGCGGCGGCATGGGCGTCGTCTACAAGGCCGAAGACACCCGCCTCGGCCGCTTCGTCGCCTTGAAGTTTCTGCCCGACGATCTCGCCCAGGACCGCCAGGCACTGGAGCGCTTCCGCCGCGAGGCCAAGGCCGCTTCGGCCTTGAACCATCCCAATATCTGTACCATCTATGACATCGGCGAGGAAGGCGGCCGTCATTTCCTCGTGATGGAGTTCCTCGACGGCGTCACGCTCAAGCACCTGATCGGCAACCGGCCCATGGAACTGGAGACGATGCTTTCCCTGGCCATCGAGATTGCCGACGCCCTCGATGCCGCCCACGCCGGAGGCATCGTCCATCGCGACATCAAGCCGGCGAATATCTTCGTCACACGGCGCGAGCACGCCAAGATTCTGGATTTTGGTCTGGCCAAGGTAAGAAGCGAGTCTCGTTCCTCGTCAGCCAGCCCGGACATCACCGCGCCCACGGCTGTGGCGGTGGAAGATCACCTGACCAGCCCCGGATCTACGCTCGGCACGGTCGCCTATATGTCCCCGGAGCAGGCCAAGGGAAAAGAACTCGATCCCCGCACCGATCTCTTTTCTTTCGGCGTGGTGCTCTACGAGATGGCCACCGGAGCGCTGCCCTTCCGCGGCGACACGTCCGCTCTCATCTTTCAGGCGATTCTCGACCGAGCTCCGGTATCGCCGATCCGGTTGAATCCGGACCTGCCGCCGAAGCTGGAAGACATCATCAACAAAGCTCTCGAGAAAGACCGCAACCTGCGCTACCAGAGCGCCGCCGACATTCGCGCCGACCTGCAGCGCCTCCGCCGCGATACCGGCAGCGGCCGGGCCGTCGCAGCCAGTTCCGGTTCCGTGCCGGCGGCTCAGGAATCGGGCCCGCACGCGGCGGCGAACATTCCCTCGGCCGCATCGGTGCCGGCGGCTTCCGTGGGCAGCTTCTGGATCAATGGCAGCAGCCTCGGCCTCCGCACGAGCGGTAGCGGCGTCTTCTGCCGACCCCAGCTCGGCCCCACCACCCAGGAAACCCTGGAAGCTTCTCATCCCCGCAGCGGTTGTGCTGCTCGTTCTGGCCATCCCGGGCGGTTTGTATTTCCGTTCCCGGCACCCGGTCTTCGACGGAACCTTGAAGCAGGCGCTGGCCGTGCAACTGGAGCAGTCGCCGTATCTGAACATTTTTCCCGAATCCAGAATCCAGCAGGCGCTCAAATTCATGGGACGCTCTGCCGAGGAGCGCGTGACCAGGGATGTCGCTCACGAAATCTGCCTGCGCGAAAGCGTCAAGGCCATGCTGACCGGCTCCATCTCCAGTCTGGGCAGCCACTACGTGATCACGCTGGAAGCCGTGAACGCCCAGACCAACGACTCCCTGGGCCGCGAACAAGTTGAGGCCGAAAGCAAGGAACAAGTTCTGAAGTCGCTGGACCGCGCGGCTTCGAGTCTGCGGGGAAAGCTCGGCGAGTCCATCGGGTCGGTCCAGAAATTTGCCACTCCGCTGGAAGCCGCCACCACTTCGTCGCTCGATGCGCTGAAAGAGTTCAGCCTGGGCCAGGCCGCTCATTCAAGGTTCGATGACGACGCCGCACTGCCGCACTTGAAACGCGCCGTCGAACTCGACCCGAACTTCGCCATGGCCTGGGCCGTGCTGGGCGTCGCTTACTACAACGAGACCGATACCCAACATGCCGCCGAATGCATACAGAAGGCATTCGACCTCAAGGACCGCGCCAGCGAACGGGAGAAGTTCTACATCTCCGGCCATTATTACGACACGTTCAAGCAGCAGGCCGAGCAGAGCGCACAACTGCTGGAGCAGTGGAAACAGACTTACCCCCGCGACAGCGTTCCTCGCGACAACCTGTCTCTGCTGTATGCAACCCTGGGACAGCACGAAAAATCTCTGGCCAACGCCAGCGAAGCGCTGCAACTCGACGCCAAAGACCCGTACGCATATCAGAATCTGTCGTCCGCTTATCAGTATCTCAATCGCTACGACGAATCGAACGCCGTGGCCGAGCAGGCCATCGCGCAAAAAGCTGAGGCCTGGTCGGTGCACCTGACTCTGCTGGGCAATGACTTTATTCGCGGCGACGAGAGCGCCATGCAACGGGAGGTCGAACATTCGGCAGGCCGGCCCGAAGAACCGGTCATTCTTCTCCTCCGCTCCAACAGCCGGTGCGCGCTGGGAAAGATCAACGAGGCGCGGGAGGCATACGCCCGCGCGCTGAGCGCGGCCCAGGCCCGGGGATACAGAGAATTTGGCGCGAGCATTCTGGCCAGCGAAGCTGCTTGCGATGCGGAAACCGGTTTTCTGCCGGAAGCCCGGCAGCAGGTTAACGCGGCTCTTGCCCAATCCGACAATCCGGATTCGCGTGCCGCTGCTGCCTACCTGTTCGCCCGCCTCGGCGATGCCGCGCGGGCGCAGAAGCTTATAGACGATCTGGCCAAGGAATCCCCGTCCAACACCGTGCTTAACCAGGCGATCCTTCCGGCAGCGCGGGCGATTTTGAGTCTGCAACACAACCAGGCGGCGCAGGCGATTGCGCAAACCGAATCTGCGATTCCCTACGAATTGGGCGCCGGCCCGCGAGCGGCTGGATACCTCCCGAACTACATCCGTGGCGAAGCTTTTCTGCGCGCGCATGACGGAGCGAAGGCAGCCGCCGAGTATCAGAAAATCCTCGACCATCGCGGCGTGGATCCAACCAGTGTGCTCTATTCCCTGGCTCATTTGGGCCTGGGACGCGCCTATGCCCTGCAGGGGGACACGGTCAAAGCGAAAGGTGCCTACCAGGATTTCTTCGCCGCCTGGAAAGACGCCGACGCAGACATTCCCGTCCTCAAGACCGCCAAAGCGGAATACGAAAAGCTGAAGTAGTCGCAAGGTTCATGCGCCAACGGCTGTAATCGCCCCTCCGGTCGGCCTTATCTCTGTAAAGGACTATAATCATTCCGTGAGGGCGAACCCAGCCTGCACGAGCCGAGGTGGCTTATGACGTTAACTGTCGTGGCAGTGATCTTCGGGATTTTCGCAACTGGTCTGATCGTCCTCCTCATTTACAAGAGCACGCTTACCATGCACCGGGATGACCAGTTGTTTCTGGATGACGCGAGTTCGCACATGCACGATGAGCAGACTGAACTGTTATCCAAGCTCAACCGGCTTATCGTCCCAGTACGCGTGTTTAGCATCGGGTCTGGGGTCTTTCTGCTACTGCTCGTGAGTATGTGGCTGTACAAAGGCCTGAACGCAGTGTAGAACCGCCGAAGGCGGGATTATGGTTTATTGCCGTTCGGAAGCGCCCCTGAAGCCATGCCCTGAGAGGCAGCGGTCTTAAACTGCGCCGTGCTCAACCTTAGAATCCAACGCCCTTCTGCGTTCGTCTAATATGCCCTAGGTTCCACCGTGTTTCCTACGACAATGAGTTCTGCCCAGCGCCCAAGCCGGTGGATGGTGATTCTTGCCTTCGCCCTCGTGTACCTGTTCTGGGGCTCGACCTATCTTGGCATAGACATCGCCGTGCAAACCATCCCTCCGGCGCTGATGTGCGGGCTGCGGTTCTTGATTGCCGGCGTGGTCATGCTGGCGGTGTGCGCGGCGACGGGGCGGAAGATTCTCTACTCACCTCGGCAGATCGCGCTGTGCGCGGTGGTGGGCCTGCTGCTGCTGATGGGCGGCAATCTCACGCTCTCCTATGCAGAGCTTTCCGTGTCTTCTGGCCTGGCTGCCCTGATCATCGCCATCACACCTCTCTGGTTTCTTGTGCTCGATTCCCTGCTGCTGGGCGACCATCATATTTCCCCTCGCGGCAGGGCCGGGTTGGCGCTGGGTATTGTGGGCCTGTTTGTGCTGGTGTGGCCGGAACTGCGGTCGAGCTCCGCCCTCGGCCGCCGGGAACTGTGGGCCTCGCTCTCGTTGATCGGCGGATCGTTCAGCTGGGCACTGGGCTCGGTTCTTTCCAAGCGCTGGCAGTCCGGCATGGACATCTTCAGCGCCACCGGCTGGCAGGTGACGGCGGCGGGGGGGGGCAATTTCATCGTGGCTTTGTTTATCGGCGATCTTGCCCGCGTGACCTGGACCGCCCGCGGCATCGGCGCCGTGATGTATCTTGTCGTCTGCGGTTCCTGGATCGGCTACACCGCATACATCTGGCTGCTGGAGCACGTGCCCACGTCGAAGGTTTCGACGTACGCCTACGTCAATCCCGTGGTCGCAGTCTTTCTCGGCTGGCTGGTTCTACACGAGCGGGTGGATAGCTTTATCCTGGCGGGGAGCGCTATCGTCGTACTCTCGGTCATTCTTGTCACCAGCGCCAAGGTCAAAGAAAAGACGGTCGCCGAGGAACTGCCCGCGGTGGAAGCGGCGGGAGATTAGGAGCGGACCTCGGGTCTTAGGTCTTAGGCTTTGAGTCTGAGGCCTTGGGCGCAAGGCCTCAAGACCGAAGACCTGACACCCAACAACAATCCGCTACTTCGACGCCTCCTCTTCCTCCTCTGCCTCATTCACCACGTCCACGATGTGCCCGCGCACGGAATACGTCTGCTTCGCCGCGCCCGGCGGCTCAAAACTGACGCGCACCGGATTGCGCTGCCACGACGGCGCCGGGCACGCAGAGTCCGGAGCAGCATCCTCAGGCAAACCATCTTTGGACAGCGGTTTCTTCAGCACCGGCTTGCGTCGCCCGAGCTGCGCCACCATCGCATAAGTCTTTTTCCCGTCGTCGGAAACGCCGCAATAGGCCACATAATCGCGATACCAGTTGGCGGCCGAGTAGAAGGCATCAAACTCAGGAAGAGTGATCGGAGAAACGCGGCCGGTCATGCGGTCCACCAGCAGCCAGCCGCCACGCTGCCACTGCCAGCGCGAAGCCGATTCGTCGGGAAGGCTGTCATTCACTCGAAACGCACGCCGCGCTACAAGTAAGCGGTCGGTCACTTCGTGAGGACTTCCGGTCACGAACTCCTTGACGCGTCCATCCACCATTAAGGCGCGAATCTTCAGCGGGACACCCGCGTCGTCTGAGCCGGTCCCCGGGTACCACTGAACCGAAGTCCATTTCCCGAACGCGACGACGTGCGGTTTAGTTGCCGCGCCGGCCGCCGGCAAACACAGCCCTGACGCCAGAGTCAAGCCAACAACACCTCGAAGCATGATCCGTCGCATAGCTCCAGCCTAGGAGTCACCAGTGCGCAACACAAGGAAATCGTTCAGAAAGATGCACTCCAGTTCCGTATCGGGAACACCGGTTCCTCAGCAAAGAACCATCATCGGGGGTAGAATTAATCAGATGGCTGTCTGTGTACTCCCATGAGGCCGCCTTTCACCTCACGCCCGCCGGCCATACCGGACCCCCAGACAACGTCTGCGGGGAAACCGGCTTCTGACCTATCTATGGGGTTCTTGCCGGGTCGTCCAGTTCCGCGCATTCTGGTTGTGGACGACCAACCCAGCATTGCCGGGCTGATGCGCCAATTGCTCACCCTGCGCGGATACGACGTGGTCACGGCGCCGAATGCTGAGCAGGCCGAGGAAGAGATCCGGCGCCAGCCGCCCGACCTGATTCTTTCCGACGTGATGATGCCCGGCAAGTCCGGGTACGACCTGTGCCGCAGCATGAAAGAGGACCCGGCCACGCGCCTGATCCCGTTTGTTCTGATCACGGGCCTGAGCGACAGCAGCGACAAAGTACACGGGATCGAGGCTGGCGCCGACGACTTCCTCAATAAGCCGGTGCTCGCCGAAGAACTGATCGCGCGCGTGAAATCTCTCTTGCGCCTCAAGGAGTTCACCGACGAACTGGAGACCGCCGATTCCGTTCTCTGCACCCTGGGCCTCGCCGTGGAAAGTCGCGATCCTTATACCGAAGGACACTGCGAGCGGCTCTCGCGCCACGCCGCCGACCTCGGTCGCCACCTGGGTATGGACGAAGATTCCATCATCGCGCTCAGACGTGGAGGTTACCTGCATGACCTGGGCAAGATTGCCGTGTCCGACGAGATTCTTAAGAAAGGCAGCGACCTGACCCTGCCGGAATGGCAGATCATGAAGCTTCATCCCGTCACCGGAGAGAATATTTGCAAGCCGCTGCGCTCGCTGCGCCTGGTGCTGCCCATCATCCGCCATCACCATGAGCATTGCGACGGCTCCGGCTATCCAGACGGCCTCGTTGGCCCGGAGATTCCGCTCCTGTCCCGCGTTCTGCAGGTCGTGGACGTCTACGACGCCCTGCGCACCGCCCGCTCCTACAAACCTCCGCTCAGCCACGAACAGGCCGTGCAAACCATGCGCCAGGAAGCCGCCCGCGGGCTCTGGGACGCGGAATTGGTCGCTGAGTACTTTGCGATGTTGGAGCAACAACGGCAGGTTGCGTGAGGCAGTTGTCAGTCAGCAGTTCTCAGTTTTCGCTCGCGAGCATTCGCGCGGAAATTCCCAACCATCTCGCGCACCATTACAATGACCGAGGCTTGGTTTTCTGAATCTGACGCTGACGGCTGACGACTAACGACTAACAACCGAGAGCCGCTCTTGAACCCAACCTACAGCCTCGTGATCCCCGCCTGCAACGAAAGTGCGCGCCTCTCTGCCACGCTCGAGAAGGTGCTGGCTTATGTTCATGCCATGCGATGGGACGCCGAGGTGATCGTCGTCAACGACGGCTCACGCGATAACACCGCCGAAATCATCCGGTCTTTCGCTGCAAAAGATCCGGTCGTGCGGCTGGTCGAAAATCCGGGGAATCGCGGCAAAGGATACAGCGTCCGCAATGGCATGCTGCACGCCCGCGGCCGCATCCTGATCTTCAGCGACGCCGACTTGTCTTCGCCGATCGAAGAAACTCCGAAGCTTCTTCGTGCATTGGACGATGGAGCCGACATCGCTATCGGCTCCCGCTGGCTGCGGGCCGAAACCCAGACGCAGCGTCAACCCGTCTACCGGCAGCTCCTCGGTCGCATTTTCAACCTGCTGCTGCGCCTTACGCTCGGACTGCCGTTTAAGGACACACAGTGCGGATTCAAAGCGTTCAAGCAAGCCGCCGCGCAAGCGGTCTTTCCCCGGCAGAAGATCGAGCGCTGGGGATTTGACCCCGAGATTCTGTTTCTGGCACGGAAATTCGGCTTCTGCGTGCGGGAGGTCCCGGTCGCGTGGGCACACAGCGGCGGCGCTCGCATCAATCCGCTGGTGGATGGCTCGCGCATGTTTCTGGAGATGCTCTACATCCGATGGAATTCTCTGAGCGGCAAATACGATGCCAGCGCCCCATCCCACACTGCCGCCCCGGAAACCATCTCCAGCAACCGCAGCCCCCGATAAAAGTCAAAGGCACCAAGTCCCACGAAGCCTTCATACGCGTGGATTTCCTTCGTGCTACTTCAAGTTCTTAGTGGTTGAGATTTTTCACACTGAACCAACGTCCATACGATTTGACTTTGCCCTGGTTTGGTGTATCGTTGGCGGACACTTCGAACCTGCCTGTCGTTTGTGGGGAGTCCAACATGCTCGCAATTCAAACCAGGCGCATCGAGCCGGATATCGTGGTTGTGGAGATCTCCGGAAGAATTACCTTGGGGCGGGAGTGCAAGGAACTGGAGTGGAAAACCGCAAGTCTGGTGCGCGAGCAGCAGAAAAAAGTCATCTTTGACCTCTCGCGCGTGGACCGCATTGACAGCACAGGAATCGGCATCATCGTAATGTCGGCTGGGCAGATGAAGAATTCTGGCGGAGAATTGCGCCTGGCCGGCGCCACCGGCCATATCGCACAGGTATTGAAGTTATCGAGTATTGACAAGCTGGTGGCGTTTCATGCCACGGCCGCCGAGGCGGTGGCAGGATTTCAGCTCACGCAGAACTCAGGCTGATGTCTCGTCCTACGCTGCCGGTTCCCTGGCAATCACCTTCACCGCTTCCACCACTCGGTGTCCCATGTCTGCGGTCGAAATGGCAGAGCGCGTCTTGCCCGCCAGATCTGCGGTGCGCGCGCCCTGCTGCAACACAGCGGAAACTGCGCTCTCGACACAGTCCGCCTCCTTCTCCAGTTGGAACGAATGCCGCAGCAGCAGGGCCGCCGACAAAATTGCGCCCAGCGGATTGGCGATACCCTTCCCCGCGATGTCGGGCGCTGACCCATGCACCGGCTCGTAGAGCCCCACCGGTCCGCCGATGCTCGCCGAAGCCAGAAGCCCGAGCGAGCCGACCACGCCGCCCGCCTGGTCCGACAAGATGTCGCCAAACATGTTTTCGGTGAGCACGACGTCAAAATCCGCAGGGCGCTGCACCAGCAGCATGGCCGCCGAGTCCACATATTGATGACCGAGCTTCACCTCGGGATACTCTTTGCCGACGCGCGTCACCACTTCGCGCCACAGCCGTGAACACTCCAGCACGTTGGCCTTATCCACGGAAAGAACCTTCCGCTTGCGTTTCATGGCCAGATCAAAGGCCACGCGCGCGATGCGCTCGATCTCCGGTTCCTCGTAACGCATGGTGTTGACCGCAACTCTAGAACCCGCAGTTCCCTCAATCGAGCGGGGCTGGCCAAAATAGGCCCCGCCCAGCAGTTCGCGCACGATCATGATGTCGGTGCCGCGCACGATCTCCGGCCGCAACGGTGAGCAATCCTCCAGGGCCGGGAAAAACACCGCCGGCCTCAGGTTGGCATAAGCTCCCAGTTCCCGGCGCAGGCGCAGCAAGCCCGCTTCGGGCCGAAGGTGGCCCGGATTGTGGTCAAACGCCGGACTTCCCACGGCGCCCAGTAGCACAGCGGACGAAGAAAGGCACGCCTGCAGTGTATCCGCGGGCAGCGGATCGTTTGCGGCGGCGAGCGCCGCGCCGCCAATTAGTTTGTGTTGAAGCTGCACCTGGTGGCCGCAGGCCTCCGCCACCGCCTGCAGCACCAGAACAGCCTGCCCGGTCACTTCAGGGCCGATGCCGTCGCCGGGGAGAATCGTGAGGTTCAGAAGCATTGGGGGTGACTTGGAGATTGGGCCGGGCAAATTGGGTAATTGAGTAATTGGGTAATTGAAAACCTACCGGTTCTGACTGTTGAGCGGGAAGATTGCCGCCAACGTCCCTCTCAATTACTCAATTTCCCAATTACTGAGTTTCCCAATTCCCCAATCCCTACACGCCCCACAGATAGTCTTCCTGTTGCGACTGCTCGTGGTTCGGCTCGGGATGAACCGGTAAGGGAAGGCCAAACGCATTGGTCGAAGGCGGAACTGAGAACGGCTTCGGCGGCTCGGGCTCGGCCGCGTTGCCGCCGGCAGCTTTCGCGCCCGGAAGCGGCTCGATCAACGGCGTCGCCGAACCTGCCGGCTTGTGCGTATCGCGGATCAGTTCGAGCAGGTGGTGATCTTCCACGTGCTTGATTTTGTCGGCCAGCCGCACGAAGCGCCGGTAGATATCGTCCAGAGCTCTCCGGTCGAACTCATAACCCAGTTGTTCGCAGCGAATGCCCAGTGCGTGACGGCCGGAATGCTTGCCCAGCACCAGCCTGGAATCGGGCACACCCACCGACTTCGGCGTCATGATTTCATAGGTCAGCGGATTCTTGAGCACGCCATCCTGGTGAATGCCCGCCTCGTGGGCAAATGCGTTGCGCCCGATGATCGCTTTATTCGGCTGCACCGCAACACCAGTAATTTCGCTCAGCATCTGGCTGGCGGCAAAAATCTGCTCGGTGACTACTCCGGTCGTGTAAGGATACTTGTCCGGACGGGTCCGCATCGCCATTACAATCTCCTCCAGCGAAGCATTGCCCGCCCGCTCGCCAATGCCGTTTATCGTGCACTCGACCTGCCGCGCTCCCGCCGCCACCGCCGCCAAAGCATTGGCCACCGCCATGCCGAGATCGTTGTGGCAGTGCGCGGAAATCGTTACGTTCTCGATACCCTTCACCCGTTGCCGGATCGTGGTGATCAGGTCGCTGAACTCCGAAGGTACCGTATAGCCAACCGTATCCGGAATATTCAGGGTGGTCGCCCCGGCTTCGACGACTGCCTCCAGCACCTGGCACAAAAACTCCGGATCGGTTCGGGTCGCGTCTTCCGGAGAGAACTCGACGTCACTGCACAGAGATTTCGCGAAGGCCACCGCCTCCCGGGCCTGCGCCAGGCACTGATCGCGCGAGATGCGCAATTTATATTGCAGATGAATGTCGGACGTCGCCAGAAACACGTGAATCCGGGGATGGGCCGCATCCTTCAGGGCTTCCCAGGCGCGCTCGATGTCAGGCCGGCAGGCCCGCGCCAGGCCCGCAATGACCGGCCGGCGAACCACCGCCGCGATTGCCTTCACTCCTTCGAAGTCGCCGTCCGAGGCGATCGGAAATCCCCCTTCGATCACGTCCACTCCCAGTCGGTCCAGTTGCTGAGCCAGGCGCACTTTCTCCTGCTGGTTCATGCTGCAACCGGGCGACTGTTCTCCGTCGCGAAGAGTGGTGTCGAACACCGTGATGCGGGATCGCTCTGCGGTCATGGATCTGCCTCAATCTCCTTCGGAGACTAATTTTTTATGGTACGGGCGTTCACCCCAGAAGCAAAACTTATAATTCTTTAGTAATCATCAGTTTTCTTTGTAAAATAAGTTCTGCTAATCATTCCTGCAGTAGTGATTAAGAGGCGTAAAGAAGGGGCATAAGGGTATGGAGCTTTCCCAACTGGAGGTCTTCCTGGCCGTCGCCCGCGAGCGCCGCTTCTCGCGCGCCGCCGAGAAGCTTTTCCGCACCCAATCGGCGGTCAGTCAGACGATCCGCAAGTTGGAAGACGAACTCGGCGAGGCCTTGTTTGACCGCTCCTCGCGCGAAGGCGTCCTCACCGACGCCGGCAAAGTTCTTTATGAGTATGCCGAAAAGCTGATCAACCTGCGCAGCGAAGCCACCGAATCCATGTCCGAGCTGCGCGAACTGCAGAAGGGCAAGCTGATCATCGCCGCCAACGAATTCACTGTACTTTATCTGCTGCCGGTGCTGGCCGAGTTTCGCCGCCTGCACCCCATGATCAAGATTACGGTCGAACGCGCCCTGGGCAGCCACATTCCCGACGACGTCCTGCGCTACGCCGCAGAATTCGGCGTGCTCTCCTACGAACCGCAGGAATCAAGGTTGCAGTCCGTCGTCGTTTATCTCGACGAGCTCGTGTTCGTGGTTCCGCCGAAGCATCCGCTCGCTTCCGCCTCGCAGGTCAGCATTCATCATTTAGGAGCGGAGTCGTTCGTGGCCCACATCGTCTCGTCGCCTTACCGCGAGAAGGTGATTCAGCTATTCAAGACCCACAAAACACCCTTGCACATGGATCTGGAACTGCCTACCCTGCAGGCCATCAAGCAGTATGTAGCGATGGGGAACGGAGTGGCGCTGGTTCCGGGAATCAGCGTGGAAGCGGAGATCGCGCGCGGCGAGCTGGTGCGCGTCCCGGTAAGTGAGTTACAACTCAAGCGCAAGCTGCGGCTCATCTACCGCAAAGACGCCAGCCTGTCGCACGCCGCCCGCGCCTTCTTGAAGGTTGCCGAAAATCTGGCCACCGAGCGCAAAGGCCGCTATCGCTTCCAGCGGGAGAATTAGCCTTTCCAGGGATTTGGGCCAGACCGCTGTCAGCAATCGGCGCACATCTGCTCTTCGTCGAACGATTCCAGCGCGGCGTCCA
>JBBIPV010000023.1:0-66824 GCA_037442635.1 Terriglobales bacterium | reverse complement strand
ACCGCAAACAGACGAAATAGCTTCATGGTTTTTTCTCCTGAGAGTTTTTTCACCGGTGGGTGGGGGCCCTCGCGATGTCTTTCGTGCTCGCCGGATTGCCATCTTTGGCAAGGTATCCGGCCCATGAACTGTACAGCACTCTGGGCCCAAGAAGAAGTAGCAGAATGGGCTAAGTGTACCGCCTAATGCTTTTGGGTTAGCCTTAGCATAATTGGGCTAGCGTCCCACATACGTGGGCTCCCGTTCCTGCAGCTTCTCCAGAATCATCGGCCCCAGCTGCGACACACTGCCCGCGCCCAAGGTCAGGATCATGTCGCCGTCCTGCGCCGCCGCGGCAGCTGCATTCACCGCATCGGCGAACGATCCAACGTATCGTGCCGACTTTCCACTCTCCGCGATTCGGCTGGCCAGAACTTCGCCCGTAATGCCTTCGATCGGCTTCTCGCTCGCCGCATAAATATCGAGCACCAACAGCGAATCCGCGTCGCCGAAGGCCCCGGCAAATTCCTCCAGCAGGTCGCGCGTGCGAGTGTAGCGATGGGGCTGGAAGACCACGTGAATCTTACCGAATCCGCACTGCCGCGCCGCCGCCAGCGTGGCCCTGATCTCGGTTGGATGGTGCCCGTAATCGTCAATCACGCTGACGCCCGCCGCCCGCCCGCGCAACTGGAAGCGCCGGTCCACGCCGCGGAATTGATCGAGCGCCGCGCGAATCGCCTCGACTTTCACATCCAGTCCCACGCCCACGGCGATTGCCGCCGTGGCATTCAATACGTTATGCACGCCCGGCACATGCAGCGTGAACTCCCCCAGATCGTCGCCACGATAGCGAACCTGAAACGAACTAAGCGGGCGCCCCATTTCTGCCGCGCTTTTTGGGGTAGAAAGCCTGCCCTGAGCTTGCCGAAGGGCGGGGATTTTGATCAGAAAATCCGATCCCCGCCGCGTCCCATACGTCACCGTCCGCCGCTGCACCTCAGGCAGCAACCGCCGCAGCAGTGGATCGTCGTTGCACGCCACCACCATCCCGTAAAACGGCACGCGGTCCATGAATTCCAGAAACGTCTTTTTTACGTCCCGCATGTTGCGGTAACAGTCCATGTGCTCGCGGTCAATGTTGGTCACGACTGAAAGAATCGGCGTCAGCTTTAGAAACGACCGGTCGCTCTCGTCGGCCTCGGCCACCAGATACTGCGACTTGCCCAGCCGCGCGTTCGATCCCAGGGCGTCGACGCGCCCGCCCACCACCACCGTCGGATCCAGCCCGCCGGCCGCGAGTACCGCCGCGACCATCGAGGTCGTCGTCGTCTTGCCATGCATGCCCGCGATCGCAATGCCGTATTTGAGCCGCATCAGCTCGGCCAGCATCTCGGCGCGCTGAATGACCGGCACGTGCAGCTTATGCGCCTCGGTGACTTCGGGATTGTCGGCAGCGATGGCCGAACTGGTAACGACCACCTCGGCCCCAGGAATATTCTCCGCCCGATGCCCTTCAAAGATCGCTGCCCCCAGCCCGCCCAGCCGCTGCGTGACCGCGGAAATTTTCAGATCGGAACCGGAAACCTTATAGCCAAGATTCAGCAGCACCTCGGCGATGCCGCTCATGCCGATCCCGCCAATGCCCACGAAATGAATGCGTTGAATTTTGGCAAACATAGACCGATTGAAAAATTGGGAAATTGAGTAATTGGGGAATTTGAAGACCAGTGCGTCGATCTGCGGTTTTCAAATTACTCAATTACCAAATTACACAATTACTCAATTCCCGCCAGCCTCGCTGCCATCGCCGCAATGTCACGTGCCGCGTTCGGATGCGCCAACTCTCGCGCGGCACGGCTCATGCGCTCCAGCCGCACCGGATCGCCGAGCAGCGCCGCAATCGTCTCGGCCAGCCAGACTCCCTCCAGCTTCGACTCTTCCACCACCACCGCCGCCCCGTGCCTCGCCAGCGCTTCGGCGTTCACCCGCTGATGATCGTCCGCCGCCCTCGGAAACGGCACAAACACCGCCGGTTTCCCCGCTGCCGCGATTTCCGCGACCGTGCTCGCGCCCGACCGGCAAACCACCAGATCCGCCCGCGCAAATGCCGCCGGCATGTCTTCAATAAACTTGAACACCTCAAACTTCAACCCGGCCGGCTCTCCCAACCTCTGATACGCCGCCAGCGCGTCATTATAGTCACGCTCGCCCGTCTGATGGATGACGTGGATTCCCGGCGCCTCGCGCAGCAGCACCGGCAGGCAGCGGATCATCGCCTCATTGATCGCGTGCGCGCCCTGGCTGCCGCCGAACACAAGGAGGGTGCCCCACTCCTCGCGCGCCCTTTGCGCGAGAAGCGGGGGTCTTGCAGCGATCTCGAAGAACGCCTGCCGCACCGGAACGCCGGTCACCTGTCCATGACGGAAATATTTCGCGGTCTCTTCGAAATGCACCGCCGCCGCCGAAACAAATTTCGCAACCAGTCGATTGGCAAACCCCGGCACCACGTTCGGCTCAAAGGCCAGCGTCGGAATATACTTCACGATCGCGGCCAACATCGCCGGCCCCGACGCATAACCCCCGACTCCAATCACAACGTCCGGAGCAAACTCGTTCAGCATGCCGCTTGCGTCCCAAATCGCCCGCGGCAAATCGAACGCGGTCTTCGCCCGCGTCATCAGGCTCACATTCTTCAGCCCACCCACCCGCACCAGGCGCAAAGGATATCCCGCGGCCGGTACCAGCCGATTCTCGATTCCGCGGGCCGTGCCGATGAAAAGGCTCTCGGCCCCGTACGTCTTCTTGAGTTCGTTGGCGATGGCCAGCGCAGGAATGACGTGCCCGCCCGTCCCGCCACCCGCCAGAATGGCCCGCATGCAGCGACTATAAACTATCTTTTTTCAATTATCTACGACTAGTCTTGATATATCTTGATTTACCCATACGAATCAATATAATCGGGTGAGAGGTTCTCCAAAACCATGGCCACGACCAAGAAATTCACTCCCGAGATTGATGCCGCTCTCTACAACGAACTCACGGAGACGGCCGAGCGCAACGGCCAGACCAAGCGACACGTGCTGGAGCAGGCACTGCGCTTCTATCTGCACAACGTCGTGCCCTCCCAGCATCTCGTGCGGCGTGAGGTGATGGACGCCTTTGAGGAGTCGGTAGCGCGTAACCGCGAACTGCTCGATCGCCTGGCCAAGTAGATGCGCAAATACGTGACCGTGGCCGAGGTCTACCGCATGCAGCACCGTCTCATCGAACTGTTCGGAGGTCTGCATGGCGTGCGCGATGCAGGCGCAGTCGAAGCCGCGGTGTTTCGTCCGCAGACCGGCTATTACGATTCCGTTGAGGAAGAAGGCGCGGCCCTGATGGAATCCCTCGGCATGAACCATGGCTTCATTGATGGGAACAAGAGGGTCGCTTTTGCAGCCACGGACGTTTTCTTGCGGATTAACGGGTTCTACCTTGAGGTCGCAGCCGACGAAGGCCACAAGTTTATCGTGGGCGCATTGGAACGCCAGGAATTTCGATTTGGCAGAATCCTGGAGTGGATCCGCGGACATGCGCGCAGAATAGAGCCAACAACTTGATCGTTCGCACGCTCGCTCTCATTCTGCCTGCTTCGTAATATTCATCAGCACGCCCACGCAGGCCAGCGTCACAAACAGCGACGACCCGCCATACGACACCAGCGGCAGCGGAATTCCCTTGGTCGGCATCATGCCCAGCACCACGCTCATATTGATGAACGCCTGCAGCACCACCATGCTGGTGATGCCCACCGCCAGGTAGCGGCCAAACAGATCGCGCGTGCTCCACGAGGCGCGCATGCCGCGCCATAAGAAAATGGCGAACAGCGTCACCACGAACAGCGATCCCACCAGTCCCAACTCTTCGGCAATGTTGGCGAAAATAAAATCCGTATGCGGTTCGGGCAGATAAAAAAGTTTCTGCCTCCCTTCCATCAGGCCCATGCCGGTCACTCCGCCGGTGCCGACTGCGATCAGCGACTGAATAATGTGGAACCCGGCCTTCTGCCGGTCGGCATACGGATTCCAGAACGCCAGCAGCCGGTCGCGCCGCCAGCTCACATGAAAGATCAGCAGATACAGCGGCACCAGCGACGCGCCAAACGCGTAACCGAAATAGCGCAGCCGCATCCCGGCCACATACAGAATGCAAGCCGCGATTCCGGCGATTGCAATCGCCGTCCCGAGATCCGGCTGCAGAACGATCAGTCCCAGAAACACCACCACCGGCGCGGCTGCCGGCAGCAGCGTGTTGCGCAGGTCGTCCATGGTTTTCGCGCGGCCTTCGAGGAAGTAGGCAAGAAACAGAATCAGCACCGGCTTGGCCAGCTCCGAGGGCTGAAACGAAAATCCTCCGGCATGAATCCAGCGATGCGTGTTGTGCGAGCGGTCCAGAAAGAAAACGGAAATCAGCAGCAGCGTGGTCAGCCCCATCAGCGAAAAGACCAGCGCTGGATGCCGGTAGCGCTTGTAATCCAGCCGCATGGTGATGAACATCGCCGCCAGCCCGGCCAGCGCCCAGATCAGTTGTTTCGACAGGAATGCATACGGCGAGCCGAATCGCTCCCGCGCCATCACCGCCGACGCCGAAAACACCATCACCAGCCCGACAAACACCAGCAGCATGCTGACCGTAAACAGCCAGCGATCGACACTCACCCGCTTCGCCATGGGAAATTCATTTCACCACGGCGCGGGGCGAAGACAGGGTGGATAGTTGATCCCTGATTGTTGCTTGTTTTGGTTCGGCCGGTGTTCTCACCACGGAGACTGGCCCGAATTTGCGAGCCGAAAGAAAAGGCCCGCAATCAAACTGCGGGCCCAGTGAAATTTCCAACGAATAACTAGTGCTGAGCCTCTAGCTCCCCGTCTTGCCCAGCGACGCCAGCAGGCTTTGCCCCATCTGCAGCAGGTTGGAGTGGTCCGGCAGTTGGCCGTTGGGAGTCAACTTGTCCATGACCGTCGGCAGCAATTGGGATAAGGTCGAGCTCGCCTGCTCCGGCGACACCCCCAGCTTTGCCGCCAGCGCCTGTACCGGGCCCGAACCCAGCACTTGCTGGATTTGTTCCGGCGAGATGGACTGGTTTTCCCCGCTGCCGATCCAGGAGTTGACCACCCCTCCGAGACCGTTGCTGTGAAATGACTGTACCAGCCCGCCGATCCCTCCGGGATGGTTCTGAATCATCTCCAGAACTCCGGCTGCCGCAGGACTGGAGCCGGCGACCTTGCCCATCGCCATGCTTTCGAGATTGTCGAGAAGACCCATAAGTACTCCCTTTCTAAATGACGGTAAGTTGGGTGGAGTCGAAAGGCCGGAGCGTCCCTCACCGGGCCTCCGGCCTTGCTGGCTCTATTTCTGCTTGGCGATGATCTTGTCCTTGATCTTGTTGTAGGTGGCCTGGGGAAGAACTTTCTTCTTCACCAGATCGGTTTTCGCCTTGTAGGGACGGCCGTCAATGATCTTCTGCGAATACGCCGCGCCAATGCCCGGCAGCGCATCAAGTTGATCCTTGGTGGCGGTGTTGATGTCGAGCAGGTCCCCCGACGCAGCCATTGCGGCCGGAGCCTTGCTGGTGGACTTCGCGGCCGTCTGCGCCACGCTCAGCGAACTGAGCAGCGCAAATACAAGCACGGTCAAGACAATGCGGATCATGTTCTTGCGGTTCATATGTTCTCCTTACCTCGCCTAACTAGGGATTAGTCGCCTTGCGAGGCCTTGTAGCCGGCGGCCTTGGCTTCGTCCTCGGTCATAAACTTGCCCTGTTTGGTTTTCCCGTACCAGCGCCCGCTCTTGTGGTAGACCTTGCTTTCGGTGTTCACCCACACCTTGCCGGACGACTTTGCCGCGGCAATATCGGCGTCGGACGCGTTGTTGGCGGGAGCTGGAGGCGTCTTCTTGGCCGTCTTGGCCGGAGCGGCCATGGACGACCCGGAGGACGACGATCCGGAAGCCGCTGTAGCCGGCGCAGCCATGGTTGATGCTGCCGGCGCAGCCATGGCACCGCCAGCCGGTGCCGAACCCGACGCGGGCGCCATTCCGGAATCGGCCTTTTTGCTCTTCTTCGATTTCTTGCCCGTTCCCGTGTCGGCCGCCATCGAACTCGCGCCCGCAGAGGAACCAGCCGCCGGCGCCATCGCGTCCGCCTTAGCGCCCTTCTTCTTGGACTTGGACGAGGTCGTGCCCGACGATGACGCCGCGGAACTGTCGGAACTCGCTGCGTCGCTCTTCTTGGATTTCTTGGACTTCTTCGTGGTGGTGGACGTCGTACTCTGGTCACCCGTGCTGGCGGCTTGGGCCTGCGCCCAAACTGTCGTCGCCATCAGCGCCAGAAACAGACACAACGACACGCCCCAATGGATTCGTGTGGTGGTTTTCTTCAAGGGACTCTCCTGACTTGGATCAATTCGGTTTCGCTCGCCGCGCAAACAGCCCGGCGATTTGGTTGGCCAGACGCAACGAAGTTGCGCGTATATCCGCGATGTTATCGGAGTACGGTGCAACATGATGCCAGTCCACACCGATTCGGTCAAGCCGCAAAACGATGGGGGCCTCCATCGGGAGGCCCCAGCGATGCCGGAGGTGGGGAGTTCGCTTCCTACGCGTAGATTCCGCGCTGCCGGATGGTATACGCCACCCGGTCAATGGCCAGCATATAAGCCGCAATCCGGTTGTTGACGTGGTGCGTCTCGGCATAGCGAACCACGTCCTCAAACGACGACTTCATGATCGTGTCGAGTTGTTCGTTGACCACGGACTCTTTCCAGAAGTAGCCCTGGCGGTCCTGCACCCATTCGAAGTACGAGGTCGTCACGCCGCCGGCATTGGCCAGGATATCCGGAATCACGAACACGCCCTTGTCGCTGAGCACATCGTCGGCAGCCGACGTCGTCGGCCCGTTCGCGCCCTCCGCCAGGATGCGACACTTAACCCGGTCCACGTTGCGGCTGGTGATGACGTTCTCAGTCGCCGCTGGGATCAGGATTTCACACTCGGTCACCAACAGATCGGCGGAATCATACTTCTCCGCTCCGGGGAAGCCGTGCACCGTCCCGTTTTTCTGCCGGAACTCCACCAGCGCCTTCAGATCGATGCCGTTCTTGTTGTAGAGGCCGCCACCCACTTCCGCGATGCCCACGATCTTGTAGCCGGCATCGTGCATCAGCAGCGCAGCGTTGGAGCCCACGTTGCCGAACCCTTGCACGATCACCCGCGCTCGTTCGCGGTCAATGGCCAGCTTCTTGCACGCCTCGTCGCAAACGATCATCACGCCGCGGCCCGTGGCCTCTCGCCGCCCGCGCGACCCACCGATATTGATCGGCTTGCCTGTTACCACTGCCGTCACCGTCTGCCGCATGTGCATGGAGTACGTATCCATCATCCAGGCCATGACCTGCTCGTTGGTGTTCACGTCAGGCGCGGGCACATCTTTCTCGGGGCCAATAAACTCGATCAGCTCCGCCGTGTAGCGCCGCGTCATGCGCTCCACTTCGCCCATAGACATCTTGTGCGGATCGCAGATCACCCCGCCCTTCGCCCCGCCGAACGGAATATTCACCACCGCGCACTTCCACGTCATCCAGCTGGCCAGCGCCCGCACTTCGTCGAGCGTGACGTCGGGCGCGTAACGGATGCCGCCCTTGGCCGGGCCGCGCGCAATCGAGTGCTGCACCCGGAATCCGGTGAACACTTCCAGGTGCCCGTCGTCCATCTGCACCGGGATGTGCACAATAATCTCGCGGTTGGGATAGCGCAACACCCGCCACAGGCCTTCATCCAGGTTGAGTTTCTGGGCAGCCAGGTCGAAGCGCGCACGCTGCGACTCCCACGGGTTGGCTTCTTTATCCACTTGCGGGGCGGGGGTCATCGTCGGCATAAGAGTGGTCTCCGGAATGATTGCAGGTCGTGTGGAGCGGGCACTCTTGCCCGCTGATTCTAGAGCTGCCGGCAAGCGGGCACGAATTGCAGTTCGCCGGCGGGCAAGCGTTCCGAGTATATGAGCCTATACCTCTGAGAATCAAGCTGGACACAGGGCTTGGGTGGTCTGCAGTCCGCCTTTTCGGACCACTCTCGAGGGCGCCATCCCGAAAATCGCGCCTTCCCCAGCAGGACGAGAGCCTGCCCTCGGCAAGCGGGGCGCTCAAGGGGATCTCGCGACAACTCGTCGTTCAGTGCGAACCGAGGGATACCCCTCCGGCCCAACACATTGCCCAGCCCTCGCAACTGTGCTAGCATCGCGCCCACTTGCCGCGTGGGCCGGCGCAACCACCTTTGGGGAGATGGTTTATGGCTACCAGGAATTTTCCTCCCGTTAGAACGCTTTCTATTCAAGCAAAATACATCCTCTTCTTCATTTACGGCGTGCTCTTGGTCATCGTGTGGATCACCCGCGACCACCTCTTGCTCGATGCCAACTCATTCCTGCGCCAGCGCTACGCGCCGATTCCTTTGCTGATGATCCTGCATGGCGTTCCGGGAACCATCGCTCTGTTACTCGGCACTCTCCAGTTCTCCAGCCGCCTGCGCCAGCGCTACATTCAAGTGCATCGCGTTCTGGGCTGGATCTATGTGGTCAGCACCGCGATTACCGCTCCGGCCGCCATCTTCGTGGCGATCCGGCTTCCAATTCCCACGCTGCTGCCGGCTTCCATCATTCAGGCTTTGGGATGGCTTCTCGCTACCGGCACCGCGATTTACTGCGTGCGCACGGGGAGAATCCAGCAGCACCGGGAATGGATGATGCGCGGCTATCCTTTCGCCATGGTGTTCGTGTTCGTCCGCGCCATCACTGCCATTCCTTCAATCGCGGTTCAGGGGCCGAGCGGCGCGATCCCGGTCGTGTGGAGCGTCATCGCCATCGCCGGCCTGCTTCCATCGTTCCTGATCGAATGGCAACATCTGGCGGCCAACCGGCGGATGCTGCGTGTGAAACCCGCTGCCACCGCTGCCCGTTCCGCTTAGCTCTGTTCAGAATGAGGTTTCGCCGGCAGACTGGCGCCGGAAAGGACCGCCCTTGCGCGCATTGCGAGGTCAAGCTGTGGCTCAGTGCTCAAAGTGCAGGCACACGACAGAATGGCTATTGCGTTTTTTGACCCGGACCTGGTCCGCCGATTCCCGAATGATGTAGTGCGACAGCATGGCCACGCCCAGTCCGCTGGCCAGTTCTTCCACGGTTGGCAGCTTCTTGCCTAACTCCACCGGCGCTCCGTCGTATTCGATCTCCACATCGAGCCGGAACTCATCAAACTGCGCCGTCACCTCAATCGCGGGCGAGCGCAGATCGAGATTCCCGGCATTGGTGACAAATTCGTAGATGGCGTCGGTCGCGCGCGACACGACTTCGCGGCGCATGCCCCAGGCGGCGCCATGCTCGTCCATGAATCGGCTGATCTCATCCAGGTTGTCCTTCCCCTGCGTCAGGCTCAGCGTGCCTTGCTTCGCAAGGCCAATGCGGAACAGCAGGTTCAGAACTACGGCAATGACTGTCGCCAACGCTGTAGAGGAAGCAAAGATCGGCCGGATCAGCTCCGGTACGTTGCGGTAGAGCTCGGGCGCGATTTCCACGCTCAAGCCAAACACCAGCGCGATCCCGACCGCAAAGATGCGGCGCGCATCCAGCATACGCGCGGTCATCACCTGCAAGCCGCCGAGCATCAGGAAGCAGGTGGAATAAATCAGCAGGGCTCCCATGACGGGATCCGGCATGATCGAAAAAGTGGCGGCGAGCCCCGGCACAAACGCCAGCCCAATCAGGAATAAACCGGCGGGCAGTGCAATCGCGCGACTGGTTACGCCGGTGGCTAGTTCCACGCCCAGGCAGGAAGACGCATTGTTCTGGGCAAAGCCTCCGAGCAACCCGGAGAAGATGGTCCCCACGGAATTGGCCATCACGCCGCCGCTTACCGACTCCATGTCAGTGCGCTTCCAGTCCGCGTCGTTCATCTTCTGGCAGAGCGTCAGATCGCCGACCGTTTTGAGCGAGGCGGCCACACCGATCACAAGAAATGGAATCAGCAGCGATGGCCGAAACGCCATCCCTCCCGGAAGCCGGTGGGGCAATCCCAGCAGCGGCTGCGCCCACTGCGCCCGCACCTGCGACCACGAGAGCACACCCATGCCCAGCGCCACAGCGTGTCCTGCCGCCAGGCCGATCAGGATGGGGAACAGCTTCAGCTTGCCTTTGCTCCAGACGCTGGGCGCAATCATGGCGAGAAGCGTCACCAGCCCCACAATGGTCGCCGCCCGCGCAGCATCTGGATGTGTCGAAGAACGGCCCAACAGCTTTGGACAGCCAATGGCGACCAACTGAATGCCGACAATGGAAACGATCAGGCCGGTCACGTCCGGCGGGAACAGCACGCGCAGGCTGCGCAGGAATCGCGACAGCACGGCGGTGAAAACCCCGTTGAGGGCGGTCATTCCGAATACCAGCGGGAATCCGCCCAGCCGGCCGGCCAGAATCGTCGGGGCGAGATAGGTCAGGCTGCATGACGCCGGACAAAGATAGCCCGAGCCGATCAGTCCCCCGCGCGCCTGCAGAATGGTCGTTATGCCCGACGCGATCATAGACATCCGCAGCAGACTCTGCGCATCGGCCCGGCCGCCGCCCATGGCATCAATCGCCACGATCACATAAATCCAGCCGACCGACATGGCCAGCACGTGCTGGCAGGCCAGCGCCAGCGTCAGCGGCATCGGGGGCGTTTCGTCCACATCGAAGACCAGTGTAGGCGGTCGCTTGCGGCGCGGTTTAGACACGACCGCTGATAGTGAGCGGACAGTGCTCCGGATGCGTGATACAGGGGCTAGTCTTGCGCCATGTGCCATTTATAACGAACCGTTCTGGGGCTCCCATCACGGCATTCCGATCTCATGCTGCGGCCAAAAAACTACTTCGTTGGAGTTACGAAAAGATACGGGGCAAGGAGAGAAATATCAAGCGTCCGGCGAGAAAAAGTGGGTGGCGCTGCTCGGCCATGCGAGATTTTGGGTGGCGCAGCGCTTCAGCGCTGCGATAAGCAGGGGCCTCCCCGGGGCTTTAGCCCCCTGAGGTCTACCGCGGCAACGGGTCCTTCATGCTGGCCAGCGCATATCCCATCACCGCCATCGCCGCGGCATTCTCCCGCAACTCGCCGGGCACCACCTTGTCCAGCGTGTCGGCCGCGCTGTGATGATAATGAAAATACGTCCGCCCATCCTGCAAAATCCCCAGCCCCGGCACACCGGTCTCGCACATCGCGGCAATGTCGGCTCCCGGAGGATACGGGCTCGGCTGCACCGCGTTGGCTCCGAAGCTCTGGAGCACTCCCAGCGCGGGCCGCAGCAGTTCCACCGCCACCGGACTCATCTTGACGTCAAAGCCCAGCGGATGCGCCGCGCCGGCATCGCTCTCAATCGCCGCCACGTGGTTTGCGAATTCGGACTCATGATCCTTGCTGTACGTCTTGCTGCCCGAGCCGCCGGTTTCTTCATCCATCCAGGCAATCACGCGCAGCGTGCGCTTCGGCCGCAGATGCAGCTTCTCGAGAATCTCCGCCGCCTCCATCGCCACCACCACCCCCGCGCCGTCGTCAATCGCTCCCGTGCCCAGATCCCACGAATCCAGGTGCCCGCTGACCACCACCACTTGCTCGGGATGCTCGCTGCCCCTCAGATCGGCAATCACGTTGTAGCCGGTCGCATCAGGCAGCTTTTGAGGTGTCAGCGTAAGCCGCATGCGCACTTTTCCCTGCGCCGCCAGATGCGCCATCAAGTCAGCGTCCTCAGCCGCGACCGCGCCGGCGGGAATCCCGGCGGGCCCGCTGGCTCCCGTGTGCGGCAGGCGATAGTCGGCGCTGCCCACCGAACGGATCAGCGCCGCGACCGCTCCCAGGTCAGCCGCAGCCTTCGCCCCTGCCCCGCGATACCGCACCGCCTCCCCGTACGACATAAACGACATGCCCGCCGCTGCCTTCTGCTTGTCGAACAGTTCGTTATAGAGAACGATCTTGCCCGCCACTCCATCGTGCCCGAGCGCTTTCATTTCGTCGAAATTGTTGACCACGACCACGTCTGCCGTGATTCCAGCCGCCCCCGTGGACGTGCTGCCGCCCAGAGCGGTCAGCACAATCTTCTGCGCCGTCCCCGGAACCTGCCCGGGATACTCCACCAGTTCGCCGCTCTCGGCGCCCCGCACCCAGTGCGGCACTTTCACTTCTTCCAGTTGCACTTCGAGGCCAAGCTTGCGCATCTCAGCCGCGACATACTCCGCAGCCGCGTTCGCCTGCGGCGAGCCGCTCGGCCGCGGCCCGATATTTTCCGTCAGATGCGCCAGTTGCCGGTAGGCATAGTCATCGGTCAGCGCCGCCGCCTTGATCGTCTCCAGCTCACCAATCAGCGCCAGCGGAAAGTTCGCCCGCTGCGCCTCCGACATCTGGGGCGCCGCCGCCCAATCATTTTGAGAAGGCTTCGCCGCGGGCTTGGGCTGCTGGGCTTGGGCGTGGAGCAGCATCAACGGTGTCAGAGCGACTAGAAATGCAGAAAACAGGGGGCAGCGAAATTGTGTGGTCATGGCAGGAGGGTAGTTTAGCTGAGCGAAGCAGCCGATGGGAAACCGCCCCCGCTCGGTCAATCTCCATCGGAGCAATAAAAATGGCCCCGTTGCCGGGGCCAGATTCAAGAGGCTACGGAGTGGTAGGTGATGTCAGGAAAGGCGATGTAAGGAGCCGTTCCGCCAGCCGGATCGGCCCTTCGGGAAGTGACGCGGAGATACGAAGAGGTTGTTCATGCTAGAGTTTGCGGCCTCTTTGTTACATAGGACGAAGCATTTCCGAAGCCAAAGCCGCCAAACTCGTGGCCCTCTGTGTCAGCCGGGCGTAAGTGCATACAGAATCAATGTTTACAAGGTTCCCTGCCGTTCCCCGCTGGCTCTCCCCAGACACCGCCTTACTTCCCCGAGGTGAAACCTGCTGCACATTCGGTGCAGCACCCTGAGCAAAACCGTCGAGCCCGACGCCGATCCATGGAGCCGCCGACGCCTCGTCCAAGCCGGCTCGCCTCTCCAAACACCAAGCCCCTGGCGGCTTTTGGGCCGGTCAGGGGCTTCGCTCAAACCGTAAATTTTCTCGCCTCGTCTAGCTGTTGCCCGCCACCGTGCGCAGCTTCCCGGGCAGGAAGTGATACGGCGGCCACGGACCGCTGATCGCCACCTCGCAGTTCTTCAGCTGCTTGGCCGCGGTCGAGTAGCGGTTCTGGTATTTTTCCACGCTCTTGGAGTCAATGAGGTGAGCGATGTCAATCAGCATGCCCTCCGGAGCCACCTTCTTGCAGCTCACTTCCTCCTCCAGCGGGTTGAACAGCTTGTGCACCTGCACCGAAAGCGCCCGGGCCTTGGTCTGGCGCTCCCGCTCGCGCGATGCCTTCACCCGTAGCTTGGCGAGGTAGTCGCCGCCGACCGTGTCCGGCAGCTCGACGTCTATCATGGCCTCGCGCAGTGAGCCGTCCCGCACCACCAGCTTGATGTGCATCTCCGACTTGCCCCGGAGCCTGGCCACGCTCAGGCCGAAGGCGCGCCGGTTCACCCGCACTGCCTGCCGCAGCGCGTCGTCGCTTTCAAACAAGGTGCCGAACTTGAAGGGCAGGACTGTGGAATTCCGGAAGCAGGTGCTGACCACGCGGGCGTGTTCAATGGCGGCTTTTTGGTCCAGCTCGCCCGATGCCGGGTCATATTCACTCACGATCACTGCAAATTCGCCGCTTGGATAGCTCAGAACCGCTGCGCCGTTCACGCCTTGTACTCCCTCTAGCAGAAAGGGCCGGCGAGTGCGGGTTCCATTGGGGAGGGTTTGATGCTCGGTCAGACAATACGCGTACCACGCCATGTTTGAACTCTCCGAACCGGGGGTAGAGGCGAACCGGGCCGCCTCTTACGTCGAGTTTTTCGCCAAAGCTTGTACTGCGATTGTGGAAGTTGGAATTCGGGCGGTGCCGGGTAATCGAACCAAGGGGTATCTAACAATGCACCCCTTATGTTGCATATTACTTTGGTCATCAGGAAAAAAGCAACTTTTTCTTATCGCGACGCATCTTTGTGGAAATATCTCCCCGTCCGGTCCCGGTTCACCCGCTCCTGCAGGGCCAGCAGAACCACCCGCAGCATCTCATAACCTTATGCCATATGAGCCCGGAGCCGAGGGCTCGCGATCAACAGTAGGCTTGTTTTGCCCGCTTGCCGCGTGCGTCAGCACATACGCTGCTACAAGGGAGGCAGCACAAAATCTGATGGTTGGCAGACACATCGAATCACCGCAGCACTTGGTCGTCCCTCAAACTAGTTCGGCTTTGCCTTCTCGCGATTCGCCCGCTCCTGCAGTGCCAGCAGAACCACCCGCAGCATCTCGTCCCAGGGCGCCGGCTTGCCCGTCCAGATTTCGAACTGGCGCGCCGCCTGGTGCACGAACATCTCGATGCCCGGGATGATCTGCGCACCCCGCTCTTTCGCCAGCTTCAATAACTTGGTTTCGCCCGGATCGTACACCATATCAAAGACATAGCGGGCGTTTATCTCTTTTTCCTGGAGCGGTGTTTCGCGCGTATTTCCCATCCCGACCGGAGTGGCGTTGATGATCACGTCGAACGCCAGCTTCTTCAGGTCGGCGCGCTTGATGGTCCGCGCTCTTGCCGAACGAGCCAGCTTTTTGGCCGGAGCCGCGCTGCGGTTCAGAATGTAGACTTCCGCGCCGCGTTCCCGTAAACCAAAAACCGCCGCCCGCGCCGCGCCCCCTGCACCAAGAACCAGAATCCGCGCATTCTCCAGTGTGCTCAGCCGCCGCTCCAGCGGACGCACCACTCCGGCCGCATCGGTGTTGAAACCATAGAGCTTTCCGTCCTGCGCCCGCACGACCGTATTGCAGGCGCCGATCTTGGTCGTGTGCGCATCAGTATTGTCGAGATACGGCAGAATCGCCTGCTTGTATGGCATGGTCACGCTGATGCCGTGAATCGGAACTTCCCGCACGCAAGTCAGCAAGTCCTTCAGAGTCTTGGCGTGCAGAGCAAGATATACGCCGTTGACATTCTCCCGCCGGAAGGCCGCATTCATGATCGCCGGCGAGAGCGAGTGCGCAACGGGATCGCCCGCCACGCCGTACACCCGCGTCGCCTGGTCCACCTGCTCGATGCGGTACACGCTGCGCAGTTCCTGCGCCGTCACTTGCCCGGGCGCGGTCTCCTCGCCGGCGCTGGCGGAGCCGAACGTAAACAAGCTCCCGGCACGCACGCCCAACACCCGGCTGATGATTCCCTGCTCGCCCATGCACATGCTGACCAGGGAATGGCGGTCGCCTTCCCGCGCCAGAAACTTGATCATCTGCACGTTGTCGGAGAGCGTAGTCGCCGTGCTCACAACTTTGTAGAAGTCGGCCGGATAGGCCAGCATCTTCTCCAGCGTCTCGTCGAGCTTTTTGGTGCCGCGGAAATCGTGAAACGAGAGAATCATCGCCGCACGGCTCCGCAACTTCCGTAATTGCTCCGGCTTGCACTTGCTGGCGGTCTGCAGTTCCACATCCAACAACTGACAACCCGCGGCGGCAGCCTTGCCCAGAACGTCCAGTTGTGAGGCGATCGATCCGCGAAATTTCCCTCCGCTCGCCGCCCGCCGACAGGTCGCAATCACCACCGTCCCGGGGTAGGACTCGGTGAAGCGCTTGATCCTCGCCATCGCCAGCCCCGGCTTCGACAGGTAATCCAACCTGAACTCTAAAAAGGAGTTATCCCGGACCAGCGACTCGGCCTTCTCGACCATTTGATTCGGATCGGAGCCGATCACGGCCACGCACACCCGCGGCAGGCGCAGAGGCAGCAATCTGGGCGTGTAACCGGAGTTCATTGTTCGGACTCAGACCTCTCGGATTTCAAGGAAAACGACGGCGAATTATTACAGGGGCGTAACTCCATATGCAACAACGGATTCATAGTTCTGTGGAAAAACTTTGGCCCCAGCCTGCCCCACACCCTCGTAACCTTGACCCTCCCTTACCCCCTTGTTACCTTCCGTCTGAAGCCTTTCTTTTCTGGCATTTAACTGGGGGGAGGAACGCCCTGGCGGGCCTTTCCTGGAGGTAACATGAAGAAAACAGGACTGTTCGTGCTGTTGCTCGCGGTGTCGGCCTGGGCCCAATCGGGCAACGATGCCAGCTCTGACGCCCCGCAGGGGACCTCGCCAACGACCAACAGCTTCCCCACCGAGCGAGTGCAGACGCCCACCTATGCCGACCTCTATTGTGCCGGGTTTATCAACAAACAGATCCTGCCCGACGCCAACTTCGTCGCCGGCGGCCTGCAGACGCCCACCACCACTAAGTTCACCCGCGGCGACATGATTTACCTTCAGGGCACCGGATACAGCGCCGGCGCCGAATACGAGATCGTCCGCGCCCTGCGCGACATTGACGAATATGAAATGTATCCGGGACAGAGGAAACTGCTCAAGGAAACCGGCCAGCCCTACGAAGAAGTCGGCCGTGTAAAGATCATTGATACGCGCAGCAAAGCTGCCATCGCCCAGATTGAATACGCCTGCGACGGCATCAACCCGGGCGACACCGCGATTCCCTTCGCCGAGAAGCCAGCCGTCGCCTTCCACACTCCTGTCCGTTTCGATCGCTTTCTGCCGTCCAGCAGCAAGGTCTCCGGCCGCATCGTGATGGGCAAGGACTTTGACTCGCAGCTGGGCACCGGCCACAAGGTCTACCTCAACGTGGGCGCAAACCAGGGCGTTAAAATCGGCGACTTTTTCCGCGCCGTGCGCGCCTATGACGTGGACCTGCACGACCCGGTGGATTCGCTCTCCTTCAAGGCGGCCATCGCCGAAGACACGCAAAAGAAAACGCCGTCCGTAGACCCGCGCATGTTCACCAAGTCGAATGGCCCGGTCATTCACGTGCGCGACTTGCCGCGGCGCGCCGTGGGTGAGATCGTCATCATCGGCGTGACCCCAACCACGGCCACCGGCATGATCGTCTTCTCCATGGAGGATGTGCGCGCCGGCGACGGCGTGGAACTGGATCAGGTGAATTAGTTCCGCTCAGAGTTGGTTCGACGCAGTCCTGGAGCCGGGGACGGGAAACCGTCCCCGGTTTTGCTTGAGCAGCGGTTCCGGTCTTGCTTGAGCAGTGGATAATGATCAGTCGCCAGCACAGGTATGCCGGCGCCACTCGTCACTCGTCACTGGCCGCCTTTTCTCCGAACACCTCCGCCGTAAAAGCCTCAATCGTCGCGCCATTTTTCCACGCATCCAGCGGCAGTCCAGCTTTGCGGCAGGTTTGTTCGAGAAAAGTCACGCGGTCCCAGCAGTGCTCGACGGGCACTTGCGGCAGCAGGAGACCGCGCCGTCCGCCCATGCTGATCAACAGGCCGTGGCGGCCGATCTCGACCGCATCGGCGAGGATCGGCCGAGGCGGGGAGAGAATGCTCAGCTCAATCTCCAGTTCGCGCGCTTCTTCGAGCTTCACCGGATAGAAGCGGTTGTCGTCAAAGGCGGCGGCGCGCGCCGTTTCAGCCACCGCGGCATACACCGAATCGACCGGCAGCACATAACCCACACATCCACGAAGTTGCCCGCGCAAATAGAGGGAAGTAAACACGCCGCGCGGTTCAGCCAGATGCGGGGTTGGAGGATCAAGCGAGATCTCGCACCGGGCATTGCCCGGTTCCAGCGCCGAAAGAATAGACTCGTGCGCCAGTCGCAGCAGCAGAGCGCGCTCGTCGGGCGAGAATTCACCGCCGGTGCAATTGCCCGACTCAACAGTTGCGGGACTAGGTCGAGGCTGCGACATCGCGGTCCGCCTGTGGCGGCGCGGGCGCGGGCTTCCGCCGGCGGCTCAGAACGAATGCGCGGCGGCGCCGCTTCACCACGCGCCGGTCAATCTTCGACCAGAAAGCCACAAAGTAATCAATTGCCGACGCCAGTGACAGAAACACCATGAACCAGATCGCGGTCAGCGCGATCCAGTGGATGGGAAAGAAGTAATGGCCATAAACCGGCCATTCTTTCCAGCGATGGTCAAGAATAACCGCCACCACCGAGACGATCTGCACCACCATCTTGAACTTGCCCAGCTCGCTGGCCTCGATGGTGAAGCCTTCGGAAGCCGCAATGGAGCGCAGTCCGCTGACCAGAAACTCGCGGCCGATGACAACGATCGCGACCCAGGCCGGGACGAGCGACGGATTGAGTTGCACCAGCACCACAAACGCCGCCGCAATCAGCAGCTTATCGGCCAGCGGATCGAGCAGGATGCCCATCGCCGTAATCTGATCGCGCCTGCGGGCAAGATAACCATCAATGCCGTCGGTCATGGCCGCCGCGATGAACAGCAGCGAAGCCAGCAGTTCCTTCTCTCCGGTTACGCTTGAAAAACGCGGGCTGGTCAGAATCCAAACCAGCAGAGGAATGCTGAAGATGCGGATCAGCGTGATGGAATTGGGCAGGTTCACAGAGGTTGAGGCAGATCCCCGACAAATGGCGGCAGCCCCGGCGGCCAACCCGGAACAGCCAGACTGATTATGCTCTTTGCCTGAGGCGAACGCAATCAACCGAAGGACTTAGGTAGTGGTGCAATTAGGTTTGGTCCTTTCAGGGGCGTCCTCCCGAACGCCGGCGTAGTTCAGCCGACACAGGGATCTCGCGTGGGAGCTTTGGACGCACCGGCGGTCTGCGCGCGAGATCCTTCCTTCCGCCTGAAAAACGGCTCTGGTCAGGATGACGTCCAAGCGGAACGGGCACTAACGAACATTCGGACTGCACCACGATCGAACACAGTCTCGCTGGATTACCCCAGCCCTCTCACAATCTCCTTGAACACCTGCCCGCGGTGCTCATAGTTCTTGAACTGATCGAAACTGGCGCAGGCCGGGGCGAGCAGCACGACATCTCCGGGCTGGGCCACGGCATGCGCCTTGCGGATCGCGTTTTCCAGCGTCTCGGCGCGCACGATTTCCGCTTTGATTTGCGACTCGATCTTGGCCGCCGCCGCGCCGATCGTGTACACGCGCTTCACCCGCTGCCGCAGCAGGTCGTTGAGCACGCTGTAGTCGCTGCCCTTATCTTTTCCACCTAGAATCAAATGAATATTCGCGGGAAACGACTCCAGCGCTTTGATGGTCGCGTCCACATTCGTGGCCTTGGAGTCGTTGTAGTAATCCACCCCGCGCACGGTGGCCACGAACTCCAGGCGATGCTCGACCGCCTTGAAGTTGATCACCGCCTGCCGAATCTTCTCCGGCGCGCATCCCATCAGGGCGCCCGCGCAGACTGCGGCCAGCACATTTTCCAGATTGTGCGCGCCTTTGAGCGGAATCTCGGAGACCTGCATGATTTCTTTCTGCGGCGTTTTCGTTTCAAGGCGAGCATCGCGAAAGACGATGTTCCCGTCGCATACCCAGGCGCCCTGCTCGACTTCCTTCTGCCGGCTGAACCAGAACACCTGCGCTCGCGTTCGCGCCGCCATCGCCACGCAGGTGGGATCGTCGGCGTTCAGAACGGCGAAGTCGCTCGCCTGCTGATTCTCGAAGATGCGCGCCTTCGCGTCCGCGTAGACCTCAAACGTCCGGTGCCGGTCCAGATGATCGGGCGTCACGTTCAACACCACGGCCACTTTCGGGCGGAACATCTGAATCGTTTCCAGCTGGAAGCTCGAAATCTCAAGAACAATGACCGCCTCCGGCGTGGCGCGTTCGGCCAGCGAAATCGCCGGCGTGCCGATGTTGCCGCCGACCAGCGTGGGCAGGCCGCCCGCCGCCAAAATCTCGCCCGCGAGCGTGGTGGTCGTCGTCTTGCCATTCGAGCCGGTGATGGCAACGATGGGCCCGGGCAAAAACTGCGCCGCCAGTTCGATTTCGCCGATCACCGGCTCACCCAGCGCCCGCGCCTGCACCAGCACCGGCGCATCCACCGGCACGCCGGGACTGACCACGATCAAGTCCTGCCCGCGAAACGTCCGCTCGCCGTGGCCGCCGGTTTCGACGGTAATTCCGTGATCGAGCAGCATGGGAATCTCATTGCGCAGCTCGTCGCCGCTCTTGGTGTCAGATACGCTGACCCGCGCCCCGTGCTTCTTCAGAAATAAAGCCGAAGCCACGCCCGACTTCCCGAGCCCGACCACCAGCACGCGTTTGTCTTTAAGTTCCATCAAGACCATTTCACCACGGAGGCACAGAGACACGGAGAAAAGCAAATCTGTTGGTGGCTCTTCTCCGTGGCTCCGTGTCTCCGTGGTGAACCTATCTTAGTTTCAAGGTGGTCAGCGCGAACAGCGCAAATACCAGCGACGCGATCCAGAAGCGCACAATAATTTTCGACTCCGACCAGCCCAGCAACTCGAAATGATGATGGATCGGCGCCATCTTGAAGATGCGCTTCTTGCGCAGCTTGTAGGAGCCGACCTGCAGGATCACCGACAGCGCCTCGATCACGAACACGCCGCCGATGAAAGGCAGCAGCAATTCCTGCTTGATGATCACCGCGACCGTGCCGATGGCGCCGCCCAGCGCCAGCGATCCCACGTCGCCCATAAAAACTTCCGCGGGATGCGCGTTGTACCAGAGAAATCCTATGGCCGACCCGACCATGGCCCCGCAGAAGATCGTCAGCTCCGCCACTTGCGGCATGCGCTGCAATTCCAGATACGTCGCAAAGGTGGCGTGCCCGCTGACATAGGTAAGCACCGCCAGCGCGCCGGCAGCGATCACCGTGCATCCGATGGCCAGCCCGTCCAGGCCGTCGGTAAGGTTCACGGCATTGCTGGAGCCCACAATCACCAGCGCGACGAACGCCATGAAGGGCAGAAACGCCAGGAACCACAGATGCGGATGGTGCTCCAGGCTCTGCACCACCAGATCGGGATGGAACTGCTTGAAGAACGGCACGATCAGCTTGGTCGAGTACATGCCGTAGGTTTCCATGGCGATCAGCAGGGAAGCGACCACAATGCTGGTCGCGATCTGCAGGCCTAACTTCGCCCGGCCGGTCAGGCCCAGGTTGCGGCGATGCGTCACCTTGGTGTAGTCGTCGGTGAATCCGATGGCCGCGAACGCTAACGTCGAGAACACGGCAATCCACACGAAGCGGTTGCTCAAATCGGCCCACAGTAGCGTGGGCACGATGATGGCAATCACGATCAGCAATCCGCCCATGGTGGGCGTGCCGGCTTTTTTCTGATGCGCCTTAGGACCTTCTTCGCGGATGTACTGCCCGATCTGGAAGTCGCGCAGTCTCCCAATGACTAGCGGCCCCACGATGAGCGCCGTAAATAACGCGGTCAGGCTGGCGAAAGCGGTACGAAACGTGACATAGCGGAAAATGCGAAAGGTCGGGACCAGGTGCTGCAGCTTGACGTACAACAGCCAGTAGAGCAATCCGCCTCCGAAAATCAGCTGTCAGCCTTCAGCCGTCAGCCCTGAGCAAACTCGGGAAGGCACGGCTTCAGCCGTGCCAATGATCACCGTCAGATATCCGGACTTCAGCCCCTGAGGGCTGCCTTCCACGTCTCCAGCGCCTTCTCCAACTTCACGCCGCGGGAGGCCTTCAGCAGCACCACGTCGCCATCGCGGGTTTCGCGCGCCAGCCATTCGCCGGCTTCTTCGGGAGTAGCCACAAATTCGGCCGCCATTCCCGACTCCCGCGCGCCGTCCACCATCGCTTGTGCCTGTCCGCGCACGCCGACGAGAATGTCAATCTTCCTTTCGGCGGCATGCCGGCCGGCCGCGCGATGCATTTCCTCTCCCGCCGGGCCGAGTTCGAGCATTTCCCCCGCGACCACAATGCGCCGCTTGGCCTTCATCGCTGCCAGCGCATCCACCATGGCCGCAAGCGCCTTCGGATTGGAATTGTAGCAATCGTTCACGGTGGTGATGTTGCCCACTTGGACTACCTGCCCGCGCTTGTCCGCCGGGACCAGCGTCGCGAGCACAGCGACCGCCTCGGGCAGCTTCAATCCGCAAGCCAGTCCGACGGCAACCGCAGCCAAGGCATTCCCAATGTTGTGCTCGCCCACCAGCGGCAGGCGCGCCGCCTCGCGGCCGCCGGCGGCAATCACGTCAAAGGTCGAGCCTTCCGCGCCGTGCGACTGAACATGTTCCGCGCGAACGTCAGCCGTGGCGGCCCGCCCGTACATGACCACTCTGCCCTTGAAGTCGCGCCCGAACTGCGACACATACTCATCATCCGCGTTGAGCACGGCGGTTCCGCTCGAAGGCAGCGACTCGACCAACTCATACTTCGCCCGCGCGATACCCGCGATGGAATCGAAAAACTCCAGGTGCACCGGCGCCACGTTGGTGACCACGCCGATTTCAGGACAGGCAATCGCCGCCAGCGCCCTGATCTCGCCCGCGTGTGACATGCCCATTTCAATGACGGCGACGTCGTGCTCCGGTTCGAGCTTCAGCAGCATCAGCGGCAGGCCAAAATGATTGTTGAAGTTGCCCTCCGACTTGAGCACGCAAAAGCGCGCTCCCAGCACATGCGCGATGGCTTCCTTGGTCGTGGTCTTCCCGGCCGATCCGGTGATGCCCACCAGCGGCTTGCCCCACACCTTGCGCACGGCGGTGGCCAGCGTCTGCAGGGCGGTCAGCGTGTCCTCCACCGGCAGCACTCGGTTGGTCCAGGAATAACGATGCCATTGATCTTTCCGCACCACCGCAGCCGCCGCGCCTTTTTCGATTGCTGCGCTGACAAAATCATGCCCGTCGAACCGTTCCCCTTTGACCGCAAAGAAGAGTTCGCCCGCACCGATTGTGCGCGAGTCAATGGAATATCCCTGCGCCACCTCTTCGCGGGGAAAATCCCCATCGGCGGACATGAACTCGGCGATCTTCGATAATGGCAGCTTCATCGTCTAAGAAATCCGAGTGCCCCACCCTTGTCTCCGCGTCTCTTGCGGACATAGGTTGGGGATTTTGATTCCCATTACTGCTGCGCCACGCCCTCAAACCCCACCGCCTGCAACGTCTCGCGCCCCACTTCCACATCGTCAAACGGGAGCGATCCTTCCCGCGTCACCTGCACCTTCTCGTGCCCTTTGCCCGCTAGCAGCACAATGTCTCCCGGTCGCGCCTCTCCGACGGCAAGCGCAATTGCTTTGCGGCGGTCGGGTTCCACGCTGTACTTCACTCCCGTCTTCTGCAGCCCGACGAGTGCATCGTTGATAATGGCCAGCGGATCTTCGCTGCGCGGATTGTCTGAAGTCAGCACGACGAAATCGCTCCCGCGGCCCGCCGCCTCGCCCATCAGCGGACGCTTGGCGCGATCGCGGTCGCCGCCGCAGCCGAATACGGTCAGCACTCTTCCCTTCCCACCACTTCGCGATACGAACTCGCGCGCCAGCGCCGTCAGGTTCCGCAGCGCGTCGTCGGTGTGGGCATAGTCCACCACCACGGTGAAGGGCTGGCCGCGATCCACGCGCTCAAACCTTCCCGGCACGTGCGTGAGCGATGCAATTCCATTCGCGATCGCGCGCGCATCGCACCCGCGCGCGGAGCACGCTGCTGCCGCCGCCAGAATGTTATAGACATTCACGCGCCCGATCATCGGAGAAAAGACGGCGATCTTCTCCTGCATCGTAACCAGATCGAACCGCGTGCCGCGCGGAGTGACGTCTACATTCTCGGCATGGAAATCGCCGCTCTCCCAGCCATACGTCAGTACCACAGCGCTGCGCTTGCGGCTGAACTCGGCCAGCTTTGCGCCGTACTCGTCATGCCGGTTGGTCACGGCGGCGCGCGGCGGGTCGGTGCCGCAGCCTTCGAACAACACCCGCTTGGCCGCGAAGTACTCCTCCATCGTCCTGTGATAATCGAGGTGGTCGCGAGTCAGATTGGTAAACACGGCAACGTCAAACGGAACGCCATACACGCGCTCCTGCGCCAGAGCATGCGAGGAAACCTCCATCACCGCATCGGTCGCGCCCTGCGCCAGCGCCTGATTGAAAATGCGCGCCAGTTCAAGCGCCTCGGGCGTGGTGTGCGGCGCAGGATAGACCTGTCCGGCCACGTGATACTCGATGGTGCCGATCAGCGCGCTCTTGCGCCCGGCCGCCGCAAGAATCGCCTCGATCAGAAACGCCGTTGTGCTCTTGCCGTTCGTGCCGGTGATGCCGGTAATCGCGATCCGCTCCGCCGGGCGCCTGTAGAAATTCGCACTCACCCGCGCCAGCGCCCGCCGCCCGTGCGGTACCACTGCCCAGGTTACGCCCGGGCGCGGCGTTTCACTGGACGAGTCGGTGATCACCGCCACTGCCCCGGCCTGAATCGCCTGGTCAATAAACCGGTTCCCGTCGGACGTCTCCCCGCGCATGGCCACGAACACGCACCCTGGCTTCACCCGCCGCGAGTCGTATTCCACCCCCGTGACCTCCGCGTTCCCGCTCTGCGACAGAAATTCCGCCCCATCCAGAAGATGTTGGAAGGTCATTGTTTGAAATTATAGGGCAAGCTAGTCCTGGGTCCTGAGCCGTAAGTCCCGAGGAGTTCGCTGGTGGGTAGCAGGAACTCGCGACTCGCGAGTCAGGACTCGGGGCTGGCTGATTACCTCCGTCACGTTTCTCACCCCGCCCTCACGCGCTACATTACCGGCATGAGCACAGGAACAGCCACGGGCACGGCCAAATTCCGCTGCGCGCAGTGCGACCGTCCGGAACAGGAATGCGAATGCGAAAAGTACTGCTGCCTTTGCCAGGCGGTCGTGGACATCCGCATCTGCGGTGACGGCCTCATGTACTGCCCACCCTGCCGCGAGGCCTGCGACTACAAAACCTCCGACTGACGCAGTTCGGCTTCAGCATCCCGATACGACAAGAACGCCTCATTCTCCGGCCCCCGGCCCGGTTACCCTGGATTACCTCCGTGCCCGGCCATCCGATCCTGTTCGCAAGTCCAGCGTCGCTTCTCGTTCTCCCATCGGGCGCGCAAAACGCGCATCCCAACGGAACCGCAGCCGCTGTCCGCTGCGACGAACCAGACGGAGAAACCTAAATGCACAAGTTCCTGATCGCGCTGTTGGCCGTGACGCTGCTCGCCGGCACGCCAGCCCAAATGCCGGCGCAGGACGCCGCGCCCGCCCTCACCATCTACAACCAGAATTTCTTCGTCGCGCGCGAGCATCTCCCCCTCGATCTCGCCGCCGGCGTCAACCGCGTGGATTTCAACGGCATCGCCGCGCATCTCGAGCCCGATTCCGTGATCCTGCGCGACCTCACCGGACGCCCGCTGCAGATTCTCGAGCAGAGTTACCGCAACGACCCCATCTCGCAGGAACTTCTGCTTTCGTTCTACGAGGGCAAGACCATCAATTTCCTCGTGCAGCGGGGCGAGAAGACGGAAACCGTCTCCGGCAAGATCATTCGCAGCGGATACATCTCCAGCAGCGCCTATCCGCAGAACTACGGCTACCCGCAGCCCGGCGCGGGCCAGCCCATCATCGAAGTGGAGGGCGTGCTGCGCTTCGGACTTCCCGGCCAGCCGCTGTTTCCGGCGCTGAGCAGCGACTCGATCCTCAAGCCCTCCCTGAGCTGGCAGATCTCGACCACCCAGGCCGGGCGCTCCGAGGCGGAAATCTCCTACGTCGCCGGCGGCATGACCTGGCAGGCTGATTACAACCTGGTCGTCGCCGACAGCCCGAAGAACTCCGCCATGAACTCGCTCGATCTGGTGGGTTGGATCACCATGCAGAACCACAGCGGAAAAACTTTCGAAAACGCGCGCATCAAGCTGCTGGCCGGCGATGTGAGCAAGCTGCAACCCGCCGCGGTGGCTGGCCGCATGTTGTATGCCGCCGAAAACAAAGCCATGCTCGCCGACGCCGCCGCCCCGGTCGTGCGCGAGAAATCCTTCGACGAATTTCATCTCTACACCCTCGAACGTCCGGCCACGCTGCGCGACAACGAAACCAAGCAGGTCGAGTTCGTGCGCTCCACCGGCATTCAGTCGCAGCGCCTTTACGTCTACGACGGCGCGCAGACTGATCAATACGGCTACTACAACTCAGAACAGGTGCGCAGCGACCCCAACTACGGGACCGCTTCCAACAAGAAAATCTGGGTGATGCAGGAGATCAAAAACTCCGAGGCCAACCACCTCGGTATCGCCCTACCCAAGGGACGGCTGCGCTTTTACCGCCGCGACACCGACGGCAGCCTGCAGTTCATCGGCGAAAACACAATTGACCACACCCCCAAGGACGAAATGATCCGCGTCTATACCGGCAATTCCTTCGACCTCGTGGGCGAGCGCAAGCGCACCAATTTCCATGTGGAATCGAACCAGCATTGGATGGACGAAACCTTCGAAATCCGCGTGCGCAACCACAAGAAAGAAGGCGCCAGCGTGCGAATCGTCGAGCATCTCTACCGCTGGACGAACTGGAAGCTGAGCGAGCAGTCGCACCCGTCGAACAAGCGCGACGCGCAGACCGTCGAGTTTCCGGTGACCGTTGCCCCCAATGGCGAACAGGTCGTAACCTACACCGTGCACTACTCGTGGTAGTCCGTGGCGATGCAGGCATTGCCCGGACGAATGCGTCCGGGGCTACATGGCTTGCGTAGCGGCGGACGCCGTCGTCCGCCGGTGGGACCCCATTCCTTGGCAAAAAGGCTCTCTTAAGAGAGAATAGAGCGCTTTCTTTGCACCCTCATCCGCCCTCTCAGGAGACCCTCATGGCCACCCTGCACGTCAGCGACGTCGCCGAGTTGCTGAACGAAGGCCGAACCCACTTCAATCTTTCTCCGGGACAGCTGGTTGAGCATTCGATCCGGCGGAATGAGGCCAAGTTGGCGGCCAACGGGGCCATCGTCGGTTACACCAACCGTACCGGGCGGTCTCCGAAAGACAAGTTCATAGTCAAAGATGAAAACACTGCCCATACCGTCGCGTGGGGAGCGGTAAATGCACCGTTTGAGCCGCAGAAGTTCGATGCGCTCTATGCCCGCGTGATGGAGCACCTGCGCGGCCGCGAACTGTTTGCCCAGGACCTATACTGCGGCGCCGATCCCGCCTATCGCCTCCCGGTGCGCATCATCAACGAATATGCCTGGCACAACCTGTTCGTGCACCAGCTGTTTCTGCGCCCCACGGCGGAAGAACTCAAGCATCATCATCCCGAATTCACCGTGATTTCCGCCCCCGAGTTCAAAGCCGATCCCAAACGCGACGGCGTGAATTCCGAAGTATTTATCATTCTGAACTTCACGCGGCGCGCGGTGCTGATCGGCGGAACGTCTTACGCAGGGGAGATGAAGAAATCCATCTTCAGCGTGATGAACTACCTGTTGCCGCCGCGCAACGTCTTCCCCATGCACTGCTCGGCCAACGTGGGGCACGACGGCGTCAGCGCGCTGTTTTTCGGGCTTTCCGGCACGGGCAAGACCACGCTCTCGGCCGATCCCTCGCGCGACCTGGTGGGCGACGACGAGCACGGCTGGAGTGCCGACGGCGTCTTCAACTTCGAAGGCGGATGCTACGCCAAATGCGTCAAACTCTCGAAGAAAAACGAGCCGCAGATCTGGAGCGCGCTGCGCTTCGGCTGCGTGCTCGAAAACGTGACCCTCGATCCGCACACGCGCATTCCCGACTACAACGACGACTCGAAGACCGAGAACACCCGCGCGGCGTATCCCGTGGATTTCATTGATAACGCCGTGATCCCCGGGATCGCCGGGCATCCGAAAAATGTCGTGTTCCTCACGGCGGACGCGTTCGGCGTGCTGCCGCCGATCTCACGGCTCACGCCCGAGCAGGCCATGTATCACTTCCTCTCGGGATACACCGCCAAAGTCGCCGGCACTGAGGCCGGCGTGAAGGAACCCTCGGCGACGTTCTCGACCTGCTTTGGATCGCCGTTCCTGCCCCTGCCGCCGAAAACCTATGCCGAGATGCTCGGCCGCCGCCTGCGCGAGCACCATGCGCAATGCTGGCTGGTCAACACGGGCTGGCAGGGTGGAGCGTACGGCGTCGGCAAGCGTATGGACATTCCCCACACCCGCGCCATGGTGGACGCGGCCGTTGAGGGGCGGTTAATCAAAGAAGAATTCGAAATCGAGCCGACGTTTGGCTTCGCGATACCGAAATCCTGCCATGGCGTGCCTCCGCAAGTACTGAACCCGCGCAACGCCTGGCCCGACAAGGCCGCCTACGACAAAGCCGCCGAAGACCTGCGCAACCGCTTCGCCAGGAACTTCGAGCACTTCGACGCCCCACCCGAAGTGAAAGCCGCCGGGCCGAAGGCGCAGAAGTAGGCAGGGGTCAGGGACTAGTTGGAAACCATGTGGAGACAGCCGCCTCGGCTGTCCGGTTTTGGCAGCCAGCGGGTTCCACGGGTGTGCACCATTTGTGGGGCAGCCCGGCCGAAAGCATTGATTCTTGGGACCCTTACAGGCCCACCGGCTTGTGCAAAAATAGCCCGCTAACCAGTTTAGAATCAACGACTTAAATCCAGAAGCTAAATCGATTTAGCTGGCCGCTACAGCCCCGCGGAGCCACCCCCCCCAACCGAGGGCCGCCTGCCGATTTCCCGCCCGCCAGCAGGCCCCAGAATCGCCGCGCCGGGCACTTCACGAAAGAGCCTGCCCGCGTCGGGAACTCCGTCGTGGCCCGTGATCTTATGTGCCCCCTGTGTCCTCTGTGGTTGAGGGCTTGGCTTCACGCCTTCTTGATTAGTCGGGTAATCCAGATCAGGATGACGGCGCCCAGAATCGCGACCAGGATGGTGCTGATCATGCCTCCGGCGTGAATGCCCACGAAGCCGACCAGCCATCCGCCAAAGACGGCGCCGACGATGCCGAGGATGATATCCACGACCACGCCGTAGCCGCCGCCCTTCATGATCTTGCCCGCGGCCCACCCTGCGATCAGACCAACGACCACCCACCAGATCAGATTTGTAATCATGGGACCCCTCCTCTGAAAGTGTGGTGAGGAGAGTACGGGGAAGGAGCGAAAGTGTCAAACAGGGGTCAGGGGCTAGTCGTCATGGACTCTGCCTGGGCCCTAACGCCTGGTCCCTGGCCCCTGTGTGATCTAATCAGTCCATGTTCGCCCGCAAGATTCGCGTCGAGTACAACCACGATGGCCAGCGGCTCCCCTGCCCGCTGAAGTGGCTCGACAGCTTTTCGATGCGCAACTTCACCAACGCGACGGTTTTCGACGACACCCTGCCGGTTGCCGACGGGCAGATGGAGATCGGAGCCCATGTGCCTCTCGACCCGCTTCGTGAGGCGATGGAGGACTGGTTCCGGCGCAAAGGATACCTAGCCAAAGAGTCGAAATTGTCACTAGCGGAGAACTGATCCGCGCCGCAAACTACGGCACAGTATGCGGCAGAAACGGTTGCGGTTCCTCCCCCATCGCGACGCGGATGAAGCTTTGCTGCGGGTCGTAATGCCGGTTAAAGGTGGTTCCCCGCCCCTGCCCACACGGGAGATCAAAGTGCTGCGTTCCTGGATTGAGTATGATTTCCAGGCGGAAAAGCCGGGCATGCGCGGGCGGGCCAACTGGGACGCGATCTGGGGCATCGTTCTGGTGGTGGCCATCAGCGCCGGCTTCTGGGCCGGAGTGGGCTTGCTGGTGCGCCACTTCTGGAAATGACGCGCGCCGGGCGTCCTACTTGTCATAGTGCAGCAGCGACATGACGTTGTACTTCTTCAGCTTCTCGCGGCCGTTGAGGAAGTCGAGTTCGACCACGAAGCCCAGGCCAGCGATTTCCGCGCCCAGTGATTCCGCAAGGTTGGCGGTGGCTTGCGCCGTGCCTCCGGTGGCGAGCAGGTCGTCCACGATCAGCACGCGCTGGCCTTTCTGAATCGCGTCCTTGTGCATTTCAAGCGAGTTGGTGCCGTACTCGAGAGCGTAGTCGAACCGGACCGTCTCCGCCGGCAGCTTGCCTTTCTTGCGCACCGGAACGAAGCCGGCATTCAGCCGGTAGGCCAATGCCGGCGCAAAAATGAAGCCGCGGGCTTCCATGCCGAGAACCAGATCCACCTTGTGGCCCACGTAGTGCTCCGAGAGCCGGTCCACCAGCGTGGCGAAGCCGACCTTGTCCTTGAGCAGGGTGGTGATGTCGTAGAAGAGAATTCCCTTCTTGGGGAAATCCGGGACTTCGCGAATGAGCTTTTTCAGCTGAGCGGCGTTCATGGCCGAGGTGGACATTACCAAGCTCCTTCAATGCGGAATGAACTGAGCCCGGCGATCGGGGAGGCGTCGGAAACATCGACCGCATCTACGCGGGCGGCGCGGGGGCCTTCGCGCAGGCGTCCATGCAAGCCGGAGAGCTGGTCGCGCGTGCCCTGGGCCAGGACTTCGACGCTGCCGTCGTGATTGTTGCGTACCCATCCGGCAATGCCGAGGATGTGCGCCTCGCGCTCGACGAACCAGCGGAAGCCGACGCCCTGCACGCGTCCGCGGACTATGTAGCGGCGGGCTTCGACGGGCTTTTCAGTGCGAGTCATCTCTAAACGGCTGTCATGCTGAGCGGAGAATCAGCCTCGCTCCGCGAAGCTGGTTCGCAGTCGAAGGATCCCTCTCACATTGAATTTACTTGAGTCGCGTTAAGATCGCTCCAAACACGAGGTAAAGGGCACCTACGCCCATCAGCACGTACCCTTTCCAGTGGGCCACCGCGATACCCGTAGCTCGTTTCTCTGTGATCATATAGACGACAAACAACACGATGATGGATACAGCAAAAATCCCGAATGCTTCAGCAAACATTCGAAGGAACACCTTTGTGTTTTTCTCCCTACTCTCTCGGAGTTTGCTGGGAATTTCGATCACGGTCGTAATGAGAACGCCCGCCACGCCGCCGGCAGATCATACAGGCTAGGGATCCCTCGACTCCATTGGCGTTCGCCTTTGGCGAACGCCAATTCCGCTCAGGATGACAGTGGGAAGCCTACGCCCTGGACAAGTATGCGCCTTCCGACGTGTCCACCTTGATCTTTTCGCCTTCGTTGATGAACGGGGGCACCTGCACGACGAGGCCGGTTTCGGTTCGGGCGGCCTTGGTCACGCTCGAAGCGGTGGCGCTCTTCAATCCCGGCTCGGTCTCGACCACGGTGAGGATGACGGTCTGGGGCAGTTCGATGCCGACAGCCTTGCCATCAAAAAACTCTACCTTGATCTCGAGGTTTGGAATGAGGTATTCAACCGCGTCGCCCAGGATGTCCTTGGTCAGGTGGGTCTGCTCGTAGTTGGCGGTGTCCATGAAGTAGTAGCTGTCGCCGTCGTTGTAGAGATATTGCATCTCGACTTCGTCCACGTTGACCTTTTCGATCGGATCGGGCGAGCGGAAGCGGTGCTCGAACATGGCGCCGGTGCGCAGGTTGCGCAGCTTGGCCTGGATGAAGGCGCGCAGGTTGCCGGGCGTGCGGTGCTCGACCGAGAAAACGGAGTGCAGATCATTGTTGTGCTTGATGATCATGCCGGGACGGAGCTGCGTGGCAGGGATCGACATTGCTTGAGAAACTCTCCTCGATAATGGCAGTTGGCGGAGCCGGCGGAAGGCGGGCAGGCCACAAGTTCCGCCGCTACGATGGCTAACTAGTGATTTTACAGGAAGGTGCAGGGAAAGGAAACTGCTGGGGAGTAAATCAGGCGATGGTAGTGAATCGTGACGCGCGACCCCGGCGGAGGAATAGAATTGAGCAGAGCCTTTCTCGGCGGAAACGAGGTTTCATCATGCGCATCGGAAACTATGAGTCTTCAGAAGGCAGCAATGTCGGCACGGCCATTACATTTTTCCTGATCGGGGTGGGAGCGGGAGCGCTGGCCGGGCTTCTGCTGGCGCCCAAGAGCGGCAAACAACTGCGGCGCGACATCAAGCGCGGGTACGAAGACGCGCGAGAAGCAGTCGGCGATTGGGCCGACGACGCGAAGGATCGCGTGCGCGAAGCCGGAGAGCGGGTGCGCGGAGTGGCCAGCCGCGGAGTGGATGCCGCCGCCGATCTGGCCGACGATCTGCGCGACGCGGCGCGGGAAAAAACCGAACCGCTGCGGCGCGTGATTCAGCGCGGGTGAGAATCAGGGGCCAGGGGCTAGCGAAGTTCTACGGTTCGGATCCAGCGGTTCACTGACCCCAGACCTCTAATCCTTTGCAGCGCAGCCTAGCCTTTGAAGATGGACGAGAGCATCCCGCCGAGGCGCTTGAAAAATCCGGGGTGCGTTTTCGGCTTCCTGGGCGGCGGTGGTGGCTGGTCCACGCGATCGAGAGTGACCTGGCGCGACGCGGAGTCCGCCGCTGGGAGACTCTGGGCTACGGCGATGGGCGCGGCGGGAATGCTGGCAGCCGCGGACTGGTTGGCGGCTTCGCGGCGAGCGGCGCGCTCCTTGGCGCTGAACACCATGGGCGCGTCCACGTGAACGCGCACCTCCCCTGGCTTTGGCGGCGGCAGCGGCGCGGTCTCCGGCCCGCTGGATAACGTCGCGGGGATTGCAGGCGGGCTGCTGTCTGTCGTATTGGTGGCGGTCATGCCGGTGCCGGGCGCGCCGCTGTCTGTCGGGCTGGCGGCCGGCGTGCTGCTGTCCGCCGCGGGGTCTTCGTGGGTCTCGGGCGCACCCGCTACCGCGCCGCTCGGCGGCAGATCCTTGCTACCGCCCAGGCTCGCGTGCGTGGGCACTTCGAGATCGGACACATGGGGCGCAGCCGCCACATCCGTGGACGGGATCCGTGGCGGCGGCGGACAGCCGCATTCGAGAGGAACATTGGCGTCCACGCGGTCAATCTGCCCGCCGCGAAATACCGCCTGTTCGTCCGGCTTGACCTGATAGAAGCGATCCCCCATCAACTCGGTCACGATCGCGGAAGAGGCGTTGCCTCGTAGGGCGCGCACACACGTGTCGCCATGGGAGTCGGCGCTGACGGCGTAGTGGAACTCTCCCGGCCCGGCGAACAGGATGCGGAAATCAGGGGTGAGGACGGTATCGGCTGCGGGGCCCATGATGTAGTGGGCCTCCATGCCGCCGGTGCTCAGGCTGAGCATGAGATCGCGGGCGGTGGCTGAGGAAGTTACGGTGACGGTGGTGCCGGGGCAGATGCGGACCTCGCCATCGCGGGGCACATGAACGACGGCGGTCTGGGTGCCGGCGGTGATCGTGGAGCCGGACACCAGGCGCGGTCCGGCCAGCACCACGGCGCCTTCGCCCCCGGTGACGGGGATGGCGACGGGAGTCGGGACGCGGTTCAGGCTGGCTTCGCCGGGCGGTTGAGGGGACTTCTTCTTGTTGCCCGCCATCTTGTCCTCGGGCGGTTTCAAGCGGACCATGAGGCGGTTGCCGGCGCCGTCCCAGCTGAAGCTGTAAGGCTCCAGGAGATCGAGAACGATGCGGGTCACCGGGGGATTGGTCTTGTACTGCTCGACGCGAATCTTGCGAACCTTGTCCTTTTCGACAGGAATCTGCTTCTGGGTTAGCCCTACGCGGGAATTGGGCAGATCAATGACCAGGCGAGGCGGGGAATCGAGCGCCTGAATTTGAGGCACGACGGGACCGCCCTTGGTGACGATCTCGACCGAGGGCACGCCGTTTTCCTGAATAATCCTAACGCTCTTGATGGTGGGTGGCGGCCCGAAAATCTGGGCGGACGCGCCCGTGGCAAGCAGGCCGATCACCAACAGCGTGCGCACGGATTGAAGCACAAGTCGTAACAAAGAGTCCTCGCAGGGGTCTAAAGGAAACATATCACCTGGGGAGGATGGGAGAGAAGGGACTCAGTGGACAGTGGCCAGTCGTCAGAACGGGTTCTGATCCCTGTCCGCTGGACTTTCTGATCACAGATCAGTGGCCCCTGAGTACTAATTAGGCTTCCGGCAGGAATTCGTACTCCTCGATCACCGCGGCCACGGCGACCTTGCCGTCTTTGGTTTCTTCTTCCACGCGAACCACGCGACCTTTGCACTGCACCCGGATACTCTCGGTCAGGGTGATTTCGGGGGGCAGGGTCAGGGTGAATCCGATGGGCGATCCCTGCGCGATGGCGGAGTCCAGATAAAAACAGATGCCCCGCGCGCTCACGTCGCGGATCTGGGCAACCTGGTTTGCGGTAGTGTTTTCCCCGTGTTCGACGGTAACCGGAACGTGAAGCGCAAAGCGTCGCGCAGCCCGTTTTTCTTGCCGGGGCTCAGGCATGAATTTCCTCCGAAGTGGCGTAAAACCTAGTAGTCCCTATAATGCAGAATGCCTGCGGCGAGTTTCGCAGTCAATACCACCGTTTGGCAAGGGGATGGCACGGTCAGGGGCTAGGGCGAGTGACCAGTAATCGGTGGGCAGTGGTCAGTAAGAACGCCCTCTCTCGCTGAACACTAAGCACTGTCCGCTGGTCGCTCGTGTAAGCTGTGGGGAGAGCCAGACGGCATGGTTTTCGTCCTCGACAACTACGATTCGTTCACTTACAACCTGGTCCAGTACATCGGGGAACTGGGGGCGGAGGTCGAGGTGCGGCGCAACGATCAGGTGACGGTGGAGCAAGTCGAGGCCATGCGGCCGGAAAGAATTGTGGTGTCGCCGGGGCCGTGCACGCCGCGCCAAGCGGGCATCAGCATTGAGTTGATCCGGCATTTTGCAGGGAAAGTTCCGGTGCTGGGCGTCTGCCTGGGACACCAGGCGATTGGCGAAGCGTTTGGCGGGCACGTGGTGAGGGCTGCGCATCTGATGCACGGCAAGACGAGTTCGGTGGTGCACGATAACCGAACGATTTTCCGCGGCCTGCCCATGCCGATGACAGCCACGCGGTATCATTCGCTGATCGTGGCAGAGGAATACCTGCCCGCGGAATTAGAGGTCAGCGCCTGGACCACGGAAAAAGACGGCAGCCGCACCATCATGGGCCTGCGCCACCGCAAGCATGCCGTCGAGGGCGTGCAATTTCATCCGGAAAGCGTGTTGACGGACGCGGGGAAGCAATTGGTGGGGAACTTCTTGAGTCAGGGAATAGGGACTAGGGGATAGGAGCTAGTTCGATGAATCCTGTTTTGCGAACTCCACAGGTCAACTGTAACGTCCGTCACAGTTTTTTGTGGTGCAATCAATGATCGTGGATCGATGCAAACCATCCCGATGCTGGTGCAGTCCTACCGTGATCTGATCGCGTGGCAGAAAGCGATTGATCTGGTTACGGAAATCTACCGTAGCACCGAACATTTCCCCAAGCCCGAGACCTACGGCATGATGGCACAGATGCGGCGCGCGGCATCTAGACTCCAGGCCCTAATCCCTATCCCCTTCTTCTCGCCATTTCCACGGCCCTCAACAACGCGCCCGCTTTATTCATGCACTCCTGAAACTCGCTGGCGGGGTCGGAGTCGGCAACGATGCCGGCGCCGGCCTGGAGATATGCTTTCTTGCCTTGCATGAGCAGGGTCCGGATGCCGATGCAGGAATCGAGATTGCCGGCGAAGTCGGCATACAGAACCGAGCCTCCGTAGATGCCGCGGCGGGTGGGTTCGAGTTCTTCGATGATCTGCATGGCCCGAACTTTGGGGGCACCGCTGAGGGTGCCGGCGGGGAAGCAGGCGGCGAAGGCGTCGAGCGCGTCGAGATCCTTGCGCAGCGTGCCTTCGAGCGCCGAGACCAGGTGCATGACGTGGGAGTAGCGCTCGACGTACATCAGGTCTTTTACTTTAACCGAACCGTACTCGCTGACGCGGCCGAGATCGTTGCGGCCGAGGTCCACGAGCATGACGTGCTCGGCGCGTTCTTTTTCGTCATTGCGCATTAGCTGCTCGAGGCGGAGATCATCGGCTTCGTCCTGGCCGCGGGGATGTGTCCCGGCGATGGGACGGTATTCAAGCTTGCGTCCGGTGACGCGCACCAGCATTTCGGGCGAAGACCCGAGAATGTGCGTATCGTCCATGCGCAGGAAGTAGAGATAGGGCGACGGATTCACCTGGCGCAGGGCGCGGTACAAGTCGAACGGGCCGACGCCGGGAGTGAAATCGAGGCGCTGCGAGAGCACGACCTGGAAGATGTCCCCGGCGGCGATGTATTCTTTGCAGCGCTCGACGTTGCGCAGGAATTGTTCGCGGCTCGTGCGGGCGTGGACCTTGAGTGCTCCGGCACGCTCCCTGGCGGACTTGCGCCACAGGCCGGGGCTGAGACCGCCAGTGAGCTTGCGCTCCATCACATCAATGTCGCGGCTCGCGCGATCGTAGGCGCGGCGGGGGCTTTCCTTCGAAACGTCGGCGGCGGCCACGATGTGAATCTGATGACGCAGGTGGTCGAAGGCCAGCAGACGGTCAAAAAACATGAGTTCGGCATCGGGGAGGGCGAGATCATCTTTGGCGTGCTCGCCGATTTTTTCGAGCTGGCGGACGGCATCGTAGGCGAAGTAGCCGACCGCGCCGGCGGTGAACGGCGGCAGGCCGGGAACGGTTGCCGGATGATGCTCGCGGAGCAGGCGCTTCAGGACGTGGAAGACGTTTTCCTTAAGCGTTTCCTTGCCGCGGCCGCGCTCGAGGGTAACGGTTCCCTTCTGCACCTTTACCCGCATGTAGGGCCGGACGCCGAGAAACGTGTAGCGGCCGATCTGCTCGCCGCGCTCGACCGATTCCAACAGGAAGGCATGAGGTTCTTTTTCGGCGATGGCGAGGAAGGCCGAGACCGGGGTGAGCAAATCGGCGCTGACCGACTTCACGACCGGAACGAGCGTGGCCTTGGCGGCGAGCCGGGAGAAAAGTTTGAAGTCGGGCTGGAGCATGAATTTCGGTTCCGCGTTTCGGTGGTTGGCATTTCATTATATGGGACCACTCCCGGCACGACTGTAGTTGCGCTCTACCCGAATCACAGGTAGTAAGGGAGGTGATCCCGAAGCCCCGCGATTTCACCAGCCGGGCGAGGGATCTCCCGTAAGGCTTGGCCTGGTAGCGCTGGATATCCCTCGCTCCGCCGGAAAAACGGCTGCGCTCAGGATGACGCCTACCCGAAGGAAGGCCACTTAGAATCCAGGTTGAGGCACTACCAAATCATCCAGACCGGGTTTTCAAAACAAACGTGTTGTACACTTTTGGAAATCGTGATTTGCACTTGCGGGCGCGTGGGGTGACGAATCTGGGGTGATGTGCGCCCGATCCGGGGAAATCCAGGCGATGGCCGCAATCCGCACTCAAAGTCTGCGCAAGGTGTACAACTCGGCCCCGCCGGCTGCGGCAGGAGGCGGGGCCTCCTCTCCGGGCGGCAAGCGCAAGAAAGAACCCAAGCCGCAGATCACCGCGCTCGACGGCATTGATCTGGACGTTGCTCCGGGACAGATTTTCGGCCTGCTCGGACCGAATGGGGCAGGGAAATCTACGACGGTGGGGATTCTCACGACTCGCGTGCGTCCGACCAGCGGCACCGCCTGGATCGGCGAATATGACGTGTGGCGCGATCAGACGGCGGCCAAGCGGCTGATCGGAGTCGTGGCACAGCGGCCGAATCTGGATTTTTCGCTGACCGCGCGCGAGATTCTGCTTTTTCATGGAGCTTATTTCGGGCTGAGTTCGCATGAGCGGAACGAACGCGCCAAGGCGCTGCTCGACCGCTTCAAGCTGAGCGATCGCGCCGACCAACTGGTCCGTGGATTCTCCGGCGGGATGATGCAGCGCATGTCCATTGCGCGCGCCATGATGCACGACCCCCAGGTGCTGTTTCTGGACGAGCCGAGCGTGGGCCTGGATCCGCAGACCCGGCTGCTGCTGTGGGAAATCATCCGCGAGTACAACCAGAAAGGCCGTACGATCCTGCTGACCACGCACAACATGGAAGAGGCCGACGCGCTGTGCCAGCAGTTGGCGATTATTGATCACGGGCGCATTATCGCCTCGGGCACGCCGCGCGAGCTGAAGGCGTCGGTGCCGGGCGGATATCTGCTGCGGCTGCGGTTTGGCCAGCACTCGGCGCCGCTGCTGGAGCGGCTGGGCACGCTTGCGGGCGTCACCGAAGTCCGGCCAAACACGGACGGCGGGGCGGATCTTTACGCGGGCCGGGGCGGATCGCTGATTCCGGAAATCGTAAATGCGGCGGCGGCGCTGGGCGTGGAGCTGTCGGATGTGCATATCTCCGAGCCGAGCCTCGAGAATCTCTTTCTTCATCACACCGGCAGGAGTTTGCGCGAATGAACGGCAAGGCATTTCTGGCACTTTTGGCGCGCGACGCACGCGTGGCGCGGCGGAACATGATTCCACTGGTGTTGCAGACTTTTCTGCAGCCGCTGCTGTTCGTGTTCATTTTTGGCCGGGTGATGGTGGGCAGCGGGTACATGCCGGCCGCTTACAAGAGCCTGCTGCTGCCCGGCATCATGGCGATCAGCATGGTGTTCACGGGAATCTGGGCTGTGGCGATGCCGCTGATCGGAGAGTTCCAATTCACTCGCGAAATCGAAGACCGGTTACTGGCGCCGATTGACATCTCATGGGTGGCGGTGGAAAAAGTGGTGGCCGGACTGATTCAGGCGGGAGTGACGGGTGTGCTGGTGATTCCGCTGGCCTGGATCATTCTGCGGCCGGGACTGGAACTGCACGTGGCAAGTCCGCTGCTTTTGGTCTGCATGACGTTTCTGGTGGCTAGTTTTTCGGCATGCGGAGGACTGGCTCTCGGCTGCAGCGTGAATCAGCAGCACATTGGATTGATGTTCAGCATGGTGATGACTCCGATGATCTTTTTCGGCTGCACCTACTATCCGTGGAGCGCGCTGAACAAGTTTCCGATTCTGCAAAAACTGGTTCTGCTCAACCCGCTGGCCTATGCCAGCGAAGGACTGCGGGCTACGCTGGTGCCGCAGTTTCCACACCTCTCGCTGCCGTTCATCCTGGTGGCCCTGACCGTGTTTGATGTTCTGCTGCTGGTGGTGGGACTGCGGCAGTTCCAGAAGAAGGCGGTCACCTAGAAGGCAGGCCCAAGGGAGGCTTCTCCGGTGAGGGTGACCTCGGTCACTGCGTGCGACACAGGCCAGGCGTTAAGCTAGTGCCAATGGATCGAGGCATGCGGATGCCCAGACGGGCGCTTGCTTTTGTGACAGTTGTCGCCAGCGGGCTGCTGCTTGGAGGTTGCGGCAGCGGACTGCCAAGTTCCAGCCGCGTGAACCTCATGATTATGCCGGCGCAGGCCAGCGTTTCGGCCGGTGGAACCGTAGCCTTGACAGGGAATGCCACCGGATTCACCCAGACCCCGATTGTGCAGTGGTGGATCCAGGAGGCTCAGGCTACCGGCGGTGACAACTGCGGGTATCTGCAACCGCCGGCGGCGTCCCCTTGCGAATTCGGGTATGTGATGTTTGGTTCGGTCTCGCAGTTTCCGAGTTCAGCCACCTACTACGCGCCTTCTACTGCGGGCACGTATCACGTCGTCTTTGAGGCTTCACAGTTTTCCGAGTTCGATCACCTGACCAAGACGGCGACGGCAACGATCACGGTGACACGGTAGCTGAGTTCCCGCCCAAGCGAAAACGTGACCCGCATCGTAACGCTTCGGTTGAATTCTTGCAGCCTTTCTATGCGCAGGCGTCATCCTGAGCGCAGCCGCTTTTCAGGCGGAGCGAAGGATCTCCCGCTCAAACAATGCCAGAATAAGGGAGATCCCTCGCCCCGCTGGTGAAAGCGCGGGGCTTCGGGATGACCTTCGGGAAGAGGAGACGCTTGAAGGCCTGCCTGACAGGAATCTCTTGATCAAATTGGAAATCTATTTCAGTCCCTCGACCAGGTAGAGATCGCCGAGTGTGCGGTGGAAGCCATAGACGTAACCTTTGCCATCCGGCGTCATCATGATCGGGCCGATGGTCGAGACGCCGGTAGGATCGAGTGGAGCGATCTGCTTCCAGACGGCTCTCTTTCCCGTTGCCAGTTCGACGCGATAGACCTTGGCGGGAATCTCGCCGGTCCGGTAGAGGAAGATGGAGTGGCCGTCCTGACTCCAGTTGATGGGATTGTCGCCTGGTTCCAGGCCATTGACGAGCCGAGGATCGCCGCCGGCGGTGGGATACAGATAGCCCTTGCCGTCGGGGCCGATGCCGATCACAAACTGGCCGTCGGGCGAGACCGCGAAATTCTGCGCGTCCACGCCTTCGGGAGAAATCGCGGAGGGCTTGCCTCCGGAAACATCCTGCACATAAATGCGCACGCCCTTGCCGGTTTCGTTGCCCGAGAAGACAAAGCGCTTGCCGTCGGGGAACCAGCGTGCCCACTGGTGGTTGATGGTGTCGTTGGTGAGCGGCTGGGCCTCGCCGGCGCCGGTCGGCAGCAAGCGGAGTTGCGCGGGCGGAACCGGTGTACCCGCAATCACCCATTTCTGGTCGGGAGACAGAGCCATGGCGCTGCCCTCGCCGAGCCGAATGGCCGGTGTGCCGTCGGTGTTGCGGATATAGACGGCGTAGGTCAGGTCCTGTGCGTCGCCGTACTGCACTCCGCCGCCAATGCCTTCCTCGTCGAAGAGAAGCGTTTTGCCGTCGGCGGAGAGATCGGCCGGATAAGAATAGTCGAGCCAGGAGAGATCGCGCTCTTTGCTTTCGCTGGCGGACATGCCCATGGCCTCGCGTCGGCGGTCGGAGCGGGCCAGCAGAACGCGGCCGTCGCGCCAGCTGTCGAACAGAATCAGCGAACCGGGGACGCGCGTTACCAGTCGCTGTTTCCCGGAAGATGGATTCACCGCGGTGATGTAGTGGAAGAGTCCCAGTTCGCTGGCGGTGAACCAGATCTCCTGGCCGTCAGCCGTCCAAGCCAGACCCTGCGTGCCGTACCACTCACGGGTCAGATCTTTCTTGTGGCCGGCGAGATCCACGATGGCGATGAGGCCGCCATCGTCGCCCTGGTTGGGGTGGTCCATGAAGGCGATGGAGTCGCCCTTGGGCGAGACGCGCGGATAGCTGATCCAGCCGCCGCTGGTCTCGTAGATGACTTTGCCGATTGGATACTCGAGCCGGTCGCGCCCGCCGACGTTGCGGACGACGGCGAGGTTGCTGCCATCGGGAGCCCAGTCGGCCCACTCGACGTCTTCGAGGACGGGCCTGGGGGCGCCGCCGGCCAGCGGCGCTCGGGCCAGGGTGCCAACGTTGATCCAGGTGCCCACCGGATGGCTGCCCAGGGAAAGAGCCATCTCCCCTTTGGAAGAAATGGCCATCAACTCGGCGCGGCCCAGACCTAATGATCGCGACTCGACCATGCCCTGGCGCGCGGAAAACGTCTCGACCGGATTTCCCTGCCAGGCAGCGCTGTAAAGGATCGTTTGGCCATCGGGGGCAAAGCGGGCGGAACGAATCTCGCCGCGACGGAATGTGATCTCGTGATAGAGAGGCGCGCTGGGCGCGGAGGACTGCCAGAGGCGCTTGCCCGCAAACAAACCGACCGCCAAAGCGAGGAGCAAGCCGATCGCGGCAAGCGCCGGGGAAATGCCTCGGGGCTTTCCTGTCTTCAGACCCGCTGCATGCGAACCCGTCTTCAGGGATTCCCGCGCCGTTGACGAAGGTTCTCTTGCGGGAACAGTCGGAGTAACGCCGCTGGTGAGCGCACGGGACGAATCCGTGTCGCGCTTCAGGCGCTTCAGATCGGCGCGCAACTCGGCCGCACTCTGGCAGCGAAGATCGCGGTCTTTTTCGAGGGCCTTGTTGAGGATCACCTCGATCTGGGGGGGCAGCCCCGGATTCAACTGCACCGGCGGCAAGGGAGCCTTGTTCAGGATGGCTTCGAAGACGACGGCGGAGGTCGCTCCGGAAAAAGGCAGCTTGCCGGTGGCCATTTCGTACAGGACGACGCCGAAGGAAAAAAGATCGCTGCGAGGGTCGAGCGGCTCGCCGCGGGCCTGCTCGGGCGACATGTAGCCAATGGTGCCCATGGCCGTGCCGGGAGTGGTGAGCTGGTCGGGGCTAACGGCCGTGGGGGCGCCCACCGTGGGGGCCGATCCGTCGGAGGCGCGGCTTGCCGTCGCCAGTTTGGCCAGGCCAAAATCCAGAACCTTTGCCTGCCCGCGCGGGGTGATGAAGATATTGGCCGGTTTGATGTCGCGGTGCACGATGCCGCCGGAGTGCGCGGCGTCGAGCGCATCGGAAATCTGGATGCCCAGTTCGAGAAGCTGCGCCGTTTTTAACGGGCGGCCTTCGATCATGTGCTTGAGGGTCGAGCCCTCGAGATACTCCATGGCGATGAAGTACTGGCCGTTCTGGTCCCCGATGTCGTAGATGGTGCAGATGTTGGGGTGATTCAGAGCGGATGCTGCCTGAGCTTCGCGCTGGAAGCGGCTGAGCGCCTGCGCGTCTTTGGCCACGTCGTCGGGCAGGAATTTGAGGGCGACGAAGCGGTGGAGGCGCGTGTCTTCGGCCTTGTAGACCACGCCCATGCCTCCACCGCCCAGCTTTTCGAGGATGCGGTAGTGAGAGAAGGTCTGGCCGATCATAGGTTGGATCAGGTTGGTTCGATCAAGTTCGTGCGATCAAGTCTGGCCGATCGCCGTGTCGGGACATGTTAGGCGGGATGGGGGTGCAAGTCAATAAAGCCGAGGCCATCGGAGTACTGCCACGGCACGCCTCACAGGTGTTCCCTGACACGAATCTTCCGCGCCATTACTAAAACTTTGGTCACCTTGTTGGCCTTACCGCAACCGCTAGAATCGAGGGTATCGTGAGTATTATGTGCATTTTGTGTGCGGCGCGGGGAGCGGCTCCGGCGGCGCACTGAGCCAGAGACTATGCGAATCAAGTTCTGGGGCGTGCGCGGTTCGACGCCCACTCCACAGGCCGAGAACATGCGCTACGGGGGTAACACCTCGTGCGTCGAGGTGCGCCTGGGAGATCAGATCTACATTTTCGATTGCGGCACCGGATTCCGCGTGCTGGGACGCGCACTGGAGCAGGAGTTTGGCGAGCAGCCATTCCAGGCGCATGTATTTGTTTCACACTTTCACTGGGATCACATTCAGGGCATGCCATTTTTCCGTCCCTTGTATAACAGTCCGGAAAGCCGGTTTATTTTTCATTCCTCGAGCCGCTCGCGCAATCTGGAGCAGGTGATGGCCGAGCAGATGGCGGCGCCGTATTTCCCCGTCAATCTCAATCACATGCGGGCCAAGCGCAGCTTCTACGATATCGAAAACGGTTGCCTGCCCATGGAAGACGGGATCCGGATCAAGACGGCGTACTTGAATCATCCGCAGGGCTGCATGGGATTCCGGCTTGAGACCAAGGACGGCGTGCTGGTCTATGCCACCGACAACGAGCCGGGCGACGCGAATTTCGACAAGGCGGTGCGCAAGCTGGCCGAAGGCGCCGACATTCTGATCTACGACGCGCAGTATCTTCCGGAAGAATACGAGGCCCGGCGCCGGGGCTGGGGACACAGCCACTGGCGCGAGGCGGTCAACGTCGTGATGGAAAGCGGCGCGAAGGAATTGATCCTCTATCACCACGATCCGGAGCATACCGACGCAGTCGTGGATAAAGTCGTGCATGACGCGCGCAACTACTATCCCAAGGTGCGGGCCGCCGCCGAGGGGATGGAGATCGAGCTTTAGAGTGTCATGAGGATCGCGGTTCCAGCCTCCGGACTAGCAGCTACAGTTCTGCTGGGAAGCTTGTGTCTGGGGCAGGAGCGTCCGCTGGGCGATGTTGCACGCGAGACTCGCGCCCGAACCGCCGCCAAAGCAGTAAGAGTCCTGACGAACGAAGACGCCAGCCTGCGGCCGGTCACAGCCACGGACGATCCGCTGACCGTGCTCGAGCAAGCTGCGGATGCGCTGCTGCGCGACACATCGCATCGCTGCGTGAAAGTAATCTCCGGCAATCTGGCCAGGGGAGGACCCAGTGTGGCGATGATCGAGGTCGCCGGGGTGGAGCGGTTTCGCATGACGCGGGAGAGGTTTCAGCCGAGCTACTGGCGAAGCGAAACCATCCTGATCAGCGGCGATGTCTACCAGAAAGAAGGACCCAGCCGCTGGATGAAACAGAGTGGCGCGGAGTCGCTGTGGTATCAGGGGAACCGATCGACCCTGCTGATGCTGCCTGAGCCTGCGAGCTTTGGGGACGCGATGGAAGGCCTGAAGCTGGTGGGCCCTGAGGTGCATGCCGGCGCACAGACATTCCACTACCGTTCCGAGACCCGGGATGGCTCAATGAATCGCACCCTCGACATCTGGGTGGGCAGCCAGGACAGTCTTCCGCGCGAGACCGACCTGAGCACGTACTACACCCGGAGCAGGTCCGGCATGCGCGAGACCACCTCCTGCACGTTCGACCCGACTATCAAAGTCGAGGCGCCGAAATAGCGCAGGAACACTCCTCACTTTGATCTGCAAATTGCTGGGGGCACCACTTCCAGAGGCGGGGGGGTGTTGACGCATGCCAATTTTGGCGCTTATCATTTTCGTTTGGCCTAAGTTGCCTGGACGTCTCCGTGAGGAGGCGTCTTAAGGCATTTAAGTACGACTGATGTGACCCTATGGACAAGAAGAAGCTGGAAGCTTTCAAGAAACGCCTGGAAACGCGACAGCAGGAGTTGCGCCGGACGGTGAACCGGACCCAGGCCGACGGACGCTCCGCCGACGAAGATACGGCGCAGGACATCGCCGACCGCGCCGCCAGTTCGTACAACAAGGAATTCCTGTTCAGCCAGAGCAACAACGAGCGGCAACTGCTGCAGATGGTGGAGAAGGCCCTGTCGCGCATCCGCGAAGGCAGCTTTGGCGAATGCATCCAATGCGGCAAGGAAATCAACGCCAAGCGACTGGAGGCGGTGCCGTGGACGCGGCACTGCATCGAATGCCAGGAAAAGCTGGAACAGGGATTGCTGGAAGAAGCGCCGCGGTAAAGACAGCTTTGCTATGAATCACGCCGCCGGGGAACCGGCGGCGTTTGTGTTTTGGATCTCAGTCCGTGTCACACCTGCGCTTAGGAGCAAATTGCCGGGCCCCTCAGGGGCTGAAGCCCCATCGTTGTTGGCTCTGGGCGGCACGCCTGAAGCCGTGCCCTTCCCCGAACCGTTTGTGAGGTCGCGCTAGTTGAGTGGCTTTTTGTCTTCCGCCGGCGCTTCCGCGCCGGGCATGACATTCTTCAGCGGGGCTTTGCGTTGGTCTTCGAGTTCGGGATGCGGCAGGGGCTTGCGCGGCAACATCTGGTCGCGCATGGCGGTGTTGTAGACGAAGATGGCCTCGACGACCGCGGCCTGCGCGAGATCGTCGGCCTGCAGGCGCTCGTAGACGTCCATGTTGGTGTGGTGGGTGCGGGCGCTGTAGTCGAGCATGTCCTGAATGAACTGAAAGCCCGGGATTCCAACCGAGTCGAAGGCTTCGTGATCGGTCCCGCCGGTGTCCTGCATGGTAATCGTACTCACGCCGAGGTCCTTGAGCGGCTCGATCCACTGCTGGAAGATGGGAGCGACGGCCGCATTCTGCTGCAGATAGATGCCGCGGATTTTTCCGGTGCCGTTGTCCACGTTGAAGTAGCCGGAAATCTTCTGCTGATCGGGCTTCAATTCGACCGGCCCCGCCGGCTTGCGGATGAAGTCGGGCAGCGCGAGCTGATCGGGCGCAGTCGAGAGCGGCACATGGCCGAAGTGCTGTTTGACGTAACCGTATGAGCCGAATTCCCCTTGCTCTTCTCCAGTCCACAGGCCCACGCGGATGGTGCGGCGCGGCTGCACGTGCAGGGCGTTAAGGATGCGCATGACCTCCATGGCCACGACGGTTCCCGCGCCGTTGTCGGTGGCGCCGGTGCCGGAAGCCCACGAATCGAGGTGTCCGCCGACCATGACCAGCTCGTCTTTCAACCTGGGATCGGTGCCGGGAATTTCGGCGATGGTGTCGAAGCCGTGTTCGTGATCGCCGGTAAACTCGGCCTCCACATTCATTTCGACGGTGACCGGAACGTTGGCCTTGAGCAGGCGGTACACGCGCCCGTAGTTTTCAATGGCGGTAACGACCACGGGAATCGGCTCGGCGTGTTCGCGCTGGTAGGTGAACCAGCCCATGCCGCTGCCGCCATCATCAAAGATCGTGCCACCGGAGCCGCCGTTGTTGCGCCCGTCGCGGCTGGGGACCACGATGGCCGCGGCATGTTCGGCGGCTAAGAACTGGCCGGCCTTGGCTCTGAACTCGATCTCCTTGATGAATCCCTTGAACCAATCCTGGTGTTCGCCCACGTGGACGGGAAATTCGGCGGTCTTCTTGAGGTTGTCTTCGTCGCGGCGCTCGAACAGAGGCTTATCTACCGGCTTCACGTCGCGCATGGCGCCGAAGAATACGATCTTGCCGGCCAGCTTGCCTTTGTACTGGTCGAGATCCTTTTCTTCTTTCGCATCAACCCAAATGGCCTGTCCGGTGAGAGGTCCGTGAGTCGGAGGCGACCAAGGAAGCGCCTGCGCGATGAAAACCGCGGTATCCGGCGACGACATGCGGACCCAGGTATTGAGCTGGCGCCAGCCCATACCGAATTCGCCCCAGTCTTCGAGGTGGGCGTTGCTGCATCCCATGGCGGTGAACTGGTCGCGCGTCCATTCGTTGGCGCGCTTGAGGTTGGGAGAGCCGGTGAGGCGCGGGCCAATGCCGTCCATCAGTGCCGAGGCGTACTCCAAGATGTGCGAATGCGAGAAACCTTCCGCCCGGATGCGCTGGTACATGGTGAGGTCTAGGCTTTCAGTCGCGGGCTGAGGCTGCTCGTAAGACGGCTTGGCGGTATCGTCGGCCTTGACGTCTTTGGACTTCTTTTCGGCGGCGAATGAGCAGAGAGTGGCGCAAAGAAAAACAGACAACGCTGAAATCACGGGCTTCGGCGATCGCATTTTCGAGTACCTCTCTAAGCGGCAAGCAGAGTAGCAGAAGGCTGCGGCGTAGTAAAAGAAGGAACGGATGGAGAGGTGCGGCGCGCGCCCTGACAAGACAGTTGCGGCTGTTATTGTTTCAGCCTGGAATTCGTTTCAGGGCATGCCTTCAGGCATGCCGCAGGTGCGCCCCACACAAGTCCGGCTTCAGCCAACGCGTGCGCACGGACAAGGCTGGCGGCTAGAGCCGTTGGCATCCCGCGCCCTGGACTGCGTCGCTCAAGCGATGCCCTGATACGAACCGTCATTCCAAAACTGCAAATCTCTTATCTTTGACGCTCGGTTTTGGCACCTGCTAAACTGTTAGTTTGTCCGCACCTAACTGCTGCTAGAAGGGAATTTGTGCGCGCCCAGACTCGCCATCAACTGAAGCAGGATGCATTCAGCCGCGTCACCATCGAGGCGGCGGAGAAAACGGCCCATTGGACGGTGGAACACCGCTCCACCCTGATGTTTGGCGGAATTGTGGTGGTCGTGGTGCTGGCCGCCGGAATCGGAGGCTGGTATTACCTGAGCAGCCAGGACGAGAAGGCCAGCCTGGAACTGGCGCAAGCGGTGCGGACCATGGACACGCCGATACGACCCGCGGGCATGCCGGCTCAGCCGGATTCGCCGTCGTTCGCGTCGGGAAAAGAACGCGCGGAAGCTGCACAAAAGCAGTTGCAGGGGATCGTGGACAAGTATCCGCACACCCGCAACGCCGACATGGCCCGCTATCTGCTGGGGGTCGAGGCCGTCAATCTGTCGGATAACGCCGCCGCGGAACGCGACTTCAAAGAGGCGATTGCGAAAGGCAACAGCGAACTGGCTTCTATCGCCAAAGTCGCGCTGGCCGGCCTTTACAGCCAGACCAACCGCACCAAAGATGCGGTCGCGGTCTACCAGGAACTGATCAACAAGCCGACGACCTCGGTTAGCAAGGTCTCCGCCCAGATACAGCTCGCCGACCTCTACCTGAGTTCCAACCAGCCGCTCGACGCCAAGCGCCTCTACGAGCAGATCAAGAAGGAAAACCCCGGAACCGAAGCGGGGCAAATGGCGACGCAAAAGCTAGCGCAATTGAAGTAAGTGGCCAGCGATCAGCGGCCAGTGGCTGGTCCATAGGGGTCTTAAGGACCACTGTTCACTGGCCACTAGCCACTTTTTTCGTTACTTTCGTAAGTCAAATGCCCTCATTTTGACGTGAGTCCTTGTTCCGCCTCCAGGAGAATTGATAGCGCGTACACCTCTTTCTCTTTGGGCGGAGTCAGAATGGCCATCCACCGTCGGCGACTCTTGTTCGGGCTCTCTCTCGTTGCATTTTTCTCCACACTTGCCTTCGGACAGGACGAGGCGCCGACGCCGAGCCTCGCCGATGTCGCGCGCAAGTTGCGCAAGGACACGAGCGACGAGGTCCGCATGAGCGACGCGGATGCGAAGAAACTGTTCGAATCGGTGGACAAGATCTTTGCGTTCGCCGCCGAGGACACGGGCATGCCGAAGCGGGCGGTGGTGAAACGAAGGATGGTCGGCAAGGCCGACGTAGAGAAATTCATGTCGGGCCGCATGGCGCGCGAGGAATTCACCCAGCGTTTCGCGCAGGAGGAGCTGAGCATGAAGAAGCTCGGCTTCCTGCCCCGCGGTTTTAATTTGAAGGAATTTCTGGTGAAGTCCACCGGGCAGGAGATCGCCGGCTACTACGACGACGAGACCAAAACGATTTCTCTGCTGAACTGGGTTCCCTTTGATCGACAGGAGCCCATCCTGGCGCACGAACTTACGCACGCATTGCAGGACCAGAACTATGGCTTGCGCAAGTGGATGAAGGCCGCGTTGAAAGAGACGGGAAACGACGCCAACAAATCGGCGGTCAAGAAGTCCGATGACGCCGAGGTCAGCGATGACGGTCCCATGGCCCGCAAAGCGGTGATCGAAGGGCAGGCAATGGTCGTCTATGTGGATTACCTGCTGGCGCCCGCGAAACGCAGCCTGGTAGACACCCCCGATCTGATTTACCAGATGGAAGAGCCGGTGGTGAAGGCGGTTCCCGACTCGCAGTTGCTGCACGACGCTCCGATGATCCTGCGCGAGGCGGGAGCATTTCCTTATCAGCAAGGCCTGATCTTTGAGGGCGAACTGCTGCACAGGGGCGGACGGGAAATGGCGTTTGCCGGAGTTTTTGCGCGTCCGCCGAAAAACTCGCACGAGGTGTTGCAGCCGGAGACATACATCAACGGCGAAAAACTACCCCTCGTCGCGGTACCGGACGTAAAGCCGCTGCTCGGCGGCCAGTATGAAGTTTATGACTCGGGCAGCATCGGAGAACTCGACGTGCGCGCGCTGATGAAGCAGTTTGGCGAGCGCAAGAACACCGATGAGGTTTCGGCGGCGTGGCAGGGGGGCTCGTATGTAACCTACCGCAAGGAGAAATCTCCAGCCGACGGATCGGGCAGCACCGCCGATCTGGCGCTGCTATATGTGTCCAAGTGGAAGACACGCCAGGCGGCAGAACGTTTCGCGCGTTTTTACGTGAATGCAGTCGCCAAACGATACACCACGGCGGCCGAGCAGCCTGCTGATGCCTGCAGCGGAGTTGACTGTCCCTTGTCGAGCGCCACCATTTCTACCGAAGAAGGCCCGGTGATCGTGCAGCATTGGGCCGATAACCGGGTCATCGTTTCCGAGAGCTTCGATACGAACATGGCGGCAAAGCTGCAAAAGGCGATCCGGGACGGCGCTCAGCACGCGGCGATCCTTCCTCAGGATGAGATTGGGCAGCGGCTTTTTGAAATTCCTGCCTTCCGCGAGTTCGCGCACGAGATCGCCCGCGAAGTCGCGCGGGAAATGTTGGCTGGCGCAGAGAAGTAGATTGCGTCGAGACGCTCTCCAGTGGCCAGTGATCAGTAGTCAGTGGCCAGCAAAAACCCCTGAAGTATGCAAGGATTTTCCCCGCCTTGGGCTGCCAACTGACCACTAGCCACTGACCACTCTCTATCAGTACCATGGTACCCAGCTTCCATCTTCCAACCCTGGACCGCTATGGCCGACATCAGCCTCCGTGTTAATGGCAGTGAAAAGAAAGTCAACATTTCTCCCGAGACTCCGCTGCTGTGGGTTCTGCGCGATACTCTCGAACTCACGGGAACGAAGTTTGGTTGTGGTATGGGCCTGTGCGGCGCCTGTACCGTGCATGTGGACGGATCTCCAGTCAGGGCGTGCTCGACTCCTGTCTCGCAGGTTGCGGGCAAGAGCGTGACCACGATTGAAGGGCTTGGCGCGAACGGCTTGCACGCACTGCAGCAGGCCTGGATCGCGGAGGAAGTTCCGCAGTGCGGCTACTGCCAGCCAGGGCAGATCATGTCGGCGGCCGCATTGCTGAAGAAGAATCCGCACCCCAACGACGAAGAAATCACACAAGCGATGAACGGCAACCTGTGCCGCTGCGGAACTTACGAACGCATTCGCAAGGCAATTCATCGCGCCGCTGGCGGAGGTGCGCGATGAGCCCGCTATCGCGCCGCGAATTCGTTGCCGCCGGAGTGGCTGCCGGCGCCGGCCTGGTGATCGGCTTCTATCTGCCGCACGGCAAGGGCTCGCAGCAGGAATCGTTCTCGCCCAATGCGTACCTGCGCATCACGCCGGACAACAAGGTAACCATCGTGGTGGCGCGGTCGGAGATGGGCCAGGGCGTGCGCACAGCGCTGCCTATGATTCTCGCCGAGGAACTCGAGGCCGACTGGAAGCAGATTGAAATTGAGCAGGCGGGCGCGAGTACGCTGTTCGGCGATCAGACGACGGGCGGAAGCGCCAGCATCCGCACGACGTGGGATCCGATGCGCAAAGCAGGAGCGGCGGCGCGCGAGATGCTGATTTCGGCGGCGGCTCTGACCTGGGGTGTGCCGCGCTCGTCGTGCACGGCGGAAAGCGGAACCATCAAGCACGCGGCGTCGGGCCGCAGCTTGAGCTACGGCGATCTGGCCGGCAAGGCAGCCACGCTGCCCATTCCCACCGACGTGCCGCTGAAGCAGAGCAAAGACTACAAGCTTGTCGGGCAGCGGCTGCCGCGAGTGGATTCGCCGGCCAAGGTAAAGGGCGAGGCAGCCTTCGGGATTGACTTCCGCCTGCCCGGGATGAAATTCGCGGTGCTCTCGCGCTGTCCGACGATCGGCGGGAAAGTCTCCAGCTTCGACGATAAAGACGCGAGGAAAGTTTCCGGCGTGAGCTACGTCGGCAAGATCAGCGACTCCAGCGTGGCCGTGGTCGCCGACAACGTGTGGGGCGCGATGGAAGGCCGCCGTCTGCTCAACGTCACCTGGGATGTCGGCCCGAACAAAGATTTGAATACCTCCGCAATCATGGCAGACATGAGGGCGGCGCTGACGAAGGGCGATAAAACGCTCATCGGAAGCCTGTACTCGGCCGGAGATCCCGCAAAGATCTCTGGGCGGCGCGTCTCGGCGGTGTACGAATTGCCGTTCATGGCGCATGCGCCCATGGAGCCGGGAAACTGCACGGCGAACTATCAAGGGACGAAGTGCGAACTGTGGGCGCCGACGCAGGTGCCGCAGGATTGCCGCGACTCGGTGGCCCAGGCGGTGGGGCTCGATCCCGATCAGGTAAAGGTCAACGTCACGCTGATGGGCGGAGGCTTCGGACGGCGGCTGGAGCACGACTATGCAGTCGAAGCGGCGCTGGCGTCGAAGGCGGCCGGTGCTCCGGTGAAAGTCATCTGGACGCGCGAAGATGACATGCGATTCTCGACGTATCGCCCCGCGAGCCTGCATCAGTTGACGGCCACGCTCGACGGCGCGGGATTTCCGGCGGCACTGACACACCGCATCGTGGCGCCTTCCATCAGCGGGCAAAAGGGACAGCCTACTCCGAACAACGTAGACCCCGACATGCCCGACGAGGCGGGGCCGGTGTACGGAATTCCCAATTACAGCATTGAATGCCTGATCACCAAGACCCCGGTGCCGCTGGGCTGGATGCGGTCGGTGTACGCGCTGCAGGCTGCATTTGCGCTCGAGAGCTTCATGGATGAACTCGCGCTGGCAGCCGGCAAGGACCCCGTGCAGTACCGTCTGCATCTTCTGGCCAAGGATCAGGACCTGCCGTTCTTCACCACAACCTGGAAAACGGCTCGCATGCGCGGCGTGCTGCAATTGGCCGCCGAGAAAGCTGGATGGAACAAGCCGCTGCCTGCCGGGCGCTATCGGGGCGTGGCATGCTTCGGCTGCTTCTCTTCCTACATGGCCGAGGTGGTGGAGATCACGATGGAAAGCGGCCAGGCGCGCGTGCTGCGCGCGGTAGCGGCGGTGGACTGCGGGCAGGTGGTGAATCCGAGCATTCTGGAACAACAGATTCAGGGCGGAATCGTGTACGGACTGGCCAACGCGCTGCGCGCGAAAATCACGATCGAGAAAGGGCGCGTGGTGCAGGGAAATTTCGACGACTACGCACCGCTGCGCATGGACGAAACTCCCGCAGTTGAGGTCTACGCGGTGCCGAGCACGGAAGCACCGACCGGAATCGGAGAGCCGTCGGTGCCGCCGGTTGCGCCAGCGTTGTGCAACGCGATCTACGCAGCTACGAAGAAGCGGATTCGAGCGCTGCCGATTCTGAGCTGAGCCCGCGAAGGAGTTGCCCGAATGGCCCGCCGATGGATCGCCGCCATCCTGCTTGTCGCGGCGACAGCATTTGCTCAAAGCGCTTCCCTTTCTTCGGTTCCTGCATCTCGTCTGTCCCATCTTCGCCGTGGGATCAACCTCAGCGGTTGGTTTGCGCAGGTCTACGATTCCAAGGGATACACCAAGGAGCACTTTCAGACTTGGACGACTCCGGCCGACATTGCGCTGATCAGGTCGGCAGGCTTCGACCACGTGCGGCTCAGCGTGGATCCTCGGCCATGGATGGAAGCCATGGAACAGCAAGACCGGGGCGCAGAATACTCCGGATACCTGGATGCTGCAGTCCGGATGATTCTGGATGCGGGCCTGGCGGTTGAGATTGACATGCATCCCGAGTCGGCCTTCAAGGCCCGCCTGAGCGATAACGAGTTTGTCGAGCGCTTCGCCGACTTCTGGCGGACTGTGGCGAAGCACTATGGGTCGTGGGATTCCGAGCGGGTGTTCTTCGAAATCATGAACGAGCCCGAAATGCGCGATGGCTATCGCTGGTACGGCGTCGAAACCAGGCTGGTTGCGGCGATTCGGCAGGCGGCGCCTCACAACACGATCCTCGCCGCTGGAGCGCGCTGGGAGGATTCCGACGACATGATCTTTACCGAGCCGCTGCGCGATCCCAACGTGATCTACGTGTTTCACTTCTACGAGCCGCACATCTTCACGCATCAGGGAGCGACCTGGAGCACGTATTACTGGAGCAAGTTGAAGGGGCTGCATTATCCTTCGTCGCCGGACAATGCCGCGCAGGTCGCTGCCACGCTGCCTGATGCGCTCGACCAGGTCTATGTCACTCGCTACGCGCTGGATCACTGGGACGCCACTCGCATTGACGCCGAGATCGCCCAGGCTGCCGCCTGGGCAAAGAAAAACGGAGTGCCGCTCCTGTGCAACGAATTCGGGGCGTATCGGGACGGCGTTGAACCGCAAGACCGGACGGCGTGGATCAACGACGTGCGCACTTCCCTTGAACGTCGCAACATCGGCTGGACGATGTGGGATTATTCCGGCAGCTTCGGCATCGTCACCAAGAAAGACGGGAAAGCCACGCTGGATGCGACCACGGCGCAGGCGCTTGGCCTGCGCTAGTAAGCGCCTAGCCACTTAACCGGCAACCGTGCGGCCAGGGCGCTGGCCAGGCGCTCGTCGGCGGTGATCAAATCCGCCTTCGCCTGGAGAGCAAGCGAAACGTAGAGGCAATCATAGAGCGAGATGCCGAAATTGAGCGCTATGGGCATGGCCTCAGCGAGCAGTAATAATGAGGGAACAGTATCAAAGTTGCAGGCGGTTAAATCGGCCACTGCTTCTTCGGCGTCATCGCGCCTCCAGCGCCTCTGGCGCACGCCCTTGCACAGCACATTTCCAACCTCAGCCCAGAAAACGTCGGGAACAACGAATTCCACCTTTCGCTCGACGTACTGACTTAGCAATCGTAAGGATGCCCCCGTGAGTGGTCCCGGCACCGATGGGACAGCCCAGTGAATCGCGACGCTGGCGTCGAGTACGAGCAGGCTCAACGCTCACGATCCTCTCGGATCATCTCTTCCACAGACGGGAACGGGCCCTGGCTGAGCGGAGGGCGAGCGCGGAGTTCGGCGAGCTTGTCGTAGAGATCCCGTCGCTTTTTCAGTTCGGCTTCGGTAGGTATGTTCCGCTTCAGGAGCGCAATGACTTCCGCCGCGATCGACGTGTTTGCGGCCTTCGCCCGCTTGCGCAGGGCTTTATACAAGTCGTCCGGAACATTTTCAACGTAGAGTGTTGCCATAGGGATCCCCTATGGAAAGTCTAGCACATCCCTAGGCGTAGGGAGGATCGTGTTTCTTGACACTTGCGGCCCCAGCCCGTTATCCTAAGTCTTGTTCCTTGCGGTACTTACGCCCCTTGGCGTGCTCCGCGGGCTGATCCGGCCAGAGCCGGTCAGGCGACATTGCCGCGGAGGTTTCGCAATGTTCCTCGACATCAAAGAGTTAGAACTTCATCCTCTGGATTTCGAGGAGGAGTTTTCGCCCGAGGCGATTGACCTGGGCGGCGAGGCCAGCCAGCGAACCCCGCTGAAAGCCTCAGGACGCGCCGAAGTGGTCGAGGAGCATCACGGCAAACATAAGATTATCAAGGACATACGCCTGCGGGGGCGCCTGTCGGCGGGCCTCGAACTGCAGTGTGCGCGCTGCCTGGAGCCGGTGCCGCAGCAGGTGGAGCGTGAATTCGATCTGCTCTACCGCCCACTGGGCACCGACGCGGGCCGCGACGAGCTTTCGGTGACCGACGCGGAAGCCGAGATCGGGTATTATCAGGGCGAAGGGATCCTGCTGGAAGACGTTTTGCGCGAGCAGGTGCTGCTGGCATTGCCGTTGAAAATCACCTGCCGCGACGACTGCAGGGGCCTGTGTCTGCACTGCGGGAAGAATCTGAACCTGGAACAGTGTTCCTGCGCGGCTCCGATGGAAGATCCGCGGTGGACGGCGTTGAAAGAGATCCGCGGCAAGCTGGAGCGCTAGAAAGCCGTCCGCACTCAGCAGTCAGTATTCAGTCGCCCCGGGCTGAGTGCTAATGCTGAGCGCTCTCAGCAGCAGAGACCTATATAGAACTATTTCAGCGGCAGGCTGTCACGGCCGCGAGAGGATTTTACGACTATGCCTAATCCGAAACGGCGGCACTCCCAGAAGCGCACCTCAACCCGGCGGGCCCACGACGCGCTCAAAGGGCATTCACTATCTGAATGCCCCAACTGCCACGAGAAGAAAATGCCGCACCGTGCCTGCCCCAAGTGCGGGTACTATAAGGGACGCGAAGTTCTCAACGTTGAGGAAGCCAGCTAGCTCTTAACCACCATGCCTAGCGTGATCGCGCTGGATGCGATGGGTTCGGACCGCGCGCCCAAGCCTGAGATCGAGGGCGCGATACAGGCGGCGCGCCAGTTTGGCGCGCACGTGCTGCTGGTCGGTCCGCAGGAACTGGTGCGCGCGGAACTCCGCCGCCATCGCTGGGCCGCCGGACTGCCCATCGAAGTCGTTCACGCCAGCGAGTACATCACCATGCAAGACAAGGTGGAGGCCATTCGCGCCAAGCGCGATTCCTCCATGCGGATCGGGCTACGCCTGGTGCGGGAAGGCCAGGCCGCGGGCTTCGTCACCGCGGGCAACACCGGAGCGGCCATGGCCACAGCCAAGATCGTGCTGGGAGCGGTCCCCGGCGTGGATCGGCCGGCGCTGGCAGCGGTCTTCCCCACCGCGCCCGGAACGGCTGCCATGCTGCTCGACGTTGGCGCCAATGTGGATTGTACGGCGCAAAACCTGGAGCAGTTCGCCGTCATGGGTGACATCTATTTTCGCGCCATGTTTGGGAAACGAGCCGGAGCACCAGGACCGCGGGTGGGCCTGCTCTCCATCGGTGAAGAAGAAACCAAGGGCAACGAACTCACGCGGGAAGCATTTCAGCTGCTCAAGCAACTGCCTCTGAATTTCGTCGGCAACGTGGAAGGCCGCGATCTTTACAACGGGCAGGTAGACGTTATCGTTGCCGACGGCTTTGTCGGCAACGTCGCGCTGAAAATTTCCGAGGGCGTGGCCAATCTGGTGCGCACGGCGCTGAAAGAGTCTCTCAAGGCAACGATCACGCGGCAGGTCGGAGCGCTGCTTTCACGCAGCGCTTTCACCGATTTCAAGAAACGGTTGGATCACACCGAATACGGCGGCGCGCCGCTGCTGGGCGTGAAAGGCGTGTGCATCATCACGCACGGTTCATCGAACGCGAACGCCATGAAGAATGCGGTGCGCGTGGCGGCGGAATTCGCCGAGCGCGGCATTAACGAATCCATCGAGCGCGGGCTGGCGGCGCTGCGTCCGGCGGCGGCTCACGAAGTGGCGCAGACCCGCTAGCCGGCCCCAATCTCATGACGAGTCACCACATCGCGCTGCTGTTCCCCGGCCAGGGTTCGCAGGCTGTCGGCATGGGGAAAGATTTGGCCGAGAAGTTCCCAATCGCCCGGCAGACCTTTGAAGAGGCTGACGACGCGCTGGGCTACAAACTCTCCGAGCTTTGCTTCGAATGCCCGGAAGAGCAGCTTCGGCTCACGGAGATCACGCAGCCGGCGATTCTTACCGTGTCAGTTGCGGCTTTGCGCGTGCTCGAAGGCAGCATCCCGAAACCGGCTTACGTTGCCGGGCACAGCCTCGGCGAATACTCGGCGCACGTCGCTGCGGGGACGATTTCTTTCGCCGACGCTGTGCGCACGGTTCGCAATCGCGGCAAGTACATGCAGGAAGCTGTGCCGGTCGGCGTAGGGGCGATGGCCGCAGTGCTCGGCATGGATGCCGAGAAAGTCAGCGCCGTCTGCCGCGATGCCGCGCAGGGCGAAGTGTGCCAGCCGGCCAACCTCAATTCGCCGGAGCAGATCGTCATTTCCGGGAACACGGGTGCAGTTGAGCGTGCCGCGAAGCTGGCCGAAGAGCGCGGCGCCAAGAAGGCCAAGCTGCTGCCGGTCAGCGCCCCTTTCCACTGTTCGCTGATGAAGCCGGCGCAGGATCGCCTGCAAGGCGATCTGAACGCGCTGATCCTGCGTAAACCGGCCTACCCTGTAGCCTGCAATGTGGACGCCGAGCTGGTCACCGACGAACTCCGCGCCCGCGACACGCTGCTGCGGCAAGTGACCGGATCGGTGAAGTGGGATCAGTGCGTGCGCCTGCTCATCGCGCAGGGCGTCCACACCTTCATTGAAGTCGGTCCAGGCAAGGTCCTCTGGGGATTGATGCGGCAGATTGACCGCACGAAGACGTGCCTGGCGGTCGGCGACGACGCCAGCCGGGCCAAGACGCTGGAATCGCTGGCGAAGGTGCTGGTTTAGACCGTCAGCGGAAGACCAGCTCGCAGGGCGGAAATCCAAGAGTGTGGTCTGATTTTTCAAACCAGACCTGCGCGTGTTCGGCGCGGTCATTCACTACGACGTCCACGACAATTCCCGTACCGCCGGGACCGGGGCAGGTGCTGGCGCCAAAAACTTTCTGCGTCTTGATGAGGCCCCACTCGCCACCCGGCCCCCAGTCGCGATAAAAATCGGCGAAGGGATATTTCCGGATGCGCTCGCGATCCAGGTGATTCTGCCAATCGGGATCGTGCATCCAGATTGCATAGGCCGTCTTGTAGTCCTGCTTCTGCAGCGAGTCGAAGAACTTTCCCACCACCCGCTCTTCCGGCCAGTAACGAAACCACCAGGCCACGCCGAGCAGAATCACCAGGCTGGCAATCGCCACAATGACGCGGGTTTTTCGCCTGCGCTCTTTTTCCGGGTCGTACTGCTGGGCATCCAGAAGGGTCATACTTCTATAGCATAACGGACACGGCGGGCAAGTCAAAAGTTCCCGGGGACAATCGCTATAAGGTTCGCTTGAACAGCGGGATTGCGATCCCGAGCGTGGCCGCGGCGAACAGGGCGAGGAACAGCATGTCGCCCCAGATGGCCGACAGTGCGGTTTCTTTCAGCAGCAGGCATTTGAAGCCATCCACCGCGTAGGTAAACGGATCCACTCTGGCGATGGCGCGCAGCCAAGGCGGAAATGCCTGGATGGGGTAGACCGATCCGCTGGGAAAGAACAGCAGCGTGTTGAGGATGCCGAACATGGCGCGCGGCACCAGCGGATCTTCAATGCGCACCATCAGCAGGAACATCATGGTGTTGAAAGCCAGCGAGGTCAGCGTGATCATGATCAGCAGGCCGACGATAGTCGCAGGATTGAAAATCGTTCCCACGCCCGCCATCAGCGACCCGATCCCGACGATGACCACGCCGGTCATTACCGCTTTGATGGCACCGGCCAGGTTCAGGCCGAGCACGAGCTCGAGCTTGGTGATCGGCGTAACCAGGTAGCCTTCGTGCACGCCGCGCGCCTTGTCGTCAATGTAGAGCATTCCTCCGCCGATCATCACCGACACGAACATGGCCAGGGCGAGCGAGCCGGGAAGCAGATATTTCATGTACTCGATGTAGGGGTACAGCTCGACAATGTCGAGCGCGGTCTGCTGGAGAATGCGGGGCGAAACCGTGGGCTGGTTGAGAGCGTCGGTCAGGCTTTGCATCTCACTCTGGACCGCGGAACTCATGAAGTTGTCGCTGTTGTCCACGACCAGTGCGATGCGCGGATGGTTCTGTTCGTAAACGCGCCGCGAAAACTGCGGCGGAATGATGACCGCGCCCTGCAATTTGCCGTTGCGCACATCTTCCATGGCCTGCTTGTCGCTGTCGTAGGGGATCGGGACGAAGGTGCGGATGTTGGCGCGCACAGAGTCGAACGCTTGGCGAATCCGCAATGCCTGTGGGCCGCCATCCTGGTCCACGATTGCCACCCGGGCATCGCGAATCTTTCCGCCAAACGCATTGCCCAGAATGATCAACTGCACCAGGGGAAAGATCATGGACGCCAGCATGAGCGCCGGCGAGCGGAAGAATTTGCGCATTTCGCGCTCGACAATGGCCATCATCCGGTTCATGGTTGGTCCTGAGTGTTCGTCCTGAGTCCCGAGGCCCAAGCCCGGCGTCGGCTCGGGAGCGTCAGCGAGTTGATCAGTCCAAGCCTCCTACGGCTGCAATCCCGGCCTCTGCGGCATCACAAAGGCATACGCTTTCTGCAACTCGTCGCGCAGTTGACGCCCGGTGTAGTGCACGAAAACATCGTCCAGCGTCGTGTTCTGCACCGAGAGCGATTTCACAGACACCCCGGCGGTAACCGCCATCTCCACCAGTTCGGTAGTCGTGCGCGAGCCGTTGCCGGTGAGCACGCGGTACATCCCCGCGCCTTCATGCTGCACGGAGGTAACGTCGTCGAGCGTGTGCAGGCGCTGCTCCCAATCGCCGGGAGGGTTCTCAAACTGCACTTCGATCACATTCGATCCGGGCACACTCGCCTTCAATGCCATGGGCGTGTCGAGCGCCACCAGCTTGCCATGATCCACGATAGCGATGCGGTCGCACAGGCGGTCGGCTTCATCCATGTAGTGAGTCGTAATCAAAATGGTAAGCTGACGCTGGTCTTTGATGTTGCCCAGCATCTCCCACACCGCCACGCGCGAGACCGGATCAAGCCCGGTCGTAGGCTCATCAAGAAAGAAAATTCTGGGATGATGCACCAGGCCGCGCGCGATTTCGAGCCGCCGGCGCATGCCGCCAGAAAGCGTCTTGGTCTGCGCATCGCGCCATTTCGTCAGGTCCACCAGTTCTAAGAGTTCATCAACCGAGCGCTGGCGCTGCTTGGCCGGAACGTCGTAGAGTTTGGCGTAGATCAGCATGTTTTCTTCGACGGTGAGGTCGAGATCGCTGGTCAGGGCCTGCGGAATCACGCCGATCATCCGCCGCGCGGCATTCGGCTCCTTGGCGACATCATGGCCGGCAATGCTTGCCCTTCCCGCGGTAATTGGAATGAGCGTGGTCATCATGCGGATCAGAGTGGACTTCCCGGCACCGTTGGGGCCGAGGAGGCCGAAAATCTCGCCTTCCTTCACGCTGAAGGAAACGTCGTCCACCGCGGTGAAATCGCCGAACTTCTTGACGATATGCTCCACTTCGATGGCCGAAGGCGCGTTCGGGTCGTAGACCGGCTTTTCGCGGGCAGAGCCGTTGAAGGGCGGCGTTTTCGAATTGGGTTCTGCCGTCATTGCTGCCCCGCTGCGTTTGCGCTCTGCGAGGCAGCGCCCTTCATCTGTTCGGGCGAGACAAGGACCTCCGCGGTCATGCCTGGCACATAGGCGCCCTTGGGATTGTCCAGGCGAACTTTCAGCACGATGGTTTTGATATCGCGCTTGCGCCGGCTGACGTCGCGCTGGGTGGCGTAATCGCCCTCCACGCCTTTGAAAAACACTTTGCCGCTGGTGACGGTTCCGCCGGGGAGGCGCACGCGAAGCGTATCGCCTAGTCCGATTTGGTCGGCGTAAGTTTCCGGAATCGCGGCGCGGACCCAGGTGTCGCTTAGCTCCATGATCGTAACGATCGGCGCACCGATGTTGACAACTTCTCCCTGGCGTGCGGCGCGCACGGAAACCGTGCCGGTCACCGGAGCATAGATGTTGGTGTAACCCAGGCGGACTTCCGCCTGATTCTTCTGGGCCATGGCATTCTTCAAATCTGCCTGGGTGGAAGCGACCGTGCTCTGCGCTGCATTCGCCTGATGAGTTCGCGCGATGGCAGAATTCAGATCGGCCTCGGCCGCTTTGACCATGTCCTGCTGCGCCTGCACTGTGGCTTGCGCCGCCTGCAGGTTGGTCTCTGCCTGAACGCGTTCCTGGTCCGAAGCAATACCGGCTTTCGCCAGTTCGATGGTGCGCCGGCTGTCACTGGCGGTGCGATCCAATGCTGCTTGCGCCTGCAAGAGTTGTGCGTGGGCGTTGGAGAGCTTGGCCTTGGCGTTGGCCACATCGCCCGAGGTTGACCCCGAGGTGGATTCTTCGGTGTGCTGCATCTCAGCGACTTTGTGCTGCAGGCTGGCAATGGTGGCTGCGGCAGCGGCTTCCTGCGCCTGCAACTCGGAAGGATCGAGCGTGGCAATGAGATCTCCGGCCTTGACCGGCGTGCCTTCATCCACCAGCAGCCTCTGAATGCGCCCCTGCACTTGCGCGCTGACGATGACCTGATTTGCGTCCACGGTACCGATCAGGATCAGGTCGCGGGAGTGGTCGGTCGAAAAATAGTAGTAGCCTGCGGCAATCGCCAAAATGACTCCGAGCAGGATCGCGAAGCGGTTACGCGGGCTCATGAGCGAGCTCCTTGTCTGGCGTTTGGACTGGGGCGGAACAGCCCCGCCGAAATGAAATCGAGCACCGCGGCCCTGCGCTCGGCGACGCGCTCCGGGGTAAGCGGGTTGAAGCCGACGATCTTTTGCATCATGGGTGCGCTGGAGAAATAGAAAACGATCATCGCCACCATGGAAGGAACGAAGTGTGCGGGATTGACCGGGCGAAATTCACCGTCGGCGATTCCCTGACGCAGAACTTCGCTGACCCGCGCGAAAATCGGTTGAATGTAGTTCTTGATCACTTTGTCAATGTGTTGCGACTGGCCTTCGCGAGCCCGCATCATTTCCCGCTGCATCAGGCGCGGGTACATCGGGTTGGAGGCGATGAAGTCGAAGTAAGCGCCCACGTATGCCAGCATCTTCTGGCGCGGCGGCAGGTCGCCGTCGAGCACGCCGAAGACGGTGGATTTCAGTCCGCCAAAAGCATCGTCAAGCACCGCGCCGTACAGGGTTTCCTTGTCCTGGAAATAGTAATAGAGCAGGGCCTTGTTGACGCAGGCTTCGCGGGCAATGGCATCGGTACGGGCACCGGCAATGCCGTGCTCGGCGAACTCGCGGGCCGCCGCCTTCAGGATGGCGGCGCGGCTTTCTGCAGGCTGGCCGCGCGAGCCCATGCGTCGGGCGGCAACTGGACGATGCTGGAAGAGGCGGGCCATAGAGGTTGAGAAACTTAATTAACCAGTTAGTTAGATTATACACGACCCGGCCACGATGCAAAACCGCAAATCGGCCGCATCCTGTCGGGCAGGAAAGCCTCAGAGCTGGGAGTGCCTGCGAATCTCCGGAGGAGCGCCCAGGTCCATGAACTGCAGGTCGCGGGCTTCGTCACGCACCGAACTAAGGGCCACCGTCACCTCGCGGAGGTAGTACAAGGCTCCTACCAGCAAGGCCAGCATGGAAGTGACAAACACCACCGCAGCGGCAATGGCGGCTGCGCTCCAGTACAAGCCGAGTCCGAGGAGCAGGCAGGAGATGAGTGTGCCAACGAGCGAAATGAGGGTCATAAGGAAGGCGCGCCGGATCATCTCGGCACGCTTTTCAATGGACTGAATCTGCGTGGTATAGGCCTCCGCTTCCTCAGGACGCCCACTTTTGGCAGCATCGTGCTTGGCATGCACAAACTGGCGTAACCGGCTGACGATCCCCATCAGGCGCACGTTGATGGAAAGGATGAACAGCGCTGTGGCAGAGAAGAAGATGGCCGGAGCCACAAAAGCCTGAAACAGCCGGGCAATATCAGTCATGAAATTTCTCCCGGAGCTTCAAGCCTATTCTAGCAGCGGTCATGACGACCCTCACGCGATTTAAGGGAAAAGCAGAACTTGGGGCCGCTGGAGGGCGTTTTCGGGACGCCGTGACCTCGATTTGCAGCATCCCGCGAGGGTTCCGCTGTTTGGCCCGAACGCCATGCAGTGGTTCGATCTGGGCGGGCTCGCGTCATCGGCGGTTACCAACGTCTTTATTTTCGTCACTAGCACGCAGGCCCGACATCGAGTGGATGCGAATGCGAAACAAGAGCGATTCGACTAATTTATCGCCCACTCTCATTTGCCGCTCGCCCAGCGCATTAAGCCACCAATGACTGCGTTTTGCGAGCAGTGAACTCGCATGTTTACGCTCGGCCGTATATTGCGGCTCGGGTAGTTCCTCATATTCTCCGTTGACGATGACGCTGATCCACTCGCCTTGATTCTCTATCTGGTCCGTCTGCACACACACCTTGGGATTGGCGCGCATCCACTTCACCTTCTGCCCAAAGGTCGAGAAAACGTACAAGTAGCCGCTATCGTAGGCAAAATAAATCGGAACCACATACGGCTGGTTCTCGAACGAGCAACCTAAACGGCCCAGGGAGGCACGCTCCAGAAATGGGCTGCACTCTTCGCCGGTCATTTCGTTGATTTCCATAATGGTTCCCTTTGGTGCTCAGGATTGACCGAGAGCATTGCTAACGATCTCCTGAGCCTCGCGAATCATCAGATTCAGATGTGACTCGTCTTTGACCCTTTCGGCATAGATCTTGTAGATGTTTTCGGTGCCGGAGAGCCGAGCGGCGAACCAGCCGGATCTCGCGACCACCTTCAGTCCGCCAATCGGAGCATGGTAGGCCGGGGCCTTCGTTAGTTTGGCGACGATGAACGTGCCGTTTAGTGACGTCCCGCGGTGGCCGCTTGTTCCAAACGCGACGAACTGGTTGGTGTCTTCAAGATCCGGCTTTCGGTCAAAGTATTCCTTCTCCAATCTGGCCAGATCCACAAGCCTTTCCCTTGGAGCGGGTTTCCCGGCCAGCGGAGAAATCCTGGCGTCGCTCAACTTGGTTGCCGATTGCTTCCTTTCCAGCGCACTGGACATGGTTCCGTCCTTCAATTGTCGCCCAAATTGCGGGCGTTTACGACGGGTGCGGCACGCCTAAGATAACTCGCACAGTGTCCCGGGCTATAAGGAGTTCCTCATCCGTCGGGATAGCATAGGCGAGCAACCTGGAGTCTTCCGTTGATATCTTGTCTTCGCGACCAACCGTCTCCTGATTCTTTGCCGGGTCGAGGCACAGTCCTGCCCACTCCATCCCCTCACAAATTCTTGCACGAATGTCCGGCGAATTTTCTCCGATACCGCCTGTGAAAACAACTGCGTCCGCCCCCCCCATCGCAGCCAGAAATGCGCCGATGTATTTCCTCGCCCGATAACAGAAAACTTCGATACCCAGACGGACCCGCCGGTCTTCATGCTCTTTCAACTCAGCCTGCAATTCGCGCATGTCACTCGTGAGCCCGGAAATGCCGAGCAAGCCGGATTGCGTGTTAAGCAGCCTGTCCACCTCGAAGGCGGATAGCCCCTCTCTTCTGGCGATGGCACTGACCACAGCAGGATCGACGTCTCCGGAGCGCGTGCCCATGACCAGACCTTCAAGCGGGGTTAGCCCCATCGAAGTATCAATGGAACATCCGCCTTTTATTGCGGCTGCCGAGCAGCCGTTGCCTAAATGGAGCGTGATGATGTTGGTTTGTTCGCGCGTCAGTCCTCGCACTGCACGATAGCGGAAAGCGACGTAGCGATGAGAGGTGCCATGGAAGCCGTATCGCCGGATGCGGTGCCGCCGGTAAAGATGATACGGAATGGCATACAGGTAGGCCTGCTCGGGAAGCGAATGATGAAAGGAAGTGTCGAACACCGCCACTTGGGGAACGCTCTTGCCGAACAATTCGCGGGCTGCCCGGATGCCTTTGATGTTGTTCGGATTGTGAAGTGGGGCCAGGTCTATGCAGTCCTCAAGTCCCTTCAAAACCGAGCCGTCAATCAGGGCTGAATCTTTGAACCTCTCACCGCCATGCACCACTCGGTGTCCTACCGCATTTACATCAGCCGCACTCTCGATTTCAGGTACTCCGGGATTCGAAGCGATGTTGCGCATCAGATATTCGAGTGCGGCGGCCACATCTCGCAACGGCTCTGTGAGAGTCTGCTTTGACTGGTTGCGGTACTTGATGCGAATGATTGCCTCTCCTCCAATGCCCTCAACATCGCCCCGGCAGATGCGGTCGTCTTTATCTTGAGCGATCCGTTCAAGGTCTGTGGCAATCACTTGAAATTTCAGGGTGGAACTTCCCGAGTTTAGAACCAGTACGTTCATTGCGTCTGCTGAGCCGGAAAGGTGGAAATCCTATCCCACTTTGCCTTGTTTAACCAACACTACTCCGAATGAGTGCTTACTGATTCAGCAGTGCAGATGGCTTGCCAATCCAATCGCTCCTGCAACCAAGCCATTTTCCGTATGTTCTCTGCACTTCTCTCTACTATAGGCATGCCCTGCCTTGGGCAGTGCCTCAATCTGGGCAGAGGCGCGAAGGAAAGGGATCGCAGACGTTGTGGCGCTACAGGACATAACGCCAGTCTCGATTGGCACGTCGCATGCAAACTGCAGATAGTTAATGTGCGCACGCAAAGCCGTCGGTGAAGTAGAGGTGCGCTGCACTTGATCCCAGCTCTCCCCAAGCAGTTACGGATCGAGTCACCCGCACCTCATCCGACGGTTCTTAGAACGGCAAGAATTGAGCGCAACGGATTTCTCTGAGGCTTCTGAAAAGCGCTGCGCTATTCTATGGCGCTCGCTCGGCTCTATGGGTTGACTCTTTTATCGGCGCACGTGGTGTCCTCAGACTTCGGATCCGCATGTCTCCCACGGCTTGCCGACTGCAACGAGAAAAGCGAGTTTAGGTCCGAACTGATTGGCAGCCGTATGACGTGGCTTACCAGGCTTCCAGTCCCGTACTTACAGGCAACTGTTCATCAGGGCACGACCTTCGACCGCGACCGCCCGAGGTAACAGCTTCGCCTTTGTCGGAGGCCGATGTGATCCGCGGTCACGGGTTCGGATCGAAGTGGTAGACGAGAGCGTGAGTCGCCGTCGACCAGATGGGTGACCGCCGCGAACAGAAGTCCAATGGAGACTCCCGACATCAGCATGCCAACCATACTTTCGAGCGGGCCCAATAGCCGCCATTTCGACGGAAGGACCACATCTCCATATCCAACGGTCGCATAGCTGCTCGCCGAAAAGTAAAAAGCAGATTCCCAGGACGGAAGGCAAAGCCAGCGATAGCAACTCGCCCACAGCAGAATAACGATTCCGTGCAGAACGATAACGGCTACCGTCGTTTGCATGACGAGCGCGGCGCAGTGAAACACCCGCACCTGCCGAGTCTCTTTTGGAATGCTTCTGATCCAAATAATGAGCGCAGCTGCGCCGCCGCATTGCAAGAATAGCGTAATCAAGACGAGAAGAACGGCGGCACCGGCTTGTTGAAGCAACGTCATCGTTCGCGCTCGCTCCTCTCCGTTGGAGGCTGGCCGCTCTCAACTCGTTTTCGATGGGTTGAAAGCGTCGCCGCGCTCCCCAGTACCGGCACTTAATCGGCGCACACTCCGTGCACAGGTGCTTCAGACTCTACCGGGGCGACCGTCTCCCACTTGATCAGCTTCAAGTCCAACACAAAGATGGAATAGATCACCGGGACAAGCAGCAGCGTCACAAACGTCGCGATAGTAAGACCACCGATCTGGGCGTAGCAGAGAGGTTCCCAGAGGGGTCCACCGTGAATGGCCAAAGGTATGAGCCCAAGCACAGTCGCACCGACCGTGATCATCACGGGGCGCAATCGCACGATGCCGGCATCGAGCAAAGCTTCTCGTAAAGGCTCCCCTCGCTCGTGCGCTTCTTCGATGAAATCGAAAAGCACGATGACGTGACTGACGATCACGCCCACCAGGCTTGCGACTCCCAGGAACCCCATGAATCCGAAGGGCTGGCCCATGACCACCAGTCCCGCGAGGGCTCCTGTCATTCCGTACGGGATTGCAGCAAACACGAGAAAAGGCTTGACCGCACTTCGGAACTGCACAACCAATGCGATGTAGATCAGTAGCACGGAAATCGCCATGACCACACTGAGTTCCTTGAAACCTTTCTGCTGTTCGTCGTATTCCCCCCCGATCTCGAGGAAATAGCCCGGAGGCAGGTTCTTCTGGAACTCCTTGATTTTCGGCAGCAGCGGCGTGAGCACTTGAGACGGTAAAACACCCGGGATCGG
>JBBIPV010000022.1:0-66875 GCA_037442635.1 Terriglobales bacterium | reverse complement strand
CACCGAAATCAACACTTCTTTCTACGGTCCGCTGAAGCCGGAACTGGCCAAGCTCTGGTGCCGCAAAGTCACAGCGGTGAATCCGGGATTTCTCTTTAGCGCAAAACTCTATCGCGCCTTCACCCATTCGCCCATCGCAGTGATGGAGCCGACTTCGGCCGCGACGATCCGCCCCACGCATGAAGATGAAGTCCGCACCCGCGAAGGCCTCGACGCACTGGCAGGCGAGGGAAGACTGGGCGCGCTGCTCATTCAGTTTCCCGTTTCGTTCAAGAACACGTCGCTGAACCGGGAATATCTCGATCAACTCCTGCGGCAGTTCATCGAGTATCCGCGAGTAGTCGAAGTGCGCGACTCCAGCTGGAACAACCCCGAAACCTTGGCCGCTTTTACGGAAAAAAATGTCGCCTTCTGCAATATTGACCAACCCGTCCTCGGACGCTCCCTCGCGCCCACCGAGCACGTCACCTCGTCCATCGCCTATGTGCGCCTGCACGGGCGCAACTACAGCGAGTGGTTTGTCGATCAGACGCCCGAATCCGACAATCGCAACCAACGCTACAACTATCTCTACAAGCAAAAGGAACTCGAAGACTGGAAGCAGCGAATCGAGCACGTCGCCGAGCGAGCGCGGACCACCTACGTCATCACCAATAATCACTTTGAGAGCAAAGCGGGCGTGAACGCGCTGGAGTTAAAGGCGATGGTGACTGGGAAGAGAGTGCCGGCGCCGCCGGCGCTCATCCAAAAATACCCAGAACTTAGAAGGTTTGCCGATGCCGCGGACGACTTAGGCAAAGACGGGCAGTTTTCGCTGTTGGCGTGAATCTTGGGTTGCAATCTCAGGGGCCGGATTCCCGCGATGCAGCGTCCGCCACCGGAACGGTGCATCGCGTTCACCAGGTATCGGCTTCTATTTGCAGTTCGCGATCAGTTCTTTAGCAACCGCCTGCGCCCCATCCAGTGCATCGGTGATGATGTGTGGAGCATCTGCGACACAAGCTCTGATCGTCGGACTTGTAATGGTCTTCCGGTAATACTCCCCTTGGTTGGGTGCCGTTCCTGCGCTGTCTTTTCGCCCGTACAGAAACCCGACCGTGATCGCGTAGTTTGTGCTGGCGCCCGGAGCGCTGATCGAATCCGCCAGGAACATTGGATCCAGGGTCTTGGAGTGGTTCTGCTCCGCCGAGGAACAAGCCGCGGCGTACGTTGGCTCATACGCAGGATCGATAAAGTCCACACCGTTCGTGGTGCCGACCGCCATCCCTCGTTGCAGATTCGTGCAGTACTCCAGGGAGTTGGGTTGGCTTGCGTCACAAGCGTAGTCGAGTCTGGAGAATGGCGGGCCCGAGGTCAGCAGCGCGAACTTCAGCTGCTTGTCGATCCCGTAATGAGACAACCCGTAGGCGATCTGCGCCCCACCGGCCGAGTTTCCCGATACGCAGAACGGCTGCGTGGGCGTCAGGTTGGTCTTGACCCAGTTGACAATGGTTGCGTAACGGCAGGCTGCAGCCGTTACTCCCGCGCCATTCGTATCCACTTGCCATCCTTGCACCGTGGCCGGCGGCACGAACGGAACCCCGAACGAAATCTCCGCCACGCTGTACCCGGCCGAATACAGATCTTTTACCGTCACAGATCCGTATCTTGTCTCTTCATACAAACTATTCCCCAGGCCGCCTGTGCCCAGCATAACCAACCCGACCGGCGAGGGGTGCGTGAAAACCTTCAAGTACGCCGTGTAGTCTTGCACTGCCGGACAAGTGACCGTGAGAGCGTGGCACACGGCTCCCCCGTTCAGAGTTCCTTTCGGGCAGGCGATCGTCTGCACCGAGTCAACGACTCCAACGCTCCGCTGGGCGTGCAGGAAAACACACGTCGAGCATAAAAAAACCAGTGCAAGGACTGTTTTCAAGGTTCTACCGTGCATTGCGCGTACTCCTCCCTGGAAGGGGTTCAGGTCAAAACGGGGGAGAGAACTGCCGGGAACAGCCAAAAACGCAGTCAAAATATAGCATGGGCCAGCATGAGTGACAACTTTTTTTGCTCGCTGACGCATACTCATTAGGCCCTGCATCGGGAAGCCGCTTCGAGTAAAGTCTTTCTTCTCTAATGTGCAGGAACTTGCGGCCGCGGGTGGCCCATCCCCATGCGTTTTTGAGAAGGGGTGGGTATTCCCACAGCCGGGTGCCCCATTCTAAATTTCGCGTTCTGTGCGAAATTTAGAATGGGGATTTCGCCGGGGCTTGGGCTTGTTCTTCGGTTTGCTCTTCGGTTTGCTCTTGCCCTCAAGATTGAGCGCCACGGCCGCGCGGATGAGATCCTTCAAGGCCGCCTCATTGATCGTTTCGCCTTCGTGGATGTCAATCGCGCGCCTGACATTCCCCTCGAGACTGGAGTTGAATAGACCGGAAGGATCCTTCAACGCGGCTCCCTTGGCAAAGGTCATCTTGACGACGTTCTTGTACGTTTCTCCCGTGCAGACGATGCCGCCGTGGGAAAAGACGGGAACCCCCGGCGATGTTGCCTTGGCCCACTTCCACTCTTCAACGATCTCAGGGTCTGCCGCGTGTATCATGTCGCGCACCTTCGCCAGCATCTGCCCGCGCCAGTCGCCCCCGCCAGGCCCGTAAGAAAGCTCCTTGATCCTCGCGTCAATGACTGCAGATGCAGATTTCACCGCGACGGTCTTTTTCATGTCCTACTCCAGCACCTAAATGTAGCCGCGCTCAGCGTAACCTGCAACCGCCGCCGCCAGCGTTGGGGCTATGGGGATATCCTCACTGCGAGTCATTAAGGTATGGGATTGGGCTAACGACCGACGACCAACGACTGCTTTCAAGCCCCGACAGCAGCATGACCGGCCATCCGTCGGCCGTTGTCGCGCAGGGCGACGTTCATGAACACATGGCCGAGGGGAGTCTCAAAGCAGATCACCAGCGCTTCCGTGTCTTCACTGGTCTTGTTGCCCTCCTCAGCAGTAAGGAGGAGCGGTGGATGCACACGGAAGTGGAAGCCCTGGTCGTTGAGGGCGGAGATGGCGTTGCCCACGACCTGGTTGGCGAGTTCGAAGATGGTTTCCTTCACCAGGCTGTCGGATTCGGGCAATTCGGTTCCCGCATAGTGGCTGGCTACACGCACCGCTGTGTGCGGCTCGAGATCGAGAATGATCCGGCCCTCGATGTCGCCGGTCAGCGCAACCATGCCGGCCACGCCTTTGCGGCGGTAGGCTTCTTCCTCCATGCTGAGGTTGCCCACCTGGGTCGAGCCCTGCAGGCCTTGCGACAACACGGCGTCGGCCGCGTTGATGAAGGGCTGGATCAGGTCCATCTTCATCGCTTAAGCTCCCGCCCCGGCCGCCCCGGCCACCGCCCCGTCTTCGCCCATCACGTACTTGATGACTTCGTACAGAACTTCCGGCTTGACCGGTTTCTGCACGAAATGGCGGGCGCCCCGCTGCAAAGCCGCCACGATGTTCTCCTGGTAGCCGACCGACGAGACCATGACCACGCGCGCTTCCGGATGCTGCTGCACGATCCGTTCAGCCGCTTCAATGCCTTCCATCTGTGGCATGGTGATGTCCATGAGCACGATGTCGGGATGAACGCGGTCGAACTCGCTGATGGCGGTCAAGCCGTCGCCGGCCTCGGCCGCCACCTGTCCGCCGAAGGTCTCGATCATGCGGGCCAGGTTCTTACGGGCAAAGACCGAATCGTCCACGATCAGATAGCGGACCGGCTGCCCGTCCTTGCTGCGTTTTACTGGTGCAAACTGCTCCATAAACACCTTCCCCTTTAGACTCCATACCACGCCCCGAGGCTGCAGACCAGATCACCCTGGTCATAGCCTTCCGGGGGCTGATCTAGTGGCCGGCGCCCTGGGCCCGCCCACTGGAACCCTGGTCGGACCCCGTGCTCCGGCCGCAGATGGCCTGCATCGTGGCGCCCATTACATCCAAAGGCACCACACGAATGGCGTATCCGCGATCCACCGCCGCTTTGGGCATGCCATACACCACGCAGGAGTCTTCACTCTGCGCGATGGTCATGCCGCCTGCCTTCTTGATGGCGCCCATGCCTTCGGCGCCATCGTCTCCCATGCCGGTCAACAGCACTCCCACGCCCAGACCGGCGAACTCCTCGGCCACGCTTTGCATCAACACATCCACGCTGGGACGGTGGCCGTTGACCCGCGGCTCATCGTTGAGCACCGCCACGTCTCCCAAGGGCAGTCGTTTCACTCGTATGTGCCGGTTCCCCGGACAGATCAGCGCCCGTCCTGGGAGCAACAGGTCGCCCGACCGCGCTTCTTTAACGGACAGGGAAGACATCTCGTCCAACCGCCGCGCGAACATGTCGGTGAATCCCTCGGGCATGTGCTGCACCGCGACGATCGTGCCCGGAAAGTCCGAAGGCAACTGCGACAGCAGATATTCCATGGCCTGCGGGCCGCCGGTGGAGACGCCGATCGCAACAATCCGCGTCGGAGTTGAAATTGCAGCTGGAACCTTGGCTTGCTTTGGCGGAGCCACGGTTTGCGCCGGCGGTTTCAGGCGGCACCCGGCTGCGGCTTTCACTTTGGCCTTGAGTTCTTTGGCGGTCTCCGCCATGTGAGCCGAGGCATCCTTGGGCTTGGTGACGAAATCGAATGCGCCCAGGCCCAGCGCTTTCATCGTGACCGCGGCTCCCTCGATGCTATGTGAACTGAACACGATCACCGGCACCGGCTCCCGCCGCATGATCTCTTTCAAGGTGTCAATGCCGTTCATGCCAGGCATTTCGAGATCGAGCGTGACCACGCTCGGGTTCAGCTCGTCAATCTTCTTAAGACAGAAGTTGCCGTCCATGGCTGTGCCCACGACTTCGATTGCGTCGTCGCCAGCCAGCATTTGCGGGATGAGCTTGCGCATGAGCGCCGAATCATCCACCACCAGCACGCGGATGGGAGTTGTTCTCATGCCAGACCTCCCGCCGCCGGAGTCACCGTCAGGCGCGCGCGATCGGCGTGGGTCAGCAGCAGACCGGAAGTGGTTTGCCCTGCTGCCTCAGGCCGCAAGCGCGCGATGTGCTCGACCACCGCGGGCAGGTTCAGGATGAGTACTACGCGTCCATCGCCCAGAATCGAAGCGCCCGACACCAGGTCGGTCGAGAACGTCTGATCGTCCAGCGCTTTGATCACCAGTTCCTCCTCGCCCTCCAGCGCATCCACAATCAGGCCGTATTTTTTCTCTCCGACGAGAATGACCAGCACGAAGAGCTTCTTGTTGCCATCGCCGTCTGGTTTGCGCCCGAGGCGCAGTGCCGGCAGCACCTGATTGCGCAACTGGAGGACCTCATAGTTGTCCACCTGGTGCACCTCGGCTTCGAGAGTGCGGGCGATCTCGACCACCGAATTCAGCGGAACGGCGTACAGCCGCTGTTCCACCCAGAACAACAGCGCCTTGATGATGGCCAGCGTCAGCGGCAGCTTGAGCCGGAAGGTCGTGCCTTGGGCGGGATGGGTCTCAATGCTGATGGAGCCTTTGAGGCGGTGCAGGACGCTCTGCACCACGTCCATGCCAACGCCCCGTCCGCTGACTTCGGTGACCTGCTCGGCGGTGCTGAAACCAGGCCGGAAGATGAAATTCAGAATTTCGGTTTCGCTCAGGCGCCTGGCTTCTTCTGCCGAGGTCAGGCCAAGTTCGATGGCCTTGGCGCGGATCTTCTGCACGTCCATGCCGCGGCCGTCATCCGCGACCTCGACCACGACCTGGTTGCCCTGATGATAAGCGTTCAGACGCACCACGCCGCGCGGAGGTTTGCCGGCTTTCTGGCGCTCCTCCGGCGTTTCAATTCCGTGGCTGACGGCGTTACGCACCATGTGGGTTAAAGGTTCGGCGATGGCGTCGAGGATGCCTTTGTCAAGATCAGTGTCCTGGCCGCTAAGCGCCAGCTCGACGTCGCGGCCGCACTGGCGGGACACATCGCGCACCATGCGCGGGAAGCGGCGGAAGAGTTGGTCCACGGGGACCATGCGAATCTTCATCACCGAGCGCTGCAGGTCGTTCAGCACACGCGCCTGAAAGCCGATAGCGTCGGCAAACTTGCCGCGCAGCAGGTCCTTGGGATAACGCTTGGAGAACTCGCTCAGCGCCTGCTGCAACATGGATTTGCCGATGATCAGCTCGCCGACCAGATTGAGCACGCTGTCAATGCGCCCCGCTTCCACGCGCAGGGTGTTTTCAAGCGAGGCTGACGGTGCGGCGGATTCGGGAGCCGCGGCCGTGGCCGGTGACACACTGGCGTGCTGATCGGCTGTAACCGCCACGGGAGATCCGTCGGAGATTCCGCCCGGCACGCCGTTCGGATCGGCAACTGGCGCCGGCGCCAGCATCAATTCGACCGTGACTTCGGCAACGATGCTGGGGATGCGTGCTTTGGCGGAGATCTGTTCAACCGGCTGCGCGCTGGCGAGCACGAAGTCGACAAACTTCGAAGCCGCGGGCGACTTGGCATCGGGACGCATCGCGATCAGCTCGCCGAGAGCGGCCAGCGCGTTCTGGATCAACTGACGCGCCGCAATCGGCATGGCGCAGTGCGGATCAATCCGCGCCACGACGTGATACACCGCCCGGCCGCCGGCCTGGGCCCGCTGCATGGCGAGCTTCTCGTATTCCGTCCAGCCGGCATCTTGGACCGGCGTGGGCGCCGTCGGCTCTGGCTTTTTCTTGCGCCGGGCTTTTCCGGCGGACGGCGCACCGGTCAATTGCTGGATTCGCTGGCTTAATTTTCCGGTCGAGGGCAGTTTGCGGTCGTGCTGATAGGCCGCAATCATTTCCGCAAAAACATCGGCCGAAGCAAAGGCAATTTCCGCCACGGCCGCATGTGCCGACGTGCCTTCGAGCGAGAGCGCGTCTTCGAACTGGTGCGCCAGTTCGCTGAAGTCGCGCAGCCCGCACGCCGCCGAATCGCCTTTCAGAGTGTGCACCGTCCGCCGGATGGCGCGCACGATCTCCTCATCCCCGGGAGACTTTTCCAGCGCCAGCGCCTGGTCATTCAGCGCCTGCAGCAGTTCCTGCGAGGTCTCAAAGAAGAGCTCCCGCAGTTCCGCTCCGCGATCGTCGGGCGTATTTGTCACTCCCTCACCTCGATGCGCTGATAGGCGGTGCCGCTGTCCTTGTGCAGCATCTGAAACTTCTGCGTCAGTCCCAGCAGGCTTTCCGCGTGGCCCACGAACAGATGCCCGCGCGGATTCAGGCAGCGGTAGAACTTTTCGACAAGCCGCTTCTGCTCCGCCTCGTCGAAGTACATCATGACGTTTCGGCAGAAGATGACGTCGTTGCGCTGGGGCAGGTATTCGGTCTTCAGATTGTGAAAGTCGAAATGCACGATTTCCTTCAGCGCCTTCTTGACAGCGTAGCGATCGCCGACCTTATCGAAGTAGCGCAGGCGGCAGCTGTAGTCCACCGTAGCCATTTGCGATTCGCTGTAAGTGCCTTCCTGACAGGTCCGCAGCACCGAGTAGTTAATGTCGCTGGCCAGGATTTCCACCCGCCACGGTGGCGGCACCAGCGGCTTGGGCAGAGGCAGTTCCACCGGAAGGGGATTGCGCAGGTAGTAATACGCCAGCGCGTCGGCAACCATCATCGCCAGGGTGTACGGTTCCTGGCCCGTGGAACATCCCGCGCTCCAGATCCGTACCGAATACTCGCGGCGTGCGCTCTTTTGCCGAAACAGATCTTCGAGCACGTACTTTTGGAAGAAATCCAGCTGCGCCTTGTGGCGGAAGAAGCTGGTTTCGTTGACGGTCAGGTTTTCCAGCAGGCGCGCGAGTTCCTCCTTGCCCTCCGGGCTGATCAGCAGCCGGTAGTAGGCATAGAACGAGTCGGAGCGGGATTCCCGCAGCCGGCGCAGCAGCCGGTCCTGCAGGAAGTGCGCGCGGCGCTCGTCGAAGTGCATGCCGCACTCCTGGTAGATCAGCGCCCGCAGCAGCTTCAGTTCCGACTCCGTCAGTATGGGAGCAACTGCCGCTCCGAATGAGTTCATGCTGTCTCTCGCAAACTGCACGTTTCAAGGTTTCGAAGTTTGAATGGTTCAAAGTGAAAACGGCAGTGATGTCGTATCTCACGTTGAGCCTTGAAACCCTGCAACCTTGAACTCTGAAACCTGAAACCTTGCCTTCTTCTACTCTGCGGCCGCGCCTTTGCTCTCCGCTTTGGCCGGCGGTTGCGCACTGGCGTTTTCGGCTTTGACCTGAAGACTTCCCGGGGCCAGAAGTTTGTTCATGTCGAGCAACACAACCAGCCGTCCGCCGACTTTGCCCAGGCCGGTCACGCAATTCAGACCACCCTCCTGAAAGACCGCCGGAGGGGCCTCCAAGGCGTCGGCGGGAATCTTCAATACTTCCGACGCCGAGTCCACAATCAGTCCCGCGAGCCGGCCGGCATGTTCGAGCACCAGAATGCGGTTGTGCCGCGTGAGCGCGGCTTGTTTCTGTCCGAAGCGCTTGCGCAGGTCCATCACCGATACGATCTTGCCGCGCAGGTTGATCACGCCTTCCAGATAGTCAGGAGCGTCGGGCACGGCCGTGATCTCGGGCACCCGCACAATCTCGTGCAGCGACTTGATGGGCACGCCGTAGGTCTCGCGGCCCACCTGAAAACCCACGATATGGAGTTCCCGGCTCATGGTCTTCGGTCCCCTCCCGGGGCGGCGGTCAGAATTGCCCTCCGGCCGCGGCCCGGCGAACCCCGCGGGCGGAAGCATCGCCCAGGCCCTGACGCGGATTCTCTTCCAGGGCAAAACGGTCGAGCGAATCGAGCAGACCGCGCGACATTTTCGACATCTGTTCGGCTGAGGCTGCCAGTTCGGTCGAACCGGAAGTGGACTGCTGCACCAGTTCGCGCATTCGCTCCATGGCTTTGACTACCGCCTGTGCGCCCGAGGCTTGCTCTTCGACTGCCGAGTTAATTTCGTGGGTGATTTCGTTCAGCCGGGTGGTGGCGCGGGCGATCTGCGACGAGCCATGCGACTGCTCGTTGGTGGCGGCGCCGATTTCCTGCGCGAATTTGTACACCTCGGTGACCACGTTCGAGATTTTCTTGAGGGCGGCGTTCAGCTCTCCGCCCAGTTCCAGGCCTTCGTTGACGATGCTGGTCGAGCGGTCCATGTTCTCGACCGCCTTACGGGCCTCTTTCTGAATGCTCTGAATGAGTTCGGAGATTTCCTTGGTGGACTGCGCCGACTTTTCCGCCAGTTTCCGGACTTCGTCGGCCACCACGGCGAATCCCAGGCCATGCTCGCCGGCGCGCGCGGCCTCGATGGCGGCGTTGAGGGCCAGCAGGTTGGTCTGCTCGGCCAGATCGTCAATGACTTCAATGATCTTGCCGATGTCGTCGGCGCGCTGTCCGAGTGAGCCGATAATCTGGCCCGAGGAGGTGATGGTGGTGTTGATGCGGTTGAGGCCGTCGGTCGCCTTGTCCATCGTATTGATGCCGGCGTGCACTTCTTCCCGGGAGCGGTTGGAGATGTCGAGCAGCACTTTGGCCGTATCGGCGACGCGCTGGATGGAGGCCACCATCTGGTCAATCGAGGCCGAGGTCTCGCTGACGCTGGAGGCCTGCACCTGCGTGCTCTTCACCATGTTCTGCACGTTGACGCTCATCTCGTGCATGGTGCTGCTGACCTCGTCAATCGCCGAGGAAGCCTGCAATCCGATCTTGGCGGAATCTTCCGACGCCCCGGCCACCTGGCCGGAAGCGCTGGTGACCTGTGCCGAGGCGTCACGCACGCTGCGCACCAGGCCCGCCAGTCCGTCCACCATGCGGGCAAAGGCATTCCCCAGGGTGTCGCGCGACGACCGGGGTTTGACTTCCACCCGCAAGTCGCCGCCCGCGATGGACTCGGAAACGCCTGCCATTTCCTTCAGGTAAGTGACCATCCTGGCAAAGGTGCGGGCCAATTCGCCGATCTCGTCGGTACGGTTCACTTCAATGTTGTGCTCGAGGTCTCCAGTGTCGCCGATGCCCCGGGCCACGTTCATCAGATTGCGCAGCGGTTCGGTGATGCCGCGCGCGGTGCGATAGGCGATCACCACTCCCAGCGAGAGGGCGAACAGGGTGCTCAACACCGAGACGATGATGGTCGCGGTGGCCGCCGTCTCGTCATATTTGCGGCGCTCCTCGAGCAGCTTGCGATTTTCCACATCCGCCACGTCGAGCGCGTCGGTCGCATTCTTGACCCACGAGGACGGATCCTTCTGCAAGTAGTAGATCTGCAATTCGGCGACGGTGGCATTGCCGGAATCAACTTCTTTCCGTTTCTCGGCCAGCGGCTGGGCGAGCTCCTTGCTCCAGGCTTGTTCGAGTTGTTCCACCTTGTTCAGGGCGGTTTTGACCTGGTCGGAACTGGCCAGCGAGCGGCCCTGCTCGATCCGGTCGTTCAGCAAGCGCAGGCCGTCGTTCATGCGATCCACTTCGCGCGTGTCGCCGCTCAGCAGGTAGTTGCTCAGATACAGCCGGTTCTGCATCATCTGAAACCGCACCTGGTTGGTGGCTTCGGCCAGTTCCAGCGAGGCCGCGGCGGCGGCCTTGGCGGCGTGTTCCCGCTGCACCGCCGTCCAATTCACAAGGAACAGCACCAGCACCATGGTGAGGATGATTCCGAAGTTCGTATAAAGCTTTTTCTCAATCGTCATGCCTGTCTCCTCGCCCTTGTCCCTCGCTATCGCGGCTCAAACTTGAAATCGATCACGCCGGAACTTTCCGTGGCCGCGGGCTCGAACCGCCACTTCCGGGCTGCCTCCAGCGCGGCGTTGGCCAGCACCGGGTGCCCGCCAATGATGCGGGCATCTTTGACCGCGCCGTTCGGCGCGACCACCACCTCAATCTTTACCGTGCCCGCGATGTTCATCTTCCGCGCCAGTTCGGGATAAGCGGGCTGCATCTTGCTTTTGGCCCGACGCACCAGCTCGTCGTTCTGAGTCTGTTGTGCCCTAAGGCAAACTCCCCCCAGCAACAGCACTGTAACCATGACGACTAACAGCGACTTTGCGGCTTTGCGAGACACAATTCCTCCCGGGATGCACCCCTCCCGACTCGTTGGCCGTGCAAGGGCTGGGCCACCCAGGGCCTCCGGCAGAAACCGAAGTAATGTGCTGTATGTGTATGACAAAAAGAGAGTTATGCTGCCGGCGAAGGGCAGCCGCAACAGGGCAGGGAGTTACTGCAGTCTCATCGAAGGGCTTCGAACCAGGGCATTCTCACACTGAGACGAAGTCCGGCGTCAGTCTCGGGATTTCACACTCAGGCACCCCCTCAGTCCATTTCCCTTGACTCAAATTGAGATGATAGGTAGTTTCCCATTAGATTCAAGCACTTGTGAATCGCGACCAGTTTCCTTCGACATCCGGCGTAATCCTGCCAGCCTCCGGCAGTGGGCCGGGTATTTCACAGCCAGACAAGCCGAGTCCGGGATCGGACGACGCCTTTCAGGCGCTGCTGCTGCGTCTTACAGCCAAGGCTAGTGAGCGAGCCGATGCGACATCGTTGATCCAGTTCTTCTGTCGTGCCACGCGCGAGTTCTTTCAGGTTTCGGGTGCTTATTTCTGGCGCTGCCGGGGCCAGGACGAACTGGCCGGAGAGCAGGCGGACGGCAAACAGGCGGAACTTTTCATCGGGCTACGCCTCAAGCCCGAGCAGAGCACGGTTACGGCCGAGGCGGTGCGGCAGCGGCGAACGATCTTCGCCAATCACGTGGAATCCTCCACCTTCCCCGTGGCCCGGGAGTTTGGTGCTCGCTCGCTCTTGGCGGCTCCGTTGGTGGTGTTCAATGAAGTGATCGGCGCGACCACCTTCATTCAAGACGCTGACGACAATTTCTTCAATGAGGACCTTGCGGCCAAGGCTACGATTCTGGCTGGCCAGTTGGGAAGCCTGCTGGAAGCGACCCGGCTCAGCGAGGCTTCGCGGGAAGAGCACCGGCGGGCGGAGATTCTGGCCGATGTTGCCCACGTGCTGCACGGCAAGCCGGATGCGGCCGCGGTGATCGAGGCAGTGGCCGACCGGATCCGCCTGCTGCTGGGGACAAAGCTGGTTTGTGTGCTGCTGAAACGCGACGGGCCGTTCGAATTGCGGGCGGTTTCGGCGGAGACGCCGCAACTGGCAACGGCGGCCCGCTCCCGTCACGATCGTCAAACCTTGCGATTCGCCGCCGATCTGGCGCAGCGCGCCGTGTCCGCCGGGGAACCGATTGCCGTCTCCATCGCCGGGGACGCGCACTCGCTCGGCGACCTGGTATCTCCCGGCATGCTGATTGCCACGCCCTTGCGCACTTCCCGAACGCAGGGCGCGATCCTCGTGTATCCGCGCCAGAACGGCATCTTCAGCGCTGAAGAGAGAGCCCTTGTATCGGCGATCGCCGGCTTCGGCGCCGTTGCCGTGGCCCATGCCGAGCTCTACTCGACGGCTCACGCGCAGGCACACGAACTTCATCAGTTGCTGGAGATTTCTTCCGAGTTGAGTTCGAGCGCGGATCTCGACCATTTTCTGCAGGCTTTTGTCATCCATGCGGCGGATTTTCTCGGCTTCGGGCGCTGTTTGATCGCGCTGCTGGAAGAAGACGGCTTTCAGGTGCGTTATGGAGTGGACCGGGGCGAGCCGCAGCGCATGAACTTGCAGGTTCCCGAAGGCGTCGCCACGAAGGCGATCCGCGCCAAGGAAGTCTTCTGGACCGACGACGTCAGCAAAGTGCCCGGCGTGAACCTGGAGCCGATCAGCCAGTATCAGGTGAGCCAGTTGCTGCTGGTGCCGCTGCTGGGCGCGGGGGGTCAACTTCTGGGACTGTTCGGAGTGCTCGACCGGCTCGACGGCGCGGGCATTTCGCCGGAGGACATTCGTCGCGCCCGGGCCCTTTCGAACCAGGCCGCGGTAGCGCTGGAAGTGGCGCGGAACCTGCATCTTTCTGAGCGCCACCGGCGCCGTGCCGAGGCGCTGATCGAACTGGCTCGCGCCATTGATGGTTCTCTGCGCCTTCCCGAATTTGCCCGCCGTTTTGTGTGCCGCGCCGCCGAGTTGACGGGTTCCCACGCCGGATTCTTAGGCGTGCTGCAGGAAGGGCGCTTTCAGGTGGTTGCCTTTCATCCGCCGAAGGCAGCACATGCGGACCTTCCGGCGGCCGCGAACACACGTGGGGATCAGGCGAAGAGTGAAGATCGGCTGACAGCTCCCCGCGATACCGTGCATGAGCACCCCGAGGCCGGACCCGAATCGGGCCTGGATCGCAGCAGCGAACGCGCTCTGGCCACGGCGCTCGGTGATTTCATGAAGCGTCACTCCGAGATCGTGAGTTTCGGCCAGGCCACCGAGTTGCTCGGGCCCGCCGCCGCCGCCACGCTTTATTGGAAGGATTGCGTTCTGGTGCGCCTGGCTGGCGCCGATGGGGAACTGGCTGGATTGCTGTGTCTTTCCGGACTTTCGCGCGAACTGGATGGCGAGGACCGCGCCTTCCTGGAGGCGATGGCCGCGCACGGCGCGATGGCCCTGGAGAACGCGCGTCTGTTCACCCGCATTGAGCTTTCCAACCGGCACTGGATGGCGATCTTCGACGCGATTACCGATTTCATCGTGGTGCATGATCCGGCCGACAAAGTGCTGCGGGTCAACCGTTCGCTGGCGGCGCTGATCGGTGTTCCTCCGGCCGAGCTGGTCGGCGTGGACATGCGCTCTCTGCTGGCGCTGACCAGCGATGTCGCGCCCTATTCTTGTCCGTTCTGCCGCGCCATGGCCGATGATTCGGACGAATTCGTCCATCCCGTTTTCGACCGGACCTACCTGGTCTCCACGTCAAGAGTCCGCGGGTCGGCCGAGGAAGGCCTGCAGACCATTCACGTTCTGAAAGACATTTCCGACCGCCGCGAAGCCGAACGGCGTTATCGCGAACTGTTCGACAACATTCAGGAAGGGCTGTTCTTCAGCACGCCCGGCGGACGCTTCGTAGAAGTGAACGACGCGATGGTGCGCATGTTGGGATACGGCAGCCGGGAAGAGTTGCTGCAAGTGGACATCCCAACGCAGCTGTATTTTTCGCCCGACCACCGCGAGCACCATGCCCAGGTCATGCGCGAGCAGGGCCAGCTCCACAACTTCGAGTCCACGCTTCGCCGCAAGGACGGCTCGCCCATCCATGTGCTGATCAATGCCTTTGGGCTTCACGACGATCAGGGCGAACTGCTGCAGATTCGCGGCCTGATGCTCGATGTCACCGGCCTGCGCACTTATCAATCGCAACTGCATCGCGAACGCGACTTCTCGGCCAAGATTCTGGGCAATACGCAGAGCCTGATCCTGGTGGCAGATACGGCGGGACTGATCAGCTACGGCAACCGGCGCTGGCACGACGCCGGTTTTGAGCAGCGCGACCTGATCGGCCGTCCTCTGCTGGAGCTGGCGGGGCCGGGTTTTGTGCGCCCGCTGGCTAACGCCTTGCAGAACACGCTGGACGGCCAGCAGGTGGACAATCTGGAACTCGAGATCATGCGCGGCAGCGGGGCGGCGGGCAGGTTCTCGGCCAACCTCAGCCCCATGCGCGACGAGCAGGGCAACGTCACCAGCATAGTCGCGGTGTTTACCGACATTACCGATTCCTCGATCCTGCGCGACAAACTGGTGCACGCCGAAAAGATGGCTGCGGTCGGCCAGTTGGTCTCCGGCGTGGCGCACGAGGTCAATAACCCGCTCACCGCCATTCTCGGATTCGCCGACCTGCTCATGGAAAATCCGGACTTGCCGGAGACGGCCCGCAAGGATATGCGCGTGATCCTGCAGGAGGCCCAGCGCACCAAGCAGATCGTGCAGAACCTGCTGAGTTTTGCCCGCCAGATGCCGCCGCAGCGGAATGCCGTGCAGTTGAACGCCATTCTGCGGCGCACCGTGCAGCTGCGTTCCTACGACTTTGCCAGCCATGGCGTCGAGGTGGTTGAAAATCTGGACGAGGATCTGCCGGAGGTGATCGGCGATGCGCATCAACTGCAGCAAGTGTTCCTTAACATCGTGAACAACGCCTACGACGCGGTTCACGAAGTTGGGCGTCCAGCGCGCATCGAGATCATGTCCACCAAGGCCGGAGAATCAGTCGAGGTTTCCTTCCGCGACAACGGCAATGGAATTTCCCACCCGGACAAGATCTTCGATCCGTTCTTCACTACGAAAGAGATCGGCAAAGGCACCGGCCTCGGTCTCAGTATCTGTTACGGCATCGTGAAGGAGCACGGTGGCGAGATTCTCTGCCACAACAATCTGGGGGGGCCGGGCGCGACCTTTATCGTCCGCCTGCCCGCAGCGGCCCATGATGCATCTCTGAGTGCGGCCGCAGGAGTGATACAAAAATGACCCTACCCGCTGTCAAACCTACAACCCTGCCCGTGCTGCTCATCGAGGATGAGCCGGCCGTGATGGCCTACGTGCAAGCCGCTCTGGAGCGGAGCGGCTATCCCGTGGTTTGCTGCGAATCCGGAGTAGACGCTCTTCGTCTGCTCGAGGACGGCGAATTCCTGGGTGTGGTTTCCGACATGCGCACGCCCGGCGGTGTGGATGGAGGGCAGGTTCATGCCTGGATTGCGCGCCACCGTCCGGAGTTGGCTTCGCGGGTCGTCTTCATTACCGGCGACATCGCCAACGAAGAGACCGTCGCCACGCTGCGCCAGACCGGCGCGCCTTGCGTGGAAAAACCGTTCCGGGTGCAGCAGTTGATCGAAGTCGTCGGCAAGACCATGGGGAAAGCACAGTGAACACTGCCACCGGCAAAGAGGATCTCCGTATCCGGCTGTTGATCGTGGACGATGAGCAGAGCATCCGCAAACTCTGTGTCACCGTGGGCGAGGCTCTGGGCTTTGTCTGCCTGGAAGCGGACAGCGGAGACTCCGCCTTGACGCTGCTCGAAGAACAGCCCGCGCACATGGTGCTGACCGACCTGGTGATGCCGCGCATGTCGGGGCTGGAGTTTCTGGAGCGGGTCAAGAAGCTGCTGCCGCGCACGGAAGTTGCCCTGATGACCGGCCACGGCTCGATCGAAACTGCGGTGCAGGCCATGAAACTGGGCGCTTACGACTACATTACCAAACCGTTTTCTCCGCTGGAGGAACTGCGGTTGTTCCTGCGGCGCATGGCGGAAAAAGTCCGCCTGGTGGAGGAAAACGAATTTCTTCGGCAGCGCATGGATTCGGAAACCGCGGTGCACGGCATCGTCGGCTCGTCGGCCAAGATTCAGGAAGTGCTGCGCACCGTCTCGCGCCTGAAAGACACGCGGACCCCGGTTCTGATCTATGGGGAAAGCGGGACCGGCAAGGAGTTGGTCGCTCGTGCCATTCATTTCCGCGGAGCGTTCGCCGCCCGCGCGTTCGTTGCCGTGGATTGCGGATCGCTGGTGCCCACGCTGATCGAGAGCGAACTCTTCGGCTACGAAAAAGGCGCATTTACCGGCGCGCTGAAATCAAAGCAGGGGCTATTTCAAGCAGCGGACGGCGGAACCATTTTTCTCGACGAAGTGGGCGAATTGCCGGTTGAGCTGCAAGCGAAGTTGCTGCGCGTGCTGCAGGAAAAAGAAGTTCGCCCGGTGGGCAGCAACCAGAGGGTCAAGGTGGACGTCCGCGTCATCGCCGCGACGAACCGCGATCTGGAAGCAGCCTACAAGGCCGGAACCTTCCGCAAGGATCTTTACTTCCGTCTGAATGTTGTCACCGTGCACGTTCCCGCCCTGCGCGAGCGACGCAGCGACACGCCGATGCTGGTGCAGTGGTTCCTGGAGCGGTATGCGCCGGGGTCAGGCCTGCAGATTTCCAGCGCCGCTATGAAGGCCCTGATGCAATACGATTGGCCGGGCAACGTACGCGAACTGGAGAACTGCATCGAGCGCGCGGTAGCGCTGGGTAACGGACGGATTATTGATCTCGGCGACCTGCCTCCCTCGATTGCCGCGTACGTGGAGGGCGGAACTGGTGCGGAACAAGCTGGAGCCAGGGCAGCAGTTTTCGATCCGGAGATGGCAGCGGCCCTGGCCGTTCCTCCCGAGTCAAAACCGAGCGCGGCCGGGGCGACCGATCTCGAGGACATCGAACGGGCCACGATCCAGCGGGTGTTCGAGCAGGTGAAAGGCGACAAGGCGCTGGCCGGACGCATGCTCGGCATCAGCCGCGCCACGCTCTACCGCAAGCTCAAGCGCTACAACATCGGCACAGGATCGTCGGGGGCGTCGGGGTCCTCGAGCCACACGCTGCAGTAAAAACGATGACCTGTCCAACTCGTTGTTCTTCCGTAGTTTCCGCTTAGTCTTAACCGCAAGCGTAAAGTGCGCGTCCAGTGTCGCGCGCGCCGCAGATCTCTGAATCCTTCGTGTCAATCCTGCAATCTATTGGAGGAACCGTGCTGTGCCGAGTTGTCACCGCTGACAACATCCCACTGTTTTGTTAGACATCCGGAGTATGTATGGCAAAGAGAATGATCCTGACGTTAGTAGTTTTGGTGGCCCTGATCGGTTCGCTGGGATTTGTGAAATTCCGGCAGGTGGAAGTGGCCATCGCCCAGGGAGCAAACTTTAAGATCCCCGCGACAGCGGTGACCACCGTAGTTGCGGAGCGCGAGACCTGGCCGTCCAATTTGCAAGTGATTGGTACCGCCGCCGCGATCCAGGGTGTGACGGTGAGCGCGGACTTGCCTGGCACCGTGGACAAAATTCATTTTGAATCCGGTCAGTGGGTGCACGAGGGAGACATCCTGGTTGAGCTCGACACTCGCCAGGAACGGGCGCAGTTGGCCAGCCTGGAAGCGCAGCGCGATCTGGCGAAGGTCAATTACGATCGCGCGCAGCAACTGGTAAGTGCGGGCGTCATCGCCCGCTCGGATTACGACAGCGCGTCCGCACAGCAGAAGGCTACGGAAGCCCAGGTGGGCGACATTCGTGCAGCCATCGCCCGCAAGACGATTCGCGCTCCCTTCTCGGGAGTGCTGGGGATTCGCCAGGTCAGTCGTGGTCAGTATCTGGCGGCGGGGCAGGCAATCGTTTCCCTGCAGTCGCTGAATCCGATTTACATAAACTTCGGAGTTCCTCAGCAGGACACTCCCAAGATGGTGCCAGGTCATGTCCTGCGTGTAACCAACAGCGATTTGCCGGGCATGGCGTTTACCGGCCGGATTATCGCGCTCGATTCCGTCATCAACGAGCAGACGCGAAACATCCAGGTGCAGGCCATCCTCACGAACAAAGAAAACAAGCTGCGTCCGGGAATGTTCGTGCAGGTGGAATTGCCGCTTGGCCAGCCGCGCGAAGTGGTTCCGCTGCCGGCGTCGGCCATCAACTACGCTCCGTACGGCGACTCCGTCTATGTGGTCACGGAAATGAAAGATCCGAATGGCAATACTTATCGCGGCGTGCGCCAGCAAGTGGTGAAAATCGAAGGCTCGCGCGGCGACCAGGTGGCGATCATCTCCGGCGTGAATCCCGGAGACGAAGTAGTCAGCTCCGGTGTGTTCCGGCTCCGCAATGGAGCTCCCGTGCAAGTGAACAACTCGGTAAAACCTGAGAACAATCCTGCGCCGAAGCCCGAGGATAGCTAACTCGAGGATCGCTAAGAAGTCAGCGAACCGAGCGTCGCCAAACCCAAGCGCCAAACTCCTGAGGAGTGTCCATGAAGTTCACAGATCTATTTGTTAAGCGGCCAGTGCTGGCGATGGTGGTGAACCTCGTCATCCTGATTGCTGGACTGCAGGCGATCCGTTCGCTCAGCGTGCGCCAGTATCCGCGCAGCGATATCGCCGTCATCCAGGTGACGACCGTCTACGTGGGCGCGAACGCCGACCTGGTTCGAGGATTTGTCACCACGCCGATCGAGCGCGTGATTGCCAGCGCCGACGGCATTGACTACATGGAGTCCACCAGCGCTCAGGGCCTGAGCACGATCCTGGTGCACCTGAAGATCAACTACGACACCACCACGGCGCTGACTCAGATCCAGGCGAAAGTCGCCCAGGTCCGCAACGATCTTCCCCCCGAAGCGCAGATCCCGGTCATTGATCTGCAGACCGCCGACAACCAGTTCGCGGCCGTGTACCTCGGCTTCTCGTCCGCCGACCTGGATCAGAACCAGATCACCGACTATCTAACCCGGGTGGTTCAACCCAAGCTCAGCGCCATCAGCGGCGTGCAGCGCGCCGACATCCTGGGGAACCGCACCTTCGCTATGCGTCTGTGGCTGAAGCCGCAGGAAATGGCGGCTCGCGGAGTCTCACCGTCGGACGTGCACGACGCGTTGGCGCACAACAACTATCTTTCAGCGCTCGGCAGCACCAAGGGTTCGATGGTCTCGGTGAACCTTATTGCCAATACCGACCTGCGCTCGGCGGAAGAGTTTCGCCAGCTCGTCGTCAAGCAGGACAAGGGCGTGGTGGTGCGGCTGGGCGAGATCGCCGACGTGGTTCTCGGCGCCGAGAACTATGACCAGGACGTCCGCTTCAATGGGGAATCCGCCACTTTTATGGGTATCTGGGTCCTGCCTACGGCGAATTCGCTGGAAGTGATCCGCAACGTACGCCAGGCGCTGCCCGCGATCCAGCAGCAGTTGCCCGCGGGCATGAAACTGGGAGTGCCCTACGACTCGACCGCGTACATTCAGGACGCGATCAACGAAGTGCTGCACACGCTGATCGAGACCCTGTTGATTGTGATCGTGGTCATCTTCCTGTTTCTGGGATCATTCCGTTCCGTGCTGATTCCGGTGGTGGCGATTCCGATCTCGCTGATCGGCGCTGTCTTTCTCATGCTCCTGGCCGGTTTCACCATCAATCTTCTGACGCTGTTGGCGATCGTGCTGTCGGTCGGATTGGTCGTAGACGATGCCATTGTCATGGTGGAAAACGTCGAACGGCATCTCCATCTGGGCAAGTCGCCGTTTCAGGCCGCCAAAGACGCGGCCCGCGAACTGGTCGGCCCGATCATCGCCATGACCATCACCCTGGCCGCGGTCTATGCTCCGATTGGAATTCAGGGAGGCTTGACGGGAGCGCTGTTCCGCGAATTTGCCTTCACGCTGGCGGGCGCGGTCGTGGTGTCGGGCGTGGTGGCACTGACCCTGTCACCCATGATGGGATCGAAGCTGCTGCGCGCCGGCGACACCGAGCGCGGCCTGGCCGGGATCATCAACCGTCAATTCGATCGGGTTCGAAATCTCTACGTTCGCCTGTTGTCGGGAACGTTGCAGTATCGCCCGGTCGTACTCACCGTATGGGCGATTGTCGCGGTGCTGATGATTCCGTTCTACATATTCTCGCAGCGGGAGCTGGCCCCGGCCGAAGATCAGGGAGTGGTGTTCGGCGTCATTCAATCCTCCGCCAACGCCACGCTGGATCAAACAGACCTGTTCACGCAACAGGTCTACGACGTCTACCACTCGTTCCCTGAGAGCGAGAGTGTGTTCCAGATCACGAATCCTGGCGGCGGCTTCGGAGGCATGGTCACGAAGCCCTGGAGCCAGCGAAAAAAGACGGCGCAACAACTGCTGCTCGAATCCACCGGCCCGTTGTCGAAGATCGCCGGAGTGCGCGTCATTCCTCTCACGCCTCCGCCGCTGCCGGGAGGTGGCAACTTCCCGGTGGACTTTGTGATTGCCTCTGCTGCGGAACCGGAGCAGGTCAGCCAGTTGGCCGAGCAGATTGTGCAGAAGGCCATGACCGGCGGCATGTTCATCTTTGCCGATACCGATGTGAAGTTTGACCAGCCGCAAACCGAGGTCGTCTTCGATCGCGACAAGCTGCGCTCGCAAGGCGTGGATCTGAGCCAGGCCGGCTCGGACCTTTCCACGATGTTGGGCGGGAACTATGTCAATCGCTTCAGCATTCAGGGACGAAGCTATAAGGTGATTCCGCAGGTGAAGCGGGTTGAGCGGCTCACGCCGGACCAGCTTTCTCAGATTTATGTGAAGGGCTCGTCCGACAAACTCGTGCCCCTCTCGACCTTTGCCACTCTGCGGACCACGACCCAGCCGAGATCGCTGAACAAGTTTCAGCAGTTGAACGCAGTGCGGATTCAAGGCGTCATCCCGCCGAACGTTCCGTTGGACAAGGCGCTGACCTTCCTCGAGGACCAGGCCCGGCAGGTTTTGCCGCAGGGATTCACGGTAGACTATGCGGGCGAATCCCGCCAGCTTCGCGTCGAGGGCAGCAAGTTCCTAGGCACGTTCTTGCTCTCGGCGATCCTCATCTACCTCGTGCTGGCGGCGCAGTTCGAGAGCTTCCGCGATCCGTTCATCATTCTGGCCGGTTCGGTGCCGTTGGCAATTTCCGGCGCGCTGGTGTTCTCGTTCCTGAACTTTACGACGCTCAATATCTACAGCGAGGTCGGTTTGATCACCCTGGTGGGCCTGATCGCGAAGAATGGAATTCTGATCGTCGAGTTTGCCAACCATCTGCAGGAAACCGGCGCCAGCAAGCTGCAGGCGATCGCGGGCGCCGCCAGCACCCGGTTGCGGCCGATTCTGATGACCACAGCAGCCACCGTTTGCGGCCACTTTCCGCTGATTCTGGCGAGCGGCCCGGGGGCCGGAGCGCGAAACAGCATCGGCATCATGCTGGTCAGCGGCATGATTATCGGCACGGCATTTACTCTGTTTGTCGTACCGTCCATCTACATGCTGGTCGCCAAGACCCACGTCGCGATCCGGGACGAGGCCGAAGTCCGGCTGGGGGGACCAGCAGAAGCTGCAGTCTAAGGGCGTCTGGGGGCCACATGAAAGCTGCGCCCGCCTAATGGACTGTGTTGTACAACCGCGATTGTGAGACGGCGTCTCATCGTGAGACTCCGTCGCGGCCAGGCTTCAAGCTTGACCAGCGGGACATCCCCTAACTTACTGAAAATACTGCCACCTGGGTACTAGCCCTTCCGTGTTTTTCTTTGGCTGCCGCGTTGCACCTTTCCTTGTGAACCGCGGAGTGCGGCTCCCCAACGCTCTTCCTAACCGGGAAGAGGGGAGCCCGCCCCCGCATTTGCCATCATCTGTGATCATTTGCCAGTCGGGCCGAGCGAGTCCGGGAAGGGCGTTTCAGAACTTGGCGCAAGCAGGAACAGCAACGGCGCGCGACGCCAGCACTGTGGCAGGACTGGCCCGGTTTTTTCCGGAGGCGACTCAGATGCGCCTTCCGGTGCAACTGGCCCGCGCCCTGACGCCGGGCGACGCCGCCTCAGCTAACTTCCAGGAAAGCACCATCATCGAATTCGGGACTGCCCGCGAAGTGCTTTTCGCCTGCAAGACGCCGCTGGAGTTTGACGACGTCGTTCGCCTCCGCACCTCCGACGGCGCGCTCGACGTGGAAGCCTCAGTAGTTGCCGTGCAGTACCACCCCGGCCAGACCATTATCGCGGCGCGCTTCAAGCACAGCGTGTCGAACTGGATTGTGAAATCATGACTCCGACCACGCCAACCCAAGATCCGGCCGCGCAGTGGAGCTCGGCCCGGCGGCTATATCCAATTTATTTCGAACTCGCGCGCGAGTTCGTGATTGACGTTCCCGCCTGTGCCGACCTCGAGGCCGGCGTCGAGACCCCGGGTCCGGAGGCTCTGGACCAGGCTAACCGGTGGCTCGATGAAATGGACCGGCGCGTCCAGGTGCACCAGTTGCGCCAGTTCCTGCAGACAACTTCTCTGGTTAATCAGGACGGCTTGCAGGACTTGGTGCAGCATTTTCTGTCGAAAGCAGAGAAAACTGAAGCCGTTCGCGACAAGATTGATTTTGTTCTCGTCCAGTATTTCAGCCAGCTTGCGCCTGTCGGCCTGGTGGATGCGGAAGTGGACCTGGCCTTTGTGGCCGACTCGCTGGAACCGGTGCTGGGCAAGGTGGACCTGAAGGCGCCGGTTTGGCTGAACGCGCTCGACCGGGTGCTGGAAGTGGCTCGCCGTTCCCGTTCCCTCGACGAGTTGTTGCACGGCGGCGCCCTGGAGCAAGGCCGCAAGGCGAAGAGCCTGTGCGGCGATCTGTTCTACCTTCCGGTTGCACTCGTGGCCTTCACCCGGTTTGGCTATCTCATGCGGCGGGTGTTCTTCCGGCTGATGCTGGGCGATCTGAACCTCATTCTCGATGGGCTGAGCGAACTGGAGGGTAAAGGCGTGGAGACGATCGATTGCCGTCGCGCCCAGTTTTCCGCCGAAGAGCCGATTCTGCGCCTGCGCATGATCTGTCAGTCGTGGAAAGTGATGTTTCAGGCGGAGTACTCCTCCGGCCAGCCGCTGCGCATGCTGGTGGATCTGCGCGCATCGGTTGATTACGCGCTGGGCAGGGAAAAGGCGCCCGAGCCTTCCGCCAAACCGGAAGCGAAGTCGAAAACCACTGCGGCAGCCAAACCAGCTCCAAACCCAGCCACGAAAGTAGCGCCCGCAGCCAAAGCGGCGGCGGCGGCCGCAGGGGCAGGCGCCGGACAGCCGACGAAATCAGTGTCGAAGCCCGGTTCTGTGCGGACGGCGCAGTCCAAGAGCAAGCCGGCTTTTCAGCCGGAAGACGTGCCTGAATTCGAGATTTCCAGCGCCCCGGATTGGGACGGCGATTCGGATTCAGGTCCAGTAAAGAAAAGCTGATCGAAAGGCTATCGAAGAGGCTGATCGAAGAGGCTGATTGAATGAGGGAAGAGTTCGAGTGGAAAGTCCGACTGTACTGATTATTTCTGACGAAGCGGATTTTGGTCGGCGCGTGACCGCGCGCTGGCAGACCGAGCGCAACGTGCCATCGTTTACTTTGCTCAGCGGGGAACTGTGGCCGCGCTTTGCCGTGGATACATTTGACGTCGCCATCGTCGGTCCGCTGCGCCGGGAGTTGCTTTCGGTCGTGCTGGAGCCGTTGCACTCGACCGGCCAGCCGATTTTGTGCGTCTGTCCGGCTGGGCCGACCGCCGAACTGGTGCGGGAGCGCTGGCCGCGTATTTCCATGTTGAGGCCGAACGAGCACTGGCTGGAGACATTGCTTCTGGCCGCCGGCGAGGCCGTGCACCGCTCCCGGGCAGAGATTCGTGCCCGCGCCGCGGAACTTGCCTGTGCCACCCTGGAGCGCCAGGCGACGCTGGGCCGCTACATGCTGGAAATGCGCCACAATTTAAACAACGCGCTCACTTCGGTGTTGGGGAACTCGGACCTGCTGCTGCTGGAACCGGGCAGCTTTTCGGCTCACACCCGCGCCCAGATCGAAACCATTCGCAACATGACGCTTCGCATCCACGAGATCATGCAACGCTTCTCTTCGCTGGAGAAGGAAATGAACGTGGTGGCGCAGCAGGCACGGCAGGATTCCGGCAAGTTGTACGCGGCGGCGGCCACCGCCGGTGACTGACAGATCGCGCAGCAGGAACTGAGTCCCCCCTCAGACCATGCCGATCCCAAAAGGCTCGGAGCAACTTTGGCTCACCCCCCGATAGGGGAGGACTTATGCATGAATTGATGGCCGGCGTCACCATACTGGAGCACGAACTCTCCGAACTGCGGCTTTTGGTCGAGCGCCAGGCAGGAATCCTGCTCGACTGCCCCAATAGTGCCCTTGCCGCTCATGTGGCCGAATATTTGGAGAGTGAGGCATTGAATTCGCCGGCGGCGTTGCTACAGCAACTGCGGGCTTCGGACCAGGACCCTTCGACCATGCCGCGTTTTCTGGACGGTGTGCTCAACGTCCGCACGGGTTTTTTCCGCCATCCGGGCGCCATGAACGCACTGGCCCAACATGTGGTTCCGCAACTGTACTCACGCAAAGCCGAAGATGGGCCGTGCACTCTGCGTATCTGGAGTGCCGGCTGCTCCACCGGGGAGGAAGCCTACTCGATCGCCATGGCTCTGTGCGACGCCCTGCCCGGAGGCACCGCGCCCGCCAGCAACGGGAACGGGAATGGCAACGGAGCGAAAAACGGCACGAGCCGGAACGGCGGCGTCGCAGAGAGCACTGTCCTGTCCATGCCGCCGGGAACCAGAGACTGGTCGGTGCACATCGTCGGCACCGATTTGCTGCCTTCGGCGATTGCATTGGCGGAGCGCGGACTCTACCCGCAGTCGGCGCTGGCGGGATTGCCGCCGGCCATCATTCGCGCCTGCTTCACCAAGATCGCCAGCACCAACGGCGGCCAGAACGGGGACGGATCGCAGAACGGGGCAGAAGCGCACCTGCTGGTCAAGCCCCGCCTGCGCAGCCTGGTCACGTTCAACACCATGAACCTGACGAAACCGGTTTACATTGGCCGCTTCGACTGCATCTTCTGCATGGACGTGCTGCCGCATCTGTCGCGCGCGCAGCGCACGGCGCTGCTGGAGCGCCTGCATCTCTACCTTGAGCCTGGCGGGTATCTCTTCGTGAGCCAGACCGAAAAGCTCTGCGCGCCAAACCTGAACTTCCGGCAGGAGACCTTCGACGGCTACACAGTGCACCGGAAGCCGTTGGCCGCCAGCGCCGCGTACGGACGGTAACCCTTAAAGTGTTCCTTCAGGAACACTTTTTCCACAGTTACTAGTCGTATAATTCATTGTCATACAATCTGATACACAGGATTGCTCCATTCTTAGGGCATTGTCTATTTTGTCTATTTCGTCTAATATAGCCATATGAAAACCGTGTCTGCCACCGAGGCGAAACAGCGCCTTGCCGCGCTGCTCGACGCTGCCCAACGCGAACCTGTACTCATTCGCCGTCAGAACCGCGACGTGGCGGTGATCATGTCTGCGGAGGAATATGAGCGAATTCGCAAGGTCAATATTGCCGAGCTAAAAGGGACGATGGACCGCATTGGCGCTCAGGCCGCAGCGCAGGGAATGACCGAGGAAATACTCGCCGACATTCTGAAAGACTGAGGCGCGCCGATTCATGCGAACGCCGCATCGTCTAGTCGTGGACACGAACGTATTCGTCAGCGCCATCCTATTCCCGCGCTCCGCACCGCGTCGGGTCGTTGACGATGCCTTGGACCAAGGCGTTGTGCTCTTTTCCGGGGTCACCATGGGCGAACTGACGGAAGTTTTATCCCGCTCAAAATTCGATCATTATGTCAGCCGCAGTGAGCGCGAGCTTGTCCTGGCACAGATTGGGAGCGCGGCCGAGTTTGTACCCATCATTCGGCTCGTGCGCGAATGTCGTGACCCGAAAGACGACAAGTTCCTGGAAGTGGCGCTGAATGGGAGGGCGGACGTGATTGTTACGGGCGACTCGGATTTGCTGGGGATGCATCCGTGGCGGGGGATTGAGATTCTGTCGCCGGCGGGGTACCTGACGCACTGACTTAGGCCAGGTGAAAATGTTTCTTCACTTGAGCAATGTGCTGCGCTGCACCTTCTTCCGCAGCACCTCCGCGGCAGATCTCACGGATCCGCTGAAAGATTTCTGGGAGCTTATCGAGCTCATTTTTCTCCGCGAGCAGTATCGACTTGTACTTGAGCATTAGGTATTCGAAACCACCGACATTATGGTCCCAGAGCTCGAGTAGTTGTTCTTCGGTCAGGTGATCTTTCACCATGGGGACAGCCGTACTCGCTACGAGTTCCCTCACCTCAGTCGATACTGGCTTATAGGAAGCCTCGTCGGACAATGTCCACCATCGGTCGCTAGGGTCGGGAGTGAGGTGACCGAGGCGAGTCTCCCAATGACATGCGTAGTGGAGCGGTGGTTTGTCTTCCGGTTCGCCGTAAAAGCGAAGTATGCGCTTTGCCGCGATGGCTACGTTAACAGTGAACGTCTTCTGCCCAGGCGAAGAGTACAAGCTTTTTTGGAGATTGATAACCCCCCAGCACTCAGGCGACTCAATCACGAAATTCTGGCTTCTTCGGCGGAATCCGTGCTCAGACAAGGCCTGTCGAAGGTCGCTCAGGAGACGGCGAAACAGAGAATCAGCCGGCGACATAGGTGTCTCACGCAAACAAAAACTCCTTCGTCCGCAACTCCTTGATCGTGTCCCTCAGCTTGGCTGCCTTCTCGAATTCAAATCTCTTTGCGGCCTCGCGCATGTCGCTTTCGAGTTTGCCGATATAGGTGTCTACTTCCTCCTGCGACTTGAACTCGGGCATGCCCTCGGCCTCGCCTCCGGTCAGGTCGGTGTAGTCGGCGGTTACGATGGCCGCCAGCGTCATATCCAGCGGGCGGACGATGGACTCGGGCGTGATACCGTTGGCTTCGTTGTACGCGGTTTGGATGGCGCGGCGGCGCAGGGTTTCGTCCATGGCGCGCTTCATGGAATCGGTCTGGCGGTCGGCGTAGAGGATTGCCCGGCCGTTGAGATGCCGCGCGCAGCGGCCGATGGTCTGGATCAGCGATCCCGAAGAACGCAGGAAGCCTTCTTTGTCGGCGTCGAGAATCGCGACCAGCGACACTTCGGGCAGGTCGAGACCCTCGCGCAGCAGGTTGATGCCGATCAGCACATCGAACTCGCCTTTGCGCAGATCGCGCAGAATCTTTACGCGCTCGAGGGTTTCGATTTCCGAGTGCATGTAACGGCACTTCACTCCGACTTCGGCGTAGTACTCGGCCAGGTCTTCGGCCATGCGCTTGGTCAACGTGGTGACCAGCACGCGCTCGCCTTTTTCGACGCGGGCGCGAATCTCGTGCAGCAGGTCGTCAATCTGGCCTTTCACCGGGCGCACTTCCACCTCGGGGTCAATCAGGCCGGTCGGGCGGATGATCTGCTCGATGACCACTCCTGCCGACTTGGTCAGTTCATACGGGCCCGGCGTAGCCGAGACGTAAACCAGTTGATTCGTGCGATGCTCGAATTCCTCAAACGTCAGGGGACGGTTGTCGAGCGCGGACGGCATGCGGAAGCCGTACTCCACCAGCACTTCTTTGCGGGAGCGGTCGCCGGCGTACATGCCCCGCACCTGCGGTACAGTCTGATGCGACTCGTCAATGAAGAGCAGATAATCGCGCGGAAAGTAATCCAGCAGCGTGGGCGGAGGCTCGCCCGGCAGGCGTCCGGTGAAGTGGCGGGAATAGTTTTCGATGCCGTGGCAGTATCCCATGGCCTTGATCATTTCCAGATCGAACATGGTGCGTTGATGGATGCGCTGCGACTCGACCAGGCGTCCCTGCTTTTCGAGTTCCGCTTCCCACCACGCCAACTCTTTTTTGATGGACTCGACGGCCGAGGCACGGGTTTCCTCTTTCATCACGTAGTGCGTCTTCGGATAGATAGGCAGGCGCATGTACTTCTGCTTGACGGTGCCGAACAGCGGATCAATCTGCGAGAGCGCTTCGACCTGGTCTCCCCACATCTCGATGCGGTAGGCCAGGTCGTCATAGGTAGGGAAGACCTCGATCACGTCGCCGCGCACGCGGAAGGTACCGCGGCGGAACTCGCCGTTGGTGCGCTCGTAGAGAATGTCCACCAGCTTGCGCGTGATGTCTTCGCGTTTGATCTTCTGGCCTTTTTCGAGGAAGAGCATCATGCCGTAATAGGCTTCGGGCGAGCCCAGGCCGTAGATGCAGCTGACTGACGCTACGATGAGGGCATCGCGCCGCTCGAACAGGGACTTGGTCGCCGAAAGGCGCAGCTTGTCGAGTTCGTCGTTGATGGTGGCTTCCTTCTCGATATACAGGTCGGCGGCGGGAACGTAGGCTTCGGGCTGGTAGTAGTCGTAATAAGAGACAAAATATTCGACGGCGTTGTGCGGGAAAAAGCTCTTGAACTCGTGATAAAGCTGCGCCGCCAAGGTCTTGTTGTGGGCCATGACCAGCGTCGGACGGTTCAGGGCCTCGATCACCTTGGCCACGGTGAAGGTCTTGCCCGATCCGGTCACGCCGAGCAGAACCTGGTGCTGCTCACGGTCATAGAGGCCACGAGTCAGCGCCTGGATGGCGGCGGCCTGGTCGCCTTGCGGCTTGTAATTAGAAACGAGTTTGAAGTCCATGGAAGAAGCTCTTAGCTGATAGCTCTTGGCTTTTGGCCCAATGCAGGAAGCGCCACCGCCCGTCCTGCCGAGCCAAAGGTCGGCGCGGCTTCTGCCGGCAGCGCCACTGGAGCCGATTTCACCGGCAGAGAATCTTTCTATTGTAACGCTGGCGACAGGCAGCGGATTTGCGGCCACGGCACCTGGACTCTCATCCTGCGGCCGGTCGCAACTCCGTTTTCTTGGTCGTGATCGCAATGCGCGCCAGGGGCAGCTTCGGCGGCGGCCAGTCATCCCCGTAAGCTTCGATGGTGATCGTCCCCGGCGTGCGGGTGGACTGCACGATGAGCTGTGCCAGGCCGTTGAACAAGCTGCGTTTCGGTTCTTTGTCGGACTCCTGGCAGTTGGGGTCGCCGTTGCCCACGCCAAGCAGAGCGCCGTCACCGGTGACCTTGAAGTGGATCAGGTTATCGGCGGTCGGAACTGTCCGGCCTTCCTTGTCGAGCGCCTCGACGCGAATCACGGATACGTCCTCTCCGTCGGCGTTGATTTCGGTACGGTCGGCGGTCAGGCGGATCGAAGCCGGCTCGCCCGTGGTTTCGCGCTTGTCCACGAGAACCACCTTGCCGTCTTTCTTGCCGCGCGCTTCCAGCACGCCGGGCTCGTAGTTTACCTTCCATTCGAGATGCTTGAAGGGCTGCACTTTCTGCGAACCCTGGCTCTTGCCGTTGAGGAAGACTTCCACGGAATCGAGGTTCGAATGCACCCAGACGGAAATCGGCTCGCCCTCGCGCGGCTCCCAATTCCAGTGCGGAAACAGGTGCAGCACCGGTTCCTGACCCCACCATGCTCTGTAGTAGTAGAAGTCATCTTTGGGGAAGCCGCACATATCTACGATGCCGAACTGCGAGTTGATCGAGGGCCAGCCGTAGGGCGTAGGCTCGCCGCGGTAGTCAAAGCCGGTCCAGGCAAAGCCACCTCCGAGCCATTCGCGGGTGGCGTAGAAACTCCACCACTGTTCGGCGGTCTCAGCCCAGGGCGGATAGTTCAAGTCATACGCGCTCACCCAGTTGCGCAGCTTGTCGGTCGAGTAGATACCGCGCGTGGCCACGGTGCTGGCGGTTTCCGAACCGATGGACGGTTTCTTGGGATGCGCCTTATGCCATTCGTCGCACACGTTGAGGTTGTAATTGAACCCCATTACATCGAGCGAGTCGGCGAAATGCGAGTCGTAACTTCCGTTCACAGCCGCCGTGCACAGTCGTGTGGGATCGAGTTCGTGAGTGCGCGCCGCCATATCGGCGAGAACGCGTTCGCCCTGGGGATCGTGCTGCAGGAGGTCCTCCTCGTTGCCCATGGACCAGAGAATGATCGCGGGTGAGTTGCGGTAGCGCTTCACCATCAGCTCGAGTTGGGCCAGACCTTCGGCGTTGGAGCTCATCATGCGGGTTTCGCACATCATCATCATGCCCAGGCGGTCGCAGGCCTCTACCCATTCGGGGGTGGGCATGTTGTGCGAGGTGCGCACCGCGTTGCAACCCATTTGCTTTAACACTTCGATCCGGTAGGACTGCAACCGGTCGGGAAGGGCGGCGCCCACCCCGGCGTGATCCTGGTGATTGCAGGTGCCTTTGATTTTGACGGGCTTGCCGTTGAGGAAGAAGCCCTTATCCGCGTCCCACTTGAGGTCGCGAATGCCGAAGGTGATGCGCTCGGCGTCGCGGAGCTTTCCGCCATCGACGGTGATAAGAGCCGTATAGAGATTCGGAGCTTCCGGCGACCAGAGAGCGGGATTCGTCAGGACAGCGTTCATAGCCTTAACTGCCATCGAGCTGCCGGCTGCGACAAGCATCTCGACAGCGTCCGCGGTCGCCGCAGGTTTTCCCGTCGGGTCGAAGATCTGCCAGCGTATGCGACATCGCTCTGACTCGAAGCCTTCGTTCCGTACGACAGTTCCTAGGTCGAGCGTGGTCTTGTTGCTTGTGACCGTCGCGCGGACATAGCTCTCCCACTGGCCGAGATGTAGCGCTTCGGTCTTGGTCAGCCACACATGGCGGTAGATGCCGGCGCCTTCGTAGAACCAGCCATCGCCGAAGCTAGCATCCATGCGCACGACGAGATAATTCTTCCCGCCGTAGTTCAGAAAATCAGTCAAATCGAAGCGGGACGGGGCGTAGCCATTGTCATTGCGACCGACGAAGTAGCCGTTCACGAATACGAGCGCACTGCGGAAAGCGCCGTCGAATTGCACAGCGATGCGCCGTCCGGCATCTTCTTTGGGAATGTCGAAAGTCCGGCGATACCAGCCCACGCTGGTCTCGGGATAACGGCGTCCCAGTGGCTTATAGCCGTGCGATTGCAGCTCTTCATCGCGGACAAAGGGCAACTCGACTGCCCAATCGTGCGGCAGATTCAAGGGCCGCCATTTCGAGTCGTCGAACTTTGCGGTGGCAAAATCAAAACCGCCCGACTTGGCGAAATCTCCCTGGTCCTTGCCGAAACCAAGATCGCGCGCCGGGTCGCTGCCGTGGCCCTGGAAGAATTTCCAGCCAAAATCGAGCAGAAGCTGTTCGCGTGGCGGGATTGTTGCCTGGCCCCCCTGCGGGTTTGCAGCTAGCAGAGCGTGAGCGCGGCGTATGGAGTCCGGAAGGAATGCAGAAGCGGAAAGCGCCAGGCCGGAGTGGAGCAGATGGCGACGAGTGAGCGGTGTCATTCTTTTCCCCAGGAATCAAATCGAAAGGGAAGTTATAGCAGAAGAGCCGGGCGGGGGGCGCAGGTAGAAGTTATTTGGTAGTGGGCGGTTTTGAAAAATCAATTCAATCCTACATCCAGCTGCATGCTGGCTTTAGTTCCTCAATTAGGCCATCCACCCTAATCTTCCGCCACATCTCGTCACCAAGATCAAAAACGAAGTGCGTGGGACTGCGGCTTAAAATGCAGTAGCTTTCCTCTGACTGGCGATGTAGGTGAGCGTAGAGACTCTTCTCGATGTTTTGTGATTCACCGACATAAATCCATTGCTGGTTGCTATAGATGCCGTATACGCCAGACTCACGTGGCGCGTATGTGGCGATCCCTGCTTCACTGAAGGCGTGACCAGTGGTGGCATTAAATGGCGTACTGTCTTTCTCCCTTGGATTACTACGAGCAAAAATCACTGCTCTTGATTGATCTCGAAACGATGCTTGCAGGTGCAACATTCGTAGCTATGCGTGTCGGGAGAAACTGTTCCGTCGCTTCGTTTATGCCCCTTTGACCGCATTTCACTTCTGGCAAGATTACGCAACTCACCCTTACAGCGCGGACAGAACTGCACATCTGGCTGTGGTCCGGTAAGATTGGCCATTTTGTGCCTCGTGTTACAATCGTACCATGCATAGACGCTCAAGCAAGGGCGATGTAGCCCAGAACGCGCTGAGAGTCGTAGAGGCCGCGATTGGCGAGCCTTTGAAGCCAGCACGCAAGACGCTGCAATTCCCACGCAAGCCGAAAAATCCGGCAGCGGTCGCACTCGGCAAGCTGGGCGGTATGAAGGGCGGTAGAGCAAGAGCCGCGAAGCTTACGCCAGAAGCACGAAAGGAAATAGCCCAGCGTGCCGCGAAAGCACGCTGGGACAAAAGTTGAAGTTGACGGTTTAGGCCGTTAGAGGGGGCCTACCTGCCCCAAGTCAGGACGCCACGCGAAGGTTACCTGACTTGGGGTTTGCCGTTATAGCCCGATGCACGATAGGCGCGATGCAAAGGGCTAGTCGTTATTATTTTCAGTTGCATCACCGTGCTCCCTTGAAACGCCGTTCTGCTGCGGTGTCTCATTGCCTTGCAGAATTTTTCTCGACGACAACACGTAGCGATCCACGGCTATCGTCCGAATCTTTGTAGATCACATTAAAGATGGTGGAGGCCATTTCCAGCCATTTCTTGCGATCCTCCGTCGTCCATTCGGTTTGAGGTTCTGGAAGCTCCTTGAGCAAACCTTCAATCAAAGGATGCCTGCGTGGAGTGTCTTCTTCCTCTTTCTTTTTTTTCTTTTCAGGTTCAATCTCTGGCTCTGGCGCAGGCGTGACTGCGGCACTCGCTTTGATCTTGGGACGTACCAGGCGATTCGATCCCGACCAAAAATATCCGGCTGAGTTTGCGGAACGGTGAAAGGCTTGACGGGCTTTGCCTTTCTGCTTTGGAGCTACGCCCATTTTTACAATTTCGGTTTCGAGAGCATCGGAGGGAGGCAAAATGCCGCTCTTGTATTGCTCGTAGATTTTGCTGTACAACTCAACCTTAAGGAAGGCATCGGCCTTCGCTGTTTCTTCTTGGTCTGGGTCATTCAGCCGTTTGCCGAGGTCTGTGAGAGTCACAGTTCCTTGTCCATAGGTAACGAGGCCAAACGTCTTTGCTGTCATTACCCGGAGTCGAAAACCGCCCCCAGTTGCTGCCTGATTGAGATGGGCTGCAAGCTGATCCCATTCACAGCTTGATCCGCCGACTTCGTGAACACCCTTCGCAATTTCAACTGCTGCATCCAAGTCTAGGTATGGGAAGTCAACGGTTGACCGTTCCCGCTTTCCGTCGCCGTCCTGAGACTGTCCAACTTCTTCTAGCTCGTTCGTAGCTGCCTCTGAGTTTGCCATTTATCACCTCTCAGCCCTCACGTTAATGCCTATTAGGTATAATGTCAAGTGCCAAACCATTAAATTATGCCGTTTTATCACTATTCTCTTGACTGCATACCCGCTCAAGCATACAATTTCTGCATTATGAATCGCTTACCAATTGAGAGACGGGCGCAAGTCGTAAACGCTTTGGTAGAAGGAAACAGCATTCGGGCGACTTGCAGGCTGACCGGAGTCAGTAAAGATGCCGTTCTCAAGCTGATTCCGGACATGGGAGCGGCTTGCGAGGCGTTCCACAATGCCGCCGTGCGTGGGGTGAAGGTCCAGCGGGTTCAATGCGATGAGGTTTGGTCATTCTGCTACGCGAAAGAGAAGAACGTGCCCCTAGAGAAGCAAGGGACTGGCGCTGGTAGCGTGTGGACGTGGACGGCGATTGATGCGGATTCCAAACTAATTCTCTCGTACCTGTGCGGCGGTCGGGATGCGTCTTGGGCTTGCAAATTCATGGAGGATTTAGCATCGCGGGTCACCACTCGAATTCAGATCACAACGGACGGCCATCGGGCTTATGCTGAGGCTGTCGAAGGTGCGTTCGGAATGGAAGTGGATTACGCGATGCTGATAAAGCTGTATGGCGCACCTTCCGATAATCCTGACAGCCGCTACAGTCCCGCGACCTGCATCGGCATTCGCACGGGCGTACTCAGCGGCGATCCTGATTCTCGCCACATCTCGACCAGCTATGTAGAGCGACAGAACCTCAACCTGAGAATGGGCGTTCGGCGCTTCACGCGGCTTACAAATGCCTTCTCAAAGAAATTTGAGAATCACTGCCACATGGTTGCGATCTATCATGCGTACTACAATTTCTGTCGGGTGCATCAAACGCTGAGAGTCACGCCCGCGATGGAAGTCGGACTAACGGATCACATTTGGACGCTAGAAGAATTAGTGGGAGTGCTTGAAGCGCGAGAGGCTAAAGCGGCGTGAAAATTCCAAAACAGCCCACTACCAGTTATTTCTGCTCTTGTACATTCCCTACGCTGACGATCCGGGCGGACGTGCGGAACTTCTTGTAGTCGCGATACGTCTGCTCGCCGTCTACTTTGAATCCCTTGACCAGGGCCAGGCGCGCGTCCAGCTTGAAAGTGACATGCTGCGGCAGCCAGACTTCGTCATTGACTCGGGTTTGTTCCAGCATGAAACGCGACCCCTTGTGGAACCGCGCCAGGAACAGTCCCCAGGAAATCGTGTCGAGGCACTCGATATCCATCCTGGCCAACTGCAGGTCATCTTTATCAATCCAAACTCGTCCATGAAACTTAGACAGATACTTCGCATCCTTCATGTGCGGCTCAAACCCCGGACGAGGCTCGCCGGCGATCACCCATGCCTCTCTTCCGCCGACCAGTTCCGTCCCCACCAGTTTGAAGTTGTAGGCGTCGGCCACTTCGCGCACGAACTTGCGGCCGTCTTCGCGTTCCTTCTCTTCCTTCTCATCCCGCTTCTTGCGGTCCGACTCCGATTCGTTCTTGCGCTTGTCAATGATCTTCTGGATCTTCTCTTCTTCCTTGGCGGCGTCCTTCTCCGGAAGGGGCCTGTCGTCTTTTTCGATCAGCCGCTGCACCTGCTGGCCATAAATCTCCAGAATCTCGTAAGTTCGCACTTCGGTGGATTTGGTTTGCCCGTTTCCGCCCAGCCTGTTCTCGACCTCGCGCTCAACATAGGTGTAGTCGCGCTGCCGTTTCTCGTTCTCGATGTCCCGGTCAGCGACCACGCGAAGTAACGCGCTGATCTGCTCCTGCGAGAGACCGCCGTTCGCGTCGGGGGTAAGGTCGAGCGTCGGGAGCGCAGAGTTTTCCGGATTGTTGCTTGCAGTTGTGGAGGCGCTCGGCGCGTGCCCGGCGACCGGCGCAGGCTGGTCCTGGTGGGCGAACGCAGGAAGACTAAACGCCAGAAGAGCGGTTGCCAGACCCCACAGCCTCATATCCTGATTTTACGTGCTCGGTGGGAATTTGGTTCCGCGGATTCAAAAAAAGTCTACGGTTTCTTTGAAAAAGGGCAGGCTTGTGGCGTCAGGGAGCGGCAAGTACGACGAATCATGGTCCGGATTGAGTCCGGATCGACAAACTGGAAACCATAGCGGAAGGCGACCTTCTGGCGAACCGTAGCCAGGATTTCGGCGTCACCGAACGGGAGCGTGAACTCGAGGCGAACTACCTCGCCGAGCGGCACTTCGGTGGGCAGCATGGCCGCGATGCCCGATTCACCGATGTCCACCGTGTGCCCGCGAATCACGGCGGAATTGCGGGGGTAGACCCGAATGTCAGTTTCCAGGCGATACCGCGGACAGCTCCGTTGCTCGACGAACTCGCGAGTGAGGATGGTCGCGAATTGACTGTGTCCGTCCACGGCAGGCGCTCCGGACCGTACCGGCTGAACGGGGTTTGCGCTGCACACCCATCGGTCCAATTTCGTGGTGGAGTCAGCCGAGGCCAGATGGTCCTGAAACGCTGATCGGCAGACAGGGGAAGAACTTTACCCCGGGTCTAATCCCTGACTTTATGAGCTTTTCCTAAGCATTCCGCCTGGAACAGGCGCTCGTCTACGCGATGCAACCGCTTTTCCTGCTCTTTGGTGAGCAGGGAATAGTGCTTGATATCAAAGAGGTGGTACACGATGAACCACACTGGTTTGTCGGTAGTCATCCAGTGCTGAGGGTCGAAACGCTTCAAGTTGACGGGTCTGGAGTAGCGGCGCAGCGTGCGCTCGCGCCGCAGGTTGAAGTAGGCGTTGAAATAGCTCAGGGCCAGTTCCCGCAGCGAGCGGTAGACGGGCTCGCGCCAACGGCAGCCGGTGTAGTTCGACTTGGCGATGGCGCCCCAGCAACCGTCCTGCTTGAAAATGGAGATCACGTGGTCGGTGTCGTGGTCGGCCTCGAAGTCAAGCAGCAAGGGAGGATATCCGTTGGCCCGCAAGGCTGCCGCGGCGAAGATCGCGCCCTCCAGGCAATGCGCGGATTTGTGGGCCAGCACTTTTCGCGGAGACCAGGCCGTGTCCTCGAGGTGGTAGGGCATGTCATCGAGAAACCTCTGAATGCCGTAGGGATTCTTCAGGCTGTGCAGCTTGCGGAGTTCTTTTGGAGTGAAGCCAGAGTTGTCAGTGGTCATGGACGGCCGTTCGGCTAAGGTTCATGTGATCAAGAAGTGTAACGCAGGAAGGGCTCGAGCTAGCGCGCCGAAAACACCGCCGCCAATTCTCCCGGCGAATCCACCAGGATATCTGGAGGTGCTTCCGCGAGCGTGTGGGGCGCGAGACCGTAGGTCACGCCGACAGTAAACAGCCCGGCGTTCTGCCCGGTGCGAACATCCACATGCGAGTCACCGACAATTGCCGCCTGCCCGGGTGCGACTTTATGCTCGCCAAGCAAAATCCGCACGCCCTCCGGGTCCGGTTTCTTGGTGGCGAAGCTGTTGCCGCCATACACTTGGGAGAAAAACGGCCCCAGGCCCAGCGCCTCAACGATGGCTCGTGAGGGAATCACCGGTTTGTTCGAAAGCACCGCCATTTTGCGCGGCGCGCCGTTGACGGAACCCTGGATCGCGCCCAGCGCGTCCATGATCCCGGGATAAACCGTGGTGTGATCGAGCTTGTGCTCGCGGTAGTAGGAAAGAAAGAATTCCAGGCCTTTGCTAATCGCGGTCTGGTCCACGCTTTCGCCGCCCAGCGCCCGCTGAATCAGGATCGGCGCGCCGTCGCCGACGTAGCTGGCGATGACGTCATCGGGCAGTTCCACTCGCCCGATGTGGCGGAGCGCGGCATTAACCGAGTGCACCAGGTCGAGGCGCGAGTCAATCAGGGTGCCGTCGAGATCGAAGATCACCAACTGAATCGCGCGCGGGTCAAAAGAACGGCGGGTCCGGATCATGCACTGTCAGAATAAAGCATTGGCCATCGGGCGTCAGCCCTCAGCGATCTTGAGTGGGCGCAGCTGGATAATTAGGAGTATCTCCGGTACCGACTTCAGCCACCGGGAGCATTCACAGTCCCGGCGACTGCGGTCACCGGGACCAGAATGGACTTCGTGCGCGGGCCGTCCTGTGGGAGGGCAACCAGGGCGAAACTCGCGCTAGTATCAAGAAAGTAGACGGGCCGCAGGCCTGGTATCGGTGATGGAGATCACGAATGATTGTGACGGAGCTCACACCACGGGCCCCGCGCTGGCGAACCTGGCGAGCAATCCTGGTCACTTTCCCCGCTTTTCCTACTTGCCCCAACCGTTTACAATGCAACAGGTTTTCGTTGATGTTCGGAGTCAGCGCGAGGCTCCTGGCATCGAATTGAGTAGGACCAGGGCACGACCCGACAATCGCATGGCGACCACGAAGACGGATCCCAAGCTGGCCCTTGCGGCCAACGGCGTGAAGAAGCCCAAGCTGTATGAGGGACTTACCCGCGACCAGCTTATCCAGGCCTACCGCCTCATGTACACTTCCCGGCGCATTGACGACCGGGAAATCCTGCTCAAGCGCCAGCAGAAAATCTTCTTCCAGATGTCAGGGGCGGGACACGAGGCTATCGGTGTGGCGGCTGGTCTGGCCATGCGCCCGGCGTATGACTGGTTTTATCCCTACTACCGGGACCGCGGGTTGTGCCTGGCCCTTGGAGTAAAGCCCTACGAAATGTTCCTGCAAGGCGTAGGCGCAGCGGACGACCCCAGCTCTGGCGGACGCCAGATGCCGTCGCACTGGAGCTATCCCAAGCTCCATATCGTAACCCAGTCGTCGCCGACGGGTTCGCAGATTCTGCAGGCGGTGGGCTGCGCCGAGGGCGGACGATATTTTTCCCGGCGGCCAAAGTGCGCCGACGTTCCGGCTTCCAAGTTCTTGGACTACCGCCAGTTCAAGAGCGTTATATTCCAGGGCGACGAGGTCACCTACGTCTCTTTGGGCGACGGCACTTCGAGCGAAGGTGAGTTCTGGGAGGCTCTGAACGCCTCCGCCCTGGGCAAGCTGCCAGTGATCTTCTGCGTGGAAGACAACGGGTACGCGATCTCGGTGCCGGTGGAAGTACAGACCGCCGGGGGCAGCATCTCGCGCCTGGTGTCGGGATTCCCCAATTTTCATTTCGAGGAAGTGGACGGCACCGATCCTCTGGCCAGTTATAGCGCTTTCACGCGCGCTGTGGAGTATTGCCGCGAGGGACACGGCCCGGCGTTTGTGCACGCGCATGTCATCCGTCCGTATTCGCACTCGCTGTCGGATGATGAGCGGCTTTATCGCCCCGATGCCGAGCGCGAGCGCGACGCGCAGCGCGATCCCGTGACCCGCACTCAGATGTTCCTGCTGCGCGAGGGCGTTCTCGACGAAAAGGGCATCAACCAACTGGAAAAAGAAGTCGAAGCCGAATTGCAGGCCGCGGTGGATCTGGCCCTCGAAGCTCTGCCGCCCGCACCGGAATCCGTCATGAAGTTTGTGTATTCGCCCGACATTGATCCGGCTTCACCGGTTTTCGATGCGCCGCCCGGGGTGGCCGAGGCGTCGCCCGATGGCAAGAAGCCACCGGCCAAGACCATGGCCGACCTGATCAACGCCACGCTCCGCGACGAAATGAAGCGCGATGAGCGCGTTGTAATTTTCGGCGAAGACGTCGCCGATGTCAGCCGCGAAGAGTATCTGAAACGCAAGCTGGTGAAGGGCAAAGGCGGAGTCTTCAAGCTGACCTTCGGCCTGCAGAATGAATTCGGCAGCGATCGCGTATTCAACTCGCCGCTGGCCGAAGCGGCCATTGTGGGCCGCGCCACGGGCATGGCTACGCGCGGGCTGAAACCGGTGGTCGAAATTCAGTTCTTCGACTACATCTGGCCCGCAATGATGCAGATTCGCGATGAGCTCAGCGTTATCCGCTGGCGCTCGAACAACGGATTCTCCTGCCCGGTGGTGATTCGTGTCGCCATTGGCGGATATCTCACCGGCGGCGCCATCTATCACTCGCAATGCGGTGAGAGCGTCTTCACGCACATTCCCGGCTTGCGGGTGGTGTTTCCTTCGAACGCGCTCGATGCAGCAGGGCTGCTGCGCACGGCCATCCGCTGCGACGACCCGGTACTTTTCCTGGAGCACAAGCGGCTCTATCGGGAAACCTACGGCCGCGCGCCTTACCCCGGGCCGGAGTACATGATTCCGTTCGGCAAAGCCAAGATCGTCCATCCCGGCGAGAACTTGACCGTGATCACCTACGGCGCGGTCGTGCCGCGCGCCCTGCAGGCGGCGCAGAAGCTGGAGCGCGAGCAGGGCGTGAAGGTCGAGCTGATTGATCTGCGCTGCCTGAATCCGTTTGATTGGGAGACCATTGCCGCCTCGGTGGCTAAGACCAACCGCGTGCTCGTGGCTTATGAAGATACGCTGAGCTGGGGCTACGGCGCCGAGATCGCGGCCCGCATCGCCGACCAGCTCTTCGACAAGCTGGACGCTCCGGTACGGCGTGTCGCTGCCAAAGACACGTTCGTCGCCTACCAGCCCATTCTGGAGGACGCCATCCTGCCTCAGCCCAACGATCTGTTTCTGGCGATGAAAGAATTGGCGGCGTACTGAAGAGCAGGGCTTGCGGACTAGAACTGGTCTCATAAATAGTGTTTCAAAGCAAGCCGCGATACCCTCAGGGGCTGAAGCCCGCGTCTTTACCGGCCGCTGGCGGCACGGCTGAAGCCGTGCCCTTCCCAAAACCATTGATTGGACAGGTGGTAGTCTTCTGTAAGGAAATGCTCCGGTCTCTTTTTGTTTTCGCGGTGCTCCTCGCGGCCGTTCCCGCCAAAGTTCCGCCCGCGCAACCGCCGACGCCTTATCAGTCGCCGGGAACGAAGAAAATGGCGTCTCTCCTGGCCAAGATTTACAACGAGCAGGACTGGCAGACCGATCCGAACAAAGATGCTGTGCGCGCCATATATTTCCGAAACATGCTGCTAACCAATCCTCCGTATGAGAAGGAAATCCAGATTCGCAAAGCGATCGCCGATTGCCTGCTGCGAGCAGGAGACAGCGCCGGAGCAGTCGAGCAACTGGAAGAAATTCGCAGCCTGAGCCACGACAGAGGCGTCCCGCTGGAGCCGGCTTTCGAGACCGAGGTGCGGGATGCGCTGGCGATTTCCTACCTCCGTCTCGGCGAGCAGGAGAACTGCATTGCCATGCACGGGCAGCAGTCGTGCATCTTCCCGATTCAAGGCTCCGGCGTCCACAAGAACACGCGTGGAGCCGAAGGCGCGATCCGCGAGTACACAGATGCCCTCGATAAGAATCCCAAGGACCTGATTGCCCGCTGGCTGCTCAACGTGGCCTACATGGCCTTGGGCCGCTATCCCAAAGAGGTGCCGCCGGCGTGGCTGATTCCGCCGGGCACGTTTGCTTCCGACGCCGACATCGGTAATTTCAAGGACGTTGCCCCGGCCGCCAGCATTCTGACCAACGGCCACTCGGGCGGCGTTGTGATGGAAGATTTTGACGGCGATGGCTTGCTCGATTTAATCGTTTCTTCCTCCGGCCCGATGGATCAGATCCGTTACTTTCACAACGACGGCAACGGTTATTTCAGCGACCGAACCAACGAATCCGGCCTCCTCGGAGAAGTCGGCGGGCTGAACGTCATCGCTGCCGACTACAACAATGACGGGCATCCCGACCTGCTGATTCTCCGCGGCGGCTGGTGGGGAGAACATGGGAGATATCCGATGTCGCTGATGCGCAACAACGGCAACGGCACGTTCGACGACGTGACGGAAGAAGCTGGGCTGCTCTCACTGCATCCGACGCAGACCGCGGCCTGGGCCGATTTTGACGGCGACGGCTGGCTCGATCTTTTTGTAGGACACGAACAGACCGGACACGAAAGCCATCCGTCACAACTGTTTCATAACAACCACGACGGCACGTTTACGGAAGTCGGAGCGGCCAACAAGCTGGCTGATCTCGGCTTCGTTAAAGGCGTGGCCTGGGGCGATTTCAACAACGACGGTCGTCCCGACCTGTATATTTCGCGCAAGAGCCAGCCGAATATCTTGTTTCGCAACGACGGACCGCGGGACAAGAAGAACCCCCGGCCCGACCGCTGGCAGTTCACCGACGTGACCGAACAGGCGGGCGTCGCGGAACCCATTCACAGCTTCCCGACTTTTTTCTTCGACTACGACAATGATGGGTGGCCCGACATCTTTGTCGCTGGCTACTGGTACGACACGCTCAGCGACATCGGCGCCTTCGAGATGAAGAAGCCGGCCCGCGTCGAAACTCCGCGTCTCTACCACAACAATCACGACGGCACGTTTACCGATGTGACAAAGTTAATGCGCCTGGATCGCGTCATCCTGGCCATGGGCGCGAACTTTGGTGACCTCGATAACGACGGCTGGCTCGATATTTATCTCGGGACGGGCGATCCTGCTTTTGAGGCGCTGCTGCCAAACCGCATGTTCCGCAACAACGAAGGCAAGAATTTCCAGGACATCACCACGTCCGGCGGTTTCGGCCACCTGCAGAAGGGCCACGGCATTGCCTTCGGCGATATCAGCAACAACGGCAACGAAGATGTTTTCGAAGTGATGGGCGGAGCCTTACCCGGCGACAGCTACCAGAGCGTGCTCTTTGAGAATCCCGGCCATCCCGGGAACCACTGGATCACTCTGGAGCTGCAGGGAGTCCAGACCAATCGGTCCGCGTTCGGCGCGCGAATTTGTTTGTCGGTGAGAAATGCCAAGAACATGCGCCGCATATACCGGACTGTCGGCTACGGGTCGAGCTTCGGGGGCAATCCCATACGGCAGCATATCGGGATTGGACCGGCTTCCGAGGTTGACGAGATCGAAGTCACGTGGCCGGTTTCAAAAACCACGCAGCGCTTCAGCCACGTCGCAGCGGACCACGCCTTCCACATCACCGAAGGCAAAGATACGCTGACGCCCGTTCACTACAAGACCTTCACACTGGCACCGTCCTCGCCCGAACACCGGCACGCCATGCCCATGCCGAACGGGCAGTGATCCGTCTGGTCTCGCCGCTTGAATCTTATTCCCCGAATAACACGCTGTAGATCCCGCCGCCCAGCGCCCCGCCAATCAGCGGCGCCACCCAGAACATCCACAACTCCTGTAGCGCCCAGCCGCCAGCGAAGATTGCCGGGCCGGTGCTGCGCGCGGGGTTGACCGAGACGTTCGTCACCGGAATGCCGATCAGGTGAATCAGCGTGAGGCAGAGTCCGATGGCGATTGGCGCGAATCCTTTGGGAGCGCGATTGTCCGTCGAACCCATGATCACCATGAGGAAGAACGCAGTCAGGACCACTTCGGCCACGAATCCAGCGAGCAGGGAATAGCCTCCGGGAGAATTGGCGCCGTAACCGTTGGAGGCAAATCCGGCGTGCACGTCGAAACTGGCCGATCCGCTGGCGATGAGGTAGAGCACGCCCGCCGCCGCGATCGCGCCCACGACCTGCGCCACGATGTAGGGCAGCAGTTCCGAAGCCGGGAAGCGCTTGCCGACTACCAGTCCCACACTGACCGCGGGATTCAGATGGCACCCCGAAATGTGTCCAATCGCGTAGGCCATGGTCAAAACCGTGAGGCCAAAGGCCAGGGCCACGCCGGCGAATCCGATGCCGACCGCGGGAAAAGCGGCGGCCAGCACGGCCGCGCCGCATCCGCCGAAGACCAGCCAGAAGGTGCCGACAAACTCTGCTGCTGCTCGTTTACCGATGGGCATGGGGATCTCCTCGCATCGTCTAAATCAAAGTGTGTTGCTGGGCCTGCTCACGACGCCGCAGCAGGGTAGCACATGGGAGGCCGAATCAGAAGCGCACGGCCGCGAAGCCCTTTGGAACTCTGTGTCCGCTGAGGTTGAAGAGAAAGCCGAACCCTAGGGCACAGAGTTCCACAAAGCAGGGGTGCAGAGTTACGAACGCTTTCTCCGCAAGCCGATCTTGATTGTCCGTTCCAGTGGGGAATGCTAGGCTCCAAACCGTGGGTTCTGCTTCCGCTAATTCGTTGAAATCAAATGCATCGGCAGCGGGCCGCGTGCTGCAGTGGCTGCAGTCCGCGTCGGCGGAGGTTTGGGTCAAATTTCTGCTCGCGCTGATCGGCCTCGGACTGGCCTTTGCGGCGGCCCTCTTCTCGACCGTCTCGCGCGATGCCGGCAACGTGTGGGCGACGGTGATTCTGGCCTCGGCGTCCCTGCTGCTGGCGACCATGGTTGGAATCATTACCGTACCCTACCTGGCGCGCCGCGTGGCCGTCGAACGGCTGCGAGAATCCTTCGACTATGACGTCACCCGAGCCGGCATCGTCTACGTGCTGGTCACGCTGATCATCGGGATCGCCGCCCTCAACACGGGAAATAACCTGCTCTATATCGTGGTCGCGGCGATGCTGGCCGCGATTTTGGTTTCTGGCGTGGTTTCCGCCTGGGTGCTGCGCTGGCTGGAACTGGATGTCCGGCTTCCCGAACATGTTTTCGCCGGACGTGGGGTGTTGGGACGGATCATCCTGCGCAACCCGCGCCGGTTCCTGCCGTCGTTTTCGGTGCGAGTGGTTTCGACCCGCAAAAAGAAAAATCGTCCGGCGCACCAGTGGCGATGGGAAGCCACCACTTTTTCCTTTCCCTTTCACCGCCCGCCGCAGCAGCAGTGGCTGCGGCTTCCAGACCGCCGCTTGCGGCGCGTGACGTTAGTGCCGCCGCCCCCGGGAATCTTCGATGGCATGGCCTACTTCCCCTATGTTCCGCCGCAAGCGGAGCTGTCGGCCGACCTCGAATTGAAGTTTGACCGGCGCGGCCGCTACGGCGAAAACAGCTTCGGTTTGGCCACGAGATTTCCGTTCGCTTTTCTCACCAAGACGCGGCACGTGGCGCTGCGCCGGGAAGTGCTGGTCTACCCGCGGGTCGAGCCAACCGATGAACTGTTCGAAATTCTGCCGCTGGTGCGCGGCGAGTGGGAAAGCTTTGTCCGCGGGCGCGGCTCCGATCTCTACCGCATTCGCGAATACATGCCCCAGGATTCCGCCCGCCACGTGGACTGGAAAGCGACCGCTAAGTCGGGATCGCTTAAGGTTCGCGAGTTCGCCCGCGAAGATGATCGCAAGCTGTGCGTCGTGTTCGACAACCCCGAAACCGGCCGTATTTCCGAAGCCGCCTACGAACGGGCGGTGGATCTGGCTGCTTCGCTGGCCTGGCACTTCTCCGAACAGGATGCGGAGGTTTCATTTTGCGTCCCGGGACGCCCCCGCACGCTCGACCTGCACGAGTTTCTGGGATGGCTGGCCGTGATTGAGCCGGGTGTGATCGGGCCGGTCGTGACAGCAGATCACGATTCTGGCCTCAGCGAGCTGACCTCGGGCGCTTCCGATCAGTACAACATCGTCATCACGGCCAGGCCTCGCGGCAGCCTACCCACTGCGTTGTGGAATTCTTCGTATTTCGTTTTCGCCGGGGATCAGCCGCAGGAGAAGACCCGCGGCCGGATCGAGTGATAGCACAAAGGTAACGTTGCCCTCCAGCTGGACAGAACCGTAACGTTACTTAGGGTTACTGGGGTGCATTGAACGTTGGATTGGGAGCTAATAAGGTAGGTGTATTGAGCCAAAAAAGCATCCCGTGAGCCTTAAGCATAGGCCTATGCCCGGCTGTTTGCCGGTAGAAGCTCTGGAACTTCAGCACGCATGAGCGAGAAGATCAGAATCCTCTATTACGCGCTCTGGTTCGCGCACCCCCTCCTTCAGCTGGGGGTTGCCTTGCTCATGCTCCGGGCTGGCTTGCAGCGCAAGTTCCGCTTCTTTTTCGGCTACTTGATGCTGCAACTGTTCAGCTTCGGAGTGGTCTGCTACGCCCGTTTTTACGATGCCTACCGCCTGTATTTCTTTCTCTACTGGATCGCCAACGCGGTCAGCGTAGCGCTCGGATTTGCCGTCATTCATGAAGTCTTCGTAGATGTTTTCCGCTTCTTCCATACCCTGCGCGATCTGGGTACGGTGCTGTTCAAGTGGGCCGGCGTGGTCATGCTGCTGGTAGCCGGGGTGGTCTCGGTTTCGGCCAACACGGCCGAGATGAGTCCCCTGATGCAGGCCATCATTACCTCGCAGCGGTGCGTGCGGATTATTCAGGTCGGAATGATTCTTTTCCTGCTCTTCTTTGCGCGGTACCTGGGCATCAGCCGCCGGGCGCATAGCTTTGGCATTGCCCTGGGGTTCGGATTCTTCGCGGTGATCGAGCTGACCCTGATTGCCTCCTGGGTGGGGCAGCATCTTGCCAACCCCTGGATCAGCATTGTGAACATGTCTGCCTACAACGTGTGCCTGCTGGTGTGGGTCGTCTACGTCGCGGTGAAGCGTCCGGTACAGGATTCCCAGGCGTCACTGCTGCGACCCCAGCGCTGGGAGCAGAGCCTCTCGGACCTTCACCATCCAGTTCCCGCCGATTCTCTGATTCCGATGTTTGAAAACCTGGTGGATCGGGCGCTCTCGCGGACTCCGCCGGAATTGGATAGGCCGGTTCCGGCCGCTCGCAGCGCCGCGGCCGGGGTCGGTAACCAGGGTCTTCCGCCAACCGGCGTGCCTTCCAAAACCTAGCCTCAGACTGTCTCGTCGAGGATTGCCTTCTGCAGCGCCTGGCGCAGTTCGTGCGCGTTGTGGACCGGCGGCTGGCAGGCAGTTCCTGAGCACAGTACGGCAAAGGGCCGCACCGCTGCTGCCTCAGTGGACCGAAGTCCGGGAAGATCGGGAAGATTGGGAATCGTTGCGGCCAGCACCGGCGGAAGGTTTTCCGCCACGGCCTGATTGGCCTTCAGCCGCAGAACGGTTTTCTTGAAAGAAAACGGGGCTACTGCCGCTGCATAGATCTCGTCAGCTTCGGGCGCGTGGTCCTCGGCGATGATTACGACTTGCACGGGACTCTCCAGCAAGTAGGCCGTGGCAATGCCATACGTAGCCGCGAAGATGCCGAACTGTTCGGCCACTCCGGCAAACACCTCCAGGGTCTGCTCGGCTTTGTCGCGGTAGGATGCGTCGCCGGTGTAGTGATGCAGCCGCAGCAGCGCGATCGCCGCCATCGGGTTGCCGGCCGGCGTGGGAGAATCCTGTAGCGGCTTGCGCCGCGTGGCCAGGACGCCCAGGCTTGTGCCCGCATCGGCCGGTTCGCTGTCGAAGAATCCTCCCGACGTCGAGTCGTAGAAGCGGAGGATCATCGCATCGGCGATGCGGTGTGCGAACTTGAAATAGCTGAGGTCGGCCGTTGCCTCGTAGGCATCCAGGCAGGCGAGGGCGGTGAACGCGTAATCGTCGAGCATGCCGGGAACGGCTCGATGCTCAGCCTTTGGATCAGAGTAAGCGACGACATGCAGCAGCCCAGGTCGTGTGGCTGCAGCCGCCTCAGCCGCATGCACTTGCCTGGGGGAAGGATGTTTCCACGCTTCCCCGAGCACTCGGTCGAGCGAGCGCAAGGCAAAACGGCGCACGTCAGGCAACTGCAACACTTTCGTGGCCTCCAGATAAGCCGATACGCACAGGCTGTTCCATCCGACATACACGGTCTTGTCCACATACGGGGTAGGCCGCTGCAGGCGCGCGGCCAACAGCTTCTTTCTTGCCGAATGGAGTAGGCCGGCCACCTGTTCCTCTGTTCGGCTCATCCTTCGCGCCATTTCGTCCACCAGAACCCGCACATGCAGCACGTTCTTCGCCGGATTGTGATGCATCTCGCCGATTTCGTTGATGTCATAGTGCAGCGCGGCGGCCAACGCTTCCTCTTCGGTCAAGACGGCGCGCGCTTCGTCGAGCGTCCAGGTGAAATAGTCGCCGTCGTCTTCCATGGAATAATCGGCGTCCTGCGAGGCATAGAACCCGCCGCGTTCCCGATCGCTCAGCCATTCGTCCATCCAGCGGATGATGTCGCGGGCCACGTCGGCGAAGAATGGCGATCCGGTGGCCTGGTAGGCATGAACGTAGTTCTTCAGCAGTTCGGAGTTGTCGTAGCACATCTTCTCGAAGTGCGGCACGATCCAGCGCTCATCCACTGAGTAACGATGGAAGCCGCCAGCGAGTTGGTCGTAGACGCCGCCCCTGGCCATGTGCTCGAGCGTGGTGATAATCAGGGTGCGGAGTTGGTTGCCGTTGCGAGTGCCATCGCTGTCGGCAATATCCATGTGGGCACGACCGCGCTCGGCCGTCCGGGCATACCTCTCAATCAGCAGATCCAGCGCGGCCGGATGAGGAAACTTCGGCGCCTGCCCGAAGCCTCCATGTTCCTGGTCAAACATCTTGAACGCCGACTCCTGGATCGCATCGATCACTCGCCGCGAAACCCGCCCGCTCCTGCCTGCGAACGATTCCGACTGGGCGATCGCCGTCTCGACCATCTTGGCCTGCTCGACCACGTCGGCATGTTTCTCCTTGTAAGCATTGGCGATGCTCGAAAGCACGCGCCGGAAACTAGGCCTGCCGTAGCCGTCCTTGGGAGGAAAGTATGTCCCGCCATAAAATGGCTTGCCATCGGGAGTAAGAAATGCGGTGAGCGGCCAGCCTCCCTGTCCGCTGACCGCCTGCACGGCTGCCTGGTAGCGGCTGTCAATGTCCGGACGCTCATCGCGATCCACTTTCACCGCGATAAAGTGCTCATTCACGATGGCCGCAATCTCGGGATCGTCATACGACTCCCGGTCCATCACATGGCACCAATGGCACCAGACGGCCCCGATGTCGAGCAGCATCGGCTTGTTCGCGCGCGCGGCCGCGGCAAACGCTTCCTCGCCCCACTCATGCCAACGAATCGGCTGATGCATCGCCGAGCGCAGGTAGGCGGAAGAAGCACGGGAAAGGGAGTTTAGGGGAGAGGAGGTCATAGCTGATCCCAAGTCTAGCTGAAATGGAAGGATCAGCGCCGCGCTCGGACGGTTATTCCACGCCCGCCCGATACATCCCGTGCAAGCCTGTGAGCATCTTTGAGACAATACGATGCTCTGCTGTCTGGAATTCGCACGAGGGAAACGGAATGAATCGCATTGGTGCGAAGACTCTCTCTCTAGCGGCACTGTTTCTGATTCTCACACTCACCTTCAACCCGCTGATCGCGCAGGGCGCTCAAGCCACCATGTCGGGCACGATCACAGACCCTTCGGGCAAGGCTGTGCCGAATGCGAAGGTTTCCGTTAAGAATCTCTCAACCGGAGAGACGACCGAAACGCAAACCGATGCTTCCGGTGTGTACCACACCGCAACCCTGCCGGCGGGGGAATACGAAGTGAACGCGTCTGCGGAAGGGATAGGAGTCAAAACCGCCAAAGTGACCCTTGGCACCGGGAGTTCTCAGGCGGCGGACCCCGTATTGAGTCCGTCGTCGTCGCCGCCCAGCGGAGGACCTTCCGAAACGCTGCCCAATGCCCCATCCGCCACCCAGACCGCGCCTTCGCTGGAAGACCTTGGTTTCTCCAAGGCCGACCAGCAGGGCAACGCCCAGCAGCAGGCGCTGCTCGACAAGCGCACCCATATGCTGAAGATCCACCAGCGGCTTGGCCTGATCGCCGCGGTACCGATCGCCGCGTCGGTGATCACTTCGTTCGGCGCGGGTGGCCGGGACACCAGCCGGGCATCTCGCGACCTGCACATGGCGCTGGGAGCTGCGGCCGGCGACTTGTATTTCACCAGCGCATACTTCGCTATCCGCGCCCCCAAGATCGAAGGAACTGAGACGCGCGGCCCGATCCGCCTGCACAAGGCTCTCGCCTGGATTCACGGGCCCGGAATGATTCTTACCCCGATCCTGGGTGCGATGGCTTTTGAGCAGAAGAGTAAGGGTGAAAAGGTGCACGGTATCGCAGCCGCCCACGGCCCGGTCGCGATCGTCACCGCCGGCGCTTTCGGCGCGGCCTTGCTCTCGGTGTCAGTAAAGTTCTGAGTGGACCCCATGAACAAGAAAACCCTCACGCTATTCTTGCTCCTCGCGGCTAATGTTTTCGCAGCCGACCACCAGTGGGTTCTGAAGCAAAGCACGCTGACCTACCACGTTTCGCATCCGCTGCATCAGAGTGAAGGAGTGAGCCATGCCGCCCGCGGCAAAGGCATCTGCCACGAAGGCCAGTGCGAATTCCTGATCGCGGTCCCGGTCAAGACGTTTGATTCCGGAGACAGCAACCGCGACCTGCATATGATCCAGGTGACGCGGGGCGCGGAATTCCCGATGGTCACGGTCCGCACCAAGCTGCCGGAGTCAACGTCGGCGTCGCCCGTGGTCAAGGCCGACCTGGAAATTCAGTTCGCCGGCCAGACCGCCCATTTCCAGCAGGTTTCGTTTGAGATGACGGCTGAGGGGAATGACAAGCACATCACCGGAACCATTCCGGCCACGCTGGTGGACTTCAAAATTGATCCGCCGTCGCTGCTGACCATGCCCGTGAAGAACGAAATGCCCATCCGCGTGGAAATGACCTGGAGTCCGCAATGAAACGGTCTTAGACCGGGGCTTTCGATGTTTGCGAAAGCGTTTTAGCGATCCGGCAATACAAGTCAGTCGCCTCCGCCAGTTGCCGCTTCTCGATGTGCTCGCCCTCGGTATGCGCGACGTGAATTGACCCTGGGCCGATCAGCAGCGGCGCGCCCCATCGGGTCAGCTTGGGAATATCGGTAGTGAAGGCGGCAATCATGGTCGGCAAGTTCTCCACCGTGCGCAAACGGAGGAACGGAAGCTCCAGCGGGAAAGTGACTTCTACCTGATTGCCTGCCGTGGCAACAGTCTGCCGCCGTAAATTGTCCGAGGGACCGACCAGGCGGAAAAGCAGATCGGCGTGGGCGTAGTCCGCGATCACGTTGGGGGCGCGCCCGCCTTCGATGAGCCCGATGTTTAGCGTGCATGGACCGACCTCCGGATCGGATGGCAACGGCATGGCCCGCAGCCTTCCCAGTGCGGCGATCAACTTATCAATCGCGGAATCGCCCAGCTGCGGATATGCCGAATGCGCCATGCGTCCTTTCGCGGTAACTTCCGCCCGCAGCGTTCCCTTTGAGGCCAGCGCGAGTTTGTTCTCGGTGGGCTCGCCATTCACCAGAAAGCGGCATTCTGCGGGCGCGTGTTCATTCGCCACTTGAGCGCCCAGGCTGTCGCGCTCTTCTCCGACCACGAACAGCAGTCCGACGCGGGTGCCTTCCTGTCTGAGACGCTCTGCTGCCGCGATCTGGGCGGCAATGATGCCCTTCGCATCGCACGACCCCCGCCCGTAGATGCGCGCCGCATCCTCCGACGACGGGAAGAATGGCGGAACAGTGTCCATATGGGTCGAGAAGGTGATAGCCGGAACTGCGGCGCCGGGCTTCGGACTTCCAGCTTCCGGGACTGCGTATACATTGAAGCGGTCGCCCTCGACCGGCATTTTCTGCGTCTGATAGCCGATGCGGCAAAGCTCTCCGTACAAATAGTTCCCGACTCCGCATTCGTTGCCAGTAATGGACTCAATGTCCACCAACTGGCGCGTGAGTGTAACGGCGTCCATGGCAGAGAGGATAGCAGACGGAAGAATGGCCTCAGAATTCAGACTTAAGACCTCGGACCTCGCGCGCACCTCGCTCACCGCTTCTGTCGTTGCCCTCTTCCCGTGTAAGCTGGCGCTGTGATCTCGTCGAACGGAGCCATTCGATCGCTGTTTCTGGAAGGTCCGGCCGGGCGGCTCGAGGCCTTGCTCAACGCCGGGGCGGAGAGCGCGACTCATGCGGCTGTGGTCTGTCATCCGCATCCCTTATTCGGCGGGACGCTGCACAACAAGGTCGTGTTCCACACCATGAAAGCGCTCAACAGCTTCGGCTTCCCGGTGCTGCGCTTCAACTTCCGAGGAACTGGCTTGAGCCAGGGCGAGCACGATCGCGGCATCGGTGAAGTCGAAGATGTGCGGACCGCACTCAACTGGCTCGATGCGGAATTTCACCTGCCGCTGATCTTCGCCGGATTTTCGTTCGGCGCAGCCGTAGGTTTGCGCGCTGCGTTTGACGATCCGCGCGTGCATGCTCTGATCGCAGTGGGAACGCCAGCCGTTCCCGTCGCTGCCGAGTCAGAAGAACCGCGGGTGTACACCTTCGCCTTCCTGCAGGAGTGCACCAAGCCCAAGCTTTTTGTGAGCGGTGCACGGGACCAGTTCGGCCCGAGAGCAAAGTTGCAGGCGCTGGTGGATTCGGTTCCAGAGCCGAAGAAATTGGCTCTGATCGAGGGCGGGGATCATTTCTTCGAAGGCCGGCTGCGGGAACTGCGGGAAGCCATCGAATCGTGGGTAAAGCAAACCGTCAGCCCTTAGCCATCGGCTCCCAGCTAGGACTCGGGCGCACTCCCTTGTTCCGGGCCTTTCCTGACGGCCGATAGCCGATGACGAACTACCGTCTTTATAATCCTCAGAGTGTCCGATCCCGGTCGCGAGTCCGAATTCCGCCAGATGCGTGCCTGCGCGCGCGAGATCTTTGAGCATGCCTTGGCTGAGGCCTCGATCGCCAAAGCTTTCGGTCGCCACGTCAACTGTGACCGCGGCGTGCTGCGCATCTGCGAAGATCTTTACGATCTGCATTCTTGTTCGCGTGTGCTGGTGGTGTCGCTGGGCAAGGCCGGACACACTATGGTCGAAGCCCTGTCCGGCGAGGTCGGGGCCTCGCTCGAAGGCATCGTGGCCAGTTCGGTGCAACCCGTCTCGCAAGTTCACGGATTCCGCTACTTCCACGGCGGGCATCCCACGCCCAACCCGGAGTCCATTCAGGCGGCAAGCGCGATGCTGAGGGCCCTCGAAGCGCAGCCGGCCTCCGCACTGGTGATCTTTCTGCTGAGCGGGGGAGGATCATCCATCGTTGAAAAGCCCATTGACGACGAAATCTCACTCGACGATCTGGTCGCGACCTACCGCGCGTTAGTGCATTCGGGCGCACCCATCGCCGAGATCAACGCCGTGCGCAAGCATCTCTCGGCGGTCAAGGGCGGACGGATGGCGCAGGCAGCTTTTCCCGCGCAGCAAGTCTCGTTGCTGGTCTCCGATGTGCCCGATGCTACGCCCGACGCGCTTGCTTCCGGCCCGACTATGCCCGATTCGACCAGCGTTGAAGATTGCTATCGCATCGCGGAGAAGTATGACTTGCTGCAACAATTTCCTGACTCAACGCGGGAACTGTTCGAGAAGCATGCGCTCGAAGAGACGCCGAAGGCCGACGACCCCATTTTCCATCGCGCACGCTGGTGGCCGGTATTATCGAATCAGACAGCTTTGGAAGAGGCCAGCGCCGCCGCCGAGCGCGCCGGCTTCATCGTGCACGTGGATAATTCCTGCGACGACTGGGACTATGAGCGGGCAGCCGTATACCTGATCGGTCGCGTGCGCGAACTTAGAAAGCAATTTGCTAGGGTGTGCCTGATTTCCGGCGGGGAAGTTACGGTGAAGGTCTCCAACGGCGGCGTGGGCGGGCGCAATCAGCAGTTTGCGCTGGCGTGCGCGGAGAAAATCGCCGGCGAGGCAATCACCGTGCTGAGTGCTGGGACGGATGGTGTGGACGGCAACAGCCCAGCCGCCGGAGCCGTGGCCGACAGTACGACACTGGAGCGTGCGAAACTTCACGGCCTCAATGCCCGCGTTGCGCTCGACAAATTCGACGCTCACCCCTTTTTTCGCGCGCTTGACGATGATATCGAAACCGGCCCGACCGGGAACAACCTGCGCGATCTGCGGATCCTGCTGGCGTATTGAATGCTGTCCTGAGCGAAATATCCACAGAGCGTTTTAAAACGGGCAGGGAAACATAATGCTTGACGGGCGTCAGAAAAAGCGGGTCACGCCCTCTTCCATGACGACAACGCGGTCTGCGATACCGGCCGCGCGCGCTTCCTGATCGAGCAGTTGCAGCGGCTCGTCCACCGGCTCGTGCGACAGGCGGAACGTCCCGTAATGCATGGGGACCATCCACCGCGATTTCAGATCGAGAAATGCACGGGTGGCGTCGGAGGGGTCGGCGTGCACATTACGGAACGTGGAGGGGTTGTAGGCACCGATGGGAAGAAGGGCGACCTCCGGGCCCAGGCGGCGCCCGATTTCGCGGAACCCGCCGAAATAAGCCGTGTCGCCAGCGTGATATACCGAGTGTTTTCCGGCCCTGAGCACAAAACCGCCATAACCGCGGTGCGAGTCCTTGAGGATCCGCGCTCCCCAGTGCCGCGAGGGAACGTGCGTCACCAGCAGGTTGCGGTGCCGCGAATGCTTCCACCAGTCCAGTTCGGTAATGTCGGAGAAGCCCAGATCCGAAACCAGGTCCGAGACATGAGTGGGAATCACGATAGACGGCGCCGGACTGCCGACACGCAGATTGTTCTGGACAATCGCGCGCAAAGATGGCCGGTGCAAATGGTCAAAGTGCGCGTGCGAAACCAGCACGAGATCAATTGGCGGCAGATCGGCGATCCGCAGGCCGGGGCGCCGCAGGCGCTTTAGCACGAACAGCCACCGGGCAAAATTCGGGTCAATTACGACGTTCTGCCCGCCAATCTGCACGAAGAAGCTGGCGTGGCCGATGAACGTCAGGCCCAGTTCGCCGTTTGCGACGAGCCGCGGCATATGCGTTTGGCCGGAGCGCGGAGTTACCGCAGAGTGCCGCACCAGGCGCCCAAACTGCGTGGCGCGCTTACGGAGAGCCGGATTGCGAAGCGTCTGCTTAATCATCCCGCTAGCAAGCCTGTGGCTGAAACTGGCCGCAGCTTCAACCCTCTAGATATTAGTCCCGGCGCCCTTCAACGGGAGTAACAATAACGGTGCGCCAGCTTATTCATCTGCTATTCATCTTAGATGAAAGTGACGCGGAAGGGCTGCATTCTAATTTGGATCGGCCGAATGCTGAGAAGTGTTGCCCGTGGCGACCCGATCTTCGCGGGTGCTTTCAGACCCAATCTGTTTGCTTGACCTTGATCGCACTCGTCATATCTAATCCGAAAACGTTCCCTTCCGGTATCATTTTCAGGACCTAAGGAGAAGTCTCGAATGCGAGTAGCTTTTCTGGGATTAGGCATCATGGGACAGGCAATGGCAACTAATCTGGTGAAAGCGGGCCACGAGGTCACGGTGTGGAATCGTACGCCTGGCAAACTGGTGGAAGGTGCAGCCGTGGCTCCCACGCCCGCGGCGGCGGCCCAGGGCGCAGAGGTCGTCTGGCTGTGCGTTTCCGACACGGAGGCCGTGAAAGAAGTCATGTTCGGCAAAGATGGCGTCGAGCCATACCTCGCGGAAGGCACGATCATTGCCGATTCCAGCACCATTTCTCCGTCGGCCACGGTGAGCTTCGCGGAGCGCGTAAAGGCAAAGGGCACGGCCTGGGTGGACGCTCCCATGACGGGATCGAAGATTGGAGCGCGCGACGGAACGCTGGTATTCATCGTAGGCGGCGACGAGGCGCCCATAGAGCGCCTCAAGCCCCTTTTCGCGGCCATGGGCAAGAAGATTTTCCGCATGGGCGATGCCGGCAAAGGGCAGGCCACCAAACTCGCCATGAACCTGCAGATCGCGCTGATCTTCGAAGGTTTCGCGGAGGCCCTGACCTTGGCCACCAAGTTGGGCGTGGATGCGCAGCAACTCTTGTCGCTGATCGAAGCCACCATGGTCCGTTCCGGCGTGGTGGATTACAAGGCTCCTTTCGTCTTGCAGCGCGATTTCACGCCCAACTTTCCGCTGCGCCTGATGCATAAGGACATCCGCCTTACGCTCGAGGCTGCGAAAGAAGCTCGGGTGAAGTTGCCGGGCTTAGAAACCGTGGAGGAAATCTACGAGATGGCGACCGAAGATGGCCATAAGGATCTCGACTACGCCGCCACTCTGACATTGCTCGAGAAATGGGCGGGCGTGCAGGTGAAGGGAACCGCCGCTTGAGCGGGCGCGCCGAGTGATGTTCGGGATGGTCAGTCCATCAGGACCCGGGCAAACACGTCGTGGTCCACATTTCCGCCGCTGATCACTAGGCCTACGCGCTTCCCGTGGAGGGCTTGCTTTCCTTTCAGGGCTGCCGCCAGCCCCGCGGCCCCCGCGCCCTCCGCTACGTTGTGCGTGTCGGTGAAGTAGCTCTTCATCGCCTGCCGGATCTCCTCCTCGCTCACCTGGACAATCTGGTCTACGTTCTCAAGAACCACGGCAAGCGATTCCGCATCAGGCACTCGGCAGGCCATGCCGTCCGCCAACAGAGTGGTGACGGGCGCTTCGATCCGACGGCCGGCGGCGAATGACAGCGCGTAGGCGGGGGCGCCTTCAGGAACGACTCCTACGATCTTCGTCTTGAGCTTCATTCCATTGCGCACAGCGGCGCAAGAGCAGATACCCGAGCCTTGTCCGATAGGGACATAAACCACGTCCAGGTTCGCGACGGCGGAGAAAAATTCCAGCCAGTAGGTCGCCACCCCCGCCACAATGTGGCGATGGTAGGAAGGGACATAGTGCCAGCCGTTTACGCGGGCAAGTTGCGCCGCGTGCTCCTTGGCTTTCTGGTACTCATCGCCGAATTCGATCAGTTGCGCTCCCTGCGCCTGCATGGCCGCGTTCTTTTCAGGACTGTTCCCGCGCGGGACCACAATATGCGCGGGCACACCGAAGCGTCGGGCCGCCAAGGCCACCGACTGGCCATGATTGCCGCGAGTCGCGCTCACCTGTCCCGTAATTCCGCTGCTCGTGCGAAACAGCTCCGCCGCGTAGACAACCGCAGTGCGGGCCTTGAAAGCGCCGATTGGAGTGTGGTTCTCGTGCTTGACCCAGACCTCGGTACCAAGCTTCTCGCATAGCAAGGGCCAGACGATTTGCGGCGTGGGCGCCATGACGGAATACACCAGTTGCTGAGCGGCTTTGATTTCATCAATGGTCGGCAAGGACGCTGCGAGCGTTTCTTGAGGCATGGTTGATCAGTCTTGTGGCTTTCGATTTCCCTTTCAGATCGTTTACGGTTCATTCAAGATGCACAAAATCGGTCTTCGTCTGCCCCGGGCCAACCTGTCGCAGGTGACGATTCCATTACTCCTGTAATGCCCACAAGGCCCCTATTACACAAGTATTACACTCGCCACCAGTCACTGCCTGATAATTTAACTGTGCGCTACCGTACTCGATACGACCGAACGAGGACCCTCCTTGGACATGCAACTGCAAGACCTGGAAAAAACTCAATCCGCAAAAAGCGAAATCAACTGGGTGACCGCGATCTTCATGGCCCTGTTTCATCTGGGGGCCATTGCTGCGCTCTTCTTTTTTACCTGGAAGGCGCTGTTCGTGGCGATCTTCCTGTGGTGGGTTGCCGGCAGCCTGGGCATCGGCATGGCCTACCATCGCCTGCTCACGCACCGCGGCTTTAAAACCTACAAGTGGATGGAGTACTTCCTCACGGTATGCGCCACCCTGGCGCTGGAAGGCGGACCGATTTTCTGGGTCGCCACACACCGGATTCACCACCAGTTTTCCGATCAGGAGGGCGACCCGCACTCGCCGATTGACGGCAAATGGTGGGCTCACATGGGCTGGATCCTGATGGGCAAGTCCATGCACCATGACACGACCACGCTGGCCCGCTATGTTCCCGATCTCGCCAAAGACAAATTCCACGTCTGGATCACCAAGTATCATTACGTTCCGCAGATCATTCTCGGTATTGCATTGTTCGCCATCGGCGGCCTGCCCTGGCTGCTTTGGGGCACTTTCTTCCGCACCGTGTTCTTGCTTCACGCCACCTGGCTGGTGAACTCGGCGACGCACTCCTGGGGCACGAGGCGTTTCGCCACCCGCGACCTTTCTACTAACAGCTGGTGGGTCGCCCTGCTGACGTTCGGCGAGGGCTGGCACAACAATCACCACGCGCATCCCACTTCCGCATCTCACGGATTCACCTGGTATGAAATTGACGCCAACTGGTATGGCATCTGGATCCTGCAGAAGCTCGGCCTGGTCTGGGACATCAAGCGGGTAAGGCTGGCCGATGTCGAGCGCGGGCTGGTGGCTGCGCCCAACGGACGGTTGATCGCTCCGTCCAATGCCGCGGAATTCTGGGCCGCAGGCGACTGAAGACTTTCGACAGTGCATTCCGAAACGCCCCGGCCCAAACGGCCGGGGTTTTATATGTTGCGTGTAAAATCGCGGTAAGGCCATGCGCATCTCGAGCCGCCGCGGAACGATCGTCTTCTTCCTCTGCCTGGGCATCGGCCTGGTGGGACTGGCCGTCGCCCTTAATGTCGGCTGGATCATCCTCAACTGGCGCGAAGGCGTGCTGCTGTTCTTTGGCATCGTCTTTTTCGCGCTGATCATCGCCGGCATGGTCGTCAACACCATCTTCCTGGTGCGCGAGCTACGGCGCAGCGAGCAGCATGACAGCTTTATCAACGCCGTCACGCATGAGCTGAAGACTCCGGTCGCATCTATCCGCTTGCACCTTGAGACCCTCCTTCGCCGCGAATTGCCGGAGGCGCAGAAGCAGGATTTCTACCGGCTCATGCTCAGCGATACCGATCGCCTCACCGAGACCGTCGAGCAGGTGCTTCGCGCGGGTCGTGCCGGCGATAAGCGTGCCGGGCGCGAGAAGGCAGAAGTGGACTTCGGCAAGCTCGTGCATGAGTGCGTGGACGCGGCCCTCGCCCGGCATCATTTGCCAGCGCAAAGCCTCCGCTACGAGGAAGCCACGGTCAACGGAACCGGCTTGCGTGTGCGCGGCAGCGCCGAAGATCTGCGCACCGCTGTTTTCAATGTCCTGGACAACGCGATCAAGTATTCCGGAGAGAATGTCGAAGTGCGCGTGCGGCTGGAAGCGCCAGATCGGAAGCATCTTGTCCTGCGCGTGCAGGACCGGGGAGTCGGCATTCCGCCCGAGGACGTCAAGCAGATTTTCAAGCGGTTCTACCGCGTCACCCAGCGGCAACTCGCCCATGTGAAAGGGACCGGCCTGGGATTATTCATCGTGAAGGCCATTGCGCAAAAGCACGGCGGCAAGGTGTTTGCCGAAAGTGGTGGCGTGGGGCAGGGAACCACGGTCACGCTCGAGTTGCCGAGAAGTAATGGCGAGAGGGGCGAGGACAGGGTAGCCTCGATGAGGAAACCGGAATGAGCCGCGTCCTTGTGGTCGAAGATGAAGCCCATCTGGCGCAGGGCTTGCGCTTCAATCTTGAAGCTGAAGGCTACTCCGCCGAGGTGGTCGGCAACGGCGAGTCAGCGACGGATCGCCTGCTAAAGAAGAAAGAAAACTTTGACGTGATCGTGCTTGACATCATGCTCCCAGGGAAAGACGGATTCAGCGTCGTTTCGGAGTTGCGAGCCGCCCGCAATTACGTCCCGGTGCTGATCCTGACCGCGCGCGGGCAGCCCGAAGATGTGCTGAAGGGTTTTGCCTCCGGCGCGGACGACTATCTGGCAAAACCCTTTGATCTTTCCATTCTGCTGGCGCGGTTGCAGGGCCTTCTCCGGCGCAGCCAGTGGCTGCGTGGCCAACTGGCGGGTTCTCAGCCGAACGAGAATGGGCCAACGGATGCCGGTAAGGTCGGGGACTTCGGAACCTTCACCTTTGCCGGCAAGACCATTGATTTCGGAGCGCTCGAACTGCGCTCGGGCGAGTCCACAATTCATCTCACCTTGATGGAGTCGGAGTTGCTCCGCCACCTGGTTCGCAATGATGGCCGCATTGTTTCGCGCAAGCAGATTCTCGAAGAAGTCTGGGGCTTGCACGAAGACACCGACACCCGCGCCATTGACAACTTCGTGGTCCGCCTGCGCCGCTATATCGAAGAGGATCCTGCCAGTCCGCGGCACCTGCTCACGGTGCGGGGAGTGGGCTACCGGTTCCTGGCTAACCCGGAAGGTAAGTGACCAGTCGGCCCAAAGACTACGCCCGGCACAACTCCGCGATCAGCGTCTCCCGGCGCTCAATCGCGATGTCATCCAGGCGGCGCAACACCATCACATAAAGCGGGAACGAGATCACCGACAAAGCGAGAAACACCAGCGCCGCGATCCACAGATTCTTGTAAAACCGCGCCATGGCAAAAGCGGCGACGCCTACCCCAACAATGACGATCTGCACTCCCAGGCTTGCCAGCACGGTCGTCTGCGAGACGTTCTGGCGGCCGAAAGTCGCGAAATCGCGCTTCTTCGGAGCGTAAATCGAAAGCAGGTTGCCGGCCGTGAAGTTCAACGGCGCGGCGAACAACAATCCCGCCAGTGTGGCCACGGAAACTGCCGGAGTGGGCGCGCCGTAAAAGAAAGTTACGGCAATCCACGCCAGCAGCGTGTTCGCTACCAGAATGGCTCCGTGCAGGAGATTCTTTCCCAGCACAATCTGGCGGAAGAGCGCCGGCGACGCATAGAAGAACTGAATGCCGCCGCCGTCCCCGCCAAAGCTGTTGTAAACCAGGTTGGTGAGCACCAGCAGCGCGTAGGCGGCGGCTCCGGGAAACGCCATGTCGGACGCGCGGTTCAAGAAACCGGTATGCCGCATCGAACTCATCGGTCCCAGGCGAAACACCAGCAGCATGAAGATGGGCATGATCAGCGTCAGCAGCATGGGGCCGCTGCGCGCCACATACCGGATTTCTTTTTCGAATACCGCCGCCACCGACTGCGAAAAGCCGGGAAGCTCCCACCCCACCTGCAGGCCCTGCGCCTGCACCACCCTGGGCCGGGCCTCCGCTTCACTGAGGTTCTCGCCCCGGAACTGGGCCCGCAGACGCAAGTGCAACAGAGATCCGATTGCCGTGGTCATCGCCCCGAGAAAGAGCAAGGAAATGAGGCCCGCCGCGTACTCCGCCTGCGCCGGCCGCGCGATCGCATTTGAGGCCAGGCCGGGCGGCAACACGGCCTGCACCCGGGTCGCGATCTCAAATGCTTTTTTCAGCTCGGGACTCGGCCTGTTCTGCAGCCGCTCCATCGCCGGGCCTATCAGCTGGAAGCTGAGCATGAACAGAATAAACAGCACGCCGAAAATCTCCCGCGTGCGCCGCTGCGCCAGCCACCGCTCCACCCAGGAAAACACCGTCTGCATCAACACCAGATTGAACAGCCCAAACGTCAACAGCACCAGGAGCGCCCAGGGAAACAGCAAAGGCCGGGCGGCGGTGACGCCGATCAGAACGCCGAGCAGAGCCAGCGTGCCCAGCGCGCTGGCCGGATCGAAGAAGCCGTAGGCGAGCCGCACCACGAAGAAAGAGCGGTAGCTGAGGGGGAAGCGCAGCAGATCCGAAGAGTCAGGATTGTTGGTGAAAGCTGTCGCCATCACGGGAAAGATTTGCCAGAAGAAGAAAACCGGCCAGAGCACGGCTGCCAGAAATTGGGCTTTATCGTGCGCGACCAAATACCAACTGGTGCCCAGCGCCGCCGCGAACCCGCCCAGGCCGCCCAAGGCGAAGGCGGTCGTCACGATGATGCGTGAGGCCAGCTCCATCTTGCCGCGCTTGGTGCGCAGCCCGTTGACGAACATGCGCCAGCGCAGATAGGCGATGGCTGAGAGCTGGCCGCGGCGATGGATAGTAGAAGTCATGATGGCTGAAGTCATTAGGTTGGAGAATTTGCTCCGTTCGGAGTGCAAATCATCCCAGCCATGACAGCTCCTGCTCGCTGCGGCGTGTTCCGCCCACGATGCTGAGGAATATCTGCTCCAGTGTCAGTTTCTCCCCGGCTGCCCCGTCGCCCGACCCCGCCGGCGTTTTGGCCTGGACTCCGGCGCGCAATTCTTCGAGCGATCCCTGCGCCACCAGCCGTCCCTGGTGAATGATCGCCACGTGGCTGCACAGCCGCTCCACGATTTCGAGCACGTGCGAAGTCAGAAAGATCGTGGCTCCGCGAGCAATCATGCCCTGCAGCATGGATTTCAGCGTGCCTGCCGCAATTGCATCCACCCCTTCGAAGGGCTCGTCGAGAAACAGCACCTTCGGCCCGTGAATCACCGCCGCAGCCAGCGCCAGCTTCTTCTGCATGCCGTGAGAGTAGTCGGTGACCAGCTTCTTCGGCTGGTCGGCAAGTTGCATGAAGTCAAGCAATTCTGCCGCCCGCCTGGCAGCCGTCTCGCGATCCAGACCGTACATGCGTCCGGCGAAACTCAGGAACTCCGCTCCCGTTAGGCGCCCGAACAATGCCATGCCTTCCGGCACCACCCCAATCTGGCGTTTGACTTCGACGGGATGAGCGTTGAGATCAAGGCCGAGAATCTCGATCCGCCCCGCGCTGGGCGCCAGCAACCCGGTGAGCATTTTGATGGTGGTGGATTTTCCCGCCCCGTTCGGGCCAAGAAAGCCGAAGAACTGGCCGGGCGCCACGCGCAGGTCCACGCTCTCCACGGCAACTAGTTCTCCGAAGCGTCGGGTCAACCCCTGCGTGGAAATGGTAGGCGCGGACTCCATCAAGATTCTGAATCTAGCACACCGACCGGGCGTCGCCTAACTCAGCCCCTATTTTCTCTGTTCGAGCTTTACCGAGGCTGTGACCGGCTGTCCGTCCCGCAGCACTTTTACTTCGACCACATCCCCCACCTTGCTGCGCCGCAAGGCATCCGTAAAATCGTAGAGGTTCTTGATCGGCTTGGCGCCAAACTGAACCAGAACGTCTCCGGCCTTCAACCCAGCTTTCGCAGCGGGAGAATTGGGCTTCACGTCCGAGAACTTGACGCCGTTCTCGGTCTGGCCAAAATCCGGAATCGAGCCAAAATACGCGCCATAGCCGCTGCCTCCGCCGCCGACAGGCTTGTCCTCCGCCACCACCTGGAACGCAGGCGCATCCTGCGCACTGGCAAGTTGTAAGGTCACATTGGCCACCATGTCCAGCAGATGCGCCGCCGATGTAGCGTTAATCTTGTCCCAGGTATCGGATGGCTTGTGGTAGTCGGAATGGAGCCCAGAGAAAAAGAAGAGCACCGGAATCTTCTTAGTGACGAAAGAGGTGTGGTCGCTGGAGGCGTATCCTCCGGCTGAATATTCGAGCTTGAAAGGCGTATCGTTCTGCGTCTTTTCCAGAACCGACTTGAAGGTCGAACCAGTGCCGACGCCGCCGATGTAGACCTTGCCGTCCTTGATGCGGCCGATCATGTCCATATTGATCATGGCCACAGCTTTGGCCAGCGGCCTGGTCGGTTCTTTTACCCACGCCGCCGATCCCAGCAGGCCCAACTCTTCGCCCGCATAGTTCATGAACAGGATGCTGCGCGTCAACTGGCCGCGCTGCGGCGCGAGCAACCGGGCCAGTTCGAGTACTCCAGCAGCGCCGCTGGCGTTGTCGTCAGCGCCGGGATGAATCTGCCCGATCTGCGACGGCGCCAGCGAATCGAAATTGCCCCGGCCCAGATGATCGTAATGCCCGCCAATGATCACATATTCATCGCTCTGCCCGGGCAGCCACGCCAACACGTTATTCACCGTTGCCCGGGTGGTCATGATGTCAATATGCAGCGACAGCCGCAGACTCTCGGGCAACGCAAACGACGCCGGCTTGGTCGTCGAATTGATCTGCTCTTGCACTTCACTCAGCGACTTTCCCGCGGCTTTCAGCCAGGACTCCGCCGCACTGTTCTTCACCTGTACGAAGACGATGCCGACATTCTCCGGCCCGCTCACACTGCCGAAACGCGTCAGAAGATCTTCCTCGCCATCCCCCAGCTTGCCATTGAGCACAACTACCGCTTTCGCGCCGTGGTTGCGTGCGTTGATCGCCTTAGTGATGAGCTGCGAATGCTGGGTGAGCCCCTGATGTCCGCCTTTTTCGGCAAATCCCGACGGCTCATAACGCAGCACGATCACGATCTTGTCGTTCACATCCAGTCCGGCATAGTCGTCGTAGTGAAATTCGTCCGCGGTCGCGCCATACCCGGCGAAAACGACCGGCGCCGCCACCTGCCCTGATGACGAAAAGCTGAAAGGCACAAAATCCTGATTGATCTTCAGGTCTGACTTCGCGCCGGCATTCTCCACTTTCAGATGATTGTCCGATTTCAGCTTCGCCCCGGTAATGACCGAGAACGGCTGAGCATACCCCTTCACCCCAGCCGGATCGAGGCCCAATTGCTTGTATCGCTTCGCGATCAGGTGCTCGGCGCGAGCGAGGCCCTTGGTTCCGGCACCCCGGCCCTCCATTTCCGGAGAGGCCAGCGATTTGATGTCATTGAGGTAGCGGGTGGGATCCGCCAGCTGGACCGGCGTTGTCGCGGCAGTAAGCAGGAAGGCAGCAGCAAGAACAATGAGAATGCGATGAAAGCGGGTACGGTTTGGCATGAGAAGCAACTCCGTAAACCGAGAATCCTATGAGTTGCGGAAAGGGGTGTCAATCAAAGGCAATGCCACGAACAGCACTTCCGGGCCCCGAATGGCACTGCCTCGATTTACAATCAAACAGTCATGAAAACTATCCTCCTTGTCGTGCTGATCGCCTGCTTTCTGAGTGCCTGCAACAAAGCAGGCACATCGTCGCCCTCCACGAACACAACGGCGTCGTCCGCGGCTCAGGGCTCAGATCCCGTGCAGCAAAAACTCCAGGAGTATTCTGGAAACGGCGCGGCCGATTGCGGATTCCTGGATGTCCACTCCGCCGGGGACCAACTTAAGACCGCCAGCGACTGCGCGGTCCAGGCAAGCCAGAGCAAACACCCGTTCCACGTCGCCTACCACATGCCCGGCATGAGCGTTGGTGTGGCCGGCAGCGCCGATGGCAAGCTGTTTACCGTACAGGCGCAAGGCGAGGGCCCCTCGGCCGCGCTCACCAGCGGCGCGTGCCCGTCGCAACTCCGTGTCGCGTCCAGCGGCCGCGTGACCTGCTTCGCACCCGGCGACATGGGTTCGATGAGCGGTAGCCATGCCGCCGGAAGCATGCCTCCGGGCATGCCCAATCCGCACGCTGGCGGCAAGACGCCGACCAAGCCCTAAGGAACTGCACACACAGATACTCAATCGAGCGCTGCGTCAATACGATCCAGGAGATGCTGAACCAGCTAAATCCTCACGCGCGAACCGACGGAGCCGACGTCTGTGATCCTAGTCACACCCATAAGTGACTCCCTGTGTTTACCTTACCTCCACTCGTTGGGACAATCAGCCTTGACGTACTGTCGGTGGCATTGCCCGCGGGCGACTTGGGGTAAACTGATGCGATTGGGGAACCTGTAACGCCTATGTCATTGCTGTGGCTGCGTTTCGCGCTGGGTTGCTATTTGATCGGGCTGGTCTACGCCTTCGTGGCGCTCAGCCGCACCAGCGACCTGTTCAGCCGTATCGCACTGCATGCAGCCAGCCTGGGCCTGGTCTTCCATTTTGTTTCGCTGGTCGAATTATTCGTCTCGGGCCAGGTGGTGTGGGCTTCGGTGCATAACGGAGAGTCGCTGCTGGCGTTTCTTTCGATGACCTTCTTCATGGTCATTTATGCGATTTACCAGACGACTTCTCCTGGCGTGGTCGTGTTTCCGGTCGTATTCTTCCTGACTTTCGTCGCCGCGGTAGACGAGCAACCGGTGCTGCTGACCGCTTTTGTGTCGCACAAAGGATGGCTGATCGCTCACATCATCCTCATCTTCACCGGATACGCCGCGCTCGTACTCAGCTTCGGCGCCAGCCTGCTTTATCTGCTGCAGGAACGCCGCTTGAAATCGAAGAAGCCGGCCAGCCTGACTTCTTTCCTGCCCGCCCTCGAAGTCATTGACCAGATCGGCTACCGCTCGCTGCTGCTCGGCTTTCCGTTCATGACTTTGGGGCTGCTGACCGGCTCGGTAGTCGCGCTCACCACCTACGGTCGCGTGGATTTTCTCGATCCCAAGATCTTGCTGTCGGTGCTGATGTGGGCCGTCTACATGATCATGGTCTTCACCCGCTGGAATTCCGGCTGGCGCGGACGCCGCGCTGCCTTTTTGGCGACTTTCGCCTTCGTGGCAGCTCTCGCCGCCTGGGCCGCGAACTACTTCTCGGCGATCCACAGGTTTGCCGCCTCATGAGATTCCAGCTCATCGGCGTGAATCACAAGAGCGCTCCGCTCGATGTCCGCGAGCGGCTGGCGATCCCTGAATCTCGCCTGCCCGATACCTGCCGCGATCTCACCGCCTATCCCGGAATCGAGGAGGGCATGGTGATTTCCACCTGCAATCGCGTTGAGGTCGTCACGCACACCACGAATGGCTCGGCCGACCTGCGCGGATTCCTGCATGATCACTTCCACCTCAAGCCGGAGGAACTCGACGCGCACCTCTACGAATTCCGCGAAAAAGATGCCGTGCGCCACATCTTCCGCGTGGCCTCGAGCTTGGATTCGATGGTGGTCGGCGAAGCCCAGATTCTCGGCCAGGTCAAGGAAGCATATGCCACCGCCCGCGCCGTGGGCGCCGTCCGCGGACAGCTCGACCAGCTCTTCAGCCGCGCTTTCGCCGTCGCCAAACGCGTGCGCACCGAAACTGCCGTGGGATCTTCTTCGGTCTCCATCGCCTCGGTCGCCGTTGAACTGGCCAAGAAGATTTTCGGCACGTTGCAAGGCAAGAACGTATTCATCGTTGGTGCCGGTAAGATGAGCGAGCTGGCCGCCCGCCACCTGATGGCCCACGGCTGCGCTTCCATCTTCGTCGCCAACCGCACCTACGAACGCGCCATCGGCCTGGCGCAGAAGTTCGACGGACAGGCCATCCGGTTCGAGGATCTTTACTCCACCTGCGACCGCGCCGATATCGTCATCACCTCGACCGGCGCACCCCACGCCATCTTCCGCCGCGAACACGGCGAACAATTTCTTGCCCGGCGCAAGAACCGCCCCATGTTCTTCATTGATATCGCGGTGCCGCGCGATGTGTCGCAGGACATGGCCAAGCTCGACGGCATTTTTGCCTACGACATTGACGACCTGCAGCAGGCGGTCACAAGCCACGTCGCCGACCGCCGCAAGGAAGCCGAGCGCGCCGAAGCCATCATCGCCAGCGAAGTCGAGCGCTTCGAAGCCCGCCTGAGCACGCTGGACGTGGTTCCGACGATCGTGAGTTTGCAGGACCATCTGGAAACGATTCGCCAGGCCGAGATTGACCGCGTTCGCGGACGCATGGGACAGTTAACGCCCGAACAGGAAATGGCGGTCGAAGCGCTGACCCGCGGCATCATCAACAAGGTGATGCACACCCCGATCACCACCCTGAAGACCGCCGCGAAAGAATCGGAGGCGACGACGGTGGTTGATGTAGTCCGCCGCCTGTTCAACCTGCGCGACAAGGATGTCCCGGCTCCGGAAAAGAAGAACGATGTGGGGACGCGGCACTGATGCCCCACCTCCGCATCGGCTCCCGCGGCTCCCAGCTTGCCCTCTGGCAGGCCAACCACATCTCCGCGCTCCTGCGCGCGCGTGGCCACGAAATCGAAATTGAAATTATTCATACCACTGGCGACAAGATCACCGACGTCGCGCTGGCCAAGGTCGGCACCAAGGGAATGTTCACCAAAGAAAT
>JBBIPV010000021.1:0-68011 GCA_037442635.1 Terriglobales bacterium | reverse complement strand
ACCCGCGACCAACAGCTTGGAAGGCTGTGACTCTACCACTGAGTTACTCCCGCCCGAAACTCAGCTGTCAGCTATCAGCCGTCAGCTCTCAGCAAAAACTCGGCGGCTAAAGCCGCTTTCAATCTAACTCTTAACGGCACGGCTGAAGCCGAGCCCTTCCACAAATCCAAACTTCGAACTCTGGAGCCGATGACCAGGATTGAACTGGTGACCTCTCCCTTACCAAGGGAGTGCTCTACCAACTGAGCTACATCGGCTCGAAACCGCCGTCGATCCCCCGACTGTCCCTTGCCCTCGATTTACTTCTCTTTCGAGGCCGCCTCGCGCCGCTCTTCAACCGTCGTCCGCCAAAAAGCGAGCGCCGTACGCGTCGCCAGCAGGCCCAAAATCGCCAGGGTCACCATCCGAAAGTCAATACTAAAATCAATCCCGAGTTCCTTGCTGTGAACCGGAATCGGGATACTCGACATCGTGTTCCAACTCAACAGCGCCAAAGCCAGGAACGCCGCAATCGAGAAAGCGAATTTCTTCCCCGGATTCAACTCAGCCTCAAAATTCAGATCACTGGTGCACAGGGAAGGATTCGAACCTTCGTACCTCGCTAGGAGGGACAGATTTACAGTCTGTTGGCTTTAACCACTCACCCACCTGTGCAAACTCTCGGGCGATGCGGCCGCCGCTCCGTCCGACACGACTCCACTTCGGCACACCTTGCTTGCGGGGACCGCAGGCGAGCCTTCAAACTCCAGCCCGCAGACTCAACCCAGCACAAGTCACGCTTCACTTTCGCAACACAGGGAAACCAAGGTTCGCGCTCAACACGCTGCGAGGAGTACTCGCCGGAAAAGTTCCGAATGGAGTGCGTTGGAAAAACCTGTTGCGCTGCTACCGAATCCGCCGCTACCGCCGGAAATTCGTGTCTTAATTCTCTTCTACTCTAGAGTCTGTTCTCTGGAGCTGGCGAAGGGATTCGAACCCCCGACCCTCTGATTACAAATCAGATGCTCTACCGACTGAGCTACGCCAGCAAACATTGGGGAAAGGCGCGCTTCCGCGCAAGCTTATCCCTCAGATCCCTTCCAGATATCCGGGACAATTTTATAAGTTATCACAAGGCCAAGTCCCGGCGCAACTATGGGTTGGCGGAAACACCGCCCCGGCCTGTCAATAATGGTATCATTCCACTCCTGTCCGCATTTTCATGCGAGTTAGACGCACTTTCCCCATCGCTTTAGCGGTCGTGGTGGTGGCGGCGGCCGTCACGGTGACCGTCCAGCTGCGAAAGCACGCGCCGCCGGAACCGGCCCGCCTGCTGCCGGGAGCCGATGCCTTCCTGTACGCCGACCTGACCTGGGTGCGCCGGGCCAGCAACGGCAAGCCTTTCTTCCCCGTCTCCCATGACCCGGAGTATGAGCGCTTCATCCAGGAGACCGGATTCGACTTCGAGCGCGACCTGGACGCTGTAGCTTTCGCCATCCACTACCCGCAGCGCTGGCCCGGCGGAGGCACCGGCGGCGCTGCTCCCGAGGCTCGCTTTTCCGAGGTTTTCACCGGCCGGTTTGACGGCAACAAGTGCGCAGCTTATCTCAAGCGCACCGCCCAGTCGATTGAAAACTACAACTCGGTGGATATCTTCACCATTCCGATCTATGGCCGCACGTTCCGAATAGCCATCCTGGGTGTGGACACGGTCGCTGCGTCGAACCACGAGGACGCGGCGGTGATCCACGGCATTGTGGACCGCTCGCGGCGGCTGGCGTCGCCGTTCGGCGGACCGGCTTTTCTGCGCCACTATTACAAGCGCGTGCAACTCGCCAGTCCGCTGTGGGCCGTGGCGCGGATCGAGCCTTCGGCGCCGGAGTTCAGCGGATGGGCGACGCTGTTCCCCAAGCGCTCGGATCTGGTGATCTCGGCCAGCTACAACCCTTTGCATCTGCCTCTGCGCACCGGCGCGCTGCACGTCCGGGCCGAAGCCTGGGCCGCGAGCGACGAAGACGCTCACGCCATCGCCGACAAGATGAATGTGGCGTTGGCCATGTTCCATAGCGCCGAGGTCTCGGTTGGGTCCGCGGGCAGCGATGCTGACGTAAAGGCATTTTTCGACAGCCTCCAGGTCCGCCAGGAGGACAGCCGGGCTGTACTCTACGCCACTCTGCCTACCGGGTTCTTGCACAAGATCTTGTCCGATTCGCCGCCGTCAATGCCAACGCCCGGACCGCTCGCGGCCCCCGCGGCCAAAGCTCACTGAATCCGTGGGCGAATTGCAACTAAATTGCCGTTGGCACGTCTGATCGAAGGGGATGCCCTGCGGGTTCTGCAGGGCTAATCCTCACGGGCTTGTGGGTAGTGCGTCGGCGTTGCGGCCCAGCAGTTACAATAAAACTCAATGAAGAGTCTTCCGCTTCCGATCGCCGCATTTGTGGCCGGGCTGATTTCATTCCTGTCGCCCTGCGTGCTGCCGCTCGTCCCGGGCTATGTCTCGTTGATTTCTGGCGCTGGCGTCGAAGAGCTGAAATCACCCCAGGGTCAGCTCATGCGGCGGGTGATGTTGAATTCGATCGGATTCATCCTGGGATTCAGCGTGGTATTCGTGACCCTGGGTGCGATCTCGACCGAGATTGGCCAGTTGGCGGCGCGCTACAAGCACACCCTTTCGATAGTCGCCGGGGTGGTCATCATCATCTTCGGACTGCACCTGACCGGCATTTTCAAGATCAAGGCGCTCTACACCGACGCGCGCCTGCACAGCGTCAAAGGCAGCAGCACGCCGATTGGCGCGTTCGTGATCGGCTTCGCCTTCGCCTTCGGCTGGACGCCGTGCCTCGGACCGATTCTGACCGCGATCCTCACCCTGGCCAGCGAGCAGGATACGCTGGTAAAGGGAGTTGCCCTGCTGGCGGTTTATTCGCTGGGGCTGGCGGTGCCGTTTCTGCTGACCTCGCTGCTGATGGAGCGGTTCCTGAAATTTTACAGCCGCTTCCGCTCCCACATGCATGCGCTCGAAGTCGCGTCAGGCGCGCTCCTGATTGCGCTCGGCCTGTTGTTGGTGCTCGGGCGCTTTACGCTGATTTCGAGCTGGCTTTCGTTCTTGAACCGGTTTTCGCTCTAGTTGAGGATGGAATTATGTCAACTCCCGATATGCCGCCCGTAGTGGGCGGCGATGCTCTGGATGTTCCGCCGCAGCCGCCCGTTCCCGCCAAAGGACGGGACCCGCTGGCTCTGGTGGTCGCCGCCGTGGTGATTGCGGGCATGCTGTACTTCGGCTTTCACACCGCCCGCCGCTCGGGTTCAGCGCCCGGCAATGCAAGGCCAACGGCTGCGCCCGATTTCACGCTGGAATCGTTGGATGGCAAGAGCATGCGTTTGTCGGATCTGCGCGGCAAGGCCGTGCTGCTGAATTTCTGGGCAACCTGGTGCTCCCCGTGCAAGATCGAGATGCCGTGGTTTATCGAATTGCAAAACCAGTACGGCCCTCAGGGATTGCAAGTGATCGGCGTGGCGATGGATGAATCCGGCAAAGACGACATCGCCAAGTTCGCCAAGGACATGGGAGTGAACTATCCCGTGCTGCTCGGAAAAGAAGCGGTGGGTGAGGCCTATGGCGGAGTTCCGGCTCTGCCGGAAACTTTCTTCATCAGCCGCGACGGCAGGATCGTAGACCGGATCATCGGGCTCAGGGGACGCGCCGAAATCGAAGACTCGATCAAGAAAGCCCTGGAAGCACAAACCGGAACGAGTCAGGCGGAAGCTGCGCCGGAATCGCCGGTGCAGGCTCAGAAGTAACAACAGCAGCGCCGGTGAAGTGCTTTACTATTTGGCTGTGGGCAGAACAATCGTTGGGGCAATGCTCTCTGGGACGATGACAAAGAAGACGCACAAATTACCGCTGGCCGTGCTGCTGGTTTCGCTGACTGGCTCGGCCTGGGCGCAACTGGGAAGGCAGCCGTCGGTGACTATGGCCTCGGTGCCGCTGATCACCACTCCGCGCGCGACCGAGACACAGGTTCCCTTGGATTTTCGCGTCGGCGCAGACTTTCACATCAACTCCAACACGCCCAAGTCGGAGTTTCTCATTCCCACCACCCTGAGCATTGACGTACCCACCGACATCGTGCTGGGGCGGATCTCATATCCGCCGGGGCAGGATTTGAAGTTCCCCTTTTCGCCTGACGAGACCCTGAACGTTTACAGCGGAGACTTCACCATCAAGGTGGCCGTGCACCCGCTGCACTCGGTCGTTCCGGGAAAATACATGATGCACGGCACGCTGCGCTACCAGGCCTGCGACAATGCTCAGTGCTTCCCGCCGAAGACTCTGCCGGTAAGCTTTGAAGTGAAAGTCGTGAAGGAACCGGCGGCCGGACACCACAATCCCGCGCAAAGCCCGCACGCGCATAAGTAAGCCGTCAGCTCTCAGCAAGAACAGCCACCTCGAAATGGGGAGTTGCAGCAATTCCCGAATTGGGCCTTGCGCTGAAAATTTGTGAATGAGGAGGCGCGGTTCGAACCGCCCGGGCACGTAATCTTCTCTTGGGCCCGTGGTGTAATTGGTAGCACATCAGCCTGTCATGCTCGAAGGTGCGGGTTCGAATCCCGTCGGGTCCATTCCCTGGTTCAGTAGGGGAATCTGAGGAGGGGTCTCTGACAGGCGGACTCCTCCAGTAACCTTGACATCTGTTCCGCGGCTTTTGATAATCGTATTGAGCATGACAGGCTGAGATGCTGACCCCGAGTGGAAGAGGCGCTCGGGGTTTTGCTTTTGGGTCGTTCCCGACACCGCTACGATGGTCGGTAAGGCACTTTCGATTCTCTAATGGGTGCCATGACGCGCTCAGACCTCAGGAAAGACCGCACGGCTTGCGTTGCGCTGGGGTCGCTTCCGGGTCCGAGGATCACGTCTACCAGGGGTGTGGGCGCTTGAGCGTTCGGTGAGAATGGATGTGAAATGTATGGCACCAGAGTCGTCCCCCCTGCACGGTACTTCGGGGGATTTCGCAATTTCTGGTGTTCCGCCGCTAGCGGCAGAACGAGGCGCCATTCGCGCTCCTCGCAGAACGCTTGGTCTTTCGCGAGGGCAGCAATCCGCAGCAGGTCTGCTCGCATCTTTGCAGCAGCTATAGCCACTTTCTTGTTGAACTCTGCCGTTGCCGGAAGCTTGCGGACGGCTTCCATGATCCCGGCCGGATTAGTGAGGGAGCTCAGACCGCTGTCCTTGAGAAAAGCCTCCCTGGTCGCATCCCAGTATTGCTGTGCCTCCTTCATGAAATGGTCCAATGCGAACTGCACGAGCGCCTTCTTTCCTGAAAGGTCATAAACGCATGGCGCGAAACAAACGAGGGTGTCGACATCAGCGGGAGGTCGAAGCTCGGCCAGGTTCAATCCCAAACTCACCCCAGTGGAGCCGCGTGAGTACCCTCGCCACTGGCTGAGTTGGTCCTCGGCCGCCGAGAAGCAAGAAACAAAGACCTGGCGACGGTCGGGATGGAGAATGCCCGTTTCGAAAGTGAGGTCTACGGCCTTCTTCAAGTAATATGCCGTGGGAAAAAGGTTCGAGCCAAACTCTGGGGCCTCTTCCGCTATCTGCTTGGCGATATCGTGAGCGTGAGTGAACTCGCTGCGGTCGTTGAGGAAGCGGATGTCGGTCGCGTGGATGGCTTTACTACTGATAATGCCCTGGAAGCCGTTGAACGACGTGTAATGCCAAAGCTTGTCTGGTATCTCCCTGTTCAGAAGTTCGCGTACTCGATCCGGCACGGACATTCACTCACTCCAAAGCGGCATCTCAGGTCCGGCTGACGCCCTGCTTCTTCTCCACCTTCGCCCACGTATCTTTCAGCGCGACCGTGCGGTTGAAGACCAACGCTCCGGGCTTGGAGTCGAGATCAACGCAAAAGTAGCCCAGGCGCTCGAACTGATAGCGGTCTCCGGCTTTCGCATTTGCCAATGATGGTTCGAGCTTCGCGTGCGGGATCACTTCGAGCGAGTTCGGATTGAGATTCACGATGAAGTCCTGGCCCTCGGGGACGTCTGCGGGATTTTCTTTCGTGAACAGGTTTTCGTACACTCGCACTCCCGCGTCAACCGCGTGCGCCGCCGAGACCCAGTGAATGGTGGACTTCACCTTGCGCCCGTCGGGCGCGTTGCCGCCGCGCGTGGCGGGATCGTAGGTGCAGTGCACCTCGATCACTTCGCCCTTGTCGTTCTTCACGACGCTTCTGCAGGTGATGAAGTAGGCGTAACGCAGGCGCACTTCGCGCCCCGGCGACAGGCGGAAATAGCCTTTGGGAGGATCCTCGCGGAAGTCATCCTGCTCGATGTAGAGCACGCGCGAGAAGGGCACTCTGCGCGAGCCGGCGCTGGCGTCCTCGGGATTGTTGACCGCGTCCATCTCTTCGGACTGGTTCTCGGGATAATTCTCAATCACAACTTTCAGCGGACGAAGCACGGCCATCACGCGCGTCGAGCGCTTGTTCAGATCCTCGCGGACGAAATGTTCGAGCATGGCTAGCTCGACGATACCGTTGGTACGTGAAACTCCAGCCGCGGTGACGAAGTTGCGGATCGCCTCCGGCGTGTAGCCGCGGCGGCGCAGGCCGCAGAGCGTGGGCATACGCGGATCGTCCCAGCCGCGCACGAGCTTTTCTTCCACCAGGCGCCGCAGCAGGCGCTTGCTCATGATCGTGTAGGTCAGGCTGAGGCGATCGAATTCGATCTGCTGCGAAGGGAAGATCCCGAGCTCTTTGATGAACCAGTTGTAGAGCGGCTGGTGGTCGGCGAACTCGAGCGAGCACATCGAGTGCGTTACCTTTTCGAGCGAATCCGACTGGCCGTGCGCGTAGTCGTACATCGGATAGATGCACCACTTGTTGCCGGTGCGATGATGCTCGGCGTGCAGGATGCGGTACATGACCGGATCGCGCATGTTCAGGTTGGGCGAGGCCATGTCAATCTTGGCGCGCAGCACGCGTGTGCCGTCGGGGAACTCGCCCGCCTTCATGCGCTCGAACAGATTCAGGTTCTCCTCAACCGAGCGATCGCGATAAGGACTGTTCTTGCCCGGCTCCGTCAGCGTGCCGCGATGCTTGCGGATTTCTTCCGCCGAAAGATCATCCACGTAGGCCTTGCCAACTTTGATGAGCTTGATTGCCCACTGGTAGAGCTGGTCGAAATAGTCGGAGGCGTAGAACAACCCGTCCCAGTGGAAGCCGAGCCACTTGACATCCTCCATGATGGACTCGACGTACTCCACGTCTTCCTTCTCCGGGTTGGTGTCGTCGAAACGCAGGTTGGTATGTCCACCGAATTCGTCGGCGTATCCGAAGTCAATGCAGATGGCCTTGGCGTGGCCGATGTGGAGATATCCGTTGGGCTCGGGAGGAAAGCGAGTCTGCACGCGGCCGTTGTATTTGTTGGTCTTGAGGTCGTTGAGGAAGATGTCGCGGATGAAATTGGAAGGACGAGATTCCGGGGCGGGATTTTCGTTCATTTTCGCCTCAGATGTGGACGGATTCATGGCTCTGATCTTACCCCAACAGAACTATGGAGGGGCGGACGCAGCCTGCCCTGAGCGAAGCCGAAGGTTCCGCCCAGGGAGTGGCACGGGCTCAGCGGCACAGAGTTGGGGGCGCGGCTCCCCGGACGAGGGCGTCCGGGGAGCCATCCAATTAATCTCGGGGCTCCGTTTCCTACTGCAGGTCGAAGCGATCGAGATTCATCACTTTATCCCACGCGGCTACGAAGTCTTTCACGAACTTCTCTTTCGAGTCCGCGCAGGCATAGACTTCCGCTACGGCACGCAACTGGGAGTTCGAACCGAAAATCAGGTCGACACGGGTGCCGGTCCACTTGACCTGGTTCGTTTTGCGGTCACGTCCTTCGTAGGCGCCGCCAGAACCATTGCCCGCCGGCTGCCATTCGGTGCGCATGTCGAGGAGGTTGACGAAGAAGTCGTTGGTCAGCGTCCCCAGCCGCCTGGTAAAGACGCCGTGTTTGGAGTTCCCGGCATTTGCGCCCAGGACGCGCAGGCCACCGACCAGAACTGTCATCTCAGGCGCGGTCAGCGTCAGCAACTGCGCCTTGTCCACCAGCATCTCCTCGGCCGACAGGCGCTGCTTGCCGCTGAGATAGTTGCGGAAGCCATCGGCTTTCGGTTCGAGTGGTTCGAACGATTCCACGTCGGTTTGCTCTTGGGAGGCATCCATGCGGCCCGGCTTGAACGGCAATTTCACGTCGTGCCCTGCGGCCTTGGCGGCTTTCTCGATGGCCGCACAGCCGCCGAGGACGATCAGGTCAGCAAGCGAAACCGTTTTCCCCTTACTGCCCTTAGACTTGTTGCCGTTGGACCCGGAGCTGTTGAACTCTTTTTGGATGGCCGCGAGCTTTTTTAGCACCTTGGCGAGCTCGGCCGGCTGGTTGACCTCCCAGTCTTTCTGCGGGGCAAGGCGAATGCGCGCGCCGTTGGCGCCACCGCGCTTGTCGGAGCCGCGGAATGTCGAGGCCGACGCCCAGGCCGTCGAGACCAACTGGGAAACGGAAAGCCCTGACGCGAGGATTTTCGCCTTCAGAGCCGAAATGTCCTTCTCCCCGATCAGCTTATGATTCACCGCGGGGATTGGGTCCTGCCACGACAGCGTCTCCTTGGGAACGAGCGGACCGAGATAACGAACGATCGGGCCCATGTCGCGGTGCGTCAGCTTGAACCAAGCGCGGGCAAATGCATCAGCGAACTGATCGGGATGTTCGTAGAAACGCCGTGAAATCTTTTCGTACGCAGGGTCGAAGCGCAAAGAGAGATCCGTGGTCAGCATGGATGGCGCGTGACGCCTGGAGGGGTCGTGCGCATCCGGTACCGTGGCTTTGCCAGCGCCATTCTTCGGCGTCCACTGATTGGCACCGGCTGGGCTCTTGGTCAGTTCCCAGTCGTACTTGAAAAGGTTCTCGAAGTAGTTGTTGCTCCACTTGGTCGGGGTCGTAGTCCAAGTGACTTCGATTCCGCTGGTGATCGCGTCGCCGCCTTTGCCGGTGCGGAATTTGCTCTTCCAGCCAAGACCCTGTTCCTCGATGGGAGCCGCTTCCGGCTCTGGCCCCACATTGGACGCAGGGCCCGCGCCGTGGGTTTTGCCGAAGGTATGGCCGCCGGCAATCAGGGCGACTGTTTCTTCGTCATTCATGGCCATGCGGAGGAAGGTCTCGCGAATGTCCCTGGCCGCCGCGACGGGATCCGGGTTGCCGTTCGGGCCTTCCGGATTCACATAGATCAGGCCCATCTGGACCGCGCCGAGAGGATTGTCCAGCTCACGATCACCCCTGTAGCGCTCATCCCCCAGCCACTTGCTTTCGGGACCCCAGTTGACGTCCTCTTCGGGCTCCCAAGTATCGGCGCGGCCGCCGCCAAATCCGAAGGTCTTGAAGCCCATCGACTCGAGGGCAACATTGCCGGCGAGAATCATCAGGTCGGCCCAGGAGATCTTCCGGCCGTATTTCTGCTTGATCGGCCACAGCAGCCGGCGCGCCTTGTCGAGGTTCACGTTGTCGGGCCAGCTATTGAGCGGCGCGAAGCGCTGCTGTCCGGCTCCGGCGCCGCCGCGGCCGTCGCCGATGCGGTACGTGCCGGCACTGTGCCACGCCATCCGGATGAATAGCCCGCCGTAGTGACCAAAATCGGCCGGCCACCAATCCTGCGAGTCCGTCATCAAGGCATGAAGATCTTTGATCACGGCTTTGAGGTCGAGGCCCTTGAATTCCTTCGCGTAGTCGAACTTCTCGCCCATCGGATTGGGCAGGCTAGAGTGCTGGTGGAGAATCTGAAGGTTCAGTTGGTTCGGCCACCAGTCACGATTCGTGTGTGCGGTGGCTCCGCCCGTGAAGGGGCACTTGGCCTCGGTTGACATGTTTGGCGTTTGGTTCACCACTTCTGTTGCCATGAGTTCATCCTCCGTCTTGCTCGCCGCAAACGGCTTCGATGAAATACAACCATCACGCGCCGTGCGTGCTTATGAAGTTTTTGTGCGGCAGCGGCGGCAGAGGCCGAAGACCTCGACCACCGGCTGGGTCAAGTCAAATCCCTTGGGAACGTGCGGGGATAAGCGTTTGAAGTCGATGAAGTCACCTTCGATGTCCTGCACCTCTTTGCAGCGCGAGCATACGAGGTGATGATGGGGCTTGATGTTACCGTCCACCCGCAAGGTGGAGGCGTGGGGCGTGACCTCGCGCAGCAGGCCATGCTCGACGAAGAGGCGGAGATTGTTATAAACCGTGGCCAGAGAAATGTGCGGAACGCGCTTGCGCACGGCCGTGTAGATCTGTTCCGGGGAGCGGTGGCCGTGCGAAGCAACGACGGTTTCGTACACGACCTGGCGCTGATGGGTGGCGGCGAGGCCGCACTTCCAAGCCAATTCGCGGAACTGTTGATGGCTGAGACGCATAGTTACTGGATGAGAATGATTATAAAACAGAGATCAAGGACGGTGTCAACCGCCTGGGAAAGACCTCTGGCAGCGCACCCCGGACGGGGGCGTCCGGGGCTCCACTTGCTCATTGTCAATACGACGCGGCTCTTTAGCTCATTGTCAGCACGACGCGAAATCTGGCTTTGCCGGTAATCATCTGCTGGTAGGCATCGACCGCTTTCTCCAGCGGATAGCGCTCGATCATGGGACGCACGCCGGTCAGCGAACTGAAGCGCAACGTGTCTTCCGAGTCGCGAGCCGTGCCCGAGGGCCATCCCTGAATAGACTTGCGTCCGCCAATCAGTTGCAGCGGGGTCACGGTCAGCGATTCGAAGCCGGCACCGGCAATGACCATCTTGCCGTTGGCTCCCAGGCCGTCAATCAGGGCCGACATGGATTTGGAGTCTGGCGCAGTCGCCAGAATGACCCGCGCCCCGCCCAGCTTCTGTAGCGCCTGTGCCGGATCGCCCGCGCTGGTGTCAATGTATTCGTGCGCGCCCAGTTTGACGGCCAGCGGCTTCTTGTCGCCTCCGCGGCCGATGGCGACGGTGCGAAAGCCCATCTGGCGGGCATACTGCACTCCGAGATGACCGAGTCCGCCGATGCCTTGCACGGCGACCAGATCGCCGGCGCGGGCTCCCGCGTTGCGCAGCGAATTGAAGACGGTAATGCCGGCGCAGAGGAGCGGGGCAGCTTCCTCGGCGGGCAAGTCGTCGGGCAGAGCAGCGACCGCTTCGGCGGGCGCGAGCATGTATTCCTGGTATCCGCCGTCGAAGGAAATCCCTGTGATTTTTCCGTTCTCGCAGAGAAGAAAGTCGCCGCGGCGACAGGCGTCACACCAAAAACAATGCCCGCCGTGCCAGCCCACACCGACACGCTGGCCGGGCTTCCATAAAGTCACTTCGGTGCCGACGGCATCAATGCGGCCGGCAATCTCGTGACCCGGCACGCGCGGATACTGAATGCCCGGCCAATGTCCTTCTTTGACCAGCGCATCGCTGTGGCAGATGCCGCAGGCCTCGACCTTGATGCGCACTTGCCCGCGTCCCGGCTGCGGGATGGGGCGCTCGACAAGTTCGAAATTACCGCCGGCTTTGCTGATTTGAACGGCTTTCATAACGGACACCCTCGTGGTTGGATGTATGACACCTACAGCGGAAAGCATAAGAGATGAAAGACAAGGTCGCGCGGACGCAAAATCCCAAATTGAAACTCTGGATCAATTAAATGTGGCCCGCAAACTTGTGAATCCTACGAACAGCGGCATAGGCTCGACCAAGGGCCCGTGGTGTAATGGCAGCAAGTCAACCTGTCCAGTTGAAAGGCGCGGGTTCGAGTCCCGCCGGGTCCACGGCGACCCTGGTTCGGTAGGGAAGCTGGCGGAGAGCCTTGGGACAGGGAGGCTCTCCCAACTCCGGAAGTAACATTGACTTCGGTTGGCAAGTTTCCGATAATCAGCTTGTAACTGGACAGGTTGATGGCCCCGAACTGGAAACGGTTCGGGGTTTTGCTTTCTAGAAAGCGCCGTCAGTGAAGCTTCTGTGTCGCCAGGTTAATCCTCGCCAGTGTCGTCTCTTTCCCCAGCACTTCGAGCGTTTCAAACAGCGGCGGGGCGTTTTTGCGGCCGCAGACCGCGACCCGGATCGGCTGAAACATCTGTCCGGCCTTCACTCCAATTTCCTGCGCGGCCGCGCGCAAGGCCTGATCTAGCGGATCATGCTTGAACTCTACGTTCGCAAGAACCGCCTGCGCCTTCTGCAGAACTTTCAGCGCCAGGGCTGCGTCTCCCTTTTGCGGGATGAGCTCGGCCGGGTCATAGGGCGGCAACTGCTCGACAAAGAAGAAGTCGGCGACGGTGAGCACGTCGCGCAGAAGGGTGATGCGCTCGCGGATGAGCGGCGTGATCCGCACCATCTTCTCGGGAGTGATGTTGAACCCGGCTTCGCGCACGATGGGCAGCAGGCGCTGGCTCAGGTCTTCAATGGCGAGGCCGCGAATGTGTTCGGCGTTGAGCCAGAGGGCTTTAGGGTCGAAGGTGTCTTCGGGGGTAGAAAGCAGGTTCCTCACCGCCGCTTCGCGGCCGTTCGGAATGACAGAGCTAGTGGAGCTTTCGGCAGTGGCGGGCAGGAGTGCCCGCCCTACATCGGATTCCTTGAAATTCACTACGGCATTGGCTCGGTTGATGCCTTCGAGCGAGAAAGCTTCGATCAACTCCTGCTGGCTCATCTTGGTGCGATCGTCTTTGGGTGACCAGCCGAGCAGGCAGAGGAAATTGATGAAGGCCTCGGGCAGGAATCCGGCGTCGCGGTAGGTGGTCACGCTTACGACCGGGCCGTGGCGGCGTTTGGAGAGCTTGGTGCCATCGGGCGCGACCAGCAGAGGAAGGTGTGCGAACTGCGGCGGCGTGTAACCGGCGGCTTCGAGGATCAGGACGTGTTTGAACGTGTTGGTGAGGTGGTCCTGCCCGCGAATGATGTGGCTGATGCACAGGTCGGCGTCGTCGGCACACGAGGCGAGATGATACGTGGGCATGCCGTCGGAGCGCAGCAGGGCAAAGTCTTCGATGTCGGCGCCCGCTTTCATTTGCTCGCCATAGACAGCGTCGGTGAAACGCACAACCTGCCCGCCATCGCGCGGGACACGAAAGCGAAGAGCAAACAGCTCTCCGGCGGCGGCGCGGCGATCGCTTGCTTCGCGGCTGAGTTCGCGCATGCCGGGGTTGAACAGCCAGGTTCCCTGCGCTCCGGATCTTTCGCTGTCCCCAGTGTGGGCCGGAGTGAAATCGCGATAGGCGAGTCCCTTCTCGAGGATGGCTTCAGCCATTTGGCGATGCAGGGCCCCGCGCTCGGACTGCTTGTATTCTTCGTCCCAGCTGAGGCCGAGCCATTTCAGACCTTCGAAGATCGAAGTGACCGAGGCATCGGTGTTGCGCTCGACGTCGGTATCGTCGAGCCGCAGAATCATGGTGCCGCCCGTCCGGCGCGCGTATAACCAATTGAAAATAAAGGTGCGGGCGCTGCCCACGTGGAGAAAGCCCGTAGGTGACGGCGCAAAGCGCACGCGCGGCCTCACTGAACTGCTGCGGGACACGGTCATGGGGAAGTCTCTTGCGATGGTACGGGCGGGCGAAAACCAGCGTCAAGCGGTACGGCGATGAAGCGTGCCAGTTCCGGGAGGCATTTCCGATCTTGGCCTCGCCCAAAGCGTTGCCTGTTCTTCCAAAGAAATTAGGACACTTCGGTTCGCAGGACTGTCCTTAAATTCTGTTGTCTTCGCCAAACTGGTGTGAAACCATCGAATAGACGGTTTTCCCCATAATACTAAGCGGGCAGCCAGCCCGAAGGCGTGTTCGCGGGCCTTATGAACAGTGTCGTCATTACGACGGTGGTGATCCCGGGGATTGTCTCGGTCCTGCTGTTCTTCGTCTTCACGTATCTCCACGAGCAGAGCCGGCAGGCGTATTTTCGCGCCTGGCAGCTGGCGTGGGCGTTTTATTCTCTGCACTACATCCTCGATGCGTTCCCGTCGTCGCCGTTGGCCTTTCTGATCAGTGAGCTTTTTCTGGTGGCGATGGCGCTGTGCATGTTTGTTTCGACGCGGCTGATGCGCTCGGCCTACCTGTTCCGCTGGTACGACGCCGCGGTCGGAGGCGCCGGAATCATTCTGGCCGGCCTGACCCTGCAGCAACACATCGTCAACCATGTGTTTCACCCTGAGGTGCAGCCGGCGATCCGGCTGGGCCTGGGGTTGGCGGTGATTCTGCTTTACTGCTCGGCCATGTTTTACCTCAATGGCCACCGCAAGGGATCGCTGGCTTTCCAGGTGTTGGCGTTTGCCCTCGCTCTGTGGGCGGTGCTGATGGGCGTGGGGCAGTTGCAGAATCCGTGGGTGGAACGGTTTGGCACGGCCAGCCGTCTTTTCGGGCCGGTTCCGCAGATGCTATTGGGCATCGCGATGGTGATGGTGCTGTTTGAAAACCAGCGCAATGCAGTGCAAGAAAACACGCTGGCTCTCTCGACGCTGGGCGTGGACCCGCGGCAACTGCTGTTTGCCGACGATCTAATTCCCAGCATGCAGGCGGCGCTGGAGCGGTTGATGAGCGCGTTGCCACTGGACCGCGCCGCGATTTTCATCAGCGAGCGCTGGCGGGGACTGCTGCCTTCCGTGCAACACGGTTTCTCCCCGGAATTCCTCGATGCCCTGGAAAAAAGCGGGGCGGGCGATTACATCTGCGAACTGGCTTATCGGCGAAGCGGAATCTTCAGCGTGCAGGATCTGGCGGAGATGAGCGAGCCTTTGCCGGTAGCCTCCGTCGGAACATTCGCGGAATTCAAGCGCATCCTCACCGAGGCCGGGGTTCGGCATCTGACGGCGGTCACGTTGCAGACCCGGGAACACAATTTCGGCGTGATTCTCTTCCCCCACGCCGAGCGGCGCGCCTTCGGTTCCTCGGGCCCGCGGCTGATGGTGGGACTGAGCCTGCAGCTCGGCCTGACCCTTGAGAACTACGTGGTGAGCCACGATGCTCACCGCCGCACCAAAGAGTACGAACTGCTGACCGAGATTGGAAAAGCGATCAGCTCGCGCCTCGACCAGGATGAAGTCCTCCGCACGATTCAGGCCGAACTGGGGCAGATCTTCGATACTAGCGATTTTTACGTTGCCTTCCAGGAGGGCGACGAGATCCGCTTCGAGCTGGATGTGGAAGGCAACCGTGTGTTGCCCAAGCGCTCGCGCAGGCTGGAGAACGCCTTCACCGAGTATGTGATCCGCACCGGCCAGCCCTTGCTGATCCGCTCGGAACTCGAGAAGGAACGAGCCCGGCTGGGCATCACCTACATTCCCGAGCGTCCGGCGAAGTGCCTGGTGGCCGTACCCATTTTTCTGGGAAACAGGCCCGCGGGCGTGATGACCGCACTCAATACCGTTCGCGAGTTCGTGTTCGAGCAGCGCGACCTCGAGGTCCTGATGACCGCGGCCGGCCAGGTTTCGGTCGCCGTCGAAAATGCACGCCTGTTTGCCGAAGAGCAACGCCGCTCGCGGCAGCTCGCGTTTCTCAACAACGTTTCCCGCACCGCGATTTCCAGTGAAGATCCGGTGCACATGCTGGGGCAGATCGCCGGCGAAATCCAAAAGAACTTCAGCTTCGACCATATTGGCATCGGACTGCTCGACTACGGGACCAAAGAGATTGAGATCAAGGCGGAAGCCGGCACGACGGCGCATGCCATGGGCCGGCATATCCCTCTGGGCAGCGGCATTCTGGGCCGCGTCGCGCGCACCGGCGAACGCGCCCTGGTGCAGAACGCGCCGCCGGGCTCGCTCGCCGGAATCCTGCCGGATGCCCGCGGCGTCCTCTGCATCCCCATCAATTACGGCGACAATCTGATCGGCGTGCTCAACATCGAAAGCCGCGGCGAGAATGCGTTTTCGCCGCAGGACGCTCTGATCCTCAACACCCTGGCCGACCTGCTGGCCACCGCGCTGCACAACGCTTTTGTCTTCCAGAAACTGCAGCAGCAGTCCATTACCGACGGTCTCACTGGAATCAAGACCCGCCGTTTTTTCTGGGAGGCGCTGTCGGCGGAATGGAAGCGTGCCTCGCGCTCCGGACGTCCGTTTTCGGTGGTTCTGATTGACCTCGACAAGTTCAAAGAGGTCAACGACACCAGGGGACACTTCGAGGGCGATCTGGTGCTGGCGCGGGTGGGGCGCCTGCTGGAGCAGAAGTCGCGCCAGTCGAACGTGGTGGCGCGCTATGGCGGCGACGAGTTCATCATCCTGATGCCCGAAACCGGCGCCGAGCAGGCCCAGGTGCTGGCCGAACGTCTGCGCCAGTGGATTGCCGGCGACCCCATGCTCGATGAGCACCGCATCACAGGCAGCTTCGGTGTGGCCAGCTTCCCGCTCCACGGCTTCACCATTGAAGACGTGATTCGCGTGGCCGACGCCGGCATGTACGTCTCCAAGCGCTCGGGAGGAAATCTGGTCTCGACGGCGCAGGAGTTTGTCGAGGGCCAGGACTTTGCCCGCCAGCGCCAGCAGATTTCCGCCTACATAGAAGGCTTTCTACAGCGCGAGCACACCGGCCCCGAGCAACTGGAAGAATTAACCAGCACGCTGTACAAACTCTGCGGCGGCGCCGAAGACTGCAACGTGCCGTTGCTCAAGGAAGCGATCGAATCGCTGAGCCGCGCGGCCGAGTCGCGGGAAATGCGCACCGCCGGGCACGGCGATCTGGTGGCCCGCTATGCCGAGATTCTCGCTCGCTCTCTGCGCCTGTCCTCCCAGGAAACCGCCGATCTGGTTTATGCCGCCCGGGTTCACGACGTGGGCAAGATTTTCATTTCCGAGCGCATTCTAAATAAATCTGGCCCGCTCAGCGACGAGGAATACGAGCAGCTGAAACTGCACGCGCTGGTGGGGGCGGATATCGTGGGCACCATTCCGCACGGCGCGAGGATGCGGGAAGCCATCGAGCATCACCACCAGCGATTGGACGGCTCGGGCTATCCCGGCGGCCTGCGCGGAGAAGAAATTCCGCTCTGGGCGCGCATCATCGCGCTGGCCGACGCCTACGCCAACCTGGTCACCCAGCAATCCGTCTCGGCGGCGCGCACTCCGGACCAGGCGCTCGAAGAACTTTCGAAGATGAGTGGAACCACTTTCGACGGCATGCTGGTGCGTCTGCTTCTGCGCACGATAAGAGCGGAACGCACGCCTTCCGGCTCAGGCGGCTGATTTCTGTTTCCTCCACCTGCGCGGAAATCTTCCCAGGCGTGCAGGCAATCACTGGCAACCCGCCTAACTTCAGGTAGAATCGCACCGAAATCATAGGTTCACTGCAGGGACTCTTCCCATGAACTTCGCACACGCCACTTCCGCCCTCTTCGCATTCGCGTTGCTGATACCGCTTGCCCCAGGCTCTCGAGCCGCAGAGCCTCATTCCGGAGAAAAACCACCCTCCACCCTAAACGGATACGAACCGAAGTGGTGGAAGGAAGCCGTCGTGTATCAGGTCTATCCGCGGTCGTTCAAGGACTCGAACGGCGACGGAATTGGCGATCTGAAGGGCATTGCCTCGGAACTGGACTACCTGCAGCAGCTCGGCGTCAACGTCGTCTGGCTGAGTCCACACTACGACTCCCCTAACGCCGACAACGGCTATGACATTCGCGATTACCGGAAGGTCATGGCGGAGTTCGGCACCATGGCTGATTTCGACGAACTGCTGAAGGGCATCAAGCAACGGAACATGAAACTCGTGCTCGATCTGGTGGTGAACCACACCAGCGACGAGCATGCCTGGTTCGTGGAGAGCCGGAAAGCCAAGGACAATCCCTTTCGCGACTACTACTTCTGGCGTCCGGCAAGAAACGGCAAAGAGCCCAACAACTGGATTTCCTTCTTCTCGGGATCAGCCTGGACGCTGGACCCGGCGACCCACGAATACTACCTGCACCTGTTCGCCGAGAAGCAACCCGACCTGAACTGGGACAATCCCAAAGTGCGGCAAGAAGTCTATGACTTGATGAAATTCTGGCTCGACAAAGGCGTGGACGGCTTCCGCATGGACGTTATCCCTTTCATCTCCAAGCGCGAGGGCCTGCCGGACCTGCCCCCCGACTACGCCATGCGCCCTCACTACTTCTATGCGATGGGTCCGCATCTGCACGAATACCTGCAGGAGATGAATCGCGAAGTTCTATCGAAATATGACGTGATGACCGTCGGCGAAGCCTTCGGCGTCACGGCAGACCAGACCGCGTCTCTGGTGGACGAGCGCCGCCATGAGCTCAACATGATTTTCAACTTCGACGCCGTCCGCATCAATCGCGACGGATTCCTCTGGAAACCCTGGACCCTTCCGGAATTGAAGGCCATCTATACCCGGCAGAACGGCGAGCTCGATGTGTACTGCTGGAACACCGTGTTTCTCTCCAACCACGACAATCCGCGCGTGGTCTCTGCGTTTGGCGACGACTCCCCTGCCCATCGGGTAGCCTCCGCCAAGCTGCTGGCGACCTTGCTTCTGACTCTGAAGGGCACGCCCTTCATTTTTCAGGGCGATGAACTGGGCATGACGAATTATCCCTTCAACAGCATCAAGGACTTTGACGATATCGAAGCCAAGAATGAATGGAAGGCCTACGTGGACACCGGAAAGATCAGCGCCAATACCATCCTCGACAGCCTCCGCAAGGTGAGCCGCGACAATTCCAGGACACCGATGCAGTGGGATGCCTCGGCCAACGGCGGCTTTACCACCGGACGCAAGCCGTGGCTGGCGGTGAATCCGAACTACAAGAAGATCAACGCCAAGGACGAAGTCGGAAATCCCGATTCGATCTACCACTATTTCCGCAAGATGATCGCTCTGCGGAAAGAGGCGACCGGCCTGGTGTATGGCAATTACAAGGATCTCGATCCGCAGAATCCGAAGATCTTTGCGTATACCCGAGTTGTCGGATCAGAAAAGTACCTAATCGTGCTGAATTTTTCCGGAGATGCCGTCTCCTATGCGATTCCCGGCGGCTTGAAAGCCGGCCACTTGCAGATTTCGAATCTGGGCCAGGCAGAAGAGAACACAACCACTCTGCATCTGAAAGGCTGGGAAGCAAGAGTCTACCGGATGTAAGTCCCCCACTCCCAACCAATGCTTCGTGCGCCGCGCGAACTATGCTCGGAGACGGGAATGCGATAGCCTAGTTTGCTATGTCCATCTCTCTTTCTCTCTCCGGCAAAGTCGCTCTCATCTCCGGCGGCTCGCGCGGCATAGGGGCGGCCACGGTGCGCATGTTCTGCGGCGCCGGCGCAAAGGTTACTTTCAACTACCGCGCTGCCAAGGCGCAGGCCGAGGCTCTGGTCAGGGAGTGCGGGGCGAACGTCTGCCACGCGGTCGCTTGCGACCTGAACAGTCCCGAGTCGGCGGCGCCCTTGGTTCGCGCCGTTGTCGAACGTTTCGGCCGACTCGATATTCTGGTGGCGAATCACGGCGTGTGGCTCGGCGATGATATCGGCATTGATCAGATGCCCGACCAGCAGTGGCGCAACACGCTGTCTATCAATCTGGACGCGGTCTTTGGCCTGGTGAAACACACGGTGGCCCAGATGAAATCGCAGCCTAAGAAAGGCGCGGCGGCCGGACACATCGTGCTCATCAGTTCGACCAGCGGCCAGCGCGGGGAGGCGTACCACTCCGATTATTCCGCGACGAAGGGCGCTCTCATCAGCATGACCAAAAGCCTGTCGAGCGAACTGGCGCCCGGGGGAATCTATGTGAATTGCGTGGCCCCGGGCTGGGTGGACACGGACATGAGCGCGGCGACGCTGGCCGATCCGAAGACCGGCGAAGTCATCCGCCGAACCATCCCGCTGGGACGCGCTGGGCGTGCCGAGGAGATCGCCGCTCCGGTGCTCTTCCTCTGCACCGAGCAGGCCGGCTTCATCACGGGAGAAATCTTCAACGTCAATGGCGGCGCGGTGCTGGCGGGGTGAACCAGTCCGGATTGGCAAAAAAAGCGATCGTCCCGATGGCGTCCCTGGATTTTCCTGCATCCAAGAAGAAAAAGGAGCATTTCGAGCCGCGGGCAGAAAGTCCCCGGAAGACGCTACAATTCCGATAGCTCGCGATACGTTGCGCGCCATCACTTTCCATTCGGAATGAGACAGATTCTTCCTATTGTGGTTTTGGTGTGCCTGAGCGGTTTAGAAGGACAGCAGCCGGGCGCACCGACGCAAACACCGTCGCAGGTGGCGCCTGTAGCCCATCCACCGGCAGCCGACGCGAACACCCGCAAGGCGAGGGCGTTGGTTGATCAAGCGATCCAGGCCCTGGGCGGCGACATTTATCTTAACGTGCGCAATCGCGAGCAGCAGGGACGCGGTTATTCCTTCCACCATGGCCGACCGACCGGAGGCGGCGCCGTGTTCTGGAGCTTCTTTCAGTTCCCCGACAAGGAGCGCGTCGAAATCACCAAGGAACGCGACATTGCCGAGCTGTACGTCGGCGATAAGGGATACGAGATAACCTACAAGGGCGCGCATCCGGTCGAGCAGAAAGATCTGGTGGACTACCTGCGCCGCCGTCACTATTCCCTCGACAACGTTTTACGGGCCTGGGTCAATGAGCCGGGAGTAATCTTTCTGTATGAAGGCAACGCCGTCGCCGCCGAGCACGAGGCGTTGCAGGTTACGCTGATCAATTCCAAAGACGAGAGCGTTACGCTGTACTTCGACACTGAGACCCACCTGCCGATCAAGAAGACATTCGTCTGGCGCGACCCCGTGGACCGGCAAAAGAATCTCGAGGAAGAAATCTACGAGAACTACCGCTCCGTTTCGGGCATCATGGCGCCCTACAACGTCACCCGCTTCTTCAACGGCGACATGGCGTCGCAGCGTTTCCTCAACTCGGTGAGCATCAACGAGAACCTCGACCCTGCTATGTTCGATCCCAACTCTGGCTACGACCCTAACAAGGCCCAGAAAAGGCACTAATCGGCTGCAACAGCTTCCGAATGGTTGAGTAAATCATTTAGAAACTGTTGGTTACAGCAGAATAGGTGGGGATCTACACCTTGGGTCCCAGGGCTTTCGGCCACGGAGTGTGGCTTTTTTGCCACAGACACTTCTTCGTTTAGGGCACTACTCTACAAAGTCCACAGCGAATCCATCGGCAGGGTTTTGATCCACGAGCAAACAATACGCGCCGCGGTAGAGTGCAGCGGAGTCGGGCTGCACAGCGGCGCCCCGGTCTCGGTGCGCATCCTGCCGGCCGCGTCGGGTACAGGCATCGTCTTCCGCCGCACCGATCTCGACGGCTATGAGATCGAAGCGGTCAGCCGTAACGTCGCTCGCGTCAGCTACGCCACCAGCCTGATGAAAAAAGGCGTACTGATCTCCACCACCGAGCATCTGCTGTCGGCGTTCATTGGGGTGGGCATTGACAACGCGATCATCGAACTCGACAACCTGGAATTGCCCATCCTCGACGGCAGCGCCCAGCCTTTTGTCGAAATGATTCAGAAGGCGGGGATCCGGAAGCAACGGCGCCCGCGCAAGTATTTGAAGATGCGCCGCGAGCTGGAAATGCGGGAGGGAAACAAGTTTATCGCGGTGTATCCCGCCGAGACTTACTCGGTTTCCTATGCGATCAACTTCCCTCATCCGCTCATCGGCAAGGAAACGTTTGAGGTCGAACTGACCAACGGCAGTTATCTGCGACACATCGCCGCGGCGCGCACGTTCGGCTCGCGCGAAGACGAGCAGGCCATGCGCAACATGGGCTTGATCCGGGGCGCGTCGCGGGAGAACTGCATCGTGCTCACCCGCGATGGCATCGAGAACGGCCCCCTCCGTTTCCGCGACGAATTCGTGCGCCACAAAGTGCTCGACCTGATTGGAGACCTGGCGCTGCTGGGAAAACAGATTCGAGGCCGAATTGTAGCGGACCGCGCCGGCCATGCCATGCACACGGCGCTGGTGTCGCGCATCCTGCGCGACCAGTCGTTGTGGGAAGAAACCACGGTCTCCGCCGAGGAGCCGGAACGCGAGATTCTTCCCAGCTCGCAGGCAGCAGCAGGATCTCCTCTGTAACGATTCAGGAACCTGCCATGAAGTTTGACGGGCTGAAGAGGAACCATCAACCGCGAAAGACAAAGACTATCACGAGGATTTGACTTGTATGGGTTCCTTGGTCTGACTTCGTGTTTTTCGTGGTAATGATCTCTGCCTTCAGTCTGCCGGTTCGCAGGGCGCTTCGGAGGAATCCCCGCGGTCGTAGGGTTGTTCCTCGAGCAGTCTTTCCAGTTCAGCCCGGGTCTGATCAATCAGTGCGGCGGCAAACTGCTTGGCGGATTCCTGCCGTTCGTTCGACAATTCCTTCACGCGCATGTGGAGCAGCGGGAGGTCTTCCTCAAACCAGCGCAGCGTTCGTTGCACGCGGGCAATACGGAAATCATTGGTCATAAGAGCACTCTCGGATGATCTTCCAGAGTGCCACGTCCGGGAGCAAGTGCAAGTCTCTCCTAAGGTTCGCGCAGGAAAGGAGCAAGAATGCCGGCGAGGATTAATTCAGCTTTTCCGGGGCGGCCGCCTGGATCCGCTCGCGTGAGCCCGGTAATTCCTGTTCCATTCGCTCATCGAGCCATTGCTCCAGGTTCGCCTGCGAATCTTTGGCAACGCCGCGGAAGCGGAAGCCGGCGCGCCCCTTCACGTCGGCCCAGACCATCTCGGCCTCGATGTCCATCTTGATGTTCAGATCGGGCAGGGTAAACTGCAAGCGGGGCGTCGCGCCCTTGGGCAAGGCTTCCCGCAGCATCAGAGCGATTCCACTCTCGCTGATGTTGGTGCTGGTGGCCTTCACCGCTTTTTCACCGTTCACAATCCGCACCAGCATCTTGACCGGCTGCCGGAAGTAACGGCGGCGTTCTTTCAACATGAAATTCAGCGCGGCGTGAAAACAGCGGGCGGCATTCAGCGCGCTGATCGGTTTCTGCAGGACGAAGTTGGCCCCCATGCCGAAGGCTTCCTGGGTGGTGGTTCGCTTGCCATTGAGAATGGCAAACGTCACCGAATTTTTGTTGCTGGGAGTGCCACGAAGGCCCTGCAGCACGCCGAGTCCGCCCTTCAGGTCGTCGCAATCCACAATAACGGCATCGAATTTTTCCGAGATCAGGATGTTGGCCGCCGCCCGCGCCTCGTGGCAGATTTCCACGTCAATCGAGAGCTTCTCCAGCGTTGGCCGGATCACACGCACCAGTTCGGTGTCCTGACTTAGCAGGAGGGACTCTAACGTCATGATGGCATTCTATGGGGCGTAGTCCGAAACAGAAACGTGACCAAGGTAATGGCGGTTCCTTGCCAGGCGGACGTCATGGAGCCCCGGACGCCCTCGTCCGGAGAAGCAGCGCCACAGACCTCATTCCCGTAGAACTCGAGTTCCTGCCCGCGGCGGACGGGGGCGTCCGCCGCACCCATTCGGTCCGGGATTGTGCTCGGCTGCTCGCGGGAGTACAACTGGACGCGGCATGTCCCAGCTTGCCTACCTTTCCCTCGGCTCGAACCTCGGCGACCGCGAAGCCCACCTCCGCGATGCGATCTCCCGGCTGGCAACTGTAGGGCAGGTTGCCGCGGTTTCGTCTTTCTATGAGGCCGAGCCGGTGGAAGTCACCAATCAACCGTGGTTTCTGAACTGTGCCGTGGCTCTCCAGACCAACAGGACGCCGCAGCAACTCATGCAGGCCCTACTGGAGATCGAGCGTCAGATGGGCCGTCAGCGCACGCATGGGAAGGGGCCGCGCACCATTGATATTGACATCCTGCTGTTCGGCGACACCGTCGTGGACTCGACCGAAGTGACCCTCCCACATCCTGCCCTGCAGCGGCGCCGCTTTGTGTTGGAACCGCTCGCAGAAATCGCGCCGCGCGCCTTGCACCCGGTGCTGAACAAGACTGCCCGGGAGTTGCTGGCTGACTTGCCAGCCGGTCAGGAAGTGAGAAAACTGCAAGATTTTACGGAAGGATAATGCGGCTTCCGGCTTGCTGCGGCGTCATTACGGCGGATTCTTTCTCCGGGAATTGGGCAAACAGAAACTCCACCAGCGCCCGCGATCTGGGCCGGCCCGAGGTCCGCCCGTGCGCCAGCCGCAGCAGGAAGACCAGGGCCTTCAGCACGTCGCTCTCGCGCAGACTTGAGTAGCCCACGTGCTTGTGCTCGGCGTCGCGGTATTCCTTGACCATCGTCTCGACCTCGGCGGCAACCCTCCGCTGCGACTCGCTGGTCAGCGGCGGTTCGTAGTGCAGGCCGGAGTTCAGGCGCCGCTCGTAGCTCTGGGTCAGCATGGCTAAGGCAGAAATCAGATCCTGATCATGCAGGCTGCGGTCGGATCGCGCCGCCTTGGCCAGGGCGTATGTCAACCCCATGAGCAGGTGTTCTTTCTCATACATGAACTGATCGGAAACTGCGACCTGCAGAAATAAAGCGGCCGGCTCGATCTGGTCCGCCGGACGCGGCTTTTCGTGCTCCCGCGCCTGCATGAGATAAGGGCAGTCGCTCGGACAATCGAGGGTGACTTCGCGCTGCTCGCCGCAACACTGGGTGCAGATGCGCCCGTGCACGGCTGGGCAGAAGCGCTTCTCCTTGCGGGTTTCACACAGGGCGCAACTCAAATGGGGAACTCCGTGGTGTAGATTATGGCATCCGGGCCGGATTGTAGATTGCAGACTGCAGAATAAAAGCGCTGAGCACCTGATGGGTGACAAATCTGAAAGCTCAAATCTTCAGTCTGAAATCGCTGACCCCGTAACCATTCTGATACGCTCTGCAGGCCCATTGTGGAACTATGGCGTGCGGAAAAGCCAGCAAAGATGCCCTCTCCCGCGTGCCGGAATGAAAAAACCCGCGTAAAATATGGTGTTTTCCACAGGCTGCGGGTATAAGATAGGCCCCGCTGGTATTAAACCGATTTTTACGAGGAGGAAGTATGGCTGCTGGTTTGACCAAAACACAACTCGTCCGCCTACTGGCGGAGAAGAATGAACTGAGCAACAAGCAGGCTGCGGCGTTCCTGGAACACTTGGCTGACACCGCGATCAAAGAAACCAAGAAGAACGGCATCTTTGTCGTTCCCGGACTGGGCCGCTTGAAGAAGGTGCACCGCAAGGCGCGCGTAGGCCGCAACCCGCAGACCGGCGAGCCGATCCAGATCAAGGCCAAGACCACAGCCAAGTTCTATCTGGCCAAGGCCGCCAAAGACGCGATCGCCCCCAAGAAGTAGTTCGGTTTGCGATCAAACTCAAAAGGCCGGTTTTTTCGAACCGGCCTTTGGTTTTCTTGCCTGATCGGGTCCCTGGCTCACTTCCCGTATTCGTTCTTCACCACCTCGCCGCCCTTCATGACGAATTTCACGTGTTCGAGCGTGGTCACGTCTTTGACCGGATCGCCGTCCACGGCAACGATGTCAGCCCACGCGCCCGGCTCGAGCGTGCCTACTTTGCCCGACCATCCGAGCAGATCGGCGGCGTTGATCGTCGCGGCCTGAATGGCCTGCAGCGGCGTCAGTCCCAGCTTCACCATTACCGCAAACTCGCGCGCATTCAGGCCGTGAGGATAAACCGCGGCATCGGTACCGAATGCAACTTTTACGCCGCTGGCGAAGGCGTGGGCTACGTTCTTGCGGGCAGCCGGAATTACGTCGCGGGCCTTGGCCAGAAGCGGCGGCGGAAGGTGCGTGATCTCGGCGTTGGCAATCATCCAGTCGCCCAGATAGAGCGTCGGCACAAGATAGGTGCCGTGCTCCTTCATCGCCGCGATGCCGGCATCGTCAATGTAGGACCCGTGCTCGATCGAGTCCACACCCGCTTCGGCGGCCCATCGGATACCCTCGGCGCCATGGGCATGGGCCGCGACTCTGCGGCCCAGGCGATGCGCGTCGGCCACGATGGCCTTCAGTTCCTCCACTGTGTATTGCGAGTGCTGCGGATTGTCGCCGAGCGAGAGCACGCCGCCGGTGGCGCAAATCTTGATCAGGTCCGAGCCGTACTTGATGTTCTCGCGCACCTTGTGCTGCACGGCGGCAATACCGTCGGCGACGCCGTCATTCTCGGCATGAAACTCGGGAGCGAGCATGTTGTTGTCGCAGTGCCCACCGGTGATGCCGAGCGCCGGCCCGCTCACCAGCAGCCGCGGCCCGGGCACGTCGCCGGCATTGATGGCGTCGCGCAGGGCAACATCGCTATAACCGGTGGCGGCCACATTGCGGACGGTGGTGAATCCCGCCAGCAAGGTCAGTCGTGCGTTCTTGGCGCCGGTCAGAGTCTGGCGCGGCACGGACATCGCCAGGCGCTCGTAGCCGAACTTCGGATCCATCTTCAGGTGTGTGTGCGCATCAATCAGGCCGGGAAGCACGGTCGCGTCCGGCAACTCGATCCGCACAGCGTCGGCCGGAATCTTCGCCCCAGTTGCAGGCCCGCTACTGACGATTTTGCCGTCGTCAATGACCAGCACCTGGTCTGGCAGCATCTTGCCGGTCCTCACGTCGAGCACATGCCCGGCATGCACCACCACCTGCCGCGACGTCTGCGCAACAGCATTGGCGCACAGCAACACGGCAGCCACGACGGCATAGAGTATCTTTCTCATGATGGTTTTCCTTTCAGGAATGTTCAGCAGGGATGATGAATAACAGCAACCAAGGCAGAGACGCAAGTCCGTGCCACAGGTGGTAGTGCCGCAATTTGCATCTCACCTCTGATCCCGCCCGAAGCCCCGTGCTTTCTCCATCTGGCGAGAGCCCGCCCTGAGCAAAGTGATGCGCGCCGAAGGGGATCTCCCGTGAGGCTTGGCCTCGCAGAGTCGGAGATCCTTCGCTCCGCCTTTAAAGCGGCGCGGCTCAGGATGACGCCTACGATGGGGATGGCTTGGCGCAGATTTGTTTGACGCGTGCTCCCTTAGCCTCCGGGCCCGTCGTTGGATACGTACTGCTCCAGCGACTCCAGTTCGCGGGTCAGGTCGTCCACTCGCCACTGCAGCAGGTTGCGGATCGAAAGGATCCCCAGCAGTTTGCCGCTGTCGTCGGCCACCGGGAGGTGGCGGAAGTGCCTTTCCAGCATGGTGCTCAGAGCTTCGCCCGCGCCCGTGCCGAGCGTTGCCATCTCGACCGGCGCGGTCATCAGCTCGCGCACCGAGGCAGTTTGCGGATCCAGCCGGCTGAGTGCCATCTTCCGCAGCACGTCGCGTTCGGTAAAAATTCCCGCCACGCGAAACTCGTTGTCCACGACGGCCACGGCTCCCACGTGGAAGTCGAGCATCTTGTGGATGGCTTCCGCCACGGTGGCATCGAGGCCGACCGATGCAATTTCGCGGTCACAAAGTTCCAGAACGCTCATAAGTACCTCCGGCTATCACGATTCGGAACCAGCAATGGAAGGACACAAACTAGATTGACGCATTATGCTCCCGGCGAAAGGCTTGTCAAGAAGATTTACGTTGAATTTCCCAGCATCGCCGACTCGGCAGGACATCCGATGGCTGCCTATTGCTTCGCTCGAAACACCTGCCCGTCCTTCATCACAAATTGCACGTTTTCGAGCGTCTTGATATCGGCCAGTGGATCGCCTTTCACCGCAATGATGTCGGCCAACGCGCCCGGAGCGACTACGCCGATCTTGCCCTCCAGGTCGAGCATGACGGCCGCCCGCGAGGTGGCGCTCTGGATGGCATCCATCGGCGTCATGCCCAGCTCGACCATTCGAGAGAATTCCTGCGCGATCGGCTCGGTCCACGGAATTCCCCCCATGTCAGTGCCGAAGACGATCTTCACTCCGGCTTTCAAAGCTTTCCTGAACGACGGTTCATGCACCGCCGCGCGCAGCCGGTCGCGCTGTCCATTCGGCGTATCCGCCGGGCCCCAGTCGGTGTAGTAGACGCTGAGCGTGGGTACATACCACGTGCCTTGCTTCAACATCTGGGCGATCGCGGCATCGTCGAGATCGAGTCCGTGCTCAATCGAATCGCAACCGCCATCGAGGGCCCGGCGCAGGCCGATTCCGCCATAAGCGTGACAGGCGACTTTCTTGCCCCAGCCATGTGTTTCGTCCACGATCGCGCGCAGTTCCTCCACGGTGAGCGTGGGCTGCGAAACCAGCTCACCGTTCTTGCCGACCCACGAGCGGTGGGTCATATAGACCTTGATCCAATCCGCGCCGTGGTCGAGTTGCTCACGAGCGGCTTTGCGGGCCTCGACCGGGCCATCCACGATCTGCGCTCCTTTCGGCATTTCGAGCTCGGGAGCGTAACCCTCGAACATGTAACCGCCCGTGGTGGAGATGGCTCGCGTGACCACGAACAGCCGCGGCCCCGGAATGTAGCCGGCTTCGATCGCCTGCTTGATGCCAACATCGCCGTAGCCTGCACCTTCGGTTTCCACGTCGCGCAAGGTGGTGAAGCCCTGCTCCAGCGCCCGCCGCGCCGAAACCGTCGCCCGCGCCGCGCGCAGGGCCAACGGGGCTGTGAGACGGGGCTGTGAGAATGTTAGCGTCGTATCCGCCCTGGGCGGGATTCTCTCCCTGCAGAAAAATGTGCGTATGGGAGTCAATCAGCCCGGGCAAAACGGTGTCTTTCGACAGATCAATGACCTGCGCGCCTGCAGGAATCTTCGCGGCGGTCGCGTCCGAAACGCTCTCGATGCGGTTGCCCCGAATGATTACGATCTGATCGTGGCGCGGCATGTCGGACTTCCCGTCAATCAGAGTTCCCGCGTGTATCACGGAGACAGCGGGCGCTGCGCCGCTTTGCGCGAATGTTGCCCCACTGAACAGGACAGCGCTGAAAAAAAAGGCCCCAGCGATCCATCTCATCAAGCATCTCAGCAAGTTGGTCACAAGATCCCCCCTGGATTCACGAGTTTTCTTTCGGAAAAATGGCCCTCTGCCGAGCTATGTCGTCACCACCGCGTCGGCCTCTATCTCAACCAGCATTTCGGGGGAAATCAGCGCGCTGATCTGGACCATCGAGGTCGCCGGCCGAACGTCGCGAAAAAATTCCCCGTGCGCCCTGCCGACCTTCTCCCATTCCGCGATGTTGGTGACGTACATCCGCGTGCGCACAACGTCTTTCAAGCCAGCGCCGGCTTTGTGAAGAGCGCTCTCAATGTTCTTCAGGGTCTGGACGGTCTGCGCATATGCGTCCCCGACCCCGACAATCTTGCCGTCCGGACCGGTCGCGGTCGTTCCCGACACGTGCACATTGGAGCCAATCTTGACCGCGCGAGAATAGCCGACCACCGGCTCCCAAGGCGCACCGCTTGCAATATTTTGCCGATTCATGACCGAGTCCTCCGTGGCCGCTCATTTTACAGGAGCTTTCGGCTCTGAAGAATTGGCAGCCGTTCCCTTTGACTGCCAGCGGAGCCGCCTGACAAGCGCCCTTTTTGTCCGGCCCGTCTAATCATCAGGAAAACCGATGGCGCCGATAAACAAAAGTCACTTGTCTATCGGAGCAAACTGAGGTATCTAGTCACTCAAGTGGCTGAAACTCCGTGTTCGACACGGAGTCCAGGGGGGCCCTGAACCATGATTCCGGAATCGCATCCGCTGCAGCAGATGTTTCAAGATTTGGTCGGACGGCATTACGCGACGGAAATCGGCATCCGCGATCCGCAGGTCGTCGCCTATGTTTCGCACCTGCTCTCGGAATTCTGCGAGGTCGAGCAACTCTTCAAGATTCGCGATGCTTCGAACCGTCCGCTCACTGATGTCGGCGAAATGCTGCTCGAGTCCGATCCCGTCCACGGCCCTGCCCCATCTTTTGATCGCGAACGCCAGGTGCGGAAACACGTTGGCGACTACACGCTGTTCTTCGCGGGAATGTTTCCGGAGAGCATCAATCATTTCCGGCTCCGTCGCCATCGCCTGGAAAGTTTTGTGGAGTGGATCAAAGCAGGCAAAGAGAGTTACTACATCGTCTCCAAGTTCGAACACTTCGAGTACGCCAAGGTCGCGCCGCTGTTTGCCAGCCTGTCGCGGAATTTTGAGGGCTGCGTCTACGGGCTGAACATGGTCAAGAACGACCTCGAGGAAATGCAGCACCCGATCTTCCACCGCGGCAACGAACTGATCGTATAGCGCGATCGCCGTGGTTCACCGCAGGTCGGTGGCTCTGGCCAGGCGGTAGAAACTCAGCGCCGCGCTCCCCTGCAGCATTTTGCGGAACCGGCGCAGCGGACCAAATTCCTCGCCGGGATCGAATTTCTTTTCATGCTCGGCGATAACTACCGACATCGCCCAGATCACCGGGGACTCCGCCAGCGCCCGCAGTGTTTCCCGGTACACCTCTCTCATGCGGTAGGGTGGATCAATAAAGACGACGTCCGCCGCCACGTGCTCGCGCTCCATGCGCCAGAAGGCGCGTGGCAATTCGTCCTGATAGAGCCGGAATCCGCTGACAATCTCCAACCCTTGCAGATTCTGGCGGATCACGCCGGCCGCTGCAGCCGACGACTCGACGAAGCACACCTGCTTCGCGCCCCGGCTGAGGGCCTCAATCCCGACCGCGCCGGTTCCCGCAAAAAGATCGAGCCAGACGCTGCCCTCGAGCGCCGCCTGATTCCCCGAGGTCAGCACGTTGAACAGAGTCTCGCGCAGCCGGTCCGAAGTCGGACGGATGTCCATGCCGCGCAACGAACGCAGCGGACGGCTTCGGTATTTTCCCGCGATCACACGCATGGCTCGGCACTTTCGGACCCCACTCCAATATAAACACCCATGTAGAATAAAAGCAGCCAATATGCGTAGCTGGTCGATTCCCGTGGGCCGTCTGTTTGGCGTGGATGTGCGCCTGCACCTGACGTTCTTCCTGCTGGCCGCATTTATTTTCTGGACCGACTACGCGGCGCATTCGGGAGACGCCAACAGCGCCCGCGACCTGGCCCTGACCGGCATTGTGCTGGTGAGCGTGGGCGCGCACGAACTCGGACACATCCTCGCGGCACGCCGGCTCGGCAAAATTCCGAAAGCGGTGATCTTGCTGCCGCTGACCGGCGTCACGCTGGACGATGAGTCGCGGCAAGAGAAGGCGCAGCCCGCCGCGTTGCCCTGGAAGCAGGAGATTCGACTCGCCCTGGTGGGTCCGCTGGTCAATCTCGCCATCGCCTGCCTGGCCGTTGCCGTCATCACTGGCTCTGGGCAGGCGATTGAGCTTTGGAAGTGGCCGTTCCTGCAGGCTCGCAATCTGCCGCGCAGCCTGGTGTGGGCCAATCTTTATCTGGCGGGGCTGAACTTGATGCCTGCCTATCCTCTCGATGGCGGGCGCATCCTGCGGACAGTTTTCTCACGCACGTCGGACACATCGGCGGCTACCCGGCGCGCCGTTACCATCAGCAACGCCATTGCCATGGTCCTGATATTTGGCGGCCTGGTCGGCAACCAAAACTGGCTGACGATGGTGGGCATCATCGTATTCTCGGCCGCACAACTGGAAGAGCGCGCCCTGGTGTTCCAGGCCGTGCTGGAAAACGTCCGGCTGGAAGAGGTCATGCTCACCGACTTCGCCACGCTCTCGCCCGCGGACACCCTGGAAGACGCGCTGGAGAAAGCGGTTCACTCACTGCAGGACGATTTCCCGGTGGTCCGCGGCAGCGATATGGTGGGAGTGATTTCGAAGCAGCGCATTCTCGACGCCTTGCGCGCCGACGGCAACGGATACGTGCAGGCAGTCATGAACAAGATTTTTGAGGTCTCCGTTCGCCACGAGTCGCTCAGTTCGGCGTTCCGAAAACTCACGGCCCGCCACTCGAGCATCATCCCGGTGGTCGAAGATCAGCGCCTGATCGGCATTGTCACCCTGCAGAACCTGATGCACTCTATGGCCCTGCTGGCCGAGAGCCGCAAGCTGCGCCGGGATGAAACCGAATCCTAGCGACGCTATATTTCAGAACAGCCTTACCGCCTTCGCTTGCTGCACCGCCGGAATCTTCCTGAGTTTGGTCAGCACCTCGTCCGGCACGTTCCCATCCACGTGAACCACGGCAATCGCCTCGCGCTGGTCTGACTCCTTCTCTGCCGCGCGCCGGCCCAGCGAGAAATTGGCGATGTTGATGGACTCTTCTCCCAGAATCGTCCCCACTTTGCCGATCACCCCCGGCACGTCGCGATTGCGCATGTAGATCAGGTTGCGCTCGAGCGGGGCTTCCACGTCAATGCCATCCACGTGCAGCAGTCGCGGGGCGTTTCCATGCAGGACCGCCCCTTTGACCATGTGCTCCTCGGTCGAACTCCTCAGGAAGATCGAAAGCACGCTGCCAGCGCCTCCGGTCGAAGCCTTCGGCTTGGGGAATTCGTACACCCGCAGTCCCCGAGCCTCGGCAATGGCAGCGGCGTTGACGAGGTTGGCTTTTTCTTCGAGGGCCTGGTTCAGGATGCCTTTGATCGCGCCGTTACGGATCAGTTCCGTCTTCCACTCCGCGATGTGGCCGCTGTAGCGGATGGAAATTTCTTCGATCGTCCCATCCGACACCTGCGCCAGAAACGCTCCCATGCGCTCCGCCAGCACGATGTAGGGCTGCATCTCGGCATACTCCTCGGCCGAAACGGAAGGAACATTCACCGCATTCTGGATCACGCCGTGCTTCAGATATTCCTTCACCTGCTGGGCGATTTGCACGCCGACGGCCTCCTGGGCTTCGCGGGTGGACCCGCCCACATGTGGTGTGAGCACAACGTTTTCCAGCGCCAGGAGCGGCGAATTCTTCGGGGGCTCTTCCGCAAACACGTCGACCGCCGCCGCCGCCACTTGCCCTTTCTTGAGCGCCTCGGCCAGATCCGCTTCGTTCACCAGTTCGCCCCGCGCGCAATTCACCAGGCGGAGGCCCTTCTTCATCTTCGCGATGGAGGCGGCGTTGATCATGCCCGTCGTCTGCGGCGTCAACCCGACGTGCAGCGTGATGTAGTCGGCCGCGGCATACACTTCCTCGAGCGCGGCCAGCCGGATGCCCTGTTCTTTCGCCACTGCCACCGACACGAACGGATCGTGCGCCACCAGATCCATCCCGAAAGCGCGCGCCCGCCGCGCCACTTCCATGCCAATTCGTCCCAGGCCGACGACGCCCAGCGTCTTGCCCCGCAGTTCCGTGCCCTGCAGTGATTTCTTTTCCCACTTGCCGGCGTGCGTGAGCGCGTCGGCCCGGCACAGATGCCGCGCCATGGCCAGCATCATGCCCAGCGTGTGCTCCGCCACCGCCACCGCATTGGCCCCGGGAGTGTTCATGACGGCGATGCCCTTGCGCGTCGCCGCTTCCAGATCAATGTTGTCCACGCCCACGCCGGCCCGCCCGATCACGCGCAGCTTCTTCGCGTGTTCCAGCAGCTTCGCGTCCGCCTGCACGGCCGAGCGCACAATGAGCGCGTCGGCTGACTCCAGCTGCTCCGGCAGCTTGCCTTCCAGTTGATCCGCAGTGAGAACCGTCCAGCCGGGTTCCTGCAACTGCGCCACTGCCGACCCCGAGATTTTCTCCGCCACAATAATCTTCACGAATTAGTTCCCCGAATAATGGAATGACTCGTCAAAAAGCCGCTGACACACCCTTGACGCCAAAATGACACGCCTCTGACACTCGCGCCGCTTTGCTTTTCTAGACTCCCTTTAGTGGCGCTCGCCCCCGGGTACGGCCGGCAACGGCGTCAATGGAAGCGGAGGCACTTTGCCGGAGACTTCCGCGCCCATGGCCTTCAATATCCACTGAAGCTGCCGTCGGAGCGCGGGCTGCAAACTCGCCGCCCGCGCGGCCATCGGATCAAAACGGCGTCGGATGGTTCGGATCCGGCTGGATCTGCGTGTAGCCCGCCGGCACATCGAACAGGCTGCCGTCGAGCGGATCGCTGGAGTAAGACGTAACTTCGGTGGCCGTGTCCATCATGGAATTCGCCGGTCCGGCCGGAGCCTGCGCTGCTCCGCTTCCCGACGCTGCAGAATTGTCTGAGGGCTGCTGCTGTTTTTTGCGGCCGAACATTCCGCCCAGACTCTTCGCAATCGCATCGCGCGGATTCGTCGGAGTCGAGTTGTCGGATTGCTGAGTCTGCGACTGCTGTTGAGGCTGAGCCGACCCGGCCTGGGCCGGCGCGCCAACCTCTCCCATACCCATGCTGGTGTACATCAGCACCGGCATGCCTTTGATGGTGACCGAGTGCTTGCGGAACTCCTCCATCGCCGATCCCATCTGCGCATTCGACGCACCCAGCATCGAGCCCATCTCGCCCGGCAGCCAGTTCAACTCCTTGGCCATCTTCTGGTAGAACGCCTGCATCTGCTCGTAGCCCGGAATTGACGGCGCCACCCATTCGTCCGATGTAACCCACATCTGGCCTGCGCCATTCTGCATCTTGGCCTGCGTGGCCGGATCGTCCGACTGAAATTCCATCTGCATCTTGACCTTCATCTCGCTGGTGGTCAGCCCGAGCACTGTCTTGGTGGCGCCCGTGGTCTGCGCGTCGAAGTGCGGAATCATCTTCACGTTCTGCGCCTGTGGATTCTTGGCGGCGGCCTTGGCCTGCTGTTCTTTCAGCTTCGCCTGCGCCGCTTCCATCTGCTGCCGGAACTGCTCAAACGTCATCACCGTGTACGTCTTCTTCGCGGAATCAATATGAATGAACCGCTTGCCATCCAGATCAATGATCTGGATGGTGCCGTCGGAGTGCTCGGTGCGCAGGCGGTTTCCCTTAAGCATGTGGGTAACCGTCTGCGGTTCGTTCATCTGGCGCGCGTTTTTGCTGAAGACGCCCAGCGTCTTGGTCATCCCCATCAGCGCTCCGCCGGTAATCTTGGTCTGTTGCGTGTATTTGAAGTCGGCCCGGCTCGTGCCCACGGCCAGAACCATCATCGCCATCATTGCCCCAATTGATCTCAGCTGCATGGTATGTCTCTCCTGATGAACCTGGAATCTGTACCTCTGATGTGAGTCTCGTCGTGCGGATGCCCCATTTCTAGCGCGTCCTTTGCGCGAGAAATGGGGAAGTTCACCGTCAGGCGCCTCGTTCACCGCGCCGCCAGCGCCCCTTCCGCGCTGCGCGCATAAACCTGCTGTGCCGCCCGCACCGCCGCGCCATACTCAACCGCCTTGTCGGTGACTCGCGCCAGCACGTGTTCGAGCGCCCCTAGAATGCCGACAGTGTCGAGATAATCGTAGTAGCCGATGTGCGCGATGCGGAAAATCCTGCCCTTCATCTCGCCTTGCCCATTCGCCACCACCGCGTCAAACGACTCGCGGAATTCTTTCACGATCTTGCCCGAGTCAATCCCATCGGGAGCGCAGATCGCCGTCAAAGCGGCTGCGGGAGTCGAGGCATAAAGCTTCAGCCCCAGCGCTTTCGCCCCGGCGCGCGTCATCTCGGCGCATTGCTCGGCATTGTTGACCAGTTCCTCCCGCCCTTTGGCCAGATCGCCATTGCCCATGCCGCGCACAAATTCGAGCGCTGCTCCCATCGCAGCAAACAGCGACGTCGCCGGCGTGTAGGCGGTCTCGCCCTTGGCCGCCGATTTCCGCTCTTTGCGCAGATCGAAGTAATAGCGCGGCGAAGTGGTCGCATCCATCCGCTTCCACGCCCGCTCGCTCACCGCGCAGTACGCCAGTCCCGGAGGCATCATCAGCGCCTTCTGCGACCCGCCGATGATCACATCCACGCCCCAGCCGTCCACATTCAGGTGAGTTGTGCCGAGTCCCGTAATCGCGTCCACGACCAGCAGCGTGTTATCGCCCGTCGCGCGCACCAGCTTCGCGATGCCCTCCACGTCGTGCCGCGCCCCGGTGGAACTCTCCGTCGCCTGCACGAAGACGGCGCGCACCTCGGGCGTCACGCGCGCCCGGATGTCGTCCAACGAAAATGTCTCGCCATAGGGAGCGCTCAGCACGTCAACGTTGCAGCCGAAGGCCTTCGCCAGCCCGGTCCAGCGTTCGCCAAACTTCCCGGCGGTCAGCACCAGCACCTTATCGCCCGGCGACGTCAGATTCGACACCGCCGCCTCCATCACGCCCGTACCCGAACACGCCAATACCAGCACATCATTTTTCGTGCCGATGAAGTCCTTCATGTCGGTGAGCACGCGCTGAAACAGCGCCCGGAAATCCGCCGTCCGGTGATGCGCCGTAAACGAAGCCATGGCCGTCTGCGCCGCCGGCAGCAGCGGTGTTGGCCCGGGAGTAAAAAGGCGATTTTTGTGCAACATGGTCAGCGTCCTTATGAATCGGGGTGTGTATCAGTTTATAGGAACCGCCCCGCACAGAGCACATGCAAACGGAATAGTCCGGAGGTTAAACCCCATCGCAGGACTGCACTGTGATCCCGGTCACGGATTGTGCGATCGCATCAGGAACGGGCTTTCAACCCTATTCAATCCCGGATATGCTGAGGCAGCGTGCCACCTGTCCAAAAGGCCGAAATGGAAGTGATCTTCACGTTCTTACGCGAAGACTACGTGCACTTCGTCGAGTTCTGGGCCAGGCGCAACCGTCGCCGTCACCTTCGGCGCACCGTCCGGGTGTTCTGCTTGCTCGTTGCTGGCTACGTCGCGCTATTTCTGTTGGCCCACATGCCGACCGCGTTTGCTGTTGGGCTCGGCGCTTTTCTGGCGGCGATTTGCACCGCCTTCCTGCACTGGACGCGAAGGCGGCGGATAAACCGTGTGCAAGAACGCTCCCTGGGAGAACGCACGACGAGAATTGGACCCGAAGGAGTTTTCGGGAGGTTCTCCAACTTTGAGATTTTGAATTATTGGAAGGGCATCACAGAAATCGCCGAAGACGAGAATTACCTTTTCTATTTCACCAGCGCCTCCAATGCCCATGTCGTCCCAAAACGAGCCTTCGCAACCCTCGACAGTCTGGAACAGTTTCGGGAAGCCGCCAACTCCTATTGGAAGTCGAGTCGCAGCTGAGGCCGGGTGCCCCATCCTTCTCGCGTCTTTGGGAGAGGTGGGGATTTTGACGTCACGCGCAGACTTCCTTCTTCCCCCAAAGTCTATAATCCCCTCATGCCCCTAGTTGACCAGATCCAGAAAGATATCGTCTCGGCCATGAAGGCCAAGGAAGAAGCCCGTCTCTCAACGCTGCGCATGGTTAAAAGCGCGCTGCAACTGAAGACCGTCGAAAAGATGGCACCGCTCGACGACAAAGAATCCCAGGCCGTGCTCTCCACGCTGATCAAGCAGCGCAAAGAGTCCATCGAGCAATTCACCAAGGGCGGACGCCAGGAGATGGCCGACAAGGAAGCCGCCGAAATCGTCGTGATCGAAACCTACCTGCCCAAAGCCGCCAGCGAAGCCGACATCGCCGCGGGAGTGAAAGCCGCCATCGCCGAAATGGGCGCGCCCACCATGAAAGACATGGGCACGGTGATGAAGAACGCCATGGCGCGGTTCGGTGCCGCCGGCATGCGCGTGGATGGCAAAGTGGTGAGTGAGATGGTGAAAAAGGAGTTGGCGGGGAAGTAACTTCGTGGAGCGGCGGACGCCTCGTCCGCCCGCTCGGTCTCCCGCCCGCGACCAGCCCCCCGGACGCGGTGTCCGGGGCTCCTAGGATCTCCCCCTCTGCCACTCCCGATACGCCTCGCTCTTCGACATGCCGCGCTCTTTCGCCACTTTCTTCAGCGCGGCCTTCACGTCCACTTTCTCTTCCGCCATGATCTGCTCTACCCTCTGCCGAACCGACGGACGGCCGAGGGCGGCCGTCTCCACATGACTTTCCTCGGCTTTCCCGATCAGCAGCGTGATTTCGCCTTTCACCGCCTCGCGCGCCTTCAGCGTTTCCAGAACTTCGCCCGCGCGGCCGCGCAGAAATTCTTCGTGAATTTTCGTCACTTCGCGCGCGACTACGACATGCCGGACTTCTCCTAGAACCTCGCAAACATCTTGCAGCGCCTCGAGGATCCTGTGCGGAGCCTCATAGAACACCTGCGTGCGCGGAGAATCCTTGATCGCCTCCAGCGCCGACCGCCGCTCGCCGCGCTTGGCCGGAAGGAATCCGCTGAAGCGAAACGAATCCGTGGGCAGGCCGCTCGCCACCAGCGCCGCCAGAAACGCCGACGCCCCCGGCACCGGCACCACCGGCACGCGATGCCGGATCGCCAGGGCAATCAGCCGGTATCCCGGATCGGAAATCCCCGGCATGCCCGCGTCGGTGACCAGCGCCACGCTCGCGCCCTCCTGCATCTGCTTGACCAGTTCGGCCGACCGCGTCATCTCGTTGTGCTCGTGATAGCTGGTCGTGCGGGTCGCGATCGCATAATGATTGAGCAGCTTCTGCGTCTGCCGCGTATCTTCGCAGGCGATCACATCTACTTCTTTCAGGACGCGCAGCGCCCGCAGCGTGATGTCCTCGAGATTCCCGATCGGCGTGGCGACAAGATACAGGGCCGGGTCCTTCATGGCCGGAAGTCTAACACCGGGCGCTCCGCCAAGACGGAAGAAGAGGCGTCATCCCGAAGCCCCGCGCTTTCACCAGCGGGGCGAGGGATCTCCCCTCTGGGTACACTCGCAGGTCTGCACGCGAGATCCCTCCCTCCACCTGAAAAACGGCTCCGGTCGGGATGACGCCGTGGACTGGCGTTGAGCGGCGGGCGATTGTGCTAGGTTTGATCGCAGGGTTCTTTCCATGACCGCTAACGACTTCCGCAAGATCGCGCTCGCGCTGCCCGAAACCGAAGAGCGCGCCCACATGAACCATCCGGACTTTCGCGTCGCGGGAAAAATCTTCGCCACGCTGGGATATCCCGACAAGACGCGCGGAATGGTCAAGCTCTCGCCCGAAGAGCAGCACTATTTTTCAAAGGACTATCCAGGCGTATTCACTCCGGTGAAAGGCGCGTGGGGACGCCGCGGGGCCACCAGCGTAGTCCTGAAATCCGCGGACAAAGAGACCTTGCGAAAGGCGATCTACGCCGCCTGGCGCAACACCGCGCCCAGGCGGCTCCTTGGTTAAGGGGTCACCACCTGCAGCACAGTGTTGCTGGTGCTGCCCTGGTCCTTGCTGTCTCCCGAGTAGATGGCCACCATCGAAAAGGTTCTCGCCTGCCCAAACGAACCGGAGCACGAAGCGGACCCCGCAACCACGGTCACGGCGCTGCACCTGGTGATGGTGTTGCCGTTCCGCGTGAACTTTACCGTTCCCGTCGCCGTACTCGGGCTGATGGTTGCCGTGAACTTCACCACTTGCCCAATGATGGAGGGATTCACACTCGAGACCAGCTTGGTCGTAGTCGTAGCTTTGCCGCCGTTGACAACCTGCGACACGGTATTGCTGGTGCTGCCCTGATAGTTGGCGTCTCCCGAGTAGACCGCCACCACCGAGTCCGTGCCCGCCGCGGAAAAGCTGGTGGTGCACTGGGCTATGCCGGAAGAAGTGACCGCGACCGATCCGCAGTTCGAGATCACGCTCCCGTTGGACGTGAACTGCACCGTGCCGGTCGGCGGCGGAGAGTTGACTGGCGACACCGTCGCAGTGAACGTCACCGACTGGCCGACCGTCGTGGGGTTGACGCTGGACACCAGATTCGTGGTCGTGGAGGTTGCTGCTCCTGGGTTCACCGTGACCGCCACCGGCGCCGAAGGAATGCCATTCGCCACTACCACCAGTTCGCTCGGCCCCGTTTCCATCCCTCGGGGTACATCGAAGTTGGTGGAGACGATCGTGCTGCCGGTGGCGACTCCCATCGTGCTGTGGCCGTGGGTCTTGGCGTAGAACACATGCCCGGTGGCGTTGTTCGTAATGCTCACCAGTGGATAATTGGTCGCATCCTGGAAGTCGTCTCCGTAGGCGCCCGCCTGGGAGAGGCCGTTGAACTGCGTTCCTGTGATCGAATAGGTGGACCCGGTCAGCAGCGTGCTGTTGACCGACGTGATCGCCGGCTGCCAGGCCGGATTGTAAGTTCCCATCGAGGTCAGGAATTCCACGTCCGTGGTGAAGTCCGTATACATGATCTGCCCGTTCGGCAGAACCAGCAGATGTCCTTGATAGCTGCCGGTTTTGGCCGCGTTCGGCGGAGCGGGAAACGCGTTCAGGTTGGTGCCATCCCACTCGTAGAACTTCGACGGGGCATCGAACGTGCCGCCGTAGACGTTGGCTTCCACGATCACGTTGCCGTTGATTTCCAGCGCGGCCGGCGCATCGTTGGCCGCATCGTTGTTTGGAAAATCCGGACCGGCACTCCAGGTTCCGGTCGCGGAATTGTAAACCGCGGTGTGGGCCGCAGAACAATCGCTCGATCCAGTGGCAAAAACCGTCCCGTCGGGCCGCAACACCGCCGGCCCAAGCTCATAGCTGCCTCCGCCCAGATCGCAGTTGGAATCCCACAGTTGTTTGACGGTGCTGCCCGCCGTGGACCATGTATTGTTCGCTGAATTGTAGATCTCCGAATTCATGCCCATCAGATTGGTGTTGCTGGTGTAGGCATCCACCGTCAGCAGCAGATTGTTCGGCAGCAGCGTCCAGCCTTCTTCGTCGAAGTCGTCGTTCTTGCCGTCGCTGGCGCTCGCCATGTTAGTAAAGGTCAGCGTGCTTTCGTTGAAGTAGTAATAAACCGGAAAGGTGCTCTCACTGAAGGCGATGGCGCAACACTCCGCCACCATCCACGTCCCGTCAGGCAAAACCACAGACTGGGCATCTCCGATCCGGCTCTTTGCCGGCGCGGCCAGCGCGGTCCAGGTGTTGGCGGCAGGATCGTAGATCGCGCCCAGCGACTGCCAAGCCTCCGAGCAGTTTGCGGCCGGGCAGTTATATTCCCCGCCCAGAATGGCCACCTTGCCGTCCGGCAGGACGGCTGAGGCGAAGAATAGCGGTGCATAGTTTCCCGGCAACGAAGCCACTTTCGTCCACGTGCCGTTCACATAGCTGCCGGTGTTATCGGGCGTGAGGGTGTACCAGTTGCTGTAGTTGCCCGAGCATCCGGCGCAGTTCGGCTCGGAATGCACCAGCACCCGGCCGTCGGTCAGCAACAGCATCGCTCCGACAGAGACCGGCGGGCGAGTCGTGATTCGCGTCCAGGTGGCCGACGAGGCCGGAACCGCCTCGCTGACCACAGCATTCGCGGATTGCACAGCCGGAGTTGCAACCCCTCTCCGGTGTGGAGGGTAAATCGCTTTCTGGCCGGCGGCTGCGACGCCAAATTGGGATATTAGTGCGCACACAACAAAGAATCTGGAGACTTGACGCCAAGTCATGCCGTTCCCTCGATCTGCAATTTCTTGCAATGGCTAGGACAGAACCTTGATCAGGCTGCCAGGAACGCAGCCCGCACTGGGGGGAGACTGGGCGTTATGGTACCTCTACTCTGCTGGTACCGCAACCCCTTTATGGGCGGGGCATTTGGCTAGGCCATGGGGCAAAATTGACGCCGCGTGATCGCCCCCCTAGAATCAACCTGGGACGAAGTAGTTTCTCCCAACTCGCCCATGCCCCTTTACGAATATCAGTGCACCAAGTGCGGCCACCGCTTCGAAAAGATCCAGAAGTTCTCCGACAAAATGGTCAAGAAGTGCCCCGACTGCGGAGGGATCGTCGAGCAGATGATCTCTGCCCCGGCCGTTCAGTTCAAAGGCTCCGGCTGGTACGTCACCGACTACGCGAAGAAATCCTCTTCGCCGGGAAGCAGCGGAGATTCCGCCACAAAAGAGAAGAAAGACGATAAGTCTAAGTCCGAGAGCGGCTCGAAAGATATCTCGTCCAAGGAAAGCTCCTCAAAAGAGTCCTCGTCCAAAGAAAGCTCCTCCAAAGAAAACCCGCGCAAAGGTTCAGGCCGACATAAATAAGAGCGGCTCCGGTGTCACCGAAAGCCGCTGGGTTCTGCTGCAGTATTGGCTACTGGCAACTGGCTACTAGTTTTTCAGTTCCCGCTCAAAATGCTCCAGAATCATGGTGAACAGATGCACGCGCGCATCCTTGCCCGCGATGCCGTGCGTCTTGTTGGGGTAGATCATAAGCCGGAACTGCTTGCCCGCCTTGATCAGCGCATCAATCATCTGAATGCTGTTCTGGAAGTGCACGTTGTCGTCGCTTGTGCCATGCACCAGCAGCAGCGCTCCATGCAGCTTCTCGGCTGATTTCGTCACGTCAGACTGTTCGTATCCTGCCTTGTCGTCCTTCAGCAGGCCCATGTAGCGCTCGGTGTAGATCGAGTCGTAATTCGCCTGGTTGGTCACCGGAGCAACCGCCGCTCCGGCGCGAAATCGGTCGGAATGCGTCATCGCATAGAGCGTCATCGAACCGCCATTCGACCAGCCCCAGATCGCCACGCGATCTTGATCGAGCTGCGGGTATTGCGCCAGCAACTGATCGAGCGCGGTGAGCTGATCCTTCAGCTCAATCGCGCCGAACTCATCCCGGATTGCCGTCTGGAACTTGCGGTCGCGTCCCGGCGTGCCGCGATTGTCCACCGCGAATACGGCGAAGCCCTTCCGTGCAAGGATCTCGTCAAACGGATCGGGCAGACTCTTCTTCACCTCCTGCGCGCCAGGCCCGCCATAGATGCTCACGATCACCGGAATTTTGCCGCTGACGATTCCATCCGGAGGCAGCAGCAGCCTGCCATACAGCGTCGTGCCGTCATCCGCCTTGAATTCCAGGTGCCTCGGCGCCCGCAATCCATATTCGGAGATCACATCGTGCGCCTTCCACACCGGGCTGCACCCGCCGCCCACGGCGCATAGCGACATCACCGTCGCCGACTGCCGACCGGAATAGTTATGCAGATAGTGTTTCCCGTCGGCGCTGAAGTTCGCCGTGTGTTGCCCCTCCTCCGGCGTCAGCCTCTTGAACCCTGATCCATCCAGCTGCACAGCAAAGATCTGGCGCTGGCGCGGGTCATCTTTGTTCGCCGCGAAAAATACCGTGCCCGCCGCTTCGTCCACGCCTTCAATGCTCAGCACCTCAAAATCTCCCTGCGTCAGTTGCCGCTCCAGCTTGGCATCCGCCGCCAGCGGGTTCTCTTTATCAAAACTGTAGAGGTAAAGATGCATGTTGCCGTCGCGCCAGCTCGGCCACAGGAACCGCGCGCTCGACGCCAGGAACCGCGCCTCGAGGTGCTCGAAATCAATCCACGCCCCGGGCGTCGTCTCCGTCAGCACGACTCGCGACTTGCCGGATTTCGCGTCCACAAAATACAGGTCGAGTTTGTCCTGCGTCCGGTTCAGAACCTCCGCCCAGATCACGCCGGGGCTCACCCAGCCGAATCGCGGAATGTATGTGTCTTCCTCGCTGGCCAGCGACAGCCAGCGGACTTTTCCCTTATCTGCGTCCACCACACCCAGTTTCACCACCGGGTTCGGATCGCCCACCTTGGGATATTTTTCGTTGTCCACCGTGGGATGCGACGGCATCCAGTCGGTGATCGGGTACACCGGAACCTTGGTCTCATCCATGTGCAGGAAGGCGATCTCTTTACTGTCGGGCGACCAGAAATAATTGCTGCGCACCGCCAGCTCTTCGGCGTAGACCCAGTCAATATCGCCATTGAACAGGTCGGCGGCCGTATCTTTCGTGAGCTGCTTTTCGCTCTTCCCATTCACCGGACGCACGTACAGGTTGTGCTTGCGCACGTAGGCCACGTGATTTCCGTCAGGAGAAAATTTCGGATCGCCGCTCGGAGCGGGCGCCGACGTGAACTGCGTCCCGGTTCCCGTCGCCAGATCGTAGAGCCAAAGCTGGCCCGCTGAATCGAACAGCAGATGCTTCGCATCCGGCGCCCACACGTATGCTGCCACGTGATACCGGGTCAGCCGTTCTTTTTCGCGCTCGTTCTTCACATTGTTGACGTCGCTGGAGAGCGACGCTAGCTTTTCCGCGCTGACCAGCATTTTCTTCTCGCCGGTGGCTGCGTCCACGTACCAGAGGTCACGCCGTTCGCCATTCTCTTCGCGCTGCACGAATGTCAGTCGCGTACCGTCCGGGCTCCACGTCACGTTCTCTGGGCCCCGCCCCGCCAGTCCTCCGGGCTGGTAAATCGCCTCAATGGTCAACGGCTTGGCGGGCGTCTGAGCTTGGGGCGAAACAGCGGCGACAAGACCGAAGACTAGTCCCAGCATGGCAAAACCGGCCCGAACCTCGACGAGTCTTTTCACGAAGCAGCCTCACAGATAAGAAGTAAATTCCGAGCGCGAACGAACGAGTGTACACCGGCCCAAAGCTCGCTGCACGCGGCCCAAAGCCGTATCGCATGCTAGAATCAATGCAATTTCAATGCTTCCTGATATCGAAAACCTGTTGCGGCTGCAAGAAGCGGACAAGGAAATTTGCCGGCTTCAGGACGAGATCGCCGAATTCCCCAAGCGCGTCGCCGCCATCGAGCAGAAACTCGCTGGCACGAAAGCGCAGCTCGAAAAAGCGCAGGCCGCTATCAAGGCCGACGACGCAGCCAAGCGCAAGTATGAAACCACTATTTCCGATCTCCGCGGCAAAATCTCCAAGTACCGCGATCAGTCCCTCGACGTAAAGACCAATGACCAGTACAAGGCGCTGCTGCACGAGATTCAGTTCGCCGAAAAAGACATCGCGGCCAACGAAGACAAGATTTTGGAGCTGATGGTTAACGCCGACGCCCGCGACAAGGAAGTCAAGGCCGCGCAGGCAGAGCTGAAGGCGGAAACAGCCGAAATCGAGAAGGAAAAAGAGCAGGCCCGCCAGCGCACCGCCGAAGACGAGAAACTTCTCACCGAATGGCGCGCCAAGCGCGACCAGATGCGCGCCAGCATCAACGAGGACCTGTTGCGGCAATACGAGCGGGTCTCGAAGTTCCGCGGCAGCGGCATCTCCGAGGTCCGCGATCACAAATGCATGGCCTGCCAGGTCATGCTTCGGCCCCAGACCTACAACGAAGTCCGCTCCGGCAACCACGCCGTGGTTTGCGACTCCTGCCAGCGCATTCTCTACTTTAATCCCGCCGACGAGCTCGCCGATCTGAAACCTTCCACCACGCGCCCCAAGCGCCATCGCCCCAAAATTGACGCGCCCCAGGCCTGGTACTATCGCGCCGAATTCGGAGAAGCCGGCGAAGTCTATATCTGCCTGACCAACGCCGGAGGCCAGGCCAGCCGCCGCGTCTACGAGATTCACACCGGCCGCCTCATCGGCGATATCCTCATCCGCGAAGGCGACTACCGCCAGGCCTTCCCCGAAGACATCACCGGAAGCCTCCGCCTGAACGGCGAGTGGAGCGAGGCTGAGCTGGAAGCCTGGGGCACCGAGCTTCCCATGGTCGTCCTCGATTCGCTCCTGGCCGACCTCGAAGCTGCTCGCTATGAAATGACCGCCCGCGCCGCAAACAAACACGAAGCCCCAACGGCATCCGCCAGCCCCGAACAAGCCGCCAGCTGAGGCTGCGTCCATTAAACCCCCATTGCTTTTCCCAGGTTGGCGTCATCCTGAGCGAAGCCGCCTTCCAGGCGGAGCGAAGGATCTCCACGTAAACAAAGCCGGAGTGTGCTATAGGAGATCCCTCGCCCGCTGGTGAAAACGCGGAGCCTCGGGACGACGGTCAGTGTAGGAGGTTAAGATGTCCCCATGCCCCCGACCGCCCCCGCTCTGCCAAAAGTCATGGTCTCCACCCGCGGCGCCGCTCGCCTCAAATCCGGCCACGTCTGGGTCTACCGATCCGACATCGCCGGCGCCGACGATGTTCCCGCTGGCGCCGTCGTCTCCGTCACTGACCAGCGCGGCAAGCCGCTCGGCACGGCTCTCTACTCCAGTTCCTCCCAGATTGCCATCCGCATGATCTCCCCGGAGCCAGTCGCGAACTTCCCCGCGCTCCTCCGCCAGCGCCTCTCCGACGCGGTCACCTACCGCGATACCATCGTGCGCGACACCACCGCCTATCGCCTCATCTTCAGCGAAGCCGACTTCCTCCCCGGCCTCATCGTGGATCGCTACAACGACATCCTTTCGCTTCAAATCCTCACCCAGGCGATGGATGCCGACGACGTGCGCGCCACCGCTCTCTCTGCGCTCACCGAACGCCTGCACCCCGCCGCCATCACCGAGCGAGTGGATCCGCGCGTGCGCGACTTAGAGACCCTGCCGCCCCGCCCCTCCGGCCTGCTGCAGGGAGAGAAGACCGCCACCACCTTCACCATGAATAGCGTCCATTTCCACTTCGACGCCCTCGAAGGCCAGAAAACCGGAGCCTTCCTCGACCAGCGCGAAAACTACGCCGCCGCCGCGCAGTACGCCCACGGCGAGGCGCTCGACGTCTTCTGCTATCAGGGAGGCTTTGCACTCCACCTCGCCCCGCGCTGCTCGCAGGTCACCGGTGTGGACAGCTCCCGCCCGGCGCTCGAAGTCGCCGACCGGAACGCTGCCCTGAACAAGGACCTGCTCGGAGAGAGAGAAATCGAGTGGATCGAGGCCAACGCCTTCGACCTGCTCAAGGACTATGCTGCCGCGAAACGCCAGTACGACACCATCGTCCTCGACCCACCCGCGTTCGCAAAAACCAAGCGCGACCTCGACTCCGCCCTGCGCGGCTACAAGGAACTCAACCTGCGCGCCCTGAAGATGCTGCGGCCAGGCGGAATCCTGGTCACCTGCTCCTGCTCCTACCATTTGAGCCAGTCGAATTTCCTCGAAATGCTGGCCTCCGCCGCCCTCGACGCCCGCCGCACTCTGCTTCTCATCGAGGTCCGCGGTCAGGCCAAAGACCATCCCACTCTGCTCAACGTGCCGGAAACCTCCTACCTTAAGTGCGCGATAGCGTTTGTAAATTAATGAAAATAAGCATATTATTTAAGTTGACAATATATCACTCATATTTTATGATTCAGTTGCGTTAAATATGAGACCAATCGAGTGACCGCAGCCGCAGGCAGCCAAACCCGAAGGCCGGTCACGAATTTGAAGTTCTGATCAACACCAACATCCGAAGGAGGATTTAGCCATGACCGTATTAACCCGTTGGGAACCGTTCCGTGAATTTTCCACCCTGCAAGACCGAATGAACCGCCTGTTCCGCGAGTCCTTCAACGAGGGCCCGGATGAGTCTCTGACCACCTCGAGTTTTGCCCCCGCTGTTGACGTCTACGAAGACGAGCACAAAGTCACCCTGAAGATCGAGGTGCCCGGAATCGACGAGAAAGACATTGACGTCCGCATCGAGAACAACACTCTCACCGTGCACGGCGAGCGCAAGATCGAGAAGGAAGAGAAAGAGGAGAACTACCGCCGCGTGGAGCGCCAGTACGGAAGCTTCACCCGCACCTTCAACCTGCCCACCACCGTGGAGACCGACAAGGTCGCGGCCGACTATGACAAGGGCGTGCTGAAGATCAGTCTGCCCAAGAAGGCCGAAGCCAAGCCCAAGCAGATCAAGGTCAACGTTGGCGCCGGCAAGCAGATCGAAGCCAAAGGCCCGACCAAAGCCGCGTAAGATGTGGAAGAGAGCCGGCGCTTCAGCGCCGCGTTAGAGAGCAACAATGACGCGGGCTTTAGCCCCTGAGAGCCGGGAGGCGGCAGACGTGACCGCCTCCCGTTTTTTCTTGAGAACCATAATAGCGTTGTCATCCTGAGCGAAGCGAAGGATCTATGGACTCTCCCTCCCCGAGCAAATTGCATCGGTGCTCGGCTTCGCTCAGAATGACAGAAGCAGAGGAATGTACCCATGCCGATCCGTTGGGACAAATTCACCGTCAAAGCGCAGGAAGCCGTCCAGCGCGCGAACGAGCTCGCCTCCGAGCACGGCAACCCTGAACTGCTGCCCCTGCACCTGCTCGCCGCCCTGCTCGAAGACAAAGAGGGAATCGTCCCGCCGGTGCTCGAGAAGATTGGCATGGGTCCGCAAGCCCTGCTGGCCGAGGTCTACAAAGAGATCGAGAAACTCCCCAAAGTCTCCGGCGAAGCCGCCCAGGCCCAGCTCTCGAACGAAGCGAACAAGCTGCTGGAGCAGGCCTTCAAAGAAGCGTCCAATTTCAAGGACGAATACGTCTCGACCGAACATCTGCTGCTCGCCATCACGCACCTGAAGCGCGATGCCGCTCAGCAGATTCTCGCCCGCCACGGCGCGACTTACGACGCGATCCTGAAAGCCTTGACCTCCGTCCGCGGCTCGCAAAAAGTCACCGACCAGAATCCTGAGGCCAAGTATCAAGCGCTCGAACGCTACGCCCGCGACCTGACCGAGCAGGCCCGACGCGGCAAGCTCGATCCGGTCATCGGACGCGACGAAGAAATCCGCCGCGTCGTCCAGGTCCTCTCGCGCCGCACAAAAAATAATCCCGTGCTAATTGGCGAGCCCGGTGTAGGCAAGACAGCCATCGTCGAAGGCTTAGCGCAGCGCATCATTTCCGGCGACGTGCCCGAAGTTCTGAAGAACAAGCGCGTCGTCGCGCTCGACCTGGGAGCAATGCTGGCTGGAGCCAAGTATCGCGGCGAGTTCGAAGACCGGCTCAAAGCGGTTCTAAAAGAGATAGAAGACTCGCAGGGCCAGGTCATCCTCTTCATTGACGAACTGCACACGCTCGTCGGCGCTGGCGCGGCCGAAGGCGCCATTGACGCCTCCAACATGCTGAAGCCCGCGCTGGCTCGCGGCGAACTGCGCGCCATCGGCGCCACCACGCTCAACGAATATCGCAAATATATCGAAAAAGACGCTGCCCTCGAACGCCGCTTCCAGATTGTCTTCGTGGGCGAGCCCAATGTCGAAGACACGATCGCCATCCTCCGCGGCCTGAAGGAGAAGTACGAAGTGCATCACGGCGTGCGCATCAAGGATTCCGCCATCGTCTCGGCGGCCACGCTTTCGCACCGCTACATCTCCGACCGCTTCCTGCCAGACAAGGCAATTGACCTGATAGATGAAGCCGCGGCCTCGCTGCGCATCCAGATCGACTCACTGCCCACCGACATTGATCAGCTCGAGCGCAAGGCCACGCAGCTCGAAATTGAAAAGCAGGCACTGAAGAAAGAAGACGACCCGAACTCGCGTGAGCGGCTGGCAGTGATCGAAAAGGAACTGGCCGAAATCCGCGAGAAATCCAACGCCCTTAAAGCGAACTGGAAAAAAGAAAAGGATCTCATCGCCCGCTCGCGCGCCCTGAAAGAACAGATCGAAAAGTTCAAAACCGAAGAGCAGGCTGAAGAACGCAAAGGTAACCTGCAGCGCGTCGCCGAAATCCGGTACAGCCTGATTCGCCAGGCCGAAGACGAACTCGCCAAGCTCACCAAGCAGATGGAGAGCAAAGGCAAGGCGCGCATGCTCAAAGAAGAAGTGGACGAAGAAGACGTCGCCAGCATCGTCTCCAAGTGGACCGGAATCCCGGTCTCAAAAATGCTCGAAGGCGAAGTAAAGAAGTTGGTCAACATGGAAAATCGCCTGCGCCAGCGCGTCATCGGCCAGGACCCCGCCCTCGAACGCGTCGCCAACGCCATCCGCCGTTCCCGCGCCGGCCTCAGCGATCCGAAGCGCCCCATCGGTTCATTCATCTTCCTCGGTCCCACTGGCGTCGGCAAGACCGAGCTCGCCCGCGCCCTCGCCGAATTTCTGTTCGACGACGAGCACTCCATGTTGCGCATTGACATGTCCGAGTATATGGAGAAGCACTCGGTCGCCCGGCTGATCGGCGCGCCCCCCGGCTATGTCGGCTATGAAGAGGGCGGCCAGCTCACCGAGCAGGTTCGCCGGCGTCCCTACGCGGTTGTGCTCTTCGACGAGATCGAGAAAGCGCACCCTGACGTCTTCAACGTCCTTCTCCAGATGATGGATGACGGCCGCCTCACCGACGGCAAAGGCCGCGTCGTGGATTTCAAGAACACGATCATCATCATGACCTCAAACATCGGGTCGCAGTTCCTGCAGGCCGAAGGCCTGCGCTCCGAGTCAGAATTTGAGAAAGCTTCCGAACAGGTGATGAGCCAGCTGCACGCCCACTTCCGGCCGGAGTTCCTCAACCGCGTGGACGACATCATCGTCTTCCGCCCGCTCGGCAAAGAGCAGCTGGTCAAAATCATCGAGCTGCGCCTCGAAGACGTACGTCGCCTGCTCGCCGACCGCAAGATTTCGCTCGAGCTCACCGACGCCGCCAAGGACCTGCTCTTCACCCAGGGCTACGACCCGAACTACGGCGCGCGTCCGCTGAAGCGCGCCATCCAGAAGCTGGTGCAGGACCCGCTCGCGCTCAAGATTTTGGATGGCGAAGTCCTCCACGGCGACCACATCATCGTCGAAGCCGACAAGAAAGCCGGCAAGATGAAGTTCGAAGTCAGCCCAAGAGTGGGCGAAAAAGAGAGCGCAGATAAGAAGGTTCACAGATAGAAATGGATCCCCGATCCCATCGTTCCCCGGGCGCCCTCGTCCGGGGAACACCTGGGCGCCCATTTCTCGCACGCCCTCTGCGCGAGAAAGCCCGCCCTGAGCGCAGCCGAAGGGTGGGGATTCTTCATCTCACGACTTGCCCTCGAACGCATCCATGACTCCCGGCGCCTGCGCCAGATACCACGCCGCCGCGGCCCGCATCGCGATCTCGAGCCCGTACCACAACACCGGCCATCCCAATTCTGCTGCCGAAATCTTCGGCACCAGCCACGCGATTCCAATCGTCATCACCAGCATCGCCGCCCACCGCGCCCAGTTTTTCACCCGCAGCAATCCCCATCCCACCAGCGCCCAGCCCGCCCCGACCAGCAACGCCATGTAAGGCCCAGCCAGTTCCAGCCCGTACATCAGCGGCGCCCCGCTCATCAGCGAGATCGCACCCGGAGCAGCCAGCATCACCACGCCGATCGCCCACAGATACACCGCGGTCCAGCAAAAAGACGATCGAGATAGCAGTCACACCCGCTGGACGCTGCATGAGGAAGAGACTAGCAAAACCCACGCCTCGGTATCGCAATCACGCCTTTAACAAACCTTGTCATCCTGAGGTCCGCGGCTTTTGCGGGCCGAAGATCTCCGTCACATCAGAATGATCCGCGATAATCCGCGCGAATCCTCAACGAAAGAGGTTGTCTGTGGCACACTATCCGCATGCACCGTCTCACGCTCGGCGACTTCGAACTCAGCATTTTTTCTGACGGCACATACCCCCTCGACGGCGGCGCGTTCTTCGGCGTGATCCCCAAAGTCATGTGGTCGCGCAAAGTCGAAGCCGACGAGCGCAACTACGTCCGGGCCGGACTCAACTCATTGCTGATTCGCACCGGCAAACACAACATCCTCGTCGAGACCGGCATGGGCAACAAGCTCTCCGAGCGCATGATCAAGTTCTACGGCCAGCCCGCTAAACTGCTCGAAAATCTCGCCGCTGCCGGCGTCGCATCGGAAGATATTGACGTAGTCATCAATACCCATCTGCACTTCGACCACTGCGGCTGGAACACGATACGCGATAAGAACGGCAAGATAGTGCCGGCGTTCCCGCGCGCGAAGTACTACGCCCCCGAAGGTGAGTGGCAGTACTCTCGCCGCCCCAGCGATCGCGACGCCATCAGCTATCTCCCGGACAACTACGACCCCTTGGTCGCCAGCGGCCAGATGACCCTGCTGAAAGGCGGAGAAGAAATCGTCCCCGGCATCTCGGTGAAAACTTTCACTGGCCACACCGCCCACATGCAGGGCGTAATCATAAACGGACGTCCCGGTCTTGAAAGGGCGCGGCTTAAAGCCGCGCCGCCGGCCGACGCAACTGGAATTGGGGCTTCAGCCCCTGCCAGCACAGTCGCCTGCTACATCTCCGACCTCATCCCCACAACGGCGCACATTGACCTCACTTGGGGCATGGGATTCGACCTCTATCCGCTCGACACCATAGAGAGCAAGAAGCAGTACTACGCGCGCGCCATCCCGGAGAAGTGGCTGACCGTCTTCACCCACGACCCCAAGGCGCCGTGGGCGTATATCGAGAAAGATGAGATAGGAAAGATGGTGGCGAAGGGAACCTGACCGGGGGGGACAACAAGGTTGGACGAGTCGGAAGGAAATGTTGAGCCGCCTGCAAGGACTGAGGCACGCGGGCATCACTTCGTCCCGCAGTGTTGGCTTGCCGGATTCACTGAGTCCGGTCAGAACGATGGACGACTGTGGGTGACGGATTTCAAGCGGCGGGATCAGTGGCCTAGCACCACAGCCAAAGCCGGACGGCGTCGAGACTTCTATCGTGTGTCCGATGCGGTCGCGGACCCGCTGAGCGCGGAAAAGCTGTTTTCCAAAATAGAGGACGCTGTGGCGCCGATCCTTAGGAGCGTTGACCAAGAATTGCGCGGCCCGCGTGACAACGAGCTTGAGCATCTTTGTCTCTTCATGGCTGTTCAGTGGATTAGAGTTCCGGCATTCCGTCCGAAGATGCTCGAGATCGCTGATTCCTTTCATCGCTCTTGGTTCCAGGAGGCGCTTAAGAGCCGTGAGTCGTGGGTCCAAGCACTGAATGATGCGGGCATTTCAGTTGATGACCCCGCCGCGGACTACGAACAAATGCTGAAGTTTGAACGTTCTGGCCGGTACTCGTTATCCGCAGAGACCGATTGGTTCCTAAGGAGAGGCTTTCAGGGCGTCGAGACGATCGCTCGAAACCTAAGGTCGAGGCATTGGGGAGCATGCATCAGTCGCAAAGGAAGCTTTATCGGCTCGGATAATCCGGTGGCAATGGACGGACCCAAGGATGTGAAAATCGGCTTCAAGACTGCTGAGATTGTCGCCTACCCTTTGAGCAGGCATGTGCTGCTCTACGGGACGAACGTTCGCGTCAAGACCCCGTTCGTGAACCAGTTGTTCATAGCCCATAAGAACACTTTTGCCATGCTTAATTCGGACGAGCAGATATACTCCCCCGCCCCAGATTTTTGCTGGCTGGATGCAGCTGGTTCATATCAAACCGATTGGCAGCTGTTCTCGAAAGATGCCTACAAATAACCGACGCCTCGGCTATCGGTATTCAGCTTTCGCGGGCGAGGGCGCCTGCGCCACACAACCTCGCTTCGAAGAACTCCTCCACCCGCCCCAGAATCTCGACCGCACTCTTAGCCTCGTAGATTGCCTTCCGCAGCCCCGCCCCGCCCGGAACGCCGTGCGTGAACCACGACGCAAACTGCTTCATCTTGCCCGACGCATCCGGCAGCTCTTCCTCGATCAGCATCTGGAAGTAAGTCCGGATCATCTGGTAGCGATCGGCCTCGGTAGGCTCGTCGTAAAGCTTTGCCACGGACACGGCTCTCGACGCGCACACGGACGGGAAGGGCACGGCTTCAGCCGTGCTGTTCAGCTCGGCAAGAGAGAGCTGGGCTTTGGCCCCTGAGGGCCCATCCCGAGTAATCCCCCCACAATACTGCTCAATCTGCCGGAAAATCCACGGATTCGACGGCGCTGTCCGCCCGATCATCACCGCATCGCATCCGGTCTGCGTGACCATCGCGCACGCGTCCTCCGGCGAGCGAATGTCCCCATTCCCAATCACAGGAATGCGTACCGCCGACTTCACCGCCGCAATCCATTCCCAACGCGCCGGGCCGCTGTAGCCTTGCTCCCGCGTCCGCGCGTGCAGCGCCACCGCCGCGAGCCCGCACGACTCAGCCATGCGAGCCAGCTCCACGCACACGATCTCTTCGTCATTCCACCCGGCGCGGAACTTCACCGTGAACGGAATCGAAACCGCCGCCCGCACCGACTCGAAAATCTTCCCAATCGCCGGCAGATCGCGCAGCAGCCCCGACCCTCCGTTGCACTTCACGACTTTCTTCGCCGGGCAGCCCAGGTTCAAATCCACCAGATCAAACCCAAGCCCCTCGACCATCCGTGCCGCCTCGGCCATCACCCGTGGATCACTGCCAAAAAGCTGCGCTGAGATGGGATGCTCGTCTTCGTAGAAATGCAGATACCGCTTGGCCTTCTGATCTTTCTTCCGCAGCACGCCGTCGGCCGAAGTGAACTCGGTCATGATCAGCCCGCATCCGCCCAGGTTGCGAATGAATCGCCGGAACACGGTGTCTGTGACACCGGCCATGGGAGCCAGCACGGTCGCCGGCGAGATGGTGACGCTGCCGATCGCCAGCGACGCCGGCACAACCCGTGTGGCGCGGACACTCTTCTGCACCAAGGGCCAATCGCCTTCTTGAGCTCCCGCCGGGTTGTCCCAGAACTTCCGCACGCGTTTATTCTACCTTCCGACCAAAGCAAAGCCCCCGCCGCAGCGAGGGCTGTATCTAGATCTATCCGCGCAATCCGCGGCGAAAGAAGTTAGCTCTTCGCCGGAGCCGCAGGAGTCTCTTTTTTCGCGTACTTCCGCCGGAAGCGCTCCACCCGGCCGGCCGTATCCATCAACTTCTGCTTGCCGGTAAAGAATGGATGGCAGTTCGAGCAGATTTCCACCGCGATGTCGCCCTTATGAGTGGACCGGGTCACAAATGTATTGCCGCACGCGCAATGCACGCGGACTTCACTGTAAGCGGGATGAATAGCTGCTTTCATATCTCTCCGACCTCGATTCGAGTCTTTAGATTCTACCGGATTCCCGCCGGATTCAGCAATGCCTGCAGCCCTCAGCCATCAGCCCTGGGCCATCAGTAAAAGCAATGGAATCAAATATTTCACGACAAAACCCAGCTGCCGGCTGAGGGCTGACTGCTTCCTCAGAACCGGAATTGATAGCTCACCTTCACAAACAGCTGCCGGCTGTCGTTCAGATAGCCCTTCGCCGTAGCCGTTACATAGCCGGGCAGGGTCGCCGTCCTCGGCACCAGTTCCAGGTTCTGCAGGTCGCTGTTATAGCCCACGTAAATCGCCGTACCGGGATGCACCAGGTACGTAATCAGGAAGTCTGCATTGAACTGCTTTTGCGTCGGCAGATACGTGTAGGGAGACAACGCTCCCGTCGCCCCCGGCGTCCCCGCCAGCAGCGCGTTGTACTGCAGAATCATTCGCAGAGAGAGCTGCGGTGTGAACTGCCAGTTCCACTTGCTACGGATGATGTGGTCGTTGAAAATCCCCCGCCCCGCCCCCGGATACAGCGTCTGCGCGAAAACATAAGCGCTATTGGTCGCTCGCAGCCGCTCATACAGATAGGTGTTTTCAATTTTCAACGGCGCGATCGGCCTCAGCAGCAGGATGGCCGTCCCCCTATCTTGCCGGACCACAAACGGCTGGTTGTAGGGCGTTGGAAGCGCCGGGGGAGCCGGCGGCAACTGGGCCACGAAGTTTACGCCATCTCCCCAGTAATAGCCGGCGCCCAGCGTAGCCTTCTTCAGGTAAGCCGTCTGGAATTGAACCCCGCTGGTGTGCTCGTGATAATCCTCATTGCCCAGGCTCGTCGGCTGACAGTACTGCGAGAACCCCAGAAAGCAGCTATCCTGCGGACGCAGCCTCTCCCGTTTCTCGGTGTACGGAAACAGGTAAAACACCGTTTGGCCCCGACCCTGCATGGCAAGATACGGCTGGTATTCGGTGTCCAGACGCAGGCCCGTGTGGTCAAAGTCGTAAGTGACCAACAGCGACGGCCCCCAATCCACAATCCAACCCTGCCTGGGACGAAACCGGTAGTGCGCCCTCTGCGTGGTCTCGCGGATGTCTACCCGGTTGATGAATCCCGGCACGCTGACGAATCCCGAGGTGATGTCGTTATAGGTCCCGTCGTAGCTGAAGTGCAGCCCGTCCCGCTTCAATTCCAGGTTCTCGGCCGGCCCGGCATAATGGGCGCCATTTCCCTGATTGCCCGAGCTGAAGGGATAAATGTTGGCCTCGCAGTTCAGGTTCAGGGTGCTCGAACTGGTCACCGCCTGGCCTTCCAGCGTCCAGTTGGGATTGAACTTTATACGCGTGTCCACTCCGCCGATGCGGTTGGATTCTCCGGTTGTCGGACATTCCCAGTCCGTATACAACGCGCCCACGCTCGATTGGCGAAAAATGTCGCGGCTCACCCGGGCGATCGTGAAGTACGAACGGATCCCCGAATACTGGCTGGAGCAAAACGGCGACGTAGGCGGACAAAAGCCCGGCACTGCCAGTCCCGGGCTGCGATCGTCCGACGCCATCAGCCCCACCGAATAGGGACCATCCTTTCCCGTCAGCCGGACACCGCCCGATGGATCCCCAATACTTCGCGTGAAAAACAAATCCATCGGTGTACGGAAGAAATCCTCGTTCTCCAGAAAAAACGGCCGTTTCTCCGGAAAGTACACGGCATAGCGCTGGTTCACCGTGATCTGCGGGTCTTCCGATTCCACCTGGGAGAAATCGGGGTTCGCCGTCAGGTCCAGCGTGAAGTGGTCGTGGAACACGAACTTCGCGTCCATGCCCGGCTGGCCCTGCGCCGTTGCCTTCCGGAAATACGGATTGTACGGATCGAGCGTATCCAGCGCGCGGTACCCGCGCATCAGTCCATAAGGAATCAGCTCGATGTCGCGCCCCGGCGAAATTCCTTCCAGCCCGTACATGGTCGCCGCCTGCGAGAGATACCCCTGCTGCTTATAGGAAATGTGCGGCCAGAACGAATCCTCGGTCTTGCGCACAATCGAGCGGTTCAGGACCACTCCCCACACCTGTTCCTTGGTGGCAGGGAAGCGCAGGCTCTTGAACGGAATCGCCATCCAGACCACAAATCCGCGGTCGGTCAGCTTGCCGCGCGAGTCCCACACCGCATCCCACGACGTGTCGTAGTGACTACCGCCCTGTTCCTCGCGCAAAGCCTCGGTATAGATCGCATCCCACTGCACGCCCAGCGGCGTGGTCTGAAATGCGTAGCCGCGCCGGCGGTCATGAAAGGTGTCCAGAATGATTTCGACCTGGTCGTCGTCGGTGATGTCTTCCCTCCGCGACATCCGCCCGCGCACTTTCTTGGGATCGTCAAAGCACACGAACACCACATAGAGATTCTTCTGGTCATATCCCAGGTAGGTTTCGGTCGGCTCCGAAACGTTTTCTCCGTCGTGCGGATTCCGCTGCGTGTACCCGGTCACTTTCGCCATCTGCCCGGCGATTTCCCCCTCCGGCTTCATGCTGAGGAAATCTTCCAGCGCCGGCGCCCGCTGCAGCCGGGGGATGGTCAGCGCCGGAGGCCCCACCTGCGGCGCCACCGGGCCCTGTGTCGCAGCATTTGTTTTGGCTCGCGCCTGACCGGCAGCCACGACGCCCGCAGTCGCGAGCGTCAGCCCCGCCAGCAGAATGGTCCTTACTCCTCGGAGAAGAGCCCAACCCCCCGAATGCACGAGTCCTCACCCAAAAATGAGAATCGAGCAAGATACACCAGGAAGGGGCATACGAAACAAAAAAAGCAGTTTTGTCCGGTTTCCCGAACAAGCAGGAGGGCTTAAGCGTAATAGTTTGAACTCAACCTTGCCGGCAGCCTTGGCCAAACCTTGGGCAAAGTTCCAGGATCGGACTTTTTTATCGAGCTCGGGCAAGGGGCTGCCGGTTGATGCCTGCTGCGAATTGCTCGACCCGGTCGGCGGCGGCTTTGGCACCGGCGTATTGTCGCATCGATTCTGAGACTCGCTTCGCTGAGTGACGGTAAGTCGCGTCTTTCAATACGCGGTTTACGGCGGCACCGAACTCGACCGCATCAATCGCCTTCTCTCCGTCCGCTCTGGTCACCGGCATCACAATCTCGCCCGCGCCTGACGCCACCAGCCGACGTGCATTACTCTCGCGTTCCGTGATGGTCGGTACGATCACCGCCGGAGTACCGGCCAGCAATCCTGTCATCACCGAACCGTGACCGCCATGATGCACCATCAGGTCGCAGCGCTCAGCCATGGCTAGGCCGGGGAGATAAGCGGCGTGAGTAAAGTTTGGCGGCAATGCCCCAACTTCGTCCGGTACTCCCTGGTAGCCAGTGGTCAGCACAACATGCACTGGCATCCCGCCAAGGGCTTCGATGGCGGCTCGAATCACCACAATGGAATCAATCGGCGTCGGAGCGTTGGCGTATCTGGGATTGCCGGAATAGACCCAAATCAGCGGATTGTGGCGATCGAGTGCATCCACCCACTCGGGCAGCACGGCTTTTTCCCGCTGCCAGACGATTGGTCCGACGTATTGGACGTTGGCGCTGGCCGGTAGCGGATCCGTTTCCGGCGTACCCAGGATCAGAGAAAGATTCCCCGCCAGCAGATCAGCGCAACGCTCAACCGGGCGGAGTCCGTGTTCGGCCGCAACCTTATTGATCACTGCGGCCGCACTGGGTAATCCAGCCGGGCGGTCTTTCTTCCACCAAAGAAATCCATCGCTGGCTGGATGAATATTGCCCTGAAGCACGGTTACGAGCGGCACCTCAAGAACGCGTGCGGCGAGGCAAGTAAGAAGCCCGAATGAATCCACGACAACCTCAGGATCGTAGTCGCGGATCACGTCTAGGTAGACCGCCGTTTCTCCCCCAGTGGCTTCCTCGTCGAGATACACAGCGGAAAAAAACTCTTCCACATCCCACGCGGACCCAGCCTGAGCCAAATCCATCACCGGAGCCGGCATAGGCCGCGACGGCATGGGGAGGTTTTGCAACCCCGCCTCAGCGATCAGCTTGGAAGGTGCCGGCGCTGGGTTAAACACCGCCACTTCATGGCCGCGATCGGCGAGCGCTCGAGCAATGGGCACAAGACGAGTCGGCAAGCCGAGATCGTTCGCGGGCATCATCGTAAAAAGGAACTTGGCCATCGGTCTTCCGGGTGAACCATCTCTTGACTTCTCGATCTAGGTCGGCGCGTTCACCCTAGAACAACGAACTCTGTCTGCGGCTCGGCGTGATCCCAAAATACTCATACGCCAGCTGCGTCGCCACACGCCCGCGCGGAGTCCGGTTCAAAAACCCGATCTGCATCAGAAATGGTTCGTAGATCTCTTCAATCGCGTCCGGTTCTTCGGCCAGCACCGCCGCCAGCGTATTCACGCCCACCGGCCCACCCTGATATTTCTCGATAATCGTCAGCAAAAGCCGCCGGTCTACTTCGTCGAACCCGTACCGGTCTACTTCCAGCATCTCGAGCGCCGCCTTCGCCGTCGGCTCGTCAATCCGGCCCCCGCCGCGCACCTGCGCATAGTCCCGCACCCGCCGCAGCAGCCGGTTCGCAATGCGCGGCGTGCCTCGTGCCCGGCCGGCGATTTCCTTCGCCCCTGCGTCATCAATCGCCACTCCCAGAATCTCCGCCGACCGTTCCACGATCACCCGCAGATCCTCCGGGGTATAGAACTCCAGCCGCAGCACGATCCCGAACCGCGCCCGCAGCGGCGACGAAATCAGCCCCGCCCGCGTGGTCGCGCCCACGAACGTAAACGGCTTCACTTCGAGCGTGTGCGTCCGCGCCGAAGGCCCCTGCCCGATGATGATGTCGAGCTTGTAATCCTCCAGCGCCGAATACAGCAACTCTTCCAGCACCGGCTGCAGCCGGTGAATCTCGTCCACGAACAGCACCTGCTTGTCCTGCAGGTTAGTGATGATCGCCGTCAGGTCGCCCTTGATCTGCAACAGCGGCGCCGCCGTCGGCTGAAAGTGCACTCCCAGCTCGTTGGCAATGATGTTGGCCAGCGTCGTCTTCCCCAGCCCCGGAGGCCCATAGAGCAGCACGTGGTCCATGGCCTCGCCCCGCGAGCGCGCCGCCTCGATCGCCACCGCCAGGTTTTCTTTGACTTTTTTCTGCCCGATGAACTCGCCCAGCCGCTGTGGCCGCAGTTTCAGCTCAAACGAGGAATCGTCCTCGACCGGCGCCGCCGACACCAGCCGCTCGCGGTTGGGAGTAAGGTTGGGATTTCTCGCCGTGGCCACTGGCGCGATACTACCAGTTCCCCATTCCGGGTTGCCAGATGGAACTCGTGTTTCGTCTTCCTCTATGACCCCTGCGCCCTCTGTGGTTTAGGCTTTTCCTCTCCTGCTCATTCGGACCTTCCCTACGCGCCAAAAATACCCGCCAAATAGTACTTGACACAAATGTCAAGCGTGCTTTACATTCTTGGATGTCAAGCATGCTTGACTCGGAGGGTTTTATGGATGCTAACGAAAAACGCTACCTGAAAGAAATCGGCGCCTCGATGGCCGCCTATACGGCCATGGTGGCCGTCTCTGTATGGCTACTAAAAGGCCACGAACGCTCGCCCCAGGGCTACCTTGTTGCCGCGCTGCCCCTGATCCCCTCGGCGTTTGCAGTCTGGGCCACCATCCGCTTTTTCCGCGGGCTCGACGAACTGCAGCGCCGCATCCAGTTCGAAGCCATGGCTTTCAGCTTCCTGGGCACCTGCCTGGTCTCGCTCAACTGGGGAGTCCTCGAGAAAGCCGGCCTGCCGCACGCCGACGTCCTCATGGTCGCCCTCCTGCTGATGGGCCTCTATGTGGTCGGAATCCTCATCGCCTGCCGGAGGTACCAGTGAAAAACAGCCTGCGCGACTTGCGGACTCAACTCAACTGGACCCAGGCCGACCTCGCCCAAAAACTCGGCGTCTCGCGCCAGACCGTCAACGCCATCGAGACCGAGAAGTACGACCCCAGCTTGCCTTTGGCTCTTAAGATCGCCAAAATCTTCCGCAAGCCGGTGGAGGAAATTTTCAAAGCCTAGCGAAACTCTGAATAAGCGCCGCAGACCTCTTCGCCTGTCATCCTGAGCGCAGCGAAGGACCCCTTGCGAGCCCGCGCCACCGGCGGCGTTTGAGGCAGTTTCCACCAACGCTTCGGCCTCGACCTTGCCGCCTGCGCTCCCCAAACGGATTCCGAGAGCCGTACAATCTTTCCTCGAATATCGTCACCGCGAACGGGAACTGGCAATGGAGACTGGATCGCCTTTAGGAAACAAGGCTCGCCCATCCCGACAGCCTCCACACCGCCTGCGCCCTCGAACTGAAAGCTGAGCGCTTCTGGACGTCCGACGAGCGGCGAGCAAAACTGGCGAAGGCACAGGGGCTCAAGACTTCGTCGTGGGGAAGCCGATTTAGTTCCTGGGTGGAGGATCTTCGCTAGAGCACTCCCACACCCGGGCACCTTCGGATCGTGCAGCCTCCGCTAATTTGTGGTCGGCGGTTATCAGAATCGACTTGGACGGTCCGTCGAATATTCGGTATTTCCCGTGCTTTAGTGTCGCGATCTGGAGGCAATCAATAAAGTCAAGCTTGTACTTCCCCACTAATTGTTCAAACTCTTTGCCCACAACTGGCAGCAATACTTCCAGTTCGTCAGTCTGAAATGTGTTGCCAACGACCCGAAGGAGTTCCTTCACATATTTCAAGTATTCCGTTTCGGAAATCTTTTGGCGCAGAAATTTTAGCTTTAAGGCTCCGAGAGCTTCAGCCACGCAGAAGGACACCGTGTATCCGGGATGCGCGTGTTCGCGATGATATTTTCGGAGGATGTCTCTTCCGGGCTCTTCGTCCGGGTCATCCGCAACAAGCTTCACGAGAGCGGAGGCGTCGAAGTAGTGAACCTTAATAGCATAATATTCAAGCAAAACTGATCGGCCTCATTCTTCTTCTTCCTTCACCTCGCCCCGCTCCGCCTTCGCCTTCTCGATGATCTTCTCCTGCAACTGCCCGGGCACCACGTCGTAGTGATGCATTTCCATATTGAACGACCCGCGGCCCTGCGTCATCGAAGTGAGTTCCACGCCGTAGGTCAGCATCTCCGCCATCGGCACTTCCGCCTTCACCACCGTGTTGCCGGCCTTGTTGTCCATGCCTTGGATGCGTCCCCGCCGGCTGTTCAGATCGCCCATGATCGAGCCGGCAAAGTCGTCCGGCACGGTGATCTCGACCGCCATGATGGGTTCAAGGATCGTCGGCTTGGCCGTCTCCATCGCTTTCTTGAACGCAATGCGCCCGGCCATCTGGAACGACAAATCGTTCGAGTCCACGTCGTGATACGAGCCGTCGTACAACACGACTCTGAAATCGACGACCGGAAATCCCGCCAGATACCCGCGCCCCGCCGCGTCACGAATGCCCTTCTCCACCGCCGGAATGTAGTTCTTCGGAATCGCCCCGCCGAAAATGTCGTTGACGAACTCGAACTCCCCGCCGCGCGGCAGCGGCTCCATCTTGATCTTGCAGTCGCCGTACTGCCCGTGTCCGCCGGTCTGTTTCTTGTGCCGGCCCTGCACGTCGGCCTTGCCGCGAATCGTCTCGCGGTACGGCACCTTCGGCGCTTTCAGGTTGACCTGCGTGTTGTAGCGCTTCTTCAGCTTCGAAACCGTGACTTCGATGTGCTGCTGTCCGGTGCCCGCAATCAGGAATTCTTTCGTCTGCGCATCGCGGAAGAAGCGCAGCATCGCGTCCTCTTCCATGAGCCGGTGCAGGCCCGGTCCCAGCTTGTCTTCGTCGGCGCGGCTCTTGGGCTCGATGGCAAACGTAATCGCCGGCTCCGGCAGCTTCACCCGCGGATACTGAATCGGCGCCGCCTTGTCGCCCAGCGTATCGCCGGTCAGCGTGTCTTTGAGTTTCGCCACCGCCCCGATGTCGCCCGCGTGCAATTCGTTGATCGGAATCGGCGTCTTCCCCTGCATGCAGCAAATATGCGACAGCTTCTCCGCCGAATTGCTGCGGAAGTTCTGCGCGGTCGCCTCATTCTTCACCACGCCCGAAAAAACTTTGAAGTACGAAATCCGGCCCGCAAACGGATCCGACACCGTCTTGAACACATACAACGACACCGGCTCCGCGTCCGACTCGTGTCGCTTCGCTCCCTCGCTCTCTCCCTGCACCCACTCGTGCTCCGACGGCGCCGGCGTGTAGTCCACAATGAAATCCATGATCCGGTCCGCGCCGATATTCCCCAACCCTGAGCTGAATATCACCGGGAAAATCTTGTCTTCGCGAATCGCGTTATGCAGCGCCGGAACCAGGTCCTCTTCGCCCAGCGTCCCGGCTTCGAAGTATTTCTCCATCAGCTTGTCATCGCCCTCGGCGACCAGTTCGATCAACTTCTCGTGCGCCTCCTGCGCCTGGTCTTTCAGGTTCGCCGGAATTTCCGTCTCTTTCCCTTTCCCGTTTCCCCCAAGCTCGTAGGTGTAAGCCTTCATCCGCACCAGATCAATCACGCCCGAAAGATTTTTCTCCGCTCCGATGGGCAGCTCAATCGGAACCACGCTCCGCCCGAACGCCTTTACCACCGACTCCAGCACCCGCCCCGCATCCGCCCGGTCGCGATCCATGCGGTTCACCACGATCAGCCGCGGCGTCTTATATTCCTCGCAATAATTCCAAACCCGCTGCGTCACCACTTCCACCCCGGCCACGCCGTCCACCACCACAATCGCCGCGTCCACCACCGGCAACACCATCTTGGCCTCGTGGACGAACATATTGAATCCGGGCGTGTCCAGAATGTTAATCTTCGTCTTGCCCCACTCCACCACCGCCACGCCCGTCGTAATGGACATCTGCCGGGCAATTTCCTCGTCGTCATAGTCGGTCGTCGTCGAGCCGTCGTCCACGCGCCCCAGCCGCGGCGTCGCTCCCGCCGTATACAGCATCGCCGACACCAGCGTGGTCTTCCCCGCATGCCCATGCCCCACCAGCGCTACATTACGGATGTTTTCTCCAGAATAGACTTTCAAGTTAGGCTCCTTCGGCAGGCGCGGAAAGAGAGCGGCCTATGAAGAGAATGAGGACTACTACAGGCCCGTCCAGCATCACTGCCAAAACTTAGCATGCTACCACGCCCATACAGCCGCCTCAACTTCGGAACCAGAACGCAGCATGCGACCTGCACCCATCGCTTTGAAAGGGCACGGCTTCAGCCGTGCCGCTGAAGCCCAAAAGAGAGTCGGGGCTTTAGCCCCTGGGACACCGAAGAACAGGATTTTGACTTCCCTGCCCCGCACCAACCCGTAGTATCATCCCCACATGCTCGGCAACCGCACCAGCGAGCACCGCTCGAACGAGGAATGGATCGCCCAATACGCGACTAGCCACCAGCACCCGGTCAATCGCGCCTGTCACACTCTCGGCATCCCTACGATTCTCATCTCCATCGCACTCTTCATAACCGGCTTCTTCTTTCACCGCCTGTGGTATTACGCCCTGGCCCTGTTCGTCATCGGATGGGTTTTCCAGTTCATCGGCCACGCCTTCGAAGGCAAGCCGCCGGAGTTCTTCCACGACTGGCGTTTTCTGTTCGTCGGCGTCCGCTGGTGGTGGGCCAAGATCCAGGGCCGCGCCTAGGCGCATAGCGTGGATCGTCAGCAGGTGCCGCTTTGGGACGCGCTTCTCTCTATCTGGGCCTTATCTTCGCTCTCCTGGGCTTTGTCTCAGGCGTCTACGTCTTCACCCTGGGCCCGGTCACCAGCCTGCCTCCAATGCTCGTGCTTCTCATGTGCCCCGCCGCGATTCTAGGAGAATTGATTCCCACCGCCGACGTGGACTCCAGCTTCATGTGGCTCTGCGCCCTGATCAACTGCGTCTTTTACGGAGCCGTTGGAGTTTTCCTCGGAAAACTCCTGCACGTAGACCAAAAGTAGTCTCAAAGGCACCGCTCCGTTGCGACCGACCGGGCTTGCTTTTGGGTGGCGCAGCGCTTTCAGCGCTGCGATAGGGCCTAAGATATTCAACTGGGCTTTAGCCACTGAGGAATCCGGCAGTGTACTCGCCGTTCCGCAGTCTGGAGCCCTTCCGTTTTTCCCAAACACACCAGTAAGAAACGTCGCACACGCGCAATCCGTTTCGCCCTCGCCTCCGTACTTCCAATCGAGTGGCCATGCCACATCTCAGGAGATCACCAATGAAGAGACTTACCCCATTTCTCTATTTCGCCCTGGCCGCCTTTGCCGCCGTCGCGCCTTTTTACGCCGACGCGCCGCAGGCTTTTGCCCAGCAACAGAAATCGCTTTACCAGCGCCTCGGCGGATACGACGCCTTGGCCGCCGTCACCGACGACTTCGTCGGCCGGCTCGCCACCGACCCCCAACTCAGCCGCTTCTTCGCCGGACACAACAAGGCTGGCCTCACCCGCATCCGTCAGCACATCATTGACTTCCTCTGCGTCGCCACCGGCGGCCCCTGCGCCTACACCGGCCAGGACATGAAGACCGCCCACACCGGCCTCGGGATCACCGAAGACGACTGGAACATCACCGTCAAACACCTCGTCGCCACGCTCGACAAGTTCAAGGTCCCCGACAAAGAAAAGAACGAGGTCCTGACGGCCGTCTCCAGCCTGAAAGGCGACATCGTCGGACGCTAAAACACAGGAGTCGGTGGAAGGTGGGGATGGGAGAGCGGCCCTTCAGGGCCGCGTCCCAGGGGCACAAGGACAACTGGGCTTCAGCCCCAGTGGCCGGGTGCCCCATTCCTCGTGCGCTCTTTGCGCGAGAAGTAGGGACTGTCGCCAAGACTCGCAACCACGAACCCCGGCTTGCACCCGCCGCAATTCTGTTCTATCCTCTCCCCACTCGGGGTTCGCTTCACCAGACATCATGCGTCGCCTGACTGCCAGCCTGCTGCTCCTGTTCGCGCTTGCCGGAACGTTCGTTCCGCTGGCGCAGGCGGTCGCCTCTTCCCCTCTGCCAGCCTGCTGCCGGCGCATGCACCACCAGTGCCACGGCTCCGCCACTCCCGAGTCCCAACCTTCTTTTCACAACACCGCCTGCTGCAACCAGGACTGCTGCCGTTCCCTGACCAAAACTCAGTCGGCCGCCTTCCAGCCCTGGGCTATGACGGCTTTCGCCCACAACATCTCCGGCAGCGTTGCCGAATCGCAACCGACCACTCCGTCCGCACAACCCTCCATTTCGCAACCCGCCCGCGCCCCTCCGCAGCTCATCCTCGCCTGAGCTAGTGAAAAGAGGATTTTGGGTCGCGCAGCGCTTCCAGCGCTGCGATAAACCCGCTGGCATGCCGTGGGGCTTTAGCCCCAGAGGTACATCTACCAAGGAACGGCATCCACATCGCCCGTACTTGACTGGACACTCATGCGCTTCTTTCGCACATTCGCAATCATCCTGACGCTCGCGGTCCCCGCCGCGGCCTCCATCTTCGGCGCGGTCCGCGGCGTCATCCACGACCCGCAGCACCGCCCCGTCCCCAACGCCATGGTCATGCTCCACGCCAAGTCATCCGACTGGTCCGCCACCGCCAACTCCGACGCCAACGGCGACTTCGCCTTCTACGGCGTCCCGCTCGGCGAGTACATCGTCAGCATCGCCGCCCTCGGATTCGAGCAAACCCGTCAGGACACCGTCGTCATCTCCGGCGCCGAGCCCGTCCTGCACTTCGCCCTCACCGTCGCCGGCGCCAAAGAAACCGTCAACGTCTCCGCCGCGCCTGAATCCGCACCCACCGACTCTTCCACGCCAACCACTCTCCTCGGCCGCACCGAAGTCGCCCACACTCCCGGCGCCGACCGCTCCAACAGCCTCGCCATGATCACCGACTATGTCCCCGGAGCCTACTTCACCCACGACCAGCTCCACGTCCGCGGAGGCCATCAAACCTCCTGGCTCATTGACGGCGTCCCCGTGCCCAACACCAACATCGCCTCCAACGTCGGCCCGCAGTTCGACCCCAAAGACGTGGATTACCTCGAAGTCAGCCGCGGCAGCTACGGCGCCGAATTCGGCGATCGCACCTACGGCGTCTTCAACGTCGTCCCGCGCACCGGATTTGAGCGCAGCCGCGAAGCCGAACTCGTCCTCAGTGCCGGCAACTTCCATCAGACCAACGACCAGTTCTCTCTCGGCAGCCACACCCAGCGCCTCGCCTGGTACGCCAGCGTCAACGGCAATCGCAGCGATCTCGGCCTGCAGCCGCCGGTCGCGCAAGTCGTCCACGATGCCGCCAACGGATACGGCGGCTTCGGCTCCCTGATCTTCAACGCCGATCCCTCCGACCAGTTTCGCTTCGTCACCTCGCTGCGCCGCGACTTCTATCAAATCCCCTACGATCCATTTTCAGGCGACCTCGAAAACGGCTCATCGTCCTGCACGACGACGGACCAGAGCGCGCAATATCCCTCCATCTGCCTGCGCGACACGCAGCACGAAGCTGACGCCCTCGCCAACTTCTCCTGGGTTCACACCTTCAACACCCGCACCATGCTGACCGTTTCCCCCTTCTACCACTACAACCGCGCCAACTACGACAGCCTGCCCAGCGACCAGCCAGCCGCCTCCACCGATCACCGCTCGTCCTCATATGCCGGCGGACATCTCAGCTTCAGCAGCACGGTCGCGCGGAACCAATTCCAGGCTGGACTCTACGGCTTTCACCAGCACAACGACGAACTCTTTGCCGTCAGCGGCATCCTGCCGCCCGACCGCGAGCAGCCCTCCGGCAGCCTCGCCGCCCTCTTCCTCGACGACAAATTTAAGCCGTTCCCCTGGCTGACCCTGTCCGCCGGCCTGCGTCCCACTCATTTCTCTGCCGCCGAAACCGAGAACGCCATCAGCCCCCGTTTCGGCGCCGCGCTTACCGCGCCGTATCTCCACTGGACCTTCCGCGCCTTCTACGGCCACTACTATCAGGCGCCGCCGCTCGTCACCGTTTCCGGCCCGCTCGAAACTTTCTGCCAGCAAACCGACTGCGGCTTCGCCCCGCTCCACGGCGAACGCGATGAAGAACACCAGTTCGGCGTCACTATCCCCTTCCACCGCTGGATCCTCGACACCGACACCTTCACCACCCACGCCCGCAATTTCTTCGACCACAACTGCATCAGCTCGGGCACCTGCTTTCCCGTTACCCTCGGTCGCGCCCACATCACAGGCTGGGAAGTCACTCTGCGCTCGCCCCGCATCGCGGGTCACGGCCACATCCACCTTGCTTACTCCAACCAGGTCGCCTTGCAAGGCGGAGCGGTCAACGGAGGCCTCACCAACAACATCGTCAACATCTGCGATCCCGCTCCGCTCACCAGCCTCTGCCCCCTCGACCACGATCAGCGCAGCACTCTCAACCTCGGCGGTGACGTCACTCTGCCCTGGCGCGCCTACGCTTCCACCAACATTTACTACGGCTCCGGCTTCAGCAACGCATTTCCGGGCCAGCCCTATCCCGGCACCCATTTGCCCGGCCACACCACGTTCGATCTTTCCCTCGGAAAAGATTTCGGCGAGCGCCTCTCCGCCTCGCTCAACCTGGTGAACGTCGCCAACCGCCGCGTCGAACTCGACAACAGCCAAACCTTCGGCGGATTCCACTGGAACAACCCCCGCGAA
>JBBIPV010000020.1:0-73136 GCA_037442635.1 Terriglobales bacterium | reverse complement strand
GTGTGATAGCTCCGCTCAGGATGACAGAGTGTGATAGCTCCGCTCAGGATGACAGAGTGTGATAGCTCCGCTCAGGATGACAGGTTAGTCTTCTCTATCAATCTGCGCTTTCTGCAGCTTGTCGGAGTAATCCACGTAGACCGACTTCCACTCGGTGTAGAAGTCAATCGCGCCGATGCCGCCTTCGCGGTGGCCGTTGCCGGTGGCCTTGGTGCCGCCGAAGGGCAGATGGACTTCCGCGCCGATGGTGGGCGCGTTGATGTAAGTAATGCCGGCATACAGGTCGCGAATGGCCGAGAACGCCTTGTTGACATCTTTGGTGTAGATCGCCGACGACAGGCCGTACTCGATGCCATTGGCGATTTCGATGGCGTCGTCGAGGCCGTCGCAGGGGATGATCGAGACAACTGGCCCGAAGATTTCTTCCTGGGCGATGCGCATCTTGGGATTGACGTCGGTGAAGACGGTCGGCTCCATAAACCAGCCGTACTGGTAGTCTCCCTTGTCGAGGCGGTTGCCGCCGCAGACCAGCTTGGCGCCTTCGTTCTTGCCGACTTCGACGTAGCTGAGGTCGGTCTGCAGTTGCTTTTCGTTGACAGCCGGGCCCATCTGCACGGTTTCGTCGAGGCCGTTGCCGACTTTGAGTTTCTTCGCGCGCTCGACCAGGCGTTCGATGAATTCGCGATACACGCCCTTCTGCACGATCATGCGGCTGGTGGCGGTGCAGCGCTGCCCAGTGGTGCCGAACGCTCCCCAGAGGCCGCCTTCGATGGCGAGGTCGAGGTTGGCGTCGTCGAGGACGATCATGGGATTCTTGCCGCCCAACTCGAGCGAGCAGTGCTTGAAGCTTTTCGCGGCGATTCCGCCGATGATGCGTCCGACTTCCGACGATCCGGTCAGCGAGACGGCGCGCACGTCCGGGTGCTCGGCGAGCGGCGTGCCGACCATCGAGCCGAATCCGGCGACGATATTGATGACGCCCTTAGGCAGGCCGGCGTCGCTCAGCGCGCGGACGAGGTTGAACGTGGAAAGCGGAGTGTCCTGCGCCGGCTTGATGACGCAGGTGTTGCCGCACACGACCGCCGGCAGCAGCTTCCACGACGAGATCGCCATGGGAAAGTTCCACGGTGTGATCATGCCGCAGATGCCAATGGGCTGGCGCACGGCCATGGCGAACTTATTGGGCATTTCAGACGGGACGGTCGGACCGAACAGGCGGCGGCCTTCGCCGGCGTTGTAGTAGGCGGCGTCAATGGCTTCCTGCACGTCGCCGCGGGTTTCGGCGAGGACCTTGCCCATCTCGCGGGTCATTTCGCGGGCGTATTGTTCTTTGCGCTCGATCAGAATTTCGGCGGCGCGAAAAACGATTTCAGCGCGCCGCGGCGCGGGGACGAGGCGCCACTTGGCGAAGGCACGCTTTGCGGCTTCCACGGCGGCGTCCACGTCGCGCTTGTCGGATTTCTGGAAGATGCCGACCAGGTCGCGGGTGTCGGCCGGATTGCGGTTCTCGAAAGTCTCTCCGGTCGAGGACTCGACCCACTCGCCGTCAATGAAGTTTTTGAAGACGCGCGCCTTGGCGTCGCTGAGGGTGGCGGGGGCGGCTAGAGTGTCGGTGGCCATAGTGTCTCCTGGGGGACTGGGAATATGAAGGCTCGAACAGTTGATGCTACAGCGCGGGAGGAAGGAGGGGCAAGGTGTGGCGGGCTGGAGCCCAGTTCTTCTTGGGCGGACTTTACGCGGCTCTGAAGGACTGCTCTTCCACAACCCACCAGTTCTTCCACAGCGCGCTACCGCCAGCGCTTGATTTGCGGCCAGAGGGCGCTGAGCGGGCCGAACTTCGAGCCGCGGCAGATGTAGACGTCAATCTGCTGCTCCAGGGCATAGGGGTTCGAGGCGGAGGTGCCAACAAATTCGACATGCTCGAACAATTCCTCCAGCCGCGGGCGGTTGTCGCCGAGCACGATCAGACAGTTGCCGGAGTAGCCGCGCGGTCCCCAGAGAAAATAGGTGCGGTCGCCGCTGATCGCGCCGGGCAAGCCGTGCGCGCGGCCGAAGAAGTCAACGGCGCCGGCCTGGCCATAGTCCTGGGCAAAGATGCCGCAGTTCTTATCCTGCCGTTCCTCGGGTGTTAGCTGATTCCAGGCGACTTCGGCTTCGTCTGCGATTTCCTTCCAGCCGAACTGGTCGGAGTACCACTGCGGCAGGGCGGCGCGCATATGGGAGTACTCATTTACCGGCAGCTTGAACGGAAGATATTTCGTGTAGGTGAGGAAGTGGCCGGGCGAGAAAACAGGAACGACCACCGGAGCGAGATAAATGCCGTTGGCCAGCAGGATGATGACCATGGCAGGCTTCAACCACTGTAGGCGCGGCGCGCCGCTTTCGGGACGATCCAGCGAATTTTCAATCACTACGGCACCGGCCGCCAGCAGCATCGGGTAAATCGGAGCGAGGTAGTAATTCTTGCCGTGAAGCAGGAAGAAAGCCGTGTAGGACACCAGATAGCTCCAACCCAGAAATCGGTACGGCCGGAGCCGCGCGGAGAACATCAGCGCGAACAACCCGCCCAGCCAGATGGGCGCCGCAATCGGGCCAATGACGAGCACCTGCTGCAAGAAAAACTGTAACGGTCCCCACACCACGTCGCGGCCCTCGGCCTTGATGGCGCGCATCAACTGCACGAACGGCCAGTCGTAGTGGATGTTCCAGAGCAGGTTGGGGAGGAAGACCAGGAGGGCGGCGATTCCGCCCAGCCAGATCCATTGGTTGAGAAACACGCGGCGCTGTTCGGTGAGCAGCAGGCCGACAACAATTCCGAGGCCGAAGACGGCGATCGAATACTTCTCTTGCAAGCCGAGGCCGGCGATCACTCCGAACCAGAGCCAATAGCTCGGGTTCTGCCGTTTGATTGCGAGGATGGCGAAGTAAACGCAGCCCATCCACAGGTTCGGTTCGAGGCAGTTGGTGCCGAGCAGGCCGCCGTTGGAGAGATACTGCGGCACGGTGAGGGCGCAGACGGCGCTGAGCAGCAGGGCGAAGTGGCGTCCGCCGAGCTCGCGGGCAAGGGCGGCGGTTTGCACGATCAGCAGGGAAGAAGCGAGGGCCGGGATGAAGCGGATGCTGCGCAGCGAGTCGCCGAGCAGGGCGCGGCACAGACGAATCAGGAAGGGAATGAGCGGCGGTTGGTCTACGTATCCCCACTGCAGGTGGTCGCCGCACGACATGTAGTTGAACTCGTCGCGGAAGTAGCCGTAGCGGTTGTTGAAGTAGATGTGGAAGGCAAGGGCGGCGAACGCGATGGCCCAGATCACGGCCATGCTCTGGCGGGAACGGTCGGGAAGGTTGGTCGTGCCGGCCATCGGGGAAAAGAATAGCTGAGCTTGGGGGAATGTGTCACGAGCAAGGGGCCGGGCCGCCCAAGGTTGCGCCGCACCTTCCCAGAGCGGCTGCCCCAGCCTTCGCGGTGTTCGAAGGCTGGGCATTCGGGCTGATGGGAGCAGGATTCTTGAGTGATGAGGCTCAGGGCAGGTCCGAATCACAAAGACTTAGGCACCGGCAGCATCGTGCCCACCCCTTCGGCTCCGCTCAGGGCAGGCTCTGCGGAGACCGCGCGGGGTGGGGCAGCCCAAGTTGGTGAACCGGCCCCGCCTCAGGGACGACAAAATGCGCGCTTTCCGATTGCCGATTGCACTTCGGTAACGTCTGAAACTCATTACCGTTTCGAGCTCACTTTTTGCTTATGCTAACGTTGATTTCACCGACATATTCCATAGGTGTCAGGAGGAGTTTTTCGGCAGAAAGTGTCTTCCGACAACCGCAAACCGGGCATCCACATCGCGTGGACCACGGTCACGTATCGCAGCGTGGCGCTGATGATCGTGGCGGTGGCCGTCGTGTTTTTCATCGCCATGAAGGCGGCGTTTCCGCAGTTCACCGAGAACCGGGTGCACGAAGTGGACAACGTCGTCAGCAAGGTGCTGGAGCGGGTGGCGGGCATGGCTCCGGCGGTGGGGACGGGCGCGGTCACGTCGCAGCAGGCGCATTTCACGGCGCTTGACGGCACGGTGCGGGTGAAAAAAGGCAATGGCAATAGCTGGGTGCCGGCCGACTACAACGTGCCGCTCGAAAAAGGCGACGTGGTGCAGACCGGCTCGGAAGGCATGGCCAAGGTTGTCTTCAACGACGGCACCAGCTACACCGTCAAGCAGGATTCGCTGATCGTTATCGAGGAGAACACCCTCAACGATCAGCAGCAGACCAACGTGGCGGTGGCGGTAAGCACTGGAACCGTGGATCTTTCGACCGCGACCTACAGCCAGGGATCGAAATCGCAGGTGATCGTGGCCGGAGCGACGGCTTCGCTGGCTCCGGAGTCGGCGGCGCAGGTGCACAACGATCCCAAGGCCGAGCAGCACGAAATCCTGATGAAGAAAGGCGCTGGCGAGGTCAAGCGCAACGGCGAGACCGTCCAACTGGGCAACTGGGAAAAAGTGACGTTCCACGGGCAGGATTCGCACCTGGAGAAGGCCAAGGAGACGGGGCCGCCCACGCCGATCGCGCCGGCCAACATGGCGCCCCTGTTTTCCGGCGACGCGACCAAGGACGTGGAGTTCACCTGGACCAAGATGACGAATGCAACTGGTTACCGGTTGAGGATATCCCGTAACCCGTACTTTTCCTCTACACTGGTTGATAAAAAGGTTAATACAGCGGCGGTGACGGTAAGCGGCTTGGGCGAAGGCGCCTATTACTGGATGGTGCAGTCCTATGACGGAGCCGGAAAAGAATCGGTGGAAAGCGAGAAGAACCGCTTCACCATCATTGCCAAAGGCAAGCAGACTGAGGCGATTGACCTGGAACTGGATCCGTTTGTGCAGCATGGGCATGTGATCGAAGTGACGGGCAAGACCCAGACCGGGGCAAGGGTGATGGTGAACGGCAGCGAAGTGCCCATGATCGCCTCCGACGGAAGTTTTCACTACTTCACCCCGCCGCTGCCCACCGGAGAGGCCGTGATTACGGTGACGGCCCAGACGGCGCAGGGCGGAGTGAATACGCAGCAGAAGAAGGTCATTATTCAGTAGGACAGGTTGAAACTTGAAGGCAAGCAGGGTTGGCCCGGCATCTCGTAGAATAGGGATAGCCGGCACTCCTGCAAGAGTTAACCACAGGGAATAAGGAACACGTCCGCGAAGAAGGAATTCAAGGACGCAGGAACAATTCGTCATGTCAACCAATGGGTTTCATTCCGGGGCAACGCGCAATCACAATCTCCGTTCGCTGTTCAGCATTTTCTCCAGCGACCTGGCCATTGATTTAGGCACCGCCAATACGCTTGTGTACGCGCGCGGCAAGGGCATCGTGGTGAACGAGCCCTCGATTGTCGCCATCAACAAGAACACGGGCGAGGTCGAGGCGGTGGGCAAAGAGGCGAAAGAGATGCTGGGCCGTACGCCCGGCAACATCGTCGCCATCAAGCCCATGAAGGACGGCGTCATCGCCGACTTCAAGGTCACCGAGAAGATGTTGAACTACTTCATCCAGAAGGCGCACAACCGCAAGATGCTGGTGCATCCGCGGATCGTGATCGGCGTGCCTTCCGAGATCACGCAGGTGGAAAAGCGCGCGGTCATGGATTCGGCCTACCGTGCCAAGGCTAGCGAAGTGCATCTGGTCGAGCAGGCGATGGTGGCGGCGATCGGAGCGGGACTGCCAATCACCGAGCCCAGCGGCAACATGGTGGTTGACATTGGCGGCGGCACGACCGACATCGCGGTAATTTCATTGAGCGGCATCGTCTATTCGCGCTCGGTGCGCATGGCCGGCAACCAGATGGACGAAGCGGTCATGAATTATCTGAAGCGGAAATACAACCTGCTGATCGGCGAGCGCACGGCCGAGCAGATCAAGATGGAGATCGGCTCCGCCCACCAGCTCGATAAGCCGATGACGATGGAAATCAAGGGCCGCAACCTGATTGAAGGCGTGCCCAAGACGATTACGGTGGACGATGGCGAAATCCGCGAGGCGCTGAGCGAGTGCGTTTCGACCATCATGAACGCGATTCGCGTGGCGCTGGAGCGGACGCCTCCCGAGCTTTCGGCCGACATCAGCGACCGCGGCATTGTGCTGACCGGCGGCGGGGCGCTGCTGAAAAATCTCGACAAGCGCATCCGCGAGGAAACCGGGCTGCCGGTTTCGATCGCCGACGATCCGCTGTGCAGCGTGGTGCTGGGCACAGGCAAGATGCTCTCCGACTTCAAGCTGCTGCGGAAGATTTCGATTGAATAGCGATGAGCAATGAGCAATAAGCCGTGAGCGTTCAAGTTCATTGCTGGGTTGGCTCATTGCTCACCGCTCATAGCTCAAAGCTTCCATGGAATCCATCCTCGGCCGTTACCGCAACCTGATCATCCTGGTGGGGGTGTTGTTTCTGCAGGTGCTGGGGTTGGCGGTGCAGGTCAAACGCAGCGCCAATGATGCGCGCGACACCCGGTTGATCCGTATCTGGGCGGTGGGGGCCATCACTCCGTTCGAGCGCGGGCTGGTCTGGATCGAGAACGGCACCGGCAACATCTGGCACAACTACTTTTATCTGCGCGGGGTGCGGGCGGAGAACCGGCAGCTCAAGCAGGAGATCGAGCAGATGCGGCTGGAGCAGGTGCGGCTGAGCCAGGACGCGGAGCAGGCGCGGCGGCTGCAGACGCTGCTCGCTTTCAAGGAACAGTACATCTCGAAGACGGTGGCGGCGCAGGTGATTGGATCGAGCGGCAGCGATTTGTCGCGCGTCGTATACATTGACAAAGGTGAGAACGCCGGGGTGAGGCGGGACATGGCCGTGATGACGGCCGATGGCGTTGTGGGCAAGGTGCTGATGGTCTATCCCGCGGTCGCGCAGGTACTGCTGATCAACGATCAGTCGAGCGGCGTGGGCGTGATTCTGGAAAAATCGAGGGTGCATGGCTCGCTGCGGGGCACGGCCAACGGCGAAGTCGTGCTCGAACGCGTGATGAGCGACGAGCAGGTGCCAATTGGCGAGAACGTGCTTACCAGCGGCGGCGATCAGATTTTTCCCAAGGGCCTGCCGGTCGGCACGATCGCCAAGGTGGGCGGTGGGAAGGATCTGTTCCTGAACATCAAAGTTAAGCCGGCAGCCAACCTGAGCAAGCTGGAAGAAGTGCTGGTGCTGGTCGAGACGCAGGAGCGGCCGCCCATGGCGGAGGACACGGCGCGGGTGCGCGCGGCCGACATTCTGGCGCAGCGCCTGCCCTCGGTGCCCGATAAACCAGCCACGCCGGGTGAGAGCGCAACGGAAGCGAAAGCTCCGGCGGCGCGCAGCGCCGACGAAGAGGATGTGACTTCCAGCGAAAGCGCGCCGATGAAAGCCCCGCCGCCGAAGACCCCGCCCCCGAAATCGGCTGCAACCGCGGCGAGCGCAGGGAATGGCGCGAAGACGGCGTCTCCTCAGGCCGTATCTCCTCAAGTCATCTCTCCTCAGATCAAGCGTGTGACCGACACGCCGAAGCCCAAGCCTTCCCAACCCCAGACCAATCCGCCGGCGCCGGCTGACCAGGGCGGCCCACACTAGCGTGCCCATCACTTACACATCCGGGGAGCAGACTGAGGTTTACCGGTTCAGCGTGCCGGTGACGATCGGCGTCCCGCTGGTGGCCTTGTTTATCCAGGCGTTTGTGCCGCTGCGGTTTCCGCGCTTTGCGGCGTATTTCGATTTGCCGCTGCTGGTCACGATCTTTTTTGCTATGGCGCGGCGCAATCCGATTTCGGGTCTGTTCACCGGAGCCGTCATCGGGCTGGCGCAGGACATGCTCGGGCACAACCCGATCGGCATCTATGGAATCGCGAAGACGGTGGTGGGATATGGAGCGTCCTCGCTGGGCGTGAAGCTGGACGTGGAAAATGCCGGCGCACGGCTGCTGGTGACTCTGGGCTTCTACCTGGTGCATTCGGCGGTTTACTTCACGGTGGCGCGCGGCATGGTCAACATGACCCAGAACTGGAGCTGGCTCAACGGCGTGATTGCAGGCCTGGCCAACGGAGTGCTCGGCGTGGGAGTGTACTTCGTGCTGGACCGGTTTAAGCAGAGAACGTAAGTCGCTGGTCGTTAGTCCTTAGCCGAACTTGCTGGAACCATACGTTCCAACCATGACTTCGGTCACTTTGGCCGCGCAGGCTCCGGGAATTCGTACGGCTTACAATGGGTAATAAAGCAAGCCCACGACCAACGACAAACGACCAAGGACTCGCCTGATGTTCGGCCGCGATGAAAAAGTATCGGCGATGCGCCTGACGGCGGCGCAGTATGCCATTCTCGGCATCTTCCTGGTGCTGGCCTACGGGCTGTGGCGCCTGCAGGTGATGCAGAGCGACTACTATTCGCTGGCGGCGGAGAGAAACCGCATTCGCAACGTGCCTGTGCTGGCGCCGCGGGGCAAGATTCTGGACCGCGAAGGCCGTGTCATCGTGGACAACTACCCGTCGTTTTCCGCGCTGCTGCTGCGCGACTCTTCCCGCGACCTGAGCGCCGATGCCGACCTGATCGCGCAGGGATTGCATCTCGATCCGAACGAAGTGCGGACGCGCGTCAAGCGCTTCGCTTCGATGCCGCAGTATCAGCCGATTTTTCTGAAAGAAGACATTACGCCCGACGAGCTGGCCTTCATTGACGCGCACCGCAACGAATTGCCGGAACTCGACACCATCATGGCGCACCGGCGCCTTTACCCGCGCAACGGATTCATGGCGCACCTGATCGGCTACGTGGGCGAAGTCACGGAAGACATGCTGAACCAGCCGCAGTTCGAGCTGTACAGCCCGGGCGACTGGGTTGGCGTGTCGGGAGTGGAGCGGCAGTACAACGGGATCCTGATGGGCAAGAACGGTTCGCGGCAGGCGCTGGTGGACAGCCACGGCCGCGAAGTTGGGCGGCTCGGCGAAACCGAGGCGGTCCCTGGCAAACAGCTCAAGCTGACGGTGGATATTGACCTGCAGATCGCGGCCGAAGAGGCGCTGGGAGACAAGAACGGCGCCATCGTCGCCATGGATCCGCGCACGGGCGAAATTCTGGCGATGGTGAGCCGGCCCACGTTCGATCCCAATGATTTCGCGGTGCGAGTCTCGCGCGACCAGTGGAACAAGCTGGTCACCGATCCCGACAAACCGCTGCTGAACAAGGCGATTCAGGCGCAGCTGGCGCCTGGGTCCACGTTCAAGATCATCATGTCGGTGGCCGGCTGGCAGGAACACGTTGCCCAGGAGTTGCACGTGAACTGCACCGGCGGAGCGGAGTTTTATGGACGCAGGTTCGGCTGCTGGGTGAAGGGCGGGCACGGGCCGGTCACGCTGGAGAAGGCGATCTACCAGTCGTGCGACGTGTTTTTCTACACCCTGGCCGAGAAGCTGGGCATTGACCGCATCGCGAAATACGCCACCATGCTGGGCCTGGGACAGAAGACAGGAATTGATCTGCCCAACGAAGTCAGCGGCGTGATGCCGTCAGAGGAGTGGAAGATCCGCAACTTCAAGCAGAAGTGGTTTGCCGGTGAAACCATCTCGGTGGGCATCGGGCAGGGGGCTATCGCTATCACTCCGGTGCAACTGATGCGGGCGATTGCCGCAGTCTCGATGGGCGGAAAGCTGGTGGTGCCGCATGTGGTCAATCCCGAGGGTCTGCCACCGGGCTACGTGGAGACGGGCCGTTACGAAGATGTGAGGAATGTCGGGCTTGACCCGGAGGGCTGGAACTTCATCACCGATGCGATGGCGCGCGTGGTGCTGCCGGAAGGGACGGCGCCATCGGCGCACGTGCCGGGCATTGACATTGCGGGGAAGACCGGCTCGGCGCAGGTGGTTTCGCTGGCGTTACGGGCCAAGGTCAAGAACGACGACGAGTTCGCGCAGAACGGCTGGTTCGTCGGCTTCACGCCGCGGCGGAATCCCGATGTTGTGGTCTGCGTGCTGTTCCAGGGCGGCGAGCACGGCAAGCTGGCCGCGCGTCTGGCGACGCAGGTCATCAAGGCCTACGTCGAGAAGAAGCAGCGCACTCCGCAGAAACTGGTGGAGAAGCGCAAAGCCGGTGGCAAGGTAGATATCGGGGCGTTGTGGACGGCGCCGGACTCCGACGGCGACAAGGAGAGGCTGGAAAGCGGACGGTTTGTAATGGATCTGCCGAAGAAGCCGCTGGCGCTGGCGACGGCTGCGCCGGGGATGGCTGTTCAGTAGTTGAGCGTGTCAGCAGTTAAGGTTGGTTGTTAGTAGTTAAGGTTGTCATTCCGAGCGGTAGCGAGGAACCTGATTTCTGCCTGCGCCGGCAGGCAGCGGGTTCCTCGCTGTGCTCGGAATGACAAGACAAAGGGACGAACTAGCCACTGCGCGCTGGCAGTTGGGTACTGGGAACTGATTTCTAATGTCACGCTACGTTTCATACCGCGATTTCGACTGGCTGCTGCTGGGCTTTGTGCTGCTGATCTGCGGGCTGGGAGTGATGGAGATCCACAGCGCGACCCTGCACACCAAGTTCACCGGGGCGCACGTGCGGCAGGTGTACTGGGTGCTGGGCGGAGTGGCGGCGATGTTCCTGATCAGCCTGGTGAACTATCAGGCGCTGCTTGAGCAGATTCACTGGTTCTACATCGCTTCGCTGGCGTCTCTCATCGCGGTACTGATCTTCGGCCAGAAGTATCTGGGAGCGAAACGGTGGATCAAGATGCCCGGCGGCAATCACTTCCAGCCATCGGAATGGGTCAAGCTCATCTTGATTCTCGCTGTCGCCAAGTATTTTGCCGATATGCGCCAGCGGGAGCTCTCCTGGGCTGATTTTATGAAGGCGGGAGCAATCGTCGGCATCCCCATGCTGATGGTGCTCAAACAACCTGACTTGGGCACGGCTCTCACTTACCTCCCAATTGCGGCCATGGGGGTGTTTCTGGGTGGAATGCAGTGGAAGCAGGGGGTGGCCGTTGGCCTGCTCGCAACTTTGGCCGTGTCGGCGGTTTTTTTCATCCCCCGGGTGCACGTACTGAAGTCGTATCAGAAACAGCGTTTGACCAGCTTTGTGGATCCCGAACTGGACCCGCAGGGCTCGGGGTACCAAGTTGAGCAATCCAAGATTGCGGTCGGTTCTGGAGGACTGTGGGGCGGAAAAGGCTCGCAAACACACGGGGCTTTCCTGCCGGTGCCGCAGACGGACTTCATTTTCGCGGCGTTCGCCGAGGAACATGGATTCGTAGGCGCACTCGGGGTTCTGCTGTTATACTTCATAGTGCTGATGCGTTTGACTCAGAACGCGCAAACGGCGCCCGACCGCGCTGGCACGTTCGTGGTGATGGGTGTGGTGGCTGTGCTTAGCTTCCATATCCTGGTCAATGTCGGCATGGTTGTCGGCTTTATGCCGGTGACCGGAATACCCCTGCCGTTGATGAGTTATGGTGGGTCTTCCGTGTTGTTCATGTTCCTGGCGCTGGGGATGGTCATGAATGTTCGCATGCGCCGCTTTGTCAACTAAGCCAACGAGCCGGAAGGACCGGCTGGGGCGCGGGAACGTTTGAGCGCGGAAGACGGCAGGTCAGCAGTAGTTGCGCATGTTTTCGGTCCATCCGAAGGCGCAGCTGCAAAATCAAGATATCGAGCGCCCCCGCGTGAAGGGGGCAATTTACCGGCCGGGAAAGCAGGAGCAGGCCGGGCAGGATTGAAGCTTCGAAGGCAGCCGGGCAGGGAACGGCCCCCCGACCAGAGATCGGTCTGAGAGTGCGGTCACAACCCCGGCGAAAGTTACAGTGATAAGTGCGAAAGATTCCCAAGCTTGCGCAGCGGACTTGGCCAGCGATAGACTCACTGGCCCGGGCCGTGCCCTATGCCGGGCCGTACTGCATCCTTCAATCCTCCCCCTAACTTCCTGATTCCACGCCGGTGAAGCCGCCCATCTCCATGATGAGCCGGGCGGAACCGGAGTGTTCAATGAACAAGGAATTGTATGTGTCTTCCACGCCGCATGAAAGCAAGGTGGGGCTGGTGGAAGATGATTTACTCGCCGAAATTTACCTGGAGCGCGAGAACGAGTACACCCTGGCGGGGTCCATCTACAAAGGGCGCGTGACCCGCGTGCTGCCCGGCATGCAGTCGGCGTTTGTGGACATCGGCCTGGAGCGCGATGCCTTTCTGTACGTTTCCGATTTCATGGAGTTGGAAGAGCACGACGAAGACTTAACCGAGTCGGTGCCGGCGAGCCGCGGCGTGCAGGATCTGCGTCCGCAGGCGGCGGCGCCGGAGAACAGCGCGGGCGTGGTGGAGGCGGCCGAAACGACAGAGACCGCGGAAGCGAGCTGGGAAAATGCACCTGCCGACGAGGCTGAGGAGGCCGGCGCAGACGATCAACCTGCGGTGGCGGCGAGCGGCGTGCCTGAGGCGGGCAATGGTGGCGATTCGCAGCGGGGCGACCGCAGCGGGCGGTGGAACCGGCGCCGGCGGCGCGGCGGACGCCGCGACGGACGCGACCGCGGCGATCGCGGCGCAGATCGCGGCGGCGACCGTGGAGCCGAGCGGGGTGGAGAACGAGGAACGGAATCGAGATTCACGCGGCCGTCGGAGACGCGTCCGGAATCGGGCCGGATGCAGCCTTCGGGGCCACCGGCGGGCTACCAGCCGATCCTGCTGCCGGGAGAATCCATTTCCAAGTATCAGCGGTTGGCACAGCCGGCGCCGGCGGCAGTGCAGGCCGCGGAGCCGGAAGCGGCGGAAGTGGAATTGCCCACTGAACCGGCCGCGCCCTTGGCGAGCGCTTTTCCCGAGGATGAGCCCGTCTTTGCTGCTGCCGCCACCACCACGGAAGCGGCGGCGGAACCGCTTCATCCGGAACACGAGCACGAAGATCCTGAAGAGCAGCGTGGGGTGAGGGAAGACGTTGCAGAGTCGGCATCCACCAGCGCCGCCTGGAATCCGCCATTCCTCCGCCGGGAATCGAGCACCGCTGCAGCTCCGGGGTGGGCGCGGGAGGCGGCTTCGGAACAAACCGCGGGGGTGCACGAGGAAGTGCATGAGGAAATGCACGAGGAAGAACCCGAACTGCCGCAGGCGGCTGAACCCGAGGAGCGCAGTGCGCGGGCCGACTACCAGAGTCCGGTGTTTGCCGCTCCCGGCACCATGGAGGAAGAAACGATCGAGGAAGAAGAGGCGGACGCGGTCCGCTACGAGTCTTCTTCCGACGAAGGCTATGACGAGTTTGAGGAAGAGACACATGCCGCCGGGCCTGCACATTTGAACGGCGATGCCCGGGAAGCGGTTTCCGAGATTCACCTGTCGTCGCTGGCGGAAGGGGGGCAAGAGCCGGTGGCAGAGGCCGCTCCGGCCGAGGGTGAAGAAGACAGCGAAGAACTGGAACTGGAAGAAGCACAGGCCGAAGCGGAAGCGATGCTGGAGGCGGAAGCCCGCGCCGACGGAACGGTGGACGCCCGGGCGGAGGTTCGGGCGCCAGCCACGACCGCGGGCTACACGCAGAGGGCGCCTCGTCCGGCATATGAACGGCGTGGCCAGCGCGGCCGGCGCAGCGGTCCCGGCGGGGGACGCCGGGGTGGTTTCCGGCGGCGCGAATCGGCTCCTGTGCCGCTCATCAGCGATCTGCTCAAGGAAGGCCAGGAAATTCTGGTGCAGATTGCCAAAGAGCCGATCGGTAAAAAAGGCGCGCGCATCACCAGCCACATCGCGCTGCCGGGACGTTTCCTGGTCTACATGCCCACCGTCAATCATACGGGCGTATCGCGCAAGATTGCCTCCGAGGAAGAACGACTGCGGCTGAAGCGGATCATCCAGAGTGAGCGCGACAACGGCCACGGCGGGTTCATTGTCCGCACGGCCGCGCAGAACGCAAGCGAAGAGGAACTGCGCGCCGACATCCGGTTCCTGAAGGGGCTGTGGAACGACATCAAGACCAGAGCCGAAAGCTCCAAGCCGCCGGCGCTGATCTACCACGATCTCAACGTGGTCGAGCGCGTGCTGCGCGACCAGGTCACTTCCGACTTCAACGTGATCTGGGTGGACACAGAACCGGAATACGAGCGCATTCTGCGCTTCTTCAACCGCTTCCAGCCCGCGCTGGTGAAGCGGGTGAAGCTCTACACCAAGGAAACGCCGCTGTTCGAGCAATTCGGACTACAAGAAGAAATGAACAAGGCGCTCAAGTCGAAAGTGTGGCTCAAGAGCGGCGGCTACATCGTGATCAACCAGACCGAGGCGCTGGTGGCGATTGACATCAACACCGGCAAATACGTAGGCAAGACGCAGCGGCTGGAAGACACGATCGTCAAGACCAACATTGACGCGATCCGGGAAATCGTGCGCCAGATCCGGCTGCGCGATCTGGGCGGGATCATCATCATTGACTTCATTGACATGGATGAACGCCGCAACCGGCAGCGCGTGATGCAGGCGCTGGAAGAGGAATTACGCCACGACCGGGCGCCCTCGAAAACGCTGCAGTTCAACGATTTCGGGCTGGTCGCGATCACCCGCAAACGGGTGAAGCAGTCGCTGGAACGCACCATCGGCGCGCCGTGCCCGTATTGCCAGTCCACGGGCTACGTAAAGTCTGTGACGACGGTCTGCAACGAGATTTACGTGGAGATGCGTAAGATCGCCAAGCACCTGGAGCATGAAGATGTCATGCTGCGGGTGAATCCGGATGTAGCCAAGGAGTTGAAGTCGAACAACGCCAAGCTGCTGAACGAGATGGAAGAGCTGACCAAGCGGACCATCATCGTGAAGAGCGATCCGGCCCTGCACCAGGAGCAGTTCGACATTAACTAGCTGTCAGCTCTCAGCTTTCAGTCATCAGCAAAGGCGGGCCCTTATGGCCCGCCTACCTTTGCCCGGCAATCGCATCATGAAGATTGAAGCCATGGCAGCACCCCCGCCTACGATCGCCAAACGCATCAGTCCGATGCTGGCCACCGACGACATGAACAAAACGAAGTACTTCTACGAGAGAGTACTCGGGTTCAAGCCGGTCCTGGAGTCGCCAGGTTACCTTGTCCTGGAGCGCGACGGGCAGACTATTCATTTTCAGAAGGCGGCTTCCGAAGAAGTGATGCGCGCCATGCGCAAACATGGCGAGTTCTATCTGGAAGTTTCCGGGATTCAGGCTTTATGGGAGCACGTGAAGACTTTCAGCGACGAATACAAAATCCGCGATCTGTTCGACCGCGACTACGGGATGACCGAGTTTCACATCACCGATCCCAGCGGATTGCTGGTATTCGTCGGAGAGCCTACCTCGAAGCGGGGCTGAGGGTGGAAGTTTCCCGCTAGCTTCCCACGTTGGCCAGGGTTTTCGCCGCCAAATCGCACCGGTTGCGCAGTCGTTGCACTGATTCGCGAACCGCCTTCGCGGCGACGCCGGCTCCGCCCTGTTCGGCCAGTTTGGCGATGCCGACCGCATCTTCGCTCGCCGCTCCCGCTATATCGAGCAGGATGACTACGGCGTCGGCGTGGAGCTTCCAGAGGGAAGACATGCTCTGACTGCGCTTGAGTTCTTCCAGTTCGGTGCTGATGCGGGCGATCACCGCGACCAGCCTCACCATGGAGCGGGCGACATCGGCGCGCAGGCTCTTTTCTTCCAGGAAAGTAGCGCCATAGGCGTCCGCTTCAGGCAGGGTCAGCGTCAGGTTGAAGTAGCGCATGGGGACCACCAGGCGGAACTTGGGATCGGCAACGCGCACAAATACGCGAATGGATTCTTCAACCCGGCGCAGCTTGCTTTCTTCCGCAGAGAGTTGCTGGGCGGTGATGACCGGAGGCTGAAAAACCGGAGCCGGAACCGGCGCGCCCGCAGCTTTCGCGGGCTTGGCCGCGGCGGCTGCTCCGCCGTGGGCCGGACGGGCTGCCCGCGCCGCCGGAGTGATCAGTGGCTTGCGGATGGGCGGACGCCGGTCGAGTTCCTTCTTCAGTTTTGACACGCGCCGGAAGCGCTCCTGCGTGCTGCTGTAGTCGGCCTGCAGCATTTCGTTCTCTTCGATGGCCGCCACATGCTCGACCGTGACTTCTACGCCGTCTACCGTGCTGAGAATCGTGCCGCCCATTTCTTCGAGCGAATGGCCGAATTGCTTGATCTCGCCGAGCGCCTTGAGGAACAATGCGTCGAACTTGGTGCCGAATGAGGCATTGTAGGCCGCTACCGTAGCCAGCACTCCGGGATGGTAAAACGAGGAATCGAGCCACTGCTTCAGTTCGCGCACGCGGCCCACGATGCCGGAATCAATCAGCGCGTTGAAATCGCGGAAGCGGGCGGCTTCTTCGCGCAAGGGATCGAAGCGGCGCAGCAACTGCACATGCTCCTCGGGCAGCGAGGGGACGTCGGTATCGGCGAGAATTTCAATCAGCGCGATTTCGAATGGTGACAGCGGCAGCGCGCCGTCCAGGCCATAGCCGCTCTGCTCCCACTGTCCCGGAACCCGCGGATGCCGGTAAAGAAAGGTCGCGACCAGATCGGTCTTGTCGCGGTTCACGTCGGTCGGCTCGCGGCGGCGGACAAAATACCGCAGCAGGGCCTCGGCGACTTCTGGGTCGGTGTCGGGAGTGAGCGCCTGGCGCAGCATGGCCGGCGTAATCGCCATATCCAGCAGGTGCAGCCAGCGGTACATGCGGCTGAGAGTCTCGGGCAGTTCGCCTTCGGAATGGCGCAGCGCGTCCTCGTCAAGCCCGGTGGGGATGGGCACGTCGCCGCCGAGGCAATCCCGCAAGAGCTTCTGACAGAAGCCCTGGACGGTCGCCAGAATGGCTAGCTCAAACCGAAGATCCTCGGCCAACCCTGCCCCCGCAAGTGCGTTTTCCGGACAAAACTTTACTGATGTAAAAGTAACGAGAGGTTACTAGCGGTGCAAGTTACTACTGGGGTGAGACTACCTCGTGAGTGAAGAAGGCTCCCCCGGGGGACATGTCCTTCTGCGTGGCTTTCGAGGAGTGGTGCGAGTAGTTAAAAGACGACGGTCTTGTTGCCGTAGACCAGGATGCGGTTTTCGACGTGCCAGCGTACGGCGCGCGAGAGCACGACTTTTTCGAGGTCGCGGCCTTTGCGGATGAGGTCTTCGACTTCGTCGCGGTGGGAGACGCGGACCACGTCCTGCTCGATGATGGGACCGTCGTCGAGGACTTCGGTGACGTAGTGGCTGGTGGCGCCGATCAGCTTTACGCCGCGTGCAAAGGCCTGGTGATACGGCCGCGCGCCGACAAACGCGGGCAGGAACGAGTGGTGAATGTTGATGATGCGCTGCGGGTAGCGCTGGACAAAGTCGTTGGACAAGATCTGCATGTAGCGAGCCAGCACCATGAAGTCAGGACGGTGTTCGTTAATCAAGGATTGGACTCGTGCTTCGGCGGCCGCCTTGTTGTCTTTCGTGACTTGGACGAGTGCGAACGGAATCTTGTAGAAGTCGGCGATCGGTTGCGTGTCGGGATGGTTCGAGATGACCAGCGGGATGTCGCACGCGAGTTCGCCGCTTTTCTGGCGGTAGAGCAGGTCCACGAGGCAGTGATCGTACTTGGAGACGAAGATGATCATGCGCTGGCGGTACGAGGACTGCGCCAGGCGCCATTTCATCCGGAACCTGGCGGCCACCGGACCGAACTCGCGGGCGAAATCGGCCAGGTCGGGCTGCGAGAGATTGATGTCGAAGTCTTTGGGATCGAACTCGACGCGCATCAGAAAAAGGCCAGACTCTTCGTCGGCGTGCTCGTCGGCGTGCAGGATGTTGCCGCCGTGACGGTATACAAAGTCGGCGATGGTGGCGACTTCGCCCTTACTGTCGGGACAGGAGATCAGGAGAATGGCGGAGTTCTTCATTGGAGAATATGTCGCTGATTACTCATAGTTCTTCTTATAGTCGGCCAGCGACATGCGGGAACGAAGCGCAAGTGCAATGTCTCTAAATTGTTGGCGGTACGGTTCGAAATCTTTAGCCCGCGGTTCCGAGCTCCAAAGCGGTTTACCGGTGTAGTGGATAAGATCGTCGTGAACATAAGCAACGAGATCGTCTTGGTCCAGGTTGGCCCCAACTAGGTCGTAGCATCGCTGCCAAACATCCTTGTTCCAAGCATTCTGTGCGGCGAGGTCTTCCAACGACTTTGCGATTTCAATTCTTTTGGCATCGCCCAACATGATTACTGTGTGTCTCTGCCTTTTCCGCTACCGCTTCAAGTCATTCAATATTTCCCTCGCCGCGTTCGCTCCCGAGCCTCCGGTCAATCCCGCGCCGGGGTGCGTGCCGCTGCCGCACAGATACAAACTCTCGATCGGCGTCTTGTAGCGCGCCCAGTCGAGCAGCGGACGCATGGTGAAGAATTGGTCGAGGGCGAGGTCGCCGTGGAAAATCTGGCCGCCGGTCAAGCCGTACTTATCTTCCAGGTCCCGCGGAGTGATGATCTGGTGCGTCAGAATCAACTCAGGCAAGTTCGGAGCATACTGCGCCAGGGTCTGCACGACGGTCTGGCCCAGTGCTTTGCGCTGGTCTTCCCAATCGCCCTTTAATTTGTAGGGCGCGTACTGCATGTAAATGGACATCACATGCTTGCCCTCAGGTGCGAGCGCGGGATCGGTGAGCGAGGGAATCGTGGCCTCGAGATACGGCTGGCGCGAGAAATTGCCGTACTTGGATTCGTCGAAAGCGCGCTCCAGGTAGTCAATTTCGTGGCCGATGTGAATCCGCCCCTTCAGGGCGGCGCCGTCGCCGTTGAGCGCGACGAATTTGGGCAGGCCGGAGAGCGCGAGATTGACCTTCGCGACTGTGCCGTTGCCGCGATAATGCTGCAGCTTTTGCACGAAATCGGGCGAGAGATGCATCGGGTCCGTCAGCTTGAGCAGAGTTCGCTTGGGGTCGGCGTTGGAAATGACGGCTTTGGCGTGAATTTCTTCACCAGTCGAAAGCAGCACACCGGTGGCTGCGCCGTTCTGCACGCGAATCTCAATGACCTCGGCGCTGGTGCGAATCTCGGCGCCGGCGGCCTTGGCGGCAGAAGCCATCGCCTGTGTAATCGCTCCCGCCCCGCCCGCCACAAAATGCGCCGAGCCTGCGGGATGAGGATCGCCCGCGGCGCGGATCAGCAGCACCAGAGCGCTGCCCGCAGACCAGGGGCCAAGGAAAGTTCCGAATACGCCGCGGGCTGCGACCACGGCGCGCACCAGTTCCGTCTCGAAATATTCCGCCGCCAGATCGGCGACCGCCATCGGTCCCCAGCGCAGCAGGCGGAACATGTCTTTCTTGCCGAGATTTCGGATCGCCCGGCCGGTTTTCAGCATGCTCCACAAATCGCCGCTTGACGGGTGATCAATATCGGGCGGCGGGGTGGCGAGCGCTTCGGCGATGACCTTGCTGATTTTCGTCAGCGACTGCTGGAAGCCGGAGTACTTCGCGGCGTCTTTCTGCGACCACGCGGCGATTTCCTGGGCCGACTTATTCGCATCCTGGTAAAGCCTCAGGGCGCGGCCGTCGGGCGAGAGCGCAGTCACCGCAACTTCGGGCGTGATCAGCTTCAGGCCGTGTTTTTCCAACTGCATGTCGCGGACGATATCCGGACGAATTGGCCCCGCGCTGTGCGCCAGCGTGGAACAGCGGAAGCCAGGGTGGAATTCGTCGGTGACCGCGGCGCCGCCTACTTGCGCGCTGCGCTCAAGAACGAGCGGTTTGAATCCTGCCTTGGCTAGAAAGAACGCCGTGACCAGCCCGTTGTGGCCGCCGCCGATGATGACAACGTCACGCTGTGCAGGCATGGCTAAGCGGCTCCTTTGGAATCTTTGAGAATCTCCAGCGCCGCCAGCCGCCCGTTTGCGCCCATGATGCCGCCGCCCGGGTGCGTGCACGATCCGCACATGTAGAGATTCTTGACCGGCGTGCGGTACTGCGCCCAGCCGGGCACGGGACGAAGGAAGAAGAGTTGTTCGAGCGACAATTCACCCTGGAAGATGTTGCCCTCGCTCAATCCCCACTCGCGTTCCAGATCGAGCGGGGTAACGACTTGCTTTTCGATGATGATGTCTTTCAGGTTGGGCGCGTATTCGGAGATGGTGTCCACGACCGTGTTGCCGAAGGCTTCTTTTTCGGTGTCCCAACTGAGGCCGGGACGCAGCTTGTAGGGCGCGTACTGCACAAAGCACGACAGCACATGCTTGCCCGGCGGTGCGACCGAGGGATCGGTGAGTGACGGAATTACCATGTCAATGTAGGGGCGGCGAGAGAAGTTGCCATATTTCGCGTCGTCGTACGCTTTTTCCATGTACTCGACCGCTGGCGAAATCGAGATCGCTCCGCGCAGGTGAGCCCCCGGGCCGGGCATGCATTTGAAATTGGGAAGCGCGTCGAGCGCCATGTTGACCTTGCCCGAGGACCCGCGGAACTTGTAGCGATTCACTTCTTCGAGGAAGTCACCGGGCAGGTGCTGGGCTTCGATGAATTTCGTGAACGTCAGCCGCGGGTCTACGCTGGACGAAATTACGTTGGCGTAAATCTCGTCGCCGTTGGCGAGGACAACGCCCTTCGCTTTGCCGTCTTTGACGATGATCTGCGCAATGGCGGACTGGGTGCGGATCTCGACGCCGGCTTCGCGGGCGGCGTCGGCAATAGCATTCGAGATCGCGCCGGTTCCGCCGCGAGCAAAGCCCCAGGCACGGAAGGCGCCGTCAATTTCACCCATGTAGTGGTGCAGAAGGACGTATGCAGTTCCCGGAGAGCGCACCCCGAGAAAGGTTCCGATGATGCCGGAGGCCGACATGGTGGCCTTGAGCACGTCAGTCTCGAACCATTGATCGAGGAAATCCACGGCGGACATGGTCATGAGCTGAACCTGGTTGTACTTGTCGTAGCTCGACATGCCCTGGAAGCGCTTGCCGAGGAAGACGAGCTTCATCAGTTCGCGCGGGTTAAGCGTGGTGGGGTCGGGCGGTACCATGCTGAGAATTGGCTTCACGAAGCGGCACATGGCCTGCATGGCTTTGCCGAATTCGTCGTAGGCCTCGGCGTCCACACGCGAGTGGCGGGCGATCTCGCGGTGCGTTTTGCCGTGGTCGTTCACGCGCCACAGGTAATCGCCGGTGGTCATGGGCGTGAAGGTGCCGTCGAGCGGGAGAATTTCGAGGCCGTGGCGGGGAAGATCGAGGTCGCGGATGATTTCCGGCCGCAGCAGCGAGACAACGTAGGAGCAGACCGAGAATTTGAATCCGGGAACGATTTCTTCGGTGCAGGCTGCGCCTCCGAGCACGTGGCGGCGCTCCAGCACCAGCACTTTCTTGCCCGCGCGGGCCAGATAGGCCGCGTTGACCAGGCCGTTGTGCCCGCCGCCGATCACGATTACGTCGTATGTATTCGAACCAGCCATTGGCTCTTGGCTCCTAGCTCTCGGCTTTAAAACTCAGCTGTCAGGAAACGCCATGATACGTGCGAATGGATGGAAGCGGTAGCCGGATCAGAGTCCGCTGGGCAGGATCGTCCATCGAATGAGGCGGCGCATAAGGCGCTTCATTCTATCGCAGCGGCGAGATGATTGTCGCTACGGTTTGGCCCATTCACTTCACGCGGCATCCTAAGGCCCCGCCGGCGTCATCCCGAGTGGAGCCGCAGTTCAGGCGGAGCGAGGGATCTCCCGGCAAACTGCTGCGTCCGGTTTGTGCTGGTCCTGCCATGCCCGTGCCAGGTCGTCCCATCGCGGGTTCATCGCTTCGATGAGCTTGATTTTCTTGCTCCGCCGCCACCCTTTGAGTTCCTTTTCGCGATTGATCGCTGCGTCCGGATAGAAGAAGCATTCGTAGTAAACGAGTCGAATGAGGCTGTAGCGGCTGGTAAAGCCGGGCACGAGCTTGTTCTTATGCTGCCAGACTCGGTGGCGCAGGTCGCCGGTGATTCCGGTGTAGAGGATGGCGGGTTTGGGTCCGTTCGTCATGATGTAGACAAAGAATTGTTTGGGAGAACGCATTGTTTTTGTTTAGCACTGTGCGGTTGGTTGTGTCTGTGACGAGTGAACATAGGTCTTTGGATAGGGAGATCCCTCGCCCCGCTGGTGAAAACGCGGGGCTTCGGGATGACGCCTTCGGGAGGGGCTCCGGGGTATAATCCCGCTTCGGCGTCTCCCGCCGAATTCGAGGCCACACCTTGCCCATTGGAACCGCGTTTCACGAGCGAACTTTTCCACTCTGCCACAGCCTGAATTACCGCGAGTGGTCGGGATACTACACGGTCAGCGTGTATGAAGTGCATCATGAGCAAGAGTACAACGCCATCCGCAACGCCTGCGCGCTGATTGACATTTCGCCACTCTACAAATATCTGGTCACAGGCAAAGACGCGACCAAGCTGGTGAACCGCGTCATCACCCGCGACATCAACAAGGTCAAAGTGGGCCAGGTGATCTACTGCTGCTGGTGCGATGAAGAAGGCAAGGTCATTGACGACGGCACCATTTCGCGCCTCGAGGAAAACGTCTATCGCTGGACCGCTGCCGATCCCAGCCTGCGCTGGTTCCGCCAAAACGGCCTAAACATGGACGTGCAGATCGAGGACATTTCCGAGAAGGTCGCGGCGCTGGCTTTGCAGGGGCCGACTTCGGCAAAGCTGCTCAAATCCGTGGCCGAGGCCGACATCTCCAACTTGAAGTATTTCCGCGTGACGCGCGGCAAGATCGCCGGCATCCCGGTGGACATTTCGCGCACCGGCTACACCGGAGACCTGGGATACGAAATCTGGATGCCAACAAAAGAAGCCGGAGATGCGGTCAAGGTGTGGGATGAACTCGCCGAAAAGGGCAGGCGGTTCGATCTGCACGCCGCCGGCATGCTGGCGCTCGACGTGGCACGGGTCGAGGCGGGACTGCTGTTGATCGAAGTGGATTACACCAGTTCGAAGAAGGCGCTGATTCCATCGCAGAAGTTCTCGCCGTACGAGCTGGGCTTCGGCAAGATGGTGCATCTGGAGAAAGAGAACTTCATCGGGAAGCGCGCGCTCGAGCGCGACGCAAAGAACGGCGTGCCTCGGCAACTCGCCGGGCTGGAAGTGGACTGGACCGATGTCGAGCGGTTGTACGAGCGCTATGGGCTGACTCCGGCAGCGCCGGCGCAGGCGTCCCGCGCGGCCGTGCCGGTGTATGCCGGGGAGAAGCAGGTGGGCAAGGCCACGACCACGAGCTGGTCTCCGACGTTGAAGAAGATGATCGCGCTGGCCAGCCTGGAGACGGAGTACTCAAAGCCCGGCACGCAGTTGCAGATGGAGATCACAATCGAAGCAATGCGGCTGAAGGCGAGCGTGAAGGTCGCGACGCTGCCGTTCTTCAACCCCAAGCGGAAGACGGCGACCCCGGTCTAATTGGCAGATATAGACGAGCGGTACGATGCTGCGATCTTCTCAAATGTGGGGACGGCATCGTTGAACAGTGGTGGCAAGGTGAAGAAGCTGAGCCGCACCATGCGTCCCTCATACGAGATGATGTATACGAGGAATTTCAGCTTTGCCTGGTTAGCATTGGAAGTGCCATGCCAGACGGTTCGGATTGCCTTCTGGCCGTCCAGTTGAGTCTCACCGTCACTCTCGTCGACATATTCGCTGAAGGCTTTCTGATATTGAGTCTCCGCCAGTACCTTGTAAGTCGCTAATGTGCCCGCGAAGGTTTCCGCGGTCACCATGAAGAACAGTGTCTCGTCCGGCGAATGCAAAGCGGCAACCACATCCTTGTTGGGCCGCGCACTTGCGATCTTCCAGCGATTTGGAACGTTGATCCGAAAACCTGCTGTGCGATTAGTGTAGGTGCCTTCCTTTAAGTCCTCGTCCACCTTTGGGAGCGATTCGCTGCCGCCCGAAGCGTTCTTGGGTGTGTTTTCAGGGAACGCAATGCTCATTACGTCGGATCGGGGGACATTGATCTCGCCGTAGTTGGTCTTCACGCGGAAGGTCTCGCCATTCACGGCGACTATTTTCCCGGTGATCTTGCTCCCGTCTTTCAGTTCAATTTCTTCGGCGAGCGCCTGTCCGGCGATGAGCAACACTAACGCGACCAGCAGTCGGATCGAATTCTTCACGCATCCTCCCTCGTTGCCGGAAGGCTACCAAAGCAAGATTGCCGAGTCCAAGGAAAAGACGGTTGTTCGAAAACCTAAGTTTTATAGGCTTTTTCCCTGCCTGCTCTTCCAATATGAATATCCCGGCACGCCGATCAGCACAATCACCAGACTCAAGAAGCTCTCCAGAGGCCTCCGGATGGTCGTGTTCAGCAGCCAGGCGGTGCCGATCAGGACATAGATGCCGGGCAGCCACGGGTAACCCGTGCAGCGGTAAGGGCGGGGAACTTCCGGCCGCTTCCAGCGCAGCAAAAACATGCCAATCACGGTCAGCGTGTACGACAGCACCATGCCGAAGATAACGTAGGTATAAAGCTGGTCGTAGCGGCCACTAAGCGTCAGCGCCGCTGCCCACAGACCTTGGCCAATCAGCCCAAAGGCGGGCGTCCGCCACTTAGGATGGATCTCCGCCATGCGCTTGAAGAAGACACCGTCCTGCGCCATGGCAAGACACACGCGCGCGCCCGAGAGCGTGCACGTCGCCGCCGCGCTGAAGCAGGAGACAGCGATCATCAACGACAGCCACGCCGCCGCTCCCGGAGAAAACAGAACCGCTGCCGAGGCGTGCGCGATGGTTTCGTGCGCGGCAATCTCTTTCAGCGGCAGCGCGTAGATGTAAGTCAGGTTCATCGCGATGTAGATCACACCAACCGCGAGCACTCCCAGAACCATGGCCAGCGGCACATTGCGCCGTGGGTTCTTCACTTCGCCCGCGACCCAGGTGATGTACACCCATCCGTCATAGGCCCAATAGACCGCGATCAGGCCCACCCCCATCGCGGAGATGAGCGCGGTTGGGCTCAGTCCCATCGTCAGTGAAACGCCGTGAGACTGGAAGTTCGACCAGTGGCCCTTGCCGATGGCGAATCCCAGCACCACGAAGGCGGACATGGCCGTGAACTTGGTCCAGGTGGAGACGTTCTGCAGCAGCGCGCCCCAGCGCAGGCCCACTACGTTCACGTAGGTGAGGACGGCAATCAGAATCAAGCCGAGCAGGTGGGCGCGCGTGACCACAACGCCGGCGAGCGCGAACACCACGCGATCCTGCGAGACGACCGGGAAGACCTGGCCCACGTACGCGGCCGAGGCGACCGAGAGGGCTGCAATCGTGCCTCCGTTGGCGACGGCGAACAGCATCCAGCCATAGAGAAACGCGATCAAATCGCCATACGCTTCGCGCAGGTAAATGTACTGCCCGCCGGAATCGGGGAACATCGAGCCCAGCTCGGCAAAAGCAAAGCACGCGCACAGAGAGATGAGCGCTCCCAACACCCACACCAGCAGAAACAAGACCGGCTGGGGCAAAGGACCGGCGATATCTTTTGCGGTCAGAAAAATGGAAGAGCCGATGATGCCACTGACCAGGAGCAAAACCGAATCGAGCAGACCGAGGCCGCGAACGAGCGTGGGTTTTGCGTCAGAGGTCGAGCTATCCGTTGCGGGCAAGATCGGGCCGGGTTCCATTATCCGATTCCGAGTTCGTCGGGAGATTCGAGCGGCGTGCCGCAACGGCGGCAGATCACCGAAGAACAGTCTCCGCAGATCAGCGGGTCGGTTACTTCTTCGGCGCAATTGGGACAGTACAACGCTCCGGAACCGGGCTGGGGCGTCGGAACTGGCGGGCGTGTCGCCATGCGGAACAGAACTGTACCATATGGGCGGCACACTTCCGTCTAAGCGCGCAGACCGCGTGGTCTCCAGGAGCGGCCTTGAGGGTGACCGCTGTCACAGACTTAGCTGGCCGATGGGACTAGATTTGCCGGTGGCAAGCAGTTGCCAAGGAGGTTGTTATGCACTGTACCGCTCTCGTGCAGGCAACGCAGGGAGGTCCAGAGGTCGCCATTATTCAGCTGGAAGGCACGGATCACCACGTCTTGCACGACAATCCGCTGGCCTTTGTGAACGACAACCATGTATTCAGGAAGCCGGTATCGAAGGTGGAGATTGCGCCGCACTCCAAGGTGACACCCACGCAGGTGATTGTCGCGCACCTGCCGAATTGCACTTGCTACGCCTACTGCCTTGGAATGTAAAGCAGGTCAAGGCGAGAAGCCCATCCGCTTCGATAACTCTCTGAATTGAGCCTGCGACCGCAAAGAATCGAGCGCGGGATCCACTTTGATCCAGGCCAGGTACAGATCGTGCTCGGCGTAGGCTTTCTCCAGCCACAGCAGGGCCGATTGTTTGTCTCCCAGAGATGCGTATAGCAGGGAGAAGAAATAGGGTGGAACATACGCCTGGCGGGATCGGTGCAGCAGTTGGGAGAGGATCTTGCGCGCCTCGGCCGGATTGCCGCCCAGCGCGTAGGCGCAGCCCAACTGGACGGCCCAGACGGCCTCCTCGCCGGCGAGGGTCCGGGCCTTCTTGCCTTCCTCGATCGCCTGCTGATACTGGCCCTTGCCGAGATAGGCATAGCTGAGGCACGAGTGAGAGCTTTCGTGGTTGGGGGCCAACTCCACCGCCCTCTGGCATTGCTCAAGGGCGCGATCGTAGCGCCGGGCACAATACAAGTCCCATCCGGCGGTGGTGTTGTTGTCGTTGGAGAGAGGGTCCAACTCCTGCGCGGTCAGCACCTGGGCCAGAGCCTCATCGGTGCGTCCCACGGCCGTCAGAAACACCGAGTACATGCGGTGGGCCTCGGCGTCGTTGGGATTGAGTTGAAGAGCTCGCTGATACTCTCGGTCCGCCGCCGCCCAGTCCCAATCCCCGTAGAACCTGACGGTAGCCAGCGCAGTGTGAGCGTGCGCCAGGGTCTCATCGAGGGCGAGGGCTTTCAGGGAGTATTCGCGTGCCTTGGGCATAGTTTCGCGCGCGGGCATCCCAACATCATTCCAGTAGGAGTCAGCCAGTCCAGCGTAAGCGGGAGCATAGTTAGGATCGAGCCGGATGGCTTTTTCGAAGTACTCGCGGGCGCGGGCGCGCTGTTCGGAGGTTCCGAACGCCAGATATTTCGCCTTGAGGTACGCCTCCTGCGCGGCCGGTTCCACTGGGTGCGCCGCAGCCGAGGCGGCTGGATCTTCAGCGGGGAGGTTCGCCCGGACCTCGCGCGCGATGGCCAGCGCGACCTGATGCTGCAAGACCAGCAGATCGCGGAACTCACTCTCGTAGCTGTGCGACCAGAGTTGCCGATCCTCGGCGCCGATCAGGCGGACCGTCAGCTGCACTGTCTTATCGGAGCGCGCAACCGATCCCTCGACGATGGCGTCCACGTTTAACTGGCGCGCCACTTCGCCCAGCCGCACGTGCTCGGTCTTATAAGGCAGGACCGAGGTGCGGGAGATGATGCGCTGCAGGGCGTGCATCTGGCCCAGGTCGGTGATCAGAAAATCCGTCATGCCGTCGGCGAGATATTCCTGCTGCTGGTCGCCCGACAGATTCGCAAACGGCAACACGGCCAACGATTCGATCCGCGGCATGCTGGGGTTGCCCGGCGGCGGCAGCCAGGGCCGGCCATGCCAGACGACTGCAACCAGCAGCGCCACCAGCAGACACGCCGCCAGCAGGCGATACACTCCCTTCGCCCGGCGACCGGGCTTCTCCGCTGCGTCCGCTGCCCCCAGCTTCCTGAGATCACGTTCCAAATCGGTTGCGGACTGAAAGCGTTTGGCAGGATCCTTTTCGAGACACTTCAAGATGATCGTTTCGAGAGGCGGCGAAATTTCCGGCCGGACGCGCCGTGGCGGAACCGGCGCCGCATGCAGGATTTCATCCACCAGGGCAGGGAACCGCTTTTGTTCGAAGGGCGGGCGGCCGGTCGAAAGCTCGTAGAGCACGGCCCCGGCGGCATAGATGTCAGTGCGAGCGTCCACGTCACGCCCGAGGAGTTGCTCCGTCGCCATGTAGGGCAGCGTTCCGGAACAATCCGCCGGCCCGTCCACACTGGCGGTGCTGGCCAGCGGACCGAGGCTGAGGGTGGAGCGCGCCAGCCCGAAGTCCAGAATCTTCAGGCGTCCGTCCTTGGTCAGCCGCAGATTTCCCGGCTTCAGGTCCCGATGAATCACCCCTTGCGCGTGGGCCGCGGCCAGACCCTCGGCCAGCTGCAACGCGATGTGGCGAATTTCTTTTTCGGCTGGCAGTCCCTTATGAATCTTTTCGTCCAGCGCCAGGCCAGGAACGTATTCCATCACCAGGAAGGCCAGATCGCCCTGGGTGTCAAAGTCAATTACGGTCACGATGTTGGGGTGATTCAGTTTCGAGAGGGCGTGTGCTTCTTTGCGGAAGAGATGCCGGGCGTGATCGTCGGTGCCTTCGGGAAGCACCTTCAAGGCGACGTCGTGCCCAAGGTGCTCGTCGCGAGCCAGGTAAACTGCTCCCATGCCGCCCTCGCCGATTTTCTCGACGACGCGGTAGTGGCCCAGTTCGCGCCCGATGAGCGAACCCTGGCTGAGTGCCTGGCTCATACGGGGAAGTCTCCTTCCCCCACACGCAAATCGTAGGACCAATCAGTTGCGGAGTCAATGCGTGCGTGGATGCGCGGCGAAGGCGCTGTTCCATTTGCCGGCCAGTCGGTTCCTGAGAATAGAATGAAGCGAGGCAGTCAGAAGGCTGATTCCCATGCCCGAGAAGTTACAAAATCCCGACGAAACCCTGCAGCAGGAATTCAACCGCTGGGCCGCGGCCGGCGAGGGCGAGAAGATGGAGCGCCATCACCTCGACATCACCGAAAAGACGATTCGGCTGATGGACCTGCGTCCCGGAGAGCGCGTGCTCGACCTCGGCTGTGGTTCGGGATGGGCCACGCGACTGCTCGCCCGGCTGGTCGGCGAGGGACCGGAGGGATTCGGGCAAGTGATTGGGATCGATGTCTCCGATGAAATGGTGCGGCAGGCGCGTCAGGCGTCGAAGGACTTCGACAACATTCTGTACGTTTGGGGATCGGCGCAGCAGATTCCGTGGGAAGAGAATTTCTTCGACAAGGTTCTTTCGGTGGAATCGTTTTACTACTATCCCGATCAGGACCGCGCGCTGAAGGAGTTGTTTCGCGTGATGGCGCCGCGCGGCCGGATGTTCATTCTGATCAATCTCTACAAGGACAACCCATATTCGCTGCAGTGGGTGGACAAGCTGAAAGTGCCGGTGCACGTGCGGTCGGCGGCGGAGTACGTCGAACTGCTCAAGAAACATGCTTTCGACAATGTTGAGACGCTCCGCATTCCCGATGACACCCCGACGCCCGATGACTATCAGACGAAGTCATTCACCAGCCTCGACGATTTGCGGGCGTTCAAGCGGGAGGGAGCGCTGCTGCTGATGGCGTCGAAGCCCGACCTGCGGACGCCCGCGCCGGGATACACGATCTACTGAGCCTTCGCGGGCGGGGGCGCCCGCGCCACGCGGCACTATATCTCGCTGTCGTCATCATCGTCATCGCGGTCGTCATCACGGTCGTGATCGCGGACCGTCAGGTCTTTCACCGGGCTGAGGGCGCGGCCGTCCTGGGCGTGATGAATCTCGATTCTGCCGTTCACGTTTTCCAGCTTGATGTGGGTGCCGCCGTTGCCCAGTTCGCCGCGCAGATCATGGCCGACGTAGCGGTGATGGTTCACGTTCAGTCCAAAATCATTTTCAATGCTGCCGGAGACCGTGCTGGCTTCGACTTCAGCCTGAGAATCCGACGGGATCGTCAACTCCACCGACCCGTTGACTGAACTCAACTCGACGGAGTGCCCGGCAAGCTGGTTAAAATGCGCCTCCACGCGGCTGTTGATGGTCGAGAGTTCTGTGCGCCCGGCAAGGCCCTTGGCTTCGATACGTCCGTTGATGCAGGAGGCGCGCACCTCGCCGCTGACGCCGGATACATCCAGCGAGCCGTTGATCAGCTTGATCTCGTCCAGGCGCGCAGTACGCGGTACGGTCAGGGTGTATTCGACGCTGGCCGGGTTGTGGCGCGATCCCCGGGTGAAGGTCTGATCATGGTCGGGATACCTGGTGCGGATGGAAATGTAACCCCCGCCGGAGTTGATTTCGATCTTCGCCTCGTCGAGGCGCTCCTTGCTGTCGGCAGATTTCACCGCGTCCACCTTCACTTCATTCCGGTCCCAACTGGAAATGTGGACCGGGCCATTGATGTTGTCGAGTTCGATACGGCCGTCCGCGGCCAGGGGATAGGTTTGGTGGAACTCCTCGGTGAATTCGCCGCGGTGCTCGGAAGCATGCGCGCCCAGAGCAAGAACCAGCAGGGCGCAAGCGGTTCCCAGCACTGCTCCCAGCCAGGTGGCGGACAGGCGATAGCTCTTCATGACTCCCTCCCTTTCAACGCTTTAGACGCGGCATCCTGGAATTAGTGAGTTGCGCTGGTCAGCTGCGTTGCGATTTCCTTTTGTTTTCTGCCTCGGTAACTACAAAGACTGCCAGGATTGCAATCTCCGGCTCGATGGGCTGCCGGTATCGCGGCATGGGGAACGCGATGTAGTAGACGAGCGGATAAAACAGCATCAGCCAAAACAGCAGCCAGGCGCCCGGTTTGCGCTGGCGCAGGGCGCGTCCCAGGCCCCAGAACGCCAGCACCGACGAAGCCAGAAACAGCGAGTTCTTGGCCGGGTTCAGCCACCACGGCTGGGTGGCCTTGGGCGGCCCAGCCCAGTAATAAATGAAGCGCTTCACGCACAGCCCCGCAAACCGCAGATAGTCGGCCTGAATATAATCGAGCGCCTGCCGCTCGCGCATGCCGATGTAGGCCAGCTCGCCCATCTGCTGATATTGCCGCAAGGCATAGACATCGCGGGCAGGGTGGAGATAGTCCATCCAGGAACCGTCGGCCCAGGGTCCGTTGCCCAGGCGCAGCTCGGCACCGAAGTTGTCGCGAATGAAAATGAATCGGCCGAAGGTCTGGTAGTTGCGAGTCAACCACGGCGCGATGCAAGCGAAAAACACCACCGACGCCAGCACCACGCCAGCCAGCGAACGCTTGCCGCATCGCGCCCGCCGATACCAGGCCCACAGCCCGGCGGCGGGAAGAAACGACACCAGCGCCGTGTTGGCCAGCGCGGCCACGCCCCACAACAAGCCGAACTCGATCCAGGGCAGCCAGCCGTCGCGGTCTTCAAGAGTAAGCGCGAGCCAAAAAAGCCAGGTCAGCAGCAGCGCGGCCAGGCTGGTCTCCCAAACGTATCGGGTAGACCAGAACATCACGTTGGGCAGCAGAGCCCAGGCCCAGGCCGAGCCCACGGCGACTTTTTCGGAAAATATACGGCGCGCGATGCGAAAAATCGGAACGCAGGTCAGCGCCGAAAAAACGCTGTTGATCGTAAGCAGCACCAAGGCCGAGGCTTTCGAATAAATCCCGAAGACCAGAAACACTCCGGCGGTCAGATACGGATAGAGTGGAGCCTCCCAGGCCGTGGGGCCGGTCATCCCGCCAAATGGGCTGCTGAAGCCGTGGCCGGAAGCGAGCGATGCGGCAATGCGGCCCATTTCAAAGCCGAAACCGAAGTTATCGTCGGTGGGTTTGAACCTGTAGGTGTGGCCGACGAGAATCCAGGCCACGCGCAGAAACAGCGCGATGGAGACGATCCAGAATGGCGAAGTGCGGACACGCGCCCACGCTGCCGAAAACCGGGAAGAGCGGGCCAAGCCCTGAGATTCCATGCGGTTCTATTTGTAGCTGACGAGAGAGGCCGGGGCAACCGGGGCAGAGACGGCAGAGAGACGGAGAGCGGCCGTTGGGTAGTGCCTCCCTTCGAATTCTGGGAGGCCTTTCTTTGCCTGGGCGTCATCCTGAGCGGAGCCGTTTTTCAGGCGGAGCGAAGGATCTCAGTCTATACCGGCCAAGCCTCGCGCGAGATCCCTCGCCCCGCTGGTGAAAGCGCGGGGCTTCGGGATGACTCCTTCCGGGAGAGTCAGATTCAAACGAAGGTATCCCTGCCGGTTGCCACGGTTTCGGACTATGACTATAATGACTATCATGACCTATACAGGAGGCGTCATGGGCGCGCAGATTTGGACCGTGGCGGAGGCGAAAGCCAAATTCAGCGAAGTGCTAGACCGGGCGGCGTCAGAAGGTCCGCAGACCATCACGCGCAACGGACACACCGCGGCGATTCTGGTGGGCGCCGAGGAGTGGCAGCGCAAGACCATGCGGGCGGGCAACCTGGCGGAGTTTTTCGCGGTCTCTCCGCTGCGCGGATCGGGTCTCAAGGTTCGTCGGCTGAAGGCGCGGCCCAGCAAGATCCGCCTGTGAGCTTTTTCCGGTGAACTATCTTCTCGACACCAACGCCGTCTCCGAGTGGGTGAAACCACGGCCTAATCCCGGCCTGATCCGGTGGATGGAATCGGCCGACGAGGATCGCATCTTTCTCAGCGTGGTCACGCTGGCCGAGCTGCGCTATGGCGTAGAGCGAATGGCGCCGGGAGCGCGGCGCGCCCGGTTGGAGCGATGGCTGCAACAGGAATTGCCGCTGCGCTTTGAAGGGCGAATCCTGCCGGTGGACGAGATAATTGCCGAGGCCTGGGGCAGAACGGTTGCACGCGGCGAATCTTCAGGGCGTCCGGTGGGCGCCATGGATGCTTTTCTGGCCGCGACCGTGGAAGTTCGTCGCCTAACGCTCGTGACGCGCAATGTCGGCCACTTCCCGGGGCTGAAGGCGGTGGTGAATCCGTGGACGTAGAGAAGGCCGCTTAATTACAAGGCGAAGTTAATAATCTCCCCGTTAACGGCGAGCGCTACAGTCCCGAGTTGCCCCTTGCGTTCCTCTACTTGCTGAGCAGTCACTTTCTTGTGGTCTATGGCGACCCAGGCTCGAAAGTGTTGAGTTGGCGCTACCGCAATGTATTCCTCCGCTTCAGGAAAGGGCAACCACTTGCCGCGCAACTTAACTTGTAATACAGCCGATGGCTGTCGCTCCTTTGCTGGGGCATAGTTAGGTGTATATTTGTCCATTCGCACGCCTACGCTCGTCGCAGAGTCATTGCGAAACTGCATCCGAATCTTCAGGGGGTGACTGAGTTCTGGATTAGCAGTTCCATCTTCGATCCAATCGCTAACCTTGACGATAGTGGGAGCCACGAGCAATCTCGGTGGTGCCAACAGATTTCCAGCCGCATCCTTAGCGCCGACTTCCACTTCTCCTTTTGAAAGCCTTATGAATTGCTCCTTCATCTGTTCAAAGTTTTGGACCGCTGGATCATCAGAATGAAATACAAACTCGCCTTTATCTAGTTGTGTGGTACCGCGAAATTCGAAAGGCGCATTTCCATGAAAAATGAACGTCACATTCTTGAAACTACAGTCTTGGTAACTGTTCCCGTCAACTTCAAGAGAGTGATTTTCATACTGGTGCTTGCTAACGACATTCCAACGTGGATTACTGAAGTTGTCGCGCGATGCCCTCGCGTCTTTCGGCCCACCGTCGAATATTCCGATCAGCCTTGCGAAGAAGGTTATTTTTACAGGACGCGGGTGGCGTCCTTTTTCCAAGCGTTCCACGTAGCGCTTCAGCTCATCGATTTCTTCCTTGTAGCGCTCAAAGCGTGCATGGAAAAGAAACCAGATGATCGCCGTGGCTATAAATAGAAGGATTCCAAGGCTCGAAAAGAACGACCACGGAGCGGCTTTGATCACAGGCCACTCCTTGTGGATAAAGTCCAGACTGCTCGTGTCTGGTAACTGGAGTAGAGACGGCAGGAGCGCGACGAAAGAACCCATTATAGACACCTCCGCACTGATCTCCATTGGACATAGACGGGGAATCGTCCCTTCAACGCGGAATGGTACGCGACGTGTTTGGATTTCGTCAAATGCATAATAAAGTAATAAAAGTGTTTATTGTCATACACTTGAATGGTAGATCGGGCTGGCTCGCCAAGATTTCCCTTGACAATAAATAACGAACAGCAGTAACGTAACGATGTTAACTAACCACCGTTAACCAAGGAACCATCGTTATGGGCGTTAAAGAACGGCGCGAGCGCGAGAAGTCGGAGACGCGGGACAAGATTCTCGACGCAGCGCGCGAGCTGTTTGTGACCGAGGGCTACGAAGGCGTCTCCATGCGCAAGGTGGCCGAGAAGATTGAGTACTCGCCTACCGCCATCTACGTTCACTTCGCCGACAAGAACGAGCTGTTCCGCGAACTCTGCCACCAGGATTACGCGCGGCTCGCCGAAGTCTTCCAGAGCTCGGCGATGTCCGCCAACGCGCTCGAACGGCTCACGCAGATCGGGCGGATTTACGTCGAGTTCGGCATCCGCAATCCCAATCACTACAAGTTCATGTTCATGACCCCGCATCCGGGGCACCGGCTGGACGACATAGATTCCGAAATGCATGGCAATCCCGAAATGGATGCTTACGCCTTTTTGAAATGGGCGGTGCAGCAGGCGATGGACGCGGGATGCTTTCGCGAAGAACTGCGCGATGCGGAAGTGATCTCGCAGACGCTGTGGGCGTCGGTGCACGGAGTGATTTCGCTCGAGATCGCCAAAGGATGCGATGAGTGGGTGGACTGGCGTCCGATCAAGGATCGCACGGAGATGATGCTGGACTTGACGTTGCGGGGATTGCTGAAGTCGCCCTCCGACTCTACCCGGGAAAAATCCCCACTTCTCGCAAAGGACGCGGGAAATGGGGCAGCCGGAGCGGATGATACAGCGAAGATTCTCCTGCCTGACCTTCCCCTGGAGGAAAAATAGTTATGCCTCCTCTGGCACAGCGGAATCTGTTTCACGACAAGGTGCGGCTGGCGGTCACGCTGACCGGAATCGTGTTCGCCGTGGTGCTGATCGTGGTGGAGTTGGGATTGTTCGTTGGTTTTACCGTCACTACCTCGAATCTGATTGATCACGCCGGGGCGGACCTGTGGGTGAGTTCGCCGAAGGTTCCTTACGTCGAGATGGGGGTGCCGTTCAGCGAGCGCAAGCTGAATCAGGTGCGGGCGGTGCCGGGAGTGGCGGACGCGCAAAAATTGATTTCGCAGTGGACGCAGTGGAAGTTGCACGACGGCGCGCAGGAGTCGGTGCAGATCATCGGATTCAATCCCGATTCGCCGCTGGGCCAGCCCTGGAATCTGGTTGAGGGCCGGGTCGAGGACCTGAAAGATCCGGATGCGGTGATCCTCGACGAACTCTACAAGCAGAAACTGGGCGTGAATCACGTGGGCGAAGTGTTTGAGATGCGCGGCCACCGGGCGCGGGTGGTGGGCTTTACCCGCGGCATCCGGTCGTTTACGACTTCGCCCTATGTGTTTGCCACATTCAAGCACGCGCAAGACTTTTCCGGAATCCGGCAGGAGAAGACGACCTACATCCTGGTGAAAGTTGCGCCAGGCTCTGATGCGGCCCAGGTGCGGCGGCAAATCCTGAGCACGGTGAAGGACGTGGACGTCTATACGACCGAGGAGTTCAGCCATGCCACCCGCTTCTACTGGATGTTCACGACCGGAGCCGGGGTGGCCGTGCTGATCGCGGCCGTGCTGGGGCTGGTGGTGGGATTCGTGGTGGTGGCGCAGACGATTTATGCGACCACGATGGACCACCTTCGTGAGTACGGCACGTTGAAGGCGATGGGCGCTCCGAACAGCTATGTGTACAAGGTGATCATGAAGCAGGCGGCCATCAGCGCGGTGATCGGGTATGTACTTGGCATGATCGTCAGCGTGTTTGTGGTGCGGGGCAGCCAGGCCGGCGGGGCGGCGATCCTGATGCCGGTGCCGATGGCGGTAGGAATGTTTTTTCTGACGCTCTTGATGTGCGTGGGGGCGGCGCTGGTTTCGATCAATAAAGTCACGCGCATCGATCCGGCGATGGTGTTCAAGGGCTAGTTGGTTTTGTTTGTCATTCCGAGGAGCGAAGCGAGGAGGAACCTGCTTTTCGCTCGCCCGCGAGAAACAGCAGGTTCCTCGCTGCGCTCGGAATGACAAGCCGTTGGAAAAGGGGAAACAAATGCAACCGGCAATTTCAGTTCGAAAGCTGACAAAACAATATCAAGAAGGCGCGGCCGGCACGCTGGCCCTGCGCGGCGTGGACGTTGATGTTCACCCCGGAGAACTCCTGATGCTGATGGGGCCTTCGGGCAGCGGCAAGACGACCTTGCTGTCCATCATGGGATGCATCTTGACCGCGACCTCGGGCAGCGTGCGCCTTGCGGGCAGGGAAGTGGTGGGGCTTCGGGAGAAGGAACTGCCAAAGCTGCGGCTGGAGCACATCGGGTTCGTGTTTCAGGGATTCAATCTGTTCCCCACGCTGTCGGCAGGCGAGAACGTGGAACTGATGCTTGACCTGAAGGGAGAGCCGGCGGCAAAGGCGAAGAAGCGGGCGCAGGCATTGCTCGATCAGGTCGGGCTGGGCGGGAAGTATGCCAGTTTTCCGGCGGACCTGAGCGGCGGACAGAAGCAGCGGGTGGCGATTGCGCGGGCGTTGGCGGGCGATCCGGGAATCATTCTGGCGGACGAGCCGACCGCTGCACTCGATTCTCACACCGGCCGCAACGTGATGGAGATGATGAGCGAGCTGGCGCACAAGCGCGGGCGGGCGGTGGTGATTGTCACTCACGACTCGCGCGTGCTCGATTTTGCCGATCGGATCGTGAAAATCGAAGACGGCGCGATCGCGGCCGCTTCCGAGGCTGAGGTTGTGCCGGCGGGGTTGCTGGCGCAGAGTTTGCCCCAGGCTTCCGTGGGCCTGGCTTAATCACGCAGTACAAGCCTTTAAGAGTGGAGACGTTATGAGTGGGAACTTTTCGCTGGGGAACTTGCTGAAGGGCCGGACTGCCGTGGTGGTCGGGCTGGGGGCGTTCTTGCTGACGGCATCGCTGGTGCTGGCTGCCAGGCGCGGACACAACGCCGCAGCGGCAACGGTCGCGGGGAATCGGGGGCCGGAGTTGATTGCCGGCCCGGGGAAGGTTGAGCCCTATTCGGAGGACATCAAGATCGGCTCGGAGTTGAGCGGCCGGCTGAAGTCGGTGAATGTCGAGGAGGGGGACGCCATTCACCGCGGCCAGGTGCTGGCTGAGCTCGAGAACGCCGATTACCGAGCGCAGGTCGAGTCGGCGCGCGCTAACGTCGTGGCCAAAGAAGCGACCTTGCGCAAGGTCGTTAACGGCGCACGCTGGCAGGAGCGCGACGAGGCGCAATCGTCGGTCAATGAGGCGAAGGTCGTTATGGAGAATGCGCAGTCCGAGCACCACCGCCGGCAGGAGTTGTTTGCGGCGGGAGTTGTGTCGCGGGAGGAACTCGATCGCTTCTCGCGCGAGGCCGACGTAGCCAAGGCCAAGTACGAGTCGGCGGCGCAGCATCACGCGCTGGTGGATGACCACCCACGCGAGGAAGACCGCTCGTTTGCCGAGGCCGACCTGCAGCTCGCTCAGGGGCAACTGGCGGAGGCCGAGGCCCGATATCAGAAAACGTTCATCCGCTCGCCGATTGATGGCAACGTGTTGCGGAAACATCATCGCAGCGGGGAAAGCGTGTCGAATTCTTCGACCGTGCCCGATCCCATTCTGACTATCGGTGATCGCAAAACGCTGCGGGTGCGCGTGGACGTGGACGAGACGGACGTGAGCCGCGTGCGCGTGGGTCAGAAGGCCTACGTTACCGCCGACGCATTTGCGAAGCAGAAATTCTGGGGACACGTCATCCGCGTGGGGCAGCAGTTGGGGCCGAAGAATGTCCGCACCGACGAGCCGACCGAAAAGGTGGACACCAAGATTCTGGAAACACTGGTGGAACTCGATCCGGGATCGCCGTTGCCGGACGGGCTGCGGGTGGATGCTTTCATCGTGCCCGACGGCGGGGAAGTAGCGGAGAACCGGTGAGGTGGGGACATCTCGAAAAGTAAATCCCCACTTCTCGCAAAGGCGGCGAGAAGTGGGGCACCCCTTGCCGAGCATGTATCCGCTCACCCAAACGGGTTCTCATCCGCGCTGCGGCCGTAGATGACCGGGACCGGCACATCCAGCAAGCGCAGATACACCGAGAGCTGGCCGCGGTGATGGTACCAGTGATTCAGCATGATCGAGCGCATCACGGCGGCCCGAGGCTTGGTGAAAATCTCCCGGCTTCCATACGTGAGACGCCAGGGGCCGCGAGCCGCCTGCGGAGTCATGGCTTGGATGCAGTCCTCGGCCTCGCGCACGCTCTGCTCGAACGTCGCGTGGACCTCCTCCATGTTCTTCGGATCGGGCGGCACGAAGTTGCCTTGGGAAACGTCGAAGGAATCCTGGCGGATGATTTTCGCCAGCCGGCCCGGAACCATCGCAATGTGGTTGACGAGCTGGCCCAGCGACATGGATTTCGGGTGCGGCTTCCAGGAAAGTTTGTCCGCCGGCACCCGTTCGAGGACGCGGCGGGTTGTAGCCACTTCCTCGCGGAATTCGTTCAGGGTTGATTCCATCGTTTCATCTACGGTTTCAATTGCGGTGCCCATGCTTTTTCTCCTTCTGAAATGATCTGAGATTTCTCCATCAGGTCAGCGCGCCGCTTTCTCCGGCTGCACGTAGAGCTTCTTGGCGTCTATGACGTAGCCATCGCCGTAGCGGTCGTGGTGGCGGACCCAGGCCATGGAATGCGCCAGGCCCTCCTCATCCCGGCCTTTGGGCGTGAGATCGAGGAAGTTGTATGTTGGCAAGAGAATGTCGAGGCCGCGCGCATAGGTTGAATAGCTGTGAAAGACCTCGCCGTCGCGCTTGAAGAACACACTTAACCCGGGCCGCTCTTCGGATGGGAACTTGGTCATCGCATAGTTGTAGTAGACCTGATCCTTTCCGGCTTCGTCCGCGGATTGTGATACTTGATAGTCGAAGTTGAAATCGGTGCCGAAGGACGACACCCACTTAAACTTCCAGCCCATGCGCTTCTGGAAGGCCTCGATTTCGGGCAGGGTCGCGCGGGAGGCCACCAGGAACGTCGTATCGCGCGCGGCCAGATGCACGGTCGCGCCGTCGAAGCCGTCCGCTAAGAACGAACAACTGGGACATCCCTCCTTCCATCCCGGGCCGAGCATGAAGTGATAGACGATCAGCTGGCTGCGCCCGGCGAACAGGTCGGCCAGGGTCTGCTTGCCCTGCGGTCCCTCGAAAACATACTGCTTCTCGACTTTCTCCCAGGGCAGTTCCCGGCGCTTGCGGCTGAGTTCGTCGCGCAGGCGGGAGAATTCCTTCTCCCTGGCAAGAAGCTCTTTGCGGGCCGCCAGCCATTCCTCATGGGTTGCGATCTTGTGGGTTGCGAGGGAGGTCGTCGTTTTGCCCGCCCCTGGATGGTTCGGTGCTGTAGCCATCTTCGTCTCTCCTATGTTGTGAATCAGTCTTCTTTGAGCGGAAAATCTGGATCGCAAGCGCGCCCGCTCCTCCGGTGGAAAGGACGCCACTCACCATCAACGCGGTGCTGGTCAGGCATTCGGGACACATGACGGATGCTCCTTTAACGTGAACTGCTTTCGGCGCGGGCGCGAATGGCGGCGTTGATATGCGACCACCCCTTGCCGACATTCTGCCGGTGATCATCCTGGATCAAGCCGAAGGCCTTGTGATGGAACTTGATGAGTGTCCCGCCATCAGCCTCGCTCAGCCGGTATTGCAGGTTTGACACGACTCCGTAAGACATGAAGAGCGGGCCGGTGATCTCAAGCAAGGTGGGCCGCTTGATCGCCTGGACGTGTCCCCAGAAATGTCCGTTGTTGTCGCCAAGATCGCGATACCAGCGGCCTCCTGGCCAAGCCTCGATCTTCATCGGCATGGGGCCCTGGGGACTTTCATTGTGCGGTCCGATTTGCTCGAGGATCGCGTCGAACGTCTTCTCCAGGGATGCGTGAACGTGGATCTCCTGGCTCACCACCAGGCTCAAGTTCTCAATACTTTCAAGTGCTGCAGGGCTCATGATTTCCTCCTGAGATGTGTGAGTTAATTGCGATCTAGTTTCGGCGCGTCGCTTTCGGCGCGTTCCTTAATGCGCAGCAACTGGTGCGCCCACATGCGCTCGAATGTCTTGGTCCATTCATGCAGAGGGCGGATGGCTTCGGCATTGGTGCGGTAATACATATGCCTCCCGTTTCTTCGCGCCCTGACTAGTCCGACCTGATGCAGTACTCGCAGATGCTTTGAGACCGACGGCTGCTCCAGGCGGACGGCAGCCACGATCTCGCTAACTGAGCGCTCGTGAGCGCCGAGGTAGTCCAGAATCTCGCGGCGGCGGGGTTCGGCTACAGCGTTGAAGGCATCGGTCGTGGTGGCAGCTCTGGGCACGAAAAACAATGTATATGCCTATATGAGAATATGTCAAGATCTTTTTCTTGCGGTTTCGGTGAACCAGCAACTTTACCCGCGTTGTCAGAATCCACGATGGTACGCAGGCATCTCGTGTGAGCCACCCCAACCCCGAGAGGACGTTTGAGCAAATCCGGTAAAATAGAGAGGCGACCGGGACTCCTTGTTGATTTCTCACTCTATGCACATGGCGAGCGGAATTGGGAGGCTAGCCTTTTGGGCCGGTCCCAAGGGAGTTGTCCCGTATATCCGGCAGCATTTTCTGGACACCACGTTTCGCGGGCTTTATCACGTGAACGGATTTGACCTGGCGCTGCTCATCCCTTACTTCATCGTGCTGATTCTGCTGGCAGGATACGGTGCCCACCGCTACGTCCTCGTCTATCTCTACTACAAGCACCAGAAGAACCGCACGACCGAACCGGCGGCGCGTTTTGTGGAACTGCCGCGGGTCACCGTCCAGCTGCCGATATTCAACGAGCAATATGTGGTGGAGCGGCTGCTCGAGGCGATCTGCAAGCTGGAATACCCGCAGGACAGGCTCGACATCCAGTTGCTCGACGATTCGACCGACGAGACGGTGGAGGTAGCGCGCAGCCTGGTGGAGCGCTACGCCGCGCTGGGGCATCCGGTGACGTATCACCACCGCGCCAACCGCGAAGGCTTCAAAGCCGGGGCGCTTGCGGAAGGGATGAAAACGGCGAAGGGAGAATTCATCGCCATCTTCGACGCGGACTTTACCCCGCCGGAAGATTTTCTTCTGCGGGTGGTCCACTATTTCACCGATCCCAAGATCGGCATGGTGCAGACGCGCTGGACGCACCTCAACCGCAGTTATTCCTTTCTGACCGAGGTAGAGGCCATCCTGCTCGATGGTCACTTCGTACTGGAGCACTCAGGCAGGGCGCGCACCGGACTGTTTTTCAACTTCAACGGCACGGCCGGGATGTGGCGGGCCACCACGATCGAAGAAGCAGGCGGCTGGCAGCACGATACGCTGACCGAAGACACCGATCTTTCCTACCGCGCCCAGCTCAAGGGATGGAAGTTTATCTACCTGCAGGACGTGGAATGCCCGGCGGAGCTGCCAGTCGAGATGACGGCCTTTAAGACGCAGCAGGCGCGCTGGGCCAAAGGGCTGATGCAGACGGGCAAGAAGATTCTGCCACGCGTCTTGCGCAGCGATGCGCCGTTGCACACCAAGATTGAAGCCTGGTATCACCTGACTGCGAATATCAGCTATCCGCTGATGATCATGCTCTCGGTGCTGCTGCTGCCGGCCATGATTATTCGTTTTTATCAGGGCTGGTTTCAGATGCTCTACATTGACCTGCCGCTGTTCATGGCCTCAACCTTCTCCATCTCGAGCTTTTATCTGGTGTCACAGCGCGAACTGTTTCCCCGGAGCTGGCCGCGAGCGTTGCTGTACCTGCCGTTTCTGATGGCCCTCGGCATCGGGCTGACCATCACCAACACCAAGGCAGTGATCGAGGCCATCATCGGCAAGAAGTCGGCTTTTGCGCGCACGCCCAAGTATCGCGTCGTGTCGAAGCAGGACAAAGTTGGCGCCACCAAGTACCGCAAACGGCTGGGCTGGATTCCGTGGCTGGAACTGATCATCGGCGGCTATTTCGCGCTCACCGTCTATTACGCGATAGATAATGAAAACTACATCACCGTGCCCTTCCTCCTGCTGTTTGTCGTCGGCTACTGGTACACCGGATTGATGTCGCTGCTGCAGGGACGTTTCAGGCGGGGCGGTGTCACCGCCACGACCCACACCAAGCCGTTTCCGGTGGGAGTGTAGTTCCGCGAACACTCAGAATTTGCGGCCCAAAAGGTGTCCCGCAATGGCGGCCGCTGCGCCCAGGCGTCCAAATCTCTCCTGAAACATCGTCGTATACAGTGCTGTCATGTCCTTGGGTGGGGGCGGCCTGCGTTCTTTTTTGTGAAGTGTCATGGCCTCCATCGGGCAGGTCGTAACGCACAGCCCACAGCCAATGCAACGCTCTTCCACCACTTTGGCGGGCTCGTCATCGGCGACGATCGCGTCCATCTGGCAGCGTGTGGCGCAGGTGCCGCAGACCTCGCATCGGTCGCGGTCCACCTCGGCCACGAAATCAGTTTGGAAAAAGTCGGCTGGCCGGGGAAACTTCTTCGCCGTGGTCAGAACGCCGCAACAGCAACCGCAGCAACAGCAGACAAACAGCGGATTCTGTGTGTTCTGCGGCTCCAGCACCAGCCCTTCGTCATCCGCTTGCTGCAGCAGCGCGAGCATCTCTTCCTTGCTAAGCGGGCGGGCCACTCCATCCTCAGACATCGCTTTCGCAGCCTTGCCAAACATCAGGCAATTCTGCGCCTCGCTGGTCTTCCTGCAAGGTTCGCCGGTGACTTCCCGGCCCTGCCGGCAAACGCACGGGATGGCCGCGAAGGGCCCGGGACTGGCCTCGACGAACCGGCGAATATCGTCGTAGCTGGCCACCGCGCGCTCCACCGGAATGGACTTGTTCACCGGAACAATCCGCATCTGCGGCGTTCGCGGACCGAGCATTTCTTTGCCAAAGGCCTCATCGAAGTAGGCGCGCACGTCCCGCTCAAGTTCCGGAGTCAGCCGGTTCACCTGCGCCTCATACATTCCAAGCGCCAGCGGGGACTTCCCGTACCGGGGACCCTTCTTGCCTTGCAGCTTTAGGATCGATCCTTTCCCGGCCATCCGGTCCAGAGCCTCGCGAAGTTGCTCGCGGCTCATCGTGCGGCGCGTTCGCCGGTGAATCGTCGCCAGCGGCTCTGGAATTGCGCTCAGGCACAAAGCCAACCGTGCTTCCTCGGGTGTAAAAAGCCGCTGCAAGATGCGGAGTTCTACGCCCGATTCGGTCGCCGGATACGGCACCGGCATGCGATCCAGGTGGCGCTGCAACGCGCGATAGACCTCGTCGCTTTCCATTTCGGCCGCTCCTTAGGTTTCCTTCCAGCGAACGGACTGGCATGATTATAGCCCTGAGTATCGCACCGACGATGTGTAACGGCGCACGAGGGCGGCCAACTCGGCGTAGCGGTCGGGATGGGAACTTTGTCCTTCGCTTGCCCCGTCATTTACAATCCTGTCGCTGAAAGTTCTCATCCCATGCGCGTACGATGAGTGCGGGCTGAGAACATTCAAGGAGGATGCAATGCACCTCTCGCGCAAGACTCTCCATGCTGCAATGTTTGCCTTTCTGGTGGTTCCACTTCTCAGCTGCGGCTCGGCCCACGACTCGGACGAATTCTTTGTTCTGGTATCGGCCAACGTGCAAGTTCCCTACTGGAAAACAGCCGACACAGGATTTGCCAATGCGGCGTCGCAGCTGAAGGTGCGTTCCGACTTCGTTGGGCCGCAGAACTTCGATCCTAAGGCAGAGCGCGATGCTCTCGATCAGGCGATAACCAGGAAAGCGACCGGCATTCTGCTGGATGTGACCGATGCGGCCGTGCTGAAGGACAGCATTGCCAAAGCCGCCGCCGCCGGCATTCCGGTGATCACGATTGATTCTGACGCGCCGGCCAGCAGGCGGCTGTTCTTCATCGGCACCAACAATTACCAGGCGGGAGTGATGGGTGGCCAGCGCCTGGCGCAGGAGCTGAAGGGCAAGGGCAACGTCGTCTTTTTTACCATGCCGGACCAGCCCAACCTGCAGGATCGCCTCCGCGGCTACAAAGACGCGCTGGCTCGTTCGCCCGACGTCAAAGTCACGCGCGTGGTGGATATCCAGGGTGACCCGCGGATCGCCTTTGACACCACGACTCAGATCATCGGGAAGGAGCGCGACAAGGTGGATGCATTTGTTTGCCTGGAAGCGCAGTCGGGCAAGGAAGTGGCCGGAGTGCTCAACAGCTATCACGTGACCGGCAAGGTCGTCATGGCGATGGATACCGACCAGGAAACGCTCGATTGGATTCAGAGAGGCGTTATCGCGGCCACCATCGGGCAAAAGCCCTACACGATGGCCTTCGTCGGCTTGCAGATGCTGGACAACCTTTACCACCACAAGCCGTCTTCCTTGGATAAGGATTGGTCCAAGGACAGCTACGCGCCGGTCCCGGTTTTCGTGGATACAGGATCTTCTCTGATTGACAAGAGCAACGTGGATGCCTTCATGGCGGCAGGGAAGAATCTGAGCGCGCCCAAGTAGAAAGGTTTGCCCCTCATCTAACCCGGCAGGAGTTCGAATGCAGAAGCGTCAGCAGTTTTTTTGTCTGGTGAGCCTGATTCTTGGAGCCGCATTGTCAGCGGGATATGCTCTGGATCGGCAGCCGGGCGCCGATTATCATGCGCGGCGGCAGGCACTGGCAACGAAAGCGGGCGGAGCGGTGGTCCTGTTCGCTCCGTTGGAACCGTCAGACGCGGTCTACACGTTTCGTCAGGAAGACAATTTCTACTATCTCTCCGGCGTGACGGTTCCCGGCGCTGCGCTGGCCATTGCTCCCGCCGCCGACGCCAGCGGCGATACTCCGGCACGCGCCTACACTGAGATTCTCTTTCTGCCTCCGCACAACGTGCGCCTGGAGAAGTTTACCGGGCCGATGCTCGGCGCCGACAGCCCGGATGCCGCGAAGATCACGGGTTTTGACCTCGTCGAAGACATGAGCAAGCTGCCCTACGAGGTCTCGAAGCTGCTGTCGGGCCGGCGGCCCGTGATTTATACGGACTTGGCTTCCGGTGGAGAAACATCGGCCAGCATGGAGCCGCTCTCCTTCCTCAGGCACTCCAACGCATTTGTCTTCTTTCAGGACGTCAAACCGCTGCTGTCGTCCCTGCGAACGGTAAAGGACGCGGGCGAGATTGCACTCCTGCGCAAAGCAGTAGACGCTTCAGTCGCGGCACACCTGGCCGCCATGAAAGCGGTCAAACCAAACGTGGCCGAATACGAAATTTCCGCCCTGATGCAGTACGAGTGGAACCGGCGGGGCTGCGAGCGGCCTTCCTACTCTCCGATCGTCGGCTCCGGGCACAATTCCACCATCCTGCACTATTCCGATAACACCAACACCATGAAGGCCGGGGACGTCGTCGTGATTGACGCCGCGGCCGAGTATTCCATGTACGCCGCCGACATCACCCGCACTCTTCCCATCGGCAGCCATTTCACGGCCCGACAGAAAGAGATTTACGAGATCGTGCTCGGAGCGCAGGAAGCGGCGATGGCGGCGTTTCAGTCCGGCAAGTCCATGCTATTCGGCGATGCCGACGCCTCACTCACCAAGGTGGCCAAGGACTATATCAACGCACACGGCAAAGACCTGCACGGCCAGCCGTTGGGACAATATTTCATCCACGGCGTCGGCCACTACCTCGGACTGAACGTGCACGATCCCGGCGACTACAAAGTACCGCTTGGCCCGGGCATGGCCTTCACCATCGAACCGGGAATCTACATTCCGGAAGAAAACCTCGGCGTGCGCATCGAAGACGACTACCTGGTGGATCAGGATGGCAAGCTGGTCAAGTTGAGCACGGCCCTGCCGTCAACCGTGGCGGATGTGGAGAAGGCAATGGCGGGAAAGTAGGGGAAATTGAGGAATTTGGGAACTTGGTAATTGAGTAATTGAGGACCAATCAAACGAGACAATTCCTCGGTTTTCAATTACCAATTACCAAATTCCTCAATTCTTACGAAATATATTCGCGAATGTACTCATCGCGCGTGTGCGCCAGTTCGCGGAGGTCGCCGTCGAAGATGACTTTGCCGTCGCGCAAGATCAGAAAACTCATCGGCACGTTGCAGTACTGGCCGCGGGGCAGAGCACGCAGCTGATTGGCTTGCGGATCGAATTCGTGCGTGGCCATGGTGAAAGCGTCCTGCAGGCGGTGCGTGACCAGCAGGGAACTGGTCTTGTAGACGTCCCGCTGTTTCACGATCAGCTCGACGATCGTGTTGGAAGTCACGGGATCGAGCCCTGCGGTCGGCGAGTCGTAGAGCAGCAGTTCCGGCTGCGTGATGATGGCCCGCGCGATGGCGACCCGGCGCCGCATGCCGCCCGACAGCTCCGAAGGAAACAAGTCGAGTGTGTGCTCAAGTTCGACGAACCGCAGGGCCTCGCGCACCCGGCGTTCAATGTCGTCATCGTAAATGCCGTGCTCTTCCATCAGTCGGAACGCGACATTTTCCCGCACCGTGAGCGAATCGAACAGCGCGCTCTCCTGAAACACCATGCCGAGGCGGCCGCGCAGGGGAAATAGATCCTGCTCGCGCATGCTACTCACCTCACTGCCGAGAACGGCGACGTGCCCGGAGTCGGGCTGCAGCAGGCCCAGGGCGAGTTTCAGAATGGTGCTCTTGCCGGATCCCGCCACGCCGAAGAGAGCTTTCGTCTCCCCAAAGGGCAGCCGGAACGAGACGCCGCGCAGTACCTCGTTTTCCTCAAACGCGAGGTGGACGTCCTCAAACACAATCGCTGCACCGGAAGGAACTGCGCTGCAGCTGGCGGCTTGATCAATCGGCAACGTTGGCACGGACATAGGCTCGGTTCTTCGCTCACTTGTACGAGAGCACCGAAATCAACAGCTTGGTGACAAAGAAATCGGTAACCAGTATCGCGACCGAGGCAGCCACGACGGCTTGCGTAGTGGCCCGGCCCACACCCTGCGTACCGCCGCGCGCCGTGATGCCGTAATAGCAGCCAATGGTCGCGATGATGAAACCGAACAGCACCGGTTTCAAAAGCCCCATGAACACATCTTGAAACACCAGGACCTGCCAGGCGTTGCTCCAGTACTGACGGGCGTCCAGGCTCAGAAATATTTTCGCCACCATCAGCCCGCCGGCCAGACCGACCAGGTCCGAGATGATGCTGAGGAAGAAAAGCATGAAGACGGTCGCGCTCACCCGCGGCGTGACCAGTTTCTTCATCGGGTCGGTACCCAGCGCGCGCATGGCGTCAATCTGTTCGGTCACCACCATGGAGCCGATTTCGCTGGCCATGCCCGAGGAATTGCGTCCGGCTACCATCAGCCCGGTCAGCACCGGACCCAACTCGCGCACCATGGAAGTGGAAACCAGTTGCCCGATCAGGGTGATGGAACCGAATCGCTGCAGCGTATTGGAAGTCTGCAGCGCCAGCACGCCGCCGGTGAAGAAGCCGGTTAGCACCACGATGGGCAGCGACCCGACGCCGATCAGGTCGGCTTGCTGAACCATATCGGCAACGTAAAGCGGCTTGCGGAAAAGGTTGGCGACCGACTGCGCCGCCAGCAAAGTGTACTCCTGGACCGCATGCACTTTCTGCTTGGCGAATTCACTGGGCGAGGTCAGTTCCATGCGATTCGGGAGTCCGGCTCGCGCTGTTTTGCGGAAGTGCCGGCTTGACCGCACTATAACAGAGAAGGCAGTTCAGGATCAGCCGCCGCTTGGCGCGCGGGAAATGCGATGCCCGATCGCGGCTAGGGCTTGTTTTTGTTCCCCCGCACGGCCCGTGCAATCTCGGGAAGCCGGGGCAGGATCGCCGAATACTTCAGCCATGCTTTGTGATCCACCGCCGGCGACCCACTGACCAGCGCGCCCGCGGCAATATCGTTAGCCACGCCGCTCTGCGGAGTCACGATCGCGTTCTCGCCAACCTTGCAGTGTCCGACCACGCCCACCTGCCCGGTCAGAATCGCCTTGTTTCCAATCTCGGTGGACCCAGCCAGCCCGACCTGTGCGCACAGCAGCGCATCTTCCCCAACCTGCGAGCCGTGTCCCACCTGTACCAGGTTGTCTACTTTCACGCCGCGTCCAATGCGAGTCTCGCCCACGCTGGCCCGGTCAATGCAGGAATTCGCCTGCACCTCCACATCGTCCCCGATCACCACCGGCCCAGGCTGCGGGATCTTGTGCCAACTTCCGTCGGCAGTTTTGGCAAAGCCAAAACCATCCGCTCCAATCACCACTCCGTTCTGCAACAACACGCGGCTGCCGATCCGGCAGTTCTCCCGTACCACGGAATGCGCGTGGGCAAAAAAATTGTCGCCAATCTGCACGCCACGGTAGATGACCACATGCGCCAGCAGCACCGCGTTTGCCCCGATCTGAACCTCCTCGCCGATCACCACATAAGGCCCGAGGTGCGCATTCGCGCCGATCCGCGCGCTCGAAGCCACCACTGCCGTCGGATGCACTCCCGGCGTATACCGCGCCGGCTGATGGAAAAGCTCCAGCGCCCGCGCGAACGCCAGATACGGATCCTTCGCTCGCAGCATGGCTGCCGCAATGGCAGGGAAGTCCTCGGCAACGATAACGGCGGAGGCTTTGGTCCTCCGCGCTGCCGCCGCATACTTCGGATTCGAGACAAACGTCAGTTCCCCCGGTCCCGCCTGTTCAATCCCGTTGAGCCCGGTGATCTCGATTTCGGCAGAACCATGTTCGAGGCGCAAGTTGAGGGCGGAAGCGATGGCAGAGAGTTTCATGGGAGTGGACTGAAGTGCGAGTAAATCGTACACCAGGCAGCCGCACGGCCGGGGGACTGTGCGCTGCGCAGTTTGTTTGAGCGCAGCCGGCAGCTACTCTTCAAACATCGGCACCTGCCGCTGATCTTCGCCCAGCCGCCGCTGCCGCCGCGTGGCTCCGATCACCGCCAGCACGGTCAGCGATTCCAGCGCCGTGCGCGGCACGAACACCCGCTGCGTGTTCGACCGCTGATCTGGAGGGCTCACCAGGAATCCTTCCGGCATCGTTTGCATCAGATCGGCCGGCATCAATCCTTCCAGTACTTCGCTGTCTTTGAACCGCAACCGCACCCACAATCCTTCCGTGCGTGGCCGCGAAGTGAAAGTCTTCCGTGCCAGCGACTCCGAGTCGCCAAACTCCCGCACAAAATACACCCCCTTCACCTCACGCAGGTCAATCAGGATGACCGTGCCCGACGTATTCAGCAACTCCAGCTTCCCTTCCTGAATGAACTGCCCCGGCGACACGTAACCCGAGACCGAATCCCGGTCCATTTTGCGAACGATGACTTTCTTGTGCGTAGGCATGACGCAGTGGCCAGTGGCCGGTGATCAGTGACCGGGGCCCAGAGGCCATTCTCGGCTCAGGTCACGGACCCACTGGGCACTGCTCACGGACCCCTCGATTCTCGCATCTTTCTGGCGCAATCTGACCGAATCCGCCTTGCCAGTAGCCAAAATGTAAACGTTGTGTTATTTTCTTAGACTTGCCGCATGTTTTTCACCTAGCTTAAGTGCTTTGTATTAAGGCATTTGCGTCTGATGGGCTGAGCCGCCTGCGGGACAGTTCCTCAGCCTTGTGGAAATCTTGTGGATAAATGGGCGCCCCAGTTGTTCCGGTCCTACTCGCTGCCAGCATGAATCCGCCGCTGCCGGGTCAGCGAGAAGGCTGTTTGAAAGCGAATGGCTGACTACATTTACACCATGGAACTCCGGTTGACGCCGGACCAGATGAAGGGCGCCAACCTGGTGCAGGACGTGGCCCGCGCCGCCGGCATGAATCTCTACCTGACCGGTGGCGCCACGCGCGATATCATCAGCGGATTCTCCATCCGCGACCTCGACTTCACGGTCCAGGGAAATCCCCTCAAGCTGCAGAAAGACCTCGAAAAAGCCGGGGCCAAGATCACGGCGGTCGAAGAAGACAGCCGGACCATCTTCATCTCGCTGCCCGGCAACGCCCGCGCCGAAATCAGCATGGCGCGCACCGAAGTCTACGAGAAAACCGGCAAGCCGCCCGTCGTCTCTCCGGCCACCATCCACGAAGACCTGCGCCGCCGCGACTTCACCATCAACGCCATGGCCCTTTCGCTCAATGAGGGCTCGCGCGGCTTGCTGCTCGATCCTTTTAACGGCGTCGCCGACATTGAAGCCAAGCTCATTCGCATTCTCCACAATTACTCCTTCCTCGAGGATCCTTCGCGCCTCATCCGCGCCACGCGCTTCGCCGCCCGCTTCCACTGGCCCCTCGAAGAGCGTACCCAGGCCCGCTATGACGCGGCCCGCGAAGGCAAGTACATCAACCACATCCTGCGCAGTTCGATCGGCCACGAAATCGCCGCCCTGGCTCACGAAGACGACCCTCTGCACGTGGTCAAGATGCTCGAAAAAGAGGGCTGGCTGGAAGTCTTGCACGACCACTGGACCACCGCCAAAGTGGACGCCAACGGCCTCGCCGCCCTGATGAAGACGCGCCAGCAGATGGTCGAACTCGGCTATGCCCCCGACGCCGGTCCTGCGGTCATGTACTTCCTGACCTCGCGTCTTTCCGACAAGGAGGTCTCCGATCTGCAGCGGCTGATTCCGCGCAAGGATCTGGTCGAGGCCTGGCGCGATATCGAACACCATGCCAAGGAACTGGCCAAGCGCCTGATGGGCAAGGAAGCAGCCACGCCCTCGCGCACCTGGCAATTGCTCTCGTCTGCCCGGCCGGAAATGATCCTCTTCCTCGCCGTGACTGCACGCCAGCAGGCCGTCGAGCAGAAGATCAAGAACTTCCTCACCAAGTGGCGCCAGATCCAGCAGAAGATTCCGCTGCCCGAAATGACGGAGCTGTTGATTACGCCGCAGCTGCCCATCTATCCAAAACTCGCGCACGACGTATTCATGCTGCTGCTCGATGGAAAGCTGCGTTCGCGCACCGAAACGCTGAAGTTCCTGAAGCCTTTCGCGCCTCCGCCACCGCCTCCGCCGCCCGCACCAAGACGCGGACGCGCTGCCAAAGCCGCTGCTGAAGCGGCGGCCGCTGCCGCGTCGGCGAAGGCCGGGAAGAAAGCAAAGGGTGCAGGAGTTGCTCCGGTCGCGGCCACTCCGCCAAAGCCGCAAGCGAAAGAGAAAGCCCCGGCCAAAGCGCTGGAGAAGGCTAAACCGGCAAAGGTTGAGTCGAAACCGGCCAAGCCACCGAAGAAGCCTGCGAAGGCCACAAAGAAACCTGCCCACAAAGCCACAGGGAAGAAGTCGAAGAAGTCGAAGAAAAAGAAAAAGTAGGAGTGGCGCCTCAGGAACCGGATTGTTCGCTCGCCGGTTTCTTCCGCGCGCCGCGTGCGCGCCGCAAGGTTTCCGAGGGCTTCTCGCCATACCGGGTCCGATACTCCCGGGCAAAACGGCCGAAATGCAGGAAGCCCCAGTGCGCTGCCTCGCTGGTCACACTGGCGTCTTCCTCGGGATTCAACAAACCCGACCGCACTTCTTGCATGCGGGTCGCTCGCAGAAAATCCATTGGCGAGCAGCCCCGTTTCCTTCGAAACCCATGCTGCAAGGTTCTCACGTTCACCCCGGCAGCATGGCAGATATCGCCCAGCGAGAGCGGCAGGTGCGCATTCGCCCGGATGTACTCTTCCGCCGCGCGCACGTGCCAGGCCCCGGCGTCACGACGCCGGTTCAGCGATCTCATGTAATTGTGCGGCTGTGCTTCCAGCAGCAGCCGGATCAGCCCGTCTTCCAGGTTTCGGAGCGGAAGCGAGCCCTCAATGTTCTGCTTGTCTGTGCTGTAAAGCGTCCGGCGTATGCTTCCGCATAACTCGCGCAGTTGCTTCCCCGCCATGGTGTGCATTGGAAAGTCGTGCGCAAACACCAGGTCCGCCCTTGTATTCCTGTCGAGCATCTTCTCCAGTTCATCCACGACAACTTGGCGCGCGAGCTTGAGAAACAGGATGTCGTACTGATCCGTGGTCGCGACTTCCACCGCCTGAAGCGGAGATTGCAAGAAGGTGTGCCCCGAATCCACCGACATGCTTTCCCCTTCCACGCGATGCGTCCCTGCTCCATGCCCGAGGTCGAGCACCAGCGCATACGAGTCCGCCGGCAACCGTGATTTCACCCGCAGCCTTCCCGTGGTTACGACCCGGGACAGACACACGCGCTGGCCTGGGGTGACAAAAATCTCGGTGGAAAACGCGGGCGAACCAGCGAGCAACTCGGAGGAATATGGAATGGCCGCATCTCCGAGCAGGGAGGCGGCCTCGCCAAGGTCCTTAGTCTTCAGAACTAAGCCGTGCAGCACGAACTTTCACGTCCCCCGTTCGTCGGAGCGGCGAATACAATCGAATTACAAAACCACACAATATCCGGAAGCTATTGTAGCAACCGGCTTTCTTTTTACGGCACGAGATTTACGCCTCGGCTACCCAGTGAATCGTTTTAATGGCGCGTTGGCGGAAATCGGCTGGTAGGAATCCGGTGGTCAATTGCGCATAATGGACAACGCCGCGCTCCGCCTGCCTTCCCCTTGTGAACCCGGCGACCTGTTTCGCGATTACCCAAGTTACCCGCACCATCGCTCAAGTGCGCCGCAAGGATTGTTTGGCTGTCCTTATCTGCGAAATACTTTGTCAGAATGCCCATCGAACACCGGCAAGTGGACGAACGGAGTTCCTCCAACCTCGCGGAAGGTCGCTATCAGCGCCGCTGGAAGCGCTATGACGTGACCATCCCGGTGCATGCGACAGCCTTCATGGACGGCATGCGTTCGACCTTGCAGGGAAGGGTATGCGACGTGAGTGCGGGAGGAATGTGCCTGTTTGTCACGCGCACCCTGGAGGTCGGCACAAGTCTGCTCATGGAATTCCTGCTCCCCTACTCGTCGCCGAAGATTGTTGTGCGTGGCGTGATCCGCAACCGGAACGGATTCAGCTACGGCGTTGAATTTGTCAACCCCAGCAGCCACCAGCAGGAGATGATCGAGCGCACCTGCAAGGCGTTCGAGCTCCTGCGCTGATTCGCCGCACTCGGATTTGGCTGGCGCAGCACCCTTCGACTTCGCTCAGGGCAGGCCTTTCAGCGCTGCGATAAAAGGGTGGCTATCAGTCAGGGCTTTCGCCCCTGCGAGAACCAGCGCATCACTCTGTCACCGCGTTCCTCAACCTCCAAACGCGCGGATCGCACTCGCTTCATCCCCATGAATGTCGAACACTGCCGACAGCTTCGTCATGTGAAGCAAATGTTGCAACCGTGCGTTCGGGCTGGCCAGCTTCAGCGCGCCGCCGCGGTTTCGCATCGTCATATGAGTCTTCACCAACTCGCCTAGCCCGGAGCTGTCCACAAATGTAACCTGGGCCAGGCTGAGAATAATCTTCTTGTTGCCCCGCTCGGCCTGCTCGCGGACAATGTCGCGGAGCATCACATTCCCTTCGCCCAGCGTGATCCGCCCGCTGACCTCGAGCACAATCACATCTCCGATCTGCCGCGTGCTGGTCTGCATCCGCGCCGCCGGTTTCCCCTTCATCCCCAGGCCGAGATGGTCGAGTATGGCGCAGGCGGCGGCCGCGATTTCCTGCGATTCGGTCCGGACCACGATCAACGATCGGCCCTCCTTCAGAACTTCGCGGAAGAAGGCTGCATCTTCCGTGCACTTCTCCTCCGGAGTCGGCTCGCACGGTTCCTCATGATGAACCACCGCCCCGACTGCCCCGCCAGTGGCCGCGCCCGCAAAGCCCAGCAGCGCCGCCGCGCCGAACCCGCGCGCGAAAACCTTCCCGATTCCGGGCAGCAGCAACGTCGAGAACACGCCCTTGGCCGGAGCGCCAAACTCCCGCGCGATGGTCTGCGCCTCGCTTTCCGAACGCGTCAGAAAGACAACAGAATCTTCCGGTACGCTCCGCTGCCGCATCTGGCGCAACGCTTCTTCCGCGTGATCGCGGACCGTAAACACCCCAATGGCAGTTTCCATCTGCGCTCCTTCAGCCAGAGATGGTAACACTGGGTCTTGGGCGCGGCGCAGCGCCCTGCGACTACGCTCAGGGCAGGCCGTTCAGCGCTGCGATAAAGTTGCGTGTTGCTGGTCAGGGCTTTAGGAAACTGCGGAAAGAGTCCGGGCGCTGGAAAGGGCACGACTTCAGTCGTGCCAATCAGAAGAGATCACCGTACAAGAGCGGCCCCTTAGAGGCTGGGACTTCTTTCCCGCCACCGTCAGCGGAGCTATAATGACTGTGTATGCGTCGCCTGATGGCCATCACGGCGTTCGCCCTTTCCTTAGCTGTTCCTCTGTGGGCGCAGCATGGCGGAGGTCATGGCGGCGGACACGCCGCGAGTTTCGCAGGTCGGGCTGGGTTCAGCGGCGGCCACATGGGTGCCGGGCACTTTTCCGGCGGTTTTCACGCCGGGTCTGGTCTCGCTCACCGCTCGTCTCGCGCCGGGTTCACTCGTGGTTCCTCTCTCCATAACGGATTCCGTCGCGGTCATCGCGACGATAGCTTTCGTTTTCGCTCCTACGGATTCCGCAACAACTGCTACGGTTACGGCTGCCGGGGAACGTACGGCTATCCCTGGTGGGGATACTACGATCCCTGGTGGTGGTGGGATTCGGGCTCATCCTACGATGAGGACTATGAACGCAACCGCCAGATCGCCAGCGAGATGAACCAACAGAGCCTTGCTGAGCAACAGATGCTGCGCCAGGAAGAAACCGAAGGCGACCGCGATGTCTATGCCCACTCGGCGCCGCAGCCATCGGCCGCTCCTGAGACCGAAGGTCCGCAACCGGCCACGGTCCTCGTTTTTCGTGACCAGCACAAGCAGGAAGTCCAGAACTACGCCATCGTCGGCCAGACGCTGTGGGCTTTCAGCGGCCACCGCACCGCCAGAATCCCGCTCTCGGACCTTGACCTCACCGCTACCGCCGAAACCAACGATGAGCGCGGCCTTTCCTTCCGCATCCCCGCCGCTACCCAAGCTCAGTAATTCTGCACTCCGTTTAGGGCAGAAATCCGCCGTTCGCTGCGTTCCTCCCCTCTTTCACTGCCGCTGCATTCGCTTTTCTCGATCGGGCCAGTACATTGAAATCAAGCGCTTAGGCCAACCTGGCAGGTTTGTGGAACCTGCCAAAATACGGGGTGAGTCCAGGTAGATCCTGATTCAAGTGTTAAAATACGAGTTACCCAATATGCCATTAAAAACACTGTTTCTGAATCCCCCTTCGTTTGAAAACTTCGACGGAGGCGCGGGATCCCGTTGGCCCGCCACCCGCGAAATAGAAAGTTTCTGGTACCCGGTGTGGCTGGCGTATCCGGCGGGAATGCTGGAGGGCGCCCGGCTGCTCGATGCTCCTCCACACCACATTTCCGGCGAAGAGACCATCCAGATCGCCAAGGATTACGAATTTCTTGTGCTGTTTACCTCGACCCCCGGCTTTCCGGGAGATATTCGTCTGGCGCGGGCCATCAAGGATGCCAATCCGCAGATCAAGATTGCCTTCGTCGGACCTCACACCAGCGTGCTGCCGGAGAAGTCCCTGCGCGACTGTTCCGCGATTGATTTTGTTTGCCGCAAGGAGTTCGATTTCGCGGTAGTGGACTATGCCAAGGGTAAGCCGCTGGAAGAGATTCCGGGGGTTTCCTTCCTGAAAGACGGCAAAGTGGTACACAATCCCGACGCGCCGCAGATTCAGGATCTGGACGCGCTGCCGCACGTCACCGAGGTCTACAACCGTGATCTGGACGTCACCCGCTACAACGTTCCGTTCCTCCTTCATCCGTTTGTTTCGCTGTACACGACTCGCGGCTGCCCGGCGCAGTGCACGTTCTGCCTGTGGCCCCAGACGCTGAGCGGACATCCCTGGCGCAAGCGTTCGGCGGATGACGTGGCCCGCGAGATGGCGCGCGCCAAGGAATTGTTCCCCGAGGTGAAAGAGTTTTTCTTCGATGACGATACCTTCAACATCCAGAAGGCCCGCACCATCGAGCTGTGCGCCAAGCTGAAGCCGCTCGGCCTGACCTGGTCGTGCACCTCCCGCGTCACCACCGATTTCGAAACCCTCAAAGCCATGAAGGAAGCCGGATGCCGGCTGCTGATTGTCGGTTACGAATCCGGCGACGCGCAGATTCTCAAGAACATCAAAAAGGGCGCCACCGTCGAGCGCGCACGCCAGTTCACAAAGGACTGCCACAAACTCGGCCTGGTCATCCACGGGGATTTCATCATGGGTCTGCCCGGCGAGACTCATGAGACCATCAACAACACCATCAAGTTCGCCAAGGAACTCGACGTCGAGACCATTCAGGTTTCGGTGGCGCATGCCTATCCCGGCACCGAGCTTTACGACTACGCCACCAGGAATGGATTCATGGTGGCCGGCAGCAAGATGGTGGATGAAGGTGGACACCAGCTCGTCCAGATGCAATACCCGGGGCTGCCTGCCGACGACATTCTGGCCGCCGTGCACCGCTTCTACGACGAGTATTACTTCCGGCCCAAGGCCGTGTACCGCATTCTGCGCAAGGCGGTGTTTAAAGGGGAGGAGCGCAAGCGCCTGTACAAAGAGGCCAAGGCGTTCCTGAAGCTGCGCGCGGCGCGCAACAGGCTGGTCAAAGAGCATGTTCAGGCCGCCGCCGCCTCCGAGCCGGCAAAGGCGTAGCAACAGCAGGTTTCAAAGGTTCACGTTTCAAGGTTGCAAGGTGCTCTCCCCTTGAATTCATTGGCGTCTTTGAAACCTTGAAATTCTGAAACCTTGAAACCTGAGCCTACGTGACCTTTCGCAAATATCTTGTGCTGGCCGGAGTGACCGTGTTTGCCGCGGCCGGCGACTCCATGCTTTCGCATGGGATGAAGCAGACCGGCAACATCTCCATCCATCATCTGCCGGGCGTAGTTGCTGCCGTGCTCAATCCCTGGGTTGCGGGCGGGATCGTCTTGCTACTCGCGTTCTTCGCTTCCTATATGAACGCCCTGAGTTGGGCCGACCTCACCTACGTCTTGCCTGCGACCTCGTTGGGATACGTCCTGCTGGCGCTGATCGCGCGATTCGTGCTGCACGAGCAGGTCAGCCCGCTGCGCTGGCTGGGAATTGCGTTGATCTCCGGCGGCGTCAGTTTTGTGGCCGGGGGCCCGGCGCTGACTTCGCATTCGCATCACGGACCTCTCGAAGGAGAGTCCCCACTTCTCGCCGCAATGGAGCCAAGAAATGGGGCGCCCATGCCGGATAGCGTACCTGCCATTTCGGGTGAAGCCGAACCATGAAGCATCTCTACACCTGGAGCGCCATCACGATTATTGTTGTGGCCTCGGTGGCCGGCGACATTCTGCTGGCCCGCGCCATGAAGCAGGTCGGCGACTTCCACCAGCACTGGCGGCGCAATGGCGTCTGGCATATCGTGGGGCGCGTCCTGACGAATTCGAATTTCTTCCTCGGCGTCGCCGCGATGACGGTCGCTTTCTTCAGCCTGCTGTTTGCTCTCTCCTGGGGAGACGTAAGTCTGGTGGCTCCGGCGGCCGCATCGCTTACGTTCATTGGCAACGCCGTCACCGCGAAAATCTTTCTGCACGAGAAAGTAGACCGGCGGCGCTGGATCGCCGCCGTGCTCGTCGCCGGCGGCGTGGTCCTGCTCGCGGGATAAGGTCCGCGATTCGACTCCGGCAGCCCCGCGTAAGGCGAGAACAAATCAGCCGCGCTTTAGCCCCGGCAGCGGCGGAGAGTGTCAAAGCTCAGAAACGCCTTTGGGTGGCGCAGCGCTTTCAGCGCGGCGATAAAGCCTTTCTTTTCTGAGAGGGCTTTAGCCCCTGAGGTCGCCCAAGCGAGTTTAAGCTGACTGCTTCATCCGATACTCCCCCTTGCACTGCTGCTGGGCTGCGGTGCATAATTCCCCGCAACAGGGGGTTCTGTATGCACAGAACAGCATTGCTCGCGGTCATAGCCCTGCTCTGCATCAGCGTCGGCCACTCTGCGCCGGCGACGCCAGACTGGGCAATCAACGCGACAGCGATCGAGGCATGCAGCTGTCCACACTTTTGCATCTGCTATTTCAACTCGCATCCTGCCGCTCATCATGAAAACGGTAAGACGGAACACTACTGCAAGTTCAACAACGCCTATAAAGTGAACAAGGGCCACTACGGCAGTACCGACCTGACGGGCGCCAAGTTCTGGCTGCACGGCGATCTCGGCGGCGACTTTTCCAAGGGCCAACTGGACTGGGTGGTGGCTACTTTCGACAAGAACACCACGGCCGAGCAGCGCCAGGCTCTCGGGGAGATTATCGGCCACGTGTTTCCGGTGAAGTGGAAGTCCATGGAAACCGACGTGGGCGACATTGATACCTGGACGTTCGACAAAGACCATGCTCACGCCACGCTGAATGGCGGAAAGACGGCCGAGATCAAGCTGGCGAGATTTCAGGGCATGACCGACGAGCCGGCGGTGCTGAAGAACGTGCGCTACTGGGGAACGCCGCGCAACGACGGCTTCGTCATGATGCCCAACGAACTGGAAGCCTACAAAGAGGGTCCCAAGGCCTACGAGTTCAAGGGTACCAACGGGTTCATGCTGACGTTTGACATGACCTCGAAGGATGTCGCGCCGGCGAAAGGCTCGATGAGTTACTGACGAATCGTCCGCCTTGCATTCAGGCGCCGGACTTTCCGGCGCCTTTTGTTTTTGAGAGACTCCTCGCAACCAGCCCTGTGTGCTTCGGATCACAGACTCCTTGCCGGCAAAACGGCTAGAAACTTGAAGCAAGGAGAGAACCATGCCTGCTCAGACCGTTTCCCTCGATACCATTCAGGATTTCCTCGCGCAAAAGCGGATTGCCATGGTCGGCCTTTCGCGCGAACCCAAAGATTTCAGCGTCATGCTGTTCGAAGAACTCTGCCGTCGCGGGTACGACATGGTGCCGGTGAATCGGAATGCGTCAGAACTGCTGGGGCGGCGCTGTTTCGGGCGGGTTCAGGACATCTTGCCGGCCGTGGATGGAGTGCTGCTGATGACCTCGCCGGCGGTGACCGACGCGGTGGTCCGCGATTGCGCCGAGGCTGGCATACGCCGCGTTTGGATGTACCGTGCTACCGGCGAGGGCGCGGTCAGCGCCCAGGCCGTCGAGTTCTGCCGCGACCACGGCATTGCCGTAGTGCCGGGCGAATGTCCGTACATGTTTTTGCCGAAAGCCGGATTCCACCGCATTCACACGTTCATCCGCAAGCTCACCGGCAGCTACCCGCGCCACGCAGCGGCGGCATAGCCAGCCTGTGTTACCGGAACATCCGCATCAACCCTGTTGCCGGCAGATCCGCTGACAAGAATCGCGCATCCGTCCGTCCCGCAGCCCGCGCCAGCGTCTCTGCCGCGAGGTAGCCGCTGCGCACCGCGCCTTCCATGGTGGCGGGCCAGCCGGTGGCGGTCCAGTCTCCGGCGAGGAAGACACGAGGCCACGCTGTGACCGGTCCTGGACGATGCGCGTCAATTCCCGGCCGCGGCGAGTAGGTGGCGTTCAGTTCCTTGATCACGGCGGACTTCACCAGATTCGCCGGGCGGGCGGCAGGGAAGAACTCGCGGACTTCGCGCAGAGCGAGGTCCACGATTTCGGCGCGGGATTTGTCAATCAGCGATTTGGAGGAGCTCACCACGAGTTCGATGTAGCTGCCCGATCCGTCACCAGGCTGGCTGCGCATGGGCTGCAGGCGCGATTTGTGAAACATCCACTGAATGGTGCGGTCGAGCAGAACGGCGTGGTCGAGCTCGGAAATCTGCCGGTCAAACCACAGGTGAATGCCGGTAATGGGCGAGGTCTCGAAGTGGGAGATCTCTTGGCGCAGCGGAGCGCTTTCTGGAGTATCAGGCAGGACCCGATCGAGCGCGTCGAAGGGAAGGGCGAGAATCAGGAAGTCAAAGTCCTCACCCTTCGACAAGCTCAGGGCAGGCTCCTGTCGCACCGTGCGCGACAAGGGTGGGGCACCCTCCGGGGAATTGCTCGGCGGACACTGTTCCTGGCCGCGCAGCTCCAGTCGAACCTGCGAGGCGGTGGCAGAGAATCCTTCGACCGGCTGCCGGAAATGCAGGACGCCGCCGCGAGCGCGCACGTACTCGCCGGCAGCATTGTAGAGATCGGTGAGCGGCACGGTGGGCACTCCCATGTGGCGCGCCGTGGGGGACATCATGGACATGCGCACGACTTGGGCGGCCACCGAGACGGAAATGAGACCGAGTTCCTCGCTCAGCGCGCTCACCAGAATCGGCTGCCAGAAACGGGCGATGGCGTTGGGCGTCTGGCCGTGAAGATCGAGCCACTGCTGGAAGGATTTGCCCGAGTCGCGTTGTTCGGCGAGCGTCAGGGGAATAAGGGCCTGGGCGATGGCGAGCTTGTCGGCTGGGCTGAGAAACGGAAAATGCAGAAACGATAGCGCGGTGTGCAACGGCGCGGGAAGCGAAGACGACTTCATCGCCGAAGCCCGGCCGCCGGGCTCGACAAAAGTCATTTCGTCGTACCAGCGAATCTGGCCGGCGGTGCCGATGCGCTCATAGAACTCGACCAGGTTCGTGCACAGGCGGAAGAGGACGTGCTGGCAGTTGTCTACTACTTCGCCGGTGCCAGGATGCTCCCAGGAGGAAGCGCGGCCGCCGAGAAACGGGCGCTTTTCAAACAGCGTCACGCGGAAGCCCGCGTCCGCGAGGGCGCAGGCAGCCGCGAGTCCGGCGAGGCCACCTCCGGCGATGGCGACGGTGGGTTGGTTACAGGGCATGAGCTGATGCAGATCTTAGATTGCAGATTTCGGATTTCAAGATTGAAGACGCCTACTCCCACGACAAATCTGCAATCTGCAATCTGAAATTCTGATCACGTGAGCCGCATCCAGAAGCCGTTCGCCAGAACGCGCAGTTTTTCCCAGCGGCTCAGGGTAACTTTGGTCGTGAAGACGTCGTACTGCCGGGCGGCGATCTTGTTCAGGAGCTTGCGATAGATGTTCACCAGCACCCAGAGCGCGGGCTGGCTGTCTTCGGCGATGTAAGGGATCAGTTGGTCGCCGGCGGCATAAAACTCGCGGGCGCGCTCGGCTTCCAGCGCCAGCAGGGGACGAAAACGGGCCGGATCGGGATTGGCCAGTAGTTGGGATGCGGAAAGTCCGAACTTGGCCAGGTCTGCCTCGGGAAGATAAACGCGCCCCATGGCGGCGTCTTCTTTGACGTCGCGGATGATGTTGGTGAGCTGAAAAGCCAGGCCACAGCGCTCGGCCAGATCTTCGGCAGCCGGGTCGCGATATCCGAAGACGTGAATGCAGACCAGGCCCACGACCGAAGCGACGCGGTAGCAATAGAGGCGCAGATCTTCGAAAGTCTGATACTGGATGGCGAGGCCGGCGGCTTCGGCGGCCGGGGAAGACTCCTCAACATCCATGGCGGTGCCGAGGGCCAGTTCGTCGAGCAGGCCTGCCGGGATGCTGAAGCGGCGCTGGGCGTCAGTGAGGGCCAGCGCGATGGCGTCGTCGGTCGGCTGGCCTTGCTGCGCGCGGTGGAGCAAGTCGAGCCAGGCGTCGAGCTTCTGGCGGCGTTCGCCGAGGCTCAGGGTGGCGTCGTCGGCGATGTCGTCGCATCGCCGCATGAAGGCATACACGGCGCAGAGGGCTTCGCGCTTGCGGCGCGGCAAAACCAGGAACGCATAGTAGAAATTCTTGGCCGCCGTGCGGGTGATGCCGCGGCAGACCGAATACGCCATGACCAGCTGCGGCGGAGCCGGGGTCCAGGGCATCTGGACTTGGTGTGTGCCCGCGGACATTATTGATGAACCCCGTTTTGCTTCTGCCGATTGCGGTCGGAGCCCGCTGCTCCTTCGACAGAAGTGTGCGCAAAGAGTTTTCCGAAAGCTGCCCGTGCGACCAGCGCCAGCTTGCGCGATTTCGAAATTGCCGGACGATTTCCCAGCACGGCGTAGCCCTGCCGCTCGATGGCGCGCAGAATTTCCTGGCCGCCGCGGCTGAAGAGTTCCAGGTCAATGGCCAGTTCGCGATCCACCATCTTCACCAGCGGCAAGCCCCGGCGGAACCAGTCGTGGGTGCGCTCGACTTCGAACCTCATCAGCGCGCAGAAGGCGGGCGTGTTGCGCTTGGCCAAGAGGTCCTCTTCGCTCACAGGGAAGCGCCGCATGTCCTCGAGCGGAATGTAGATGCGGCCTTTGGCGTAGTCTACGCTGACGTCCTGCCAGAAGTTGGCGAGCTGCAGCGCGGTGCAGGTGAAATCGGAAAGCTGCTGGCGCTCGGTGTCGCGGTAGCCGCACAGATAAAGCACGAGGTGCCCAACCGGGTTCGCCGAATTACGGCAGTAGGCCAGAACGTCGTCGAAGGTTTCGAAGCGGGTAACGGTCTGATCCTGACGGAAGGCCATCAGCAGATCGGAAAATTCGTGCTTGGGGATGTCAAACTTGGCGACGGTTTCCTGCAGGGCGACAAAGACTGGATGCTTCGGGCTGCCCGCATAACAGGCATCGAGTTCACGCTGCCATTGATCGAGAAGTTCTAACGAGGCCGCAGCGTCGCCGACTTCGTCGCCGAGATCGTCGGAGATGCGGCAGTAGGCATAGACATTGAAGAAATGCTGGCGCAGGCTGCGGGGAAGGAACCAGGTGGCGACCGAGAAGTTTTCGTAGTGCGTGTGCGCGAGGCGGGCACAGTATTGCCGGGCTTCGGCGAGCGTGGGGGCGGCCGCAGGGATGGCGTAGGCGGAGGGCAAGCGGCTCCAACCTGAAATGACGGGCGCGGATTGGGTGGCGAGCTGGTTCACGTGGGTGGGTCTATTGTCAATGATGATGTTAGATAGTTGATTGAGAACCCGGAATTTTCTACCTCATGAGATTTTCAACCAGCCATCAACAATCATCAATCAACAATTCTCGTATCGAACGGCACGGTTGACGCGGCGTCAGTGGCCAGGAATGATCGCCGTCTTGATGTCGCCGCCGCGGTTCAGCATGTGGCGCAGAACCTGTTGCAGGCGCGACAGCGGCGCCTCCCCGGTGATGTAGTCGGTGGGCCGGATTTTCTTGGCGGCAATCAGTCCGAACGCGCGCCGCACCGTCTCTGGCGTGTGGTGGAATGTTGCCTTCAGCGTGATCTCGGAGTAGTGCAGGCGGTTGGTATCCAGTTGTACCTTGGTGCCGCTGGCGCAGCCTCCGAAGAAGTTGACCGTGCCGCCCTTGCGCACCATTTCCACTGCCCACTCCCAGGCTTCGGGCTTGCCGACGGCTTCAATGACCACATCGCAGCCTCGTCTTTGCGGAGACAGGGCGCGCACGGCCTCGACCACGTTGGGGACTTTCGAGGTCTGCACGATCTCATTTGCGCCCATCTGCTTGGCGGCCTCGACCTGGCCGTCGCGCTTGACCACCGAAATCACGTTGCACCCGATCGCCCGGGCGACCTGCACGAACATCAGGCCGATCGGCCCGCCGCCAAGTATCGCCACCGTATCGCCGATCTCGACTCCGGTTTCGTGCAGCCCGCGCAGCACGCAGGCCAGCGGTTCGGTCATCGCTGCCTCTTCCACGCTGACGTTGGGCGGGATCACCAGCATGTTGGCTTCTACAATCCGCCGCGGCACCCGGATGTATTCCGCATAGGCCCCATTGTTGAAGAGCAGGTCCTCACAGAGGTTCTCCTGATGTTTCGAACAGTAGAAGCACATCTGGCAGGGAGCCGAGTTCAGGGCGACGACCCGCATTCCCTTCTTGAAGCCGTTGACTCCCGCGCCGACTTCTTCGATGATGCCGGCCAGTTCGTGGCCGAACAATGCCGGAGGCACGATCATGCGGGCGTGATAGCCGCGCTGGTACACCTTCAGATCGGTGCCGCAAGTGAGGGCAACCTGGACTTTGACTAGAACTTCACCTTCGCCCACACGAGGAATGGGCACTTTCTCGATCTTGAGGTCTTCTTTGCCGTACAGGACGGCAGCCGTCATTTTTCCATTCACTGCAAATTTCCTTCCCCACTTCTACGGGACTTGCTCTGCGGGATCCAGCCTATGCCGGGCTGAATCAGGACCTTCATGGACGAAGGTTGCGGGTGAGCCGCCAACTCCAGTGCTTTCGCACTCTCAGCCAGCGGAAAACGATGACTCACCAGCCGTTCCAGGTCCATCTCGTGATTCATCACAAATTCAACTGACTCTTCCTGCAGGTCCACCGACGCGCTATAGGACCCCAGCAGCGTCTTTTCCTCCACGCAGATGGCGGCAGGATCAATCACAGCCTCGCCGTGCTGTGTTTGTGCAAAAAGCAATACGCGGCCGCCGGGCCGGGCCGCATCCATGGCGGTACGAATCAGGGAATTACCGCCGACGGCCAGAATGACTGCGTCTGCGCCGCGCCCTTCCGTCAACTCGCGGACGCGCGCGACCACGTCTACCCGGGAAGCCTCAATCGAATGTTCTAAGCTGAAACTTCTACTTATTGTAAGCCTCTCGGCATGCAAATCGGAAGTAATTAAAGTGGCCCCTGCCCGTTTGGCCAATACACTCAATAAGATACCGATTGGCCCCTGGCCAATGGTGAGCACCATCTCCCCCGGGCGCAGGGCCAGCGCATAAATGCCCTTCAGACAGGTGTTGACCGGCTCGACGAAGCAGGCTTGCTCGAAAGATACCGTGTCGGGGATGCGCACGGTCCCGTGTTCAACAATCCAGTCCATGGCCCGTACGTATTCTGCAAAGCCCCCGCCGGACGGCTCGAATCCGGCGGTGCATCCGACTTTCTTGTAGGTGGCGCATTGGGCAAACGTCTTGTGCCGGCAATAGAAGCACTCGCGGCAGGGAATGTGATGAAAGACGACGACCCGGTCGCCGGGGCGATATTGCTGAACTCCCTCGCCAACAGCCGCGACGAGTCCGGAAGTTTCGTGGCCGAAGATTCGCGGCGCCGAGTGCGAGCCGGTGGAAATCTTCTTGAGGTCGGTGCCACAGACGCCGCAGGTGTGCACGCGCACCAGCATTTCGCCGCGTCCAATTTTCGGCACGGGAACCGTCTCGAGGCGGACATCGTTAATGCCGCGATAGACGGCGGCTTGCATAGTGGTCGGGATTTCGTGGACGACGGTTTCGACCACTGAGGGTCGGGATAAGGGCATAAGTCATTTTAGATTAAGTTGGGACGGAATTGGCTTCATGGGGTGATTCCGGGATCACCGTTTGATGCAAACCACAACGGCGCTCAATAAGCGTAGTCGAGATTTTATGTCAACAACGACGAAGCCACAGTTGTTCGCTAATGCCGCTTCGCATCGCCACCGAGCTTGGCATGAATCTGATCGATGTCAGTAAGGCCTGAAGGCGTGGCCATCTCATTCAAAATATTCGCGACCTCGGCATCTCGATCGTGTGGATACTTCGTGTAGTAGTTCGTGATCGTGTCCACGTACGCGTTGGCATGCGTTTCGATGAGATTGGGCAGGGTCGTCATGCAGACCTGCTGCGGCAGCTTCACAGGGGGCAAGGGTTTGCGGGGCAGGTACGCCGCCATCTTGCCTTCGTAAAATGAACATGCCAGACGTTTGCCGCCTTGGAATCCGGTCAAATAGCCGCGCACGTAGCCATACTGTTCGCCTACGCCCAAGCTAAGCCAATCTTCTGCTGGGGGTCGAGAAGGCGGTGGCGGGGCAGGCGCCACAAGCAATCCCGTCAACTGGGCAGAGGGAATCTCGTACGGGCGAAGGTCTATCCACGCTAGCAGTGCAATCCCAACGACCAGAATTCCCACGACGGAGAACCCGATGAGCCTGGGGGATAATCTCCGGCTTGGTTCTCGAATTCCCGTGATAACAAAAAATGATTTTATCGGCAGGAGTAGCGCGATCATCATCAGCGAGAAGATCAGAATCCTCTTCACCCAAATTCGAGGATACGGGAACCCGTGAAGCGCGCCGTAGAGCAGCTCAGAGAACGTTAGGGCAAGGGAATGCTTGAATAACGGCAATGCCAAAAGCGGGAATGCCCAAACCGACACGACGACAAACATAGCCAACCACGCAGACCGAAGGCACTTTGCGTATCCAGCCCACGTAACGATCAGGGCAACGAAAATAATGGCGAGGGAAGCAACGCCGAGATCGCCCATTGTGTGGTAGTAGAGGCCGCAACATAGGTCCTGCGCCTCAGACGTCGTGCTGCTGTACCCTTCTAGGTTGCTAAGAAACATTGGTAGCGCCCAAAGCAGTGCAACCGTAAAAAGCACTGCCGAAATAAAGACTGAGTCACGACGGATTTTCATCGCAGGTCTCCCAAGGGACGCGTCGGGGTAGCTCCCATTTTTGTGCAGTTGGGTCAAGACTACCACCCAGACTGGCGAAAACAGCGTTTGCGCGCATTGACCCGGCTGTGATGGGAGCACTTCGCGCGCGAGTTCGAGCTTGTAGGCGGCACTAACAGCGCTCTTCCACCTTTTTCATGCTATTCTGCGCAAAACCTCGTTTCCAGGATCTCCCGTGCTGGTTGAATTGCGGCTCGAAAGCTATGCGGTGATTGACAACCTGGCGGTGGAGTTCGGGCCGGGCCTGAACCTGCTGACCGGAGAAACCGGCGCCGGGAAATCCATTCTGATTGATGCGCTCGCTCTTCTGCTGGGCGACAAGGCGTCGAGCGATGTGATCCGGGCCGGGGCGGAACGCTCGGTGGTGTCGGCTGTATTTGAGGCCGAGGGCGCGGCGGAAAAGCCGCTAGCGAGCATCCTGGAGGCGAACGGGCTGGATGAATCCGACGACGGCTCGCTGATCGTCCGGCGCGAGATTGCGGCCGGAGGCAAGGGCCGCGTTTTCGTGAACAATCAACCGGCGACCGTCGCCGTGTTGAAGCAACTGGCTCCGCACCTGGCAACCATCCACGCGCAGAACGAGTCCATTCTCTCTTTCGACGCTCCGGCGCGGCTGGAACTGCTCGATGCTTTCGCAGGCAGCCAACTGGAGCCGCTGGAGTCGTTGTTCGCAGCCTGGAAACAGATTCGCACCCGCATTGACGAACTGGAGCGCGGCGAGCAGGACCGGCTGCGCCTGGTGGATCTGTGGCTTTTCCAGAAGCGCGAAATAGAAGAGGCTCGCCTGCAGGGCGCGGAAGATGAGCGTTTGGAGGCGGAAAAGCGCGTTCTGGCCAACGCCGAAAAAATCTACAACGCCGCCATGAATGCCTTCGACTTGCTGTACGAAGGCAACAGCTCGACGGCGTCTTCGCTGCGGGCGGCGCAGAAGCAAGTCGAGGAACTGGCGCGTTATGAGCCGAAGTTTCAGGAGGCGCTGTCGGCGCTCGACAGCGCGCGCATCAGCGTGGAAGACGTCGGCGCGACCCTCCGCGACTATGCCGGCGGTATTCACGCTTCGCCCGAGCATCTGGCGCAGGTGGAGGATCGGCTGGCGGCGCTGGACCGGCTGAAGCGCAAATATGGCCCGACGCTGGAAGAAGTGATTCGGTTTGGCGGCGACGTTGCGCGCAAGCTGTTGGAGGTCGAGAACAAGGACGAAATCCTGCGTCAGTTGCGGGCGGAACTGGCGCGGGCGGCGGAAGAATATCTGCGCGCGGCGCGGGCGCTGTCGAAGAAGCGGGCGGAGGCGGCGCGCAGGCTCGAGAAGCTGGTCGAGGCCGAAATCAACGATCTGGCGATGAAGTCTGCGTTCCGGATCGAGATCACGACTTCCGAGGAACAAGGGAACTGGGGCGCGACGGGTATGGACCAGGTTGTGTACATGATCTCGACCAATCCGGGCGAGCCCTTGCGGCGGCTGGAGCACATCGCCTCGGGCGGGGAACTTTCGCGAGTAATGCTGGCGCTGAAGGCCAGCGTGGCCCGGGCGCCCTCGCCCGCGAACGGGCCCGTCCGCGCAAAGGCGCGCAAGGTGTCGCAACCCACGCTTGTCTTCGACGAAATAGATACCGGCATCGGCGGCCGCGCCGCCGAGGCCGTTGGTAAGAAACTCAAGTCGCTGGCCCGCTCGAATCAGGTGCTGTGCGTGACCCATCTTCCGCAGATCGCCACCTTCGCCGACCAGCATTATGTGATCGAGAAGAAGGAATCCGGCGGACGCACCCGCACCAGCGTTCGCTCCGTCACCGGCGAAGAGCGCACCGAAGAAGTAGCCCGGATGCTCAGCGGCGCCAAACTGACAGAAACTTCCCGCAAGCATGCCGAGCAGATGATCAAGGCCAACGGCTAGGGCTCGCCGCACGTCGTGCTGTGATCCTCGTCACTGCCCGGTCGCGAGTTAGGGCAGTATAGGCACAAGCATGACTCTACCGAACAACAGTCGTAGTGCCTGGCTGCAAGGGCCATCCGCCCCGTGTGAAAGCGTTCCGGAAAAGCCCAATGCGGTGCGCCTGGTGTTGCTGGGTGCGCCGGGCGTGGGAAAGGGAACGCAGGCCGAACTCCTGACGCAGCGTTTGGGGGCGTGCCACTTGTCCACGGGCGACGTGTTTCGCGCCGCCGGCAAGACCCCGGAGTGCGAGCAGACGCCGGCGATGAAGGCGGCGCTCGAATACATGCGGCGGGGCGAGTTGGTGCCGGATTCCACCGTGTGGGAAATGGTGCGGGAGCGCAGCGCATGCTTGCACTGTGGCGGCGGCTTCATTCTGGACGGCTTTCCCCGAACCCTCGGGCAGGCGGAATCCCTCGAAGGCCTGATGCAACGCGAAGGGCTCGCCCTGACGGCGGTCGTGAACTACGACCTGGCGGCGAGCGAGATCGTGGCACGGCTCGGCGGGCGCCGGACCTGCGAGAAGTGCAAGGCGGTGTATCACGTGACCGAGCGCCCTCCAAAGGCGGCTGGCATCTGCGACCGTTGCGGCGGCAAGCTCTTCCAGCGCGAGGACGATCGGCCGGAATCGGTCAAAGTGCGGCTGGAGACTTATGAGCGCAGCACGGCGCCATTGATCCAGTTCTATGAAGGGATCGGACTGCTGGTCTCGGTCCAGGCGAAAGGAACGCCTGAGGCGATTTACGAGCGGACGCTGGAAGCCTTGAAGGAACGGACTGCCGCCGTTCTGCGATAGCCGCACCGCTCCCGCGTTCTTGGAGAAGGCAAGCGTCTCGGCAATCCCCAGCGTTCTCCCTGTCCTTCCCGCAAACTTGCACACGTTGTGGTGCACTCGGGCTCCGACCCCCGGCGCCTTGTCAAGCCCCTAAACCGAGCCCGCGGCGCCTAATTCGCACATTCGCAAGGAGAAATATTTTTCGGAAAATGTCCACTTTACCCGGCCCAATTTGATATTCTGAAAATAGAGACAGAAATTTACTTGGCGCAGGCTCCTCGCTTGCGCCATTTTTGTTGGTCGGGGAATGAGTGAGCCAGGGATGCGGTCAGAATCAGGGGACAGGGTGCAGCCAGGGGCAAGCAGGCGCAACCACGCGAAAATCGGGAAAGAGGCGCGGAGTGGCCGAGGAGGCTCAGCCGCCACGCTCCCACGCGCCGCGCGAAACAACACCAAACACATCGGCAACCTGGTCGAACTGGAGTTCATGCTCAAGGCCGCCAGTCGCGGTTTTCCCGTTGCCAGGCCCTTCGGCGATAACGAACACTACGACGTCATGGTGGACGCGCGCAGCCGCATCTGGCGGGTCCAGGTGAAGTCAGCCATAGACGCTCACGGCAAACACTATCAGGTTCCCAGTCACTGGATGGCCTACAAACGTCTCATTCCCTACACTCCCGCCGACATTGATTTCCTCGCCGCCTTCATCCGGCGCCACAATATCTGGTATTTGATCCCCGTCGAAGCCATCAAGGGCCGGCTCGTCTTCAATGTCTATCCCTTCGGCACTCACCGCCGCCCCGCCGGCGAATTTGAAGAGTACCGCGAAGCCTGGCATCTGCTGGATCCACAGAGACCCGAGGGTGCCCCATCCTAGCCGCGTTCTTTGCGGCTACTGGTATGGGTCAATGAGTGTAATCGCGATATTACGCCAACCAGCGACTCCCCTGCGGTTCACCTTGCCAGCGTTCTCAAGCTAGTGGGATACTCCTAGCAGGATCAGGAGGCCCGTTATGAAAACGGCCTTATTGAGCATCGTCTTACTTGCCCTTCCAGCTTTTGTTGTAGGTCAATCGGTTTGCCAGCAAGTGACAAGTCAAGTTGTCGAGCACAGGGTGGGATTCACGATTCGAAGTGTGACATTGCGGTCCGCTCACGGCTTAGTTTCGGCGACGGCATCCATACCTGACGCCAGCAAACCGAGCCACGCAACGGTGTTTTCGTTTTCGACATTGGTAGGTTCAGAGGCTCAGCAGTCTGTGGACATGATGCCGCTCGCTATTGAACTCACCAAACAGGGTTGGTCGACCATGGTCATTGAGCGCAAACTTACGTGGCCCGATGTCGACCCGAGCGTCGGAACCATGCGGGCAGATGTGATGTGCGCGGAACAGTGGCTGTCAAAGCATGCAATGGTTACGCCTAGTGATTGGATTTTTGTCGGCCCTAACTCGGATGCTCCCGATCCGGCGGTGGGAGTTGAACCGAGGATGACGGGTTGGCTCGGCTTCATAGTTGGGGACAAGTTTGGCGATGTGAGCACTGAGCACCTGTTCCATAGCACCTCGGAACTTCGGAAGTGGATACTTTCCCAGCACTTCTTCGACGATTAATGGTCGCTTCCCCACCATCCTCGTGCGTAACTGTTGAGAACAGGCGATTGCACTCATCGTCTGGTCGCCCGGCCACCTCACGCTGCTAATCCTAGCTCTTTCAGCGTCTTACGTTGACCATCCCGGCACTTTCCGGTAACTTAGTAGTATCGCCGCAATGGGGAGCGTGTACCCTAAAAGGGGCCGTCTTTGGTGGCGTTTCTCGCATCTAACGCCTGAAAGCAGGACTGAACACATTGGCAGGAACTTTGACTAAATCCGACGGAAAGACTCTGCTTTTGCTCAAACCGCGGGGGTTCTGCGCGGGGGTGGTGCGGGCGATTGACGTGGTCCGCATTGCTCTCGAGGCGTTTGGGCCGCCGATTTACGTGCGCAAGGAGATCGTTCACAACAGCTTTGTGGTGGACGAACTGCGCGGCAAAGGCGCCATCTTCGTGGACAGCGAAGATGAAGTGCCCAATGGCGAGCGCATTATCTACAGCGCCCACGGCGTTTCGCCCGAGGTGCGGGAACACAGCGAGCGGCGCGGGCTGCGCGTTATCGACGCAACCTGTCCGCTGGTGACCAAGGTTCACGTGGAAGCGGTGAAATTCGCCAAGGAAGGATATTCGCTGATCCTGATCGGGCATAAGGATCACGATGAAGTCGTCGGAACACTGGGCGAGGCTCCGCTGGTGACGCAAGTCGTGGGATCGCCGGAGCAGGTGAAGAAGTTGACCGTGCCCGACCCGGATCGCGTGGCATATCTCACGCAAACCACGCTCAGCCTCGATGAGACCAAAGACATCATCGCGGCCCTGAAGCAGAAGTTCCCCAACATCAAGGGGCCGGCCGCGCAGGACATCTGCTATGCCACGGAAAACCGGCAGGTGGCGGTGAAGCAGGTGGCTTCCGAATCGGATTTGCTGCTGGTGGTCGGATCGGAGAACAGCTCGAATTCCAATCGCCTGGTGGAAGTGGCGCGGAAGTTGGGTACGAAGGCGCATCTCATTGACAGCTGCAACGACATTGAAGAGGAATGGCTGAAGGGCGTGAAGACGATTGCGCTCACCGCTGGAGCGTCGGCGCCGGAATGCCTGGTCGAGGAGACGGTAGCGTTCCTGCGCAACAAGGGTTTCAACAACGTGCAGGAACTGGAAGTGATGCCGGAAAACGTGCGCTTCGGATTGCCGCCGGAGATTGTGGAAGCGATTGCCGCCGCCCCGGCGGGCGTGACCGCAGATTGATGAAGTCATGAATGGATGGAGCTATGAACTGATGGATATCAACTCCCCCGATTCCAACCTGGCGTCCGCGCACTTAGGTTCAGACCCACAGCTTCGCTTCGGCAAAATCGAGCAGCTTTCCAACCGCGTGTCGGCCGCGATTGCGGCCGCCCGGAAGTATCTGTTCTCCCAGCAGCACGACGAGGGATACTGGTGCGGCGAACTCGAAGCCGACACCACGCTCGAATCCGATTACATCCTGCTGCACACCTTGCTCGGCACCGGCAACCAGGAACGTTTTCAAAAGGCCGCCAACTGGATTCTGCGCCATCAGAACGAAGACGGCGGGTGGAGCATTTTCGCCGGAGGGCCGTCCAATATCAGCGCTTCGGTGAAGGCGTACTTTGGGCTGAAACTGGCGGGATACTCGGCTGATCATCCGGCGCTGGCTCGGGCGCGGAACAAGATTCTGGAACTCGGCGGCGTCACTGAAGTCAACACCTTTACGAAGATTTATCTCTGCTTCTTCGGACAGTACGACTACGACGCCGTGCCGGCCATTCCGCCGGAAATTGTCCTGTTTCCCAACTGGTTCTGGTTCAACATCTACGAGATTTCTTCGTGGTCGCGCGCCATCCTGGTTCCGCTTTCGATCTGCTACGCCAAGAAACCATTCAAGAAGATTCCGCGCGAAATGGGCGTGGAGGAGTTGTTTGTCGGCGGCATGCACAAGTCGCGCATGCACCTGCACTGGGCGAAAAAGCTGATCTCGTGGCGGAACTTCTTCCTGGTGATCGACCGCATGACGCACTGGCTGGAGCGCGTGCACGTGCGTCCGCTGCGCTCAATTGCCCTTAAGAGCGCGGAGAAGTGGATGCTGGCGCGCTTCGAGATGAGCGACGGGCTGGGCGGAATTTATCCCTCGATCATGAACTCGATCATCGCCATGCGCTGCCTGGGATATTCGCTGGACGATCCGCAGGTGATTCGAGCGCTGGATGAATTTGAGAAGCTCGGGATCGAGGAAGAAGACACGTTCCGCATGCAACCGTGCCTGTCGCCGGTGTGGGACACGGCTTATGCCTTGTTTGCGCTGGGCGAAGCGGGCGTGCCCGCCAACGACCCGCGCATGGTGAAGTGCGCCAACTGGATCCTGCAGAAACAGGTGCGCAACCCTGGCGACTGGAAGGTGAAAAACAAGAAGGGCCAGCCCGGCGGCTGGTACTTCGAATTCAACAACGAACACTACCCGGACGTGGATGATAGTGCGATGGTTTGCCTGGCGTTGAGCCGGGTGGAGCATCCCAACGGGCGGTACCAGCGCGAGTCGGTGCAGCGGGCGATTGACTGGATCTTCTCCATGCAGTGCAAGAACGG
>JBBIPV010000019.1:0-83674 GCA_037442635.1 Terriglobales bacterium | reverse complement strand
TCGAGCAGCACTTGGGGGAGGGCTGATCAACAGACGTCCCAAGACTCAAATCGAGTCTGGGGCGTTTTGTTTTGCGCGCGGAAATCGCCTTGGTCGGCTCGCTTCGCTTCGGCGGGACAGCTGAGGCGGCTGTCCCCACATGGCTCGTGCCGAAAACCTCAGTTGGCTTACCTTCCACACGCGGTAGTGATAGATTGTCCGTTCCGCTCTTCGCGGTCGCGATCGACACAATTTCAAGGAGCCGGCTATGCCCGTTCTCTTCGCCCGCCGCGAATTTCTCCGGGGAATGGCTGCCCTGGCGGCAGCGCGAGCAGCCTCCCGATTCTCCCCGATGACAGATTCCACCTCGCCTTTCCGGATTTCCGTAATCAATGACGAGATCTCCCAGGACTTCGGCCATGCCTGTGAGATCGCGGCACGCGAGTTCGGCATGGGCTGGATCGAGCTGCGCAGCCTGTGGAAGAAGAACATCGTCAGCCTCGACGAGAAGGAAGTCGCCGAAGCTCGCCGGATTCTGGAAAAGTACCGGCTGAAAGTCACCGACATCGCCAGCCCGCTGTTCAAAGTGGACTGGGCGGGCGCACCCCGGTCGAAATTCAGCACGCGGAATGATTTTCGCGCGGACTTCACTTTCGCCCAGCAGGACGAAGTTCTCGAACGCACCATCGCCATGGCCCAGGCTTTTGGAGCCGATCGGGTGCGCTGCTTCGATTTCTGGCGGCTGGAGAATCAAGCTCCATACCGCGCGGCAATGAACGAAAAACTGCAGCAGGCGGCGGACAAGGCTGGCCAAAAGGGAATCACACTGCTCCTCGAAAACGATTCCTCCAACAACACGGCCACCGGCGCCGAGGCCGCCAAAGTGCTGGCGGCGGTGAAGTCTCCGTACCTCATGCTGAACTGGGACCCGGGCAACGCGGCGGCCAGTGGGGAGAATCCCTATCCCGATGGCTATAATCTTCTGCCCAAGGACCGCATTGGCCACTGCCATTGCAAGGACGCCGTCAAGAAAGGCAAGCACTATGACTGGGCGCCAATGGGCGGCGGCATCATTGACTGGCTGGGCCAGTTCAAAGCGCTAAAGCGCGATGGCTACCACTTCGCCGTAAGTTTGGAAACGCACTGGGGTGGAGGCGGATCGCCGGAAGAGTCTTCGCGTAAGAGTTGGGCGGGGATGAAGCGGCTGTTGCAGCAGGCAGAAGCATTGTAGCCTCGACAAGAACCCCCACTTCTCGCGCAAAGAGCGCGCGAGAAATGGGGCGCCCCTCTGAAAAGAGATCTGAAGGAGATCCATATGAGCGATCAGACTCGTCGCAGCTTTCTCAAACAGGCGGCGTTGGGAACGGCAGCGGCGCTGGCGTATCCTCCGGCGCGTGTGCTGGGCGCAAACGACCGGGTGCGTGTGGGGATGATCGGCGTCGGCGACCGCGGTAACGATCTGTTGGGAGAAGTGCGCGCGGTTCACGGCGTTGAAGTCGTCGCCATGGCAGACGTCTACAGCCGTCGCCGCGACGAGGTCAAGCACAAGGTGGAGGGCATTCAGACTTTCGACGACCATCGCCGCCTGCTCGATCTGAAGGATTTGGACGGCGTCATCGTCGCCAGCCCGCTGCACACGCATGCACGCCACTTTCTCGACACTCTGGCCGCGGGCAAAGACCTTTACGCCGAGAAGACCATGACGTGGTCCATCCCGGAAGCCGAAAAATGTCTGGCCGCGGCCAACGCCTCTAACCGCGTGGTACAGATCGGCCTGCAGTACCAAAGCTCGGGCGCGCTGGTTGACGCAAAACAATGGGTCAAAGACGGATGGCTGGGAAAAGTCACGCACGTCGAATCCTGGATGAGCCGCAACACTCCCCACGGCAAAGGACAATGGGTGCGGCCGGTGCCGTCCGATTGCACGGCGCAAAACGTGAACTGGAGCGCCTTTCTGAACGGCCGGCCGGACCGGCCATTCGATCCCTTCCGGCTGATCAACTGGCGGCTGTTCTGGGAATTTGCCGGCGGCAATGTGGCCGAGAACATGGTCCATCAGATGGCCTGGATCATGACCGCTCTCGACCTGCCGGTGCCCTCGGCAGCGTACATGTCCGGCGGCGTGTTCTCGGAAAAAGACGGCCGCGAAGTTCCCGATACGATCGCGGTGACCCTCGACTTTCCCAAAGATATCGTCGTGACCTGGCAGTCCACATTCAGCAACAAGCATTACGAACTGGGCGACCGAATTCTGGGCAGCGACGGCACGATTGAGCATCACTTCGACGAAGCCGCGCGCTACTTCCCCGAGAAGGTCAACCGCCCCGGCGGAGAAGACACGAAAGGCAGCACCCACGACCAGAACCACATGCGCAACTGGATTGACTGCATCCGCAGCCGCAACCAGCCCAACGCCCCGGCCGAGATCGGATACCGCTCAGCCATGGCGGTGCACATGGCGAATCTGTCCTACAAGGGAAAGCAGCGGATGACGCTGGAAGAAGCGAAGGCGGTGACGCCGGAGTACTAAGGTTTCCCTCACCACAAAGGGCACGGAGGTACACGAGGCAAGAGCTTGAAGTCTGAACCTTCGTGCAACTTCGTGTCCTTCGTGGTTTCTGCTTTCGACTGGCCTCCCTTCCACTGCCCGCCCTGATCTGATACTGTTTCCCGTTCCGCATTTTGCGAGGATCGCGTGATCGTCGGAGTTCCGAAAGAAAGCTATCCCGGGGAGCGGCGGGTCGCCCTCGTCCCCATGGTCGTTCCCACTCTCACCAAAGCTGGTTTGGAAGTCATGGTGGAAAGCGGCGCGGGCGAGCAGGCGGGCTATCCGGATGCCACGTATGTAGACAAGGGCGCGAAGATTGTTCCCGATCGTGCGGCGGTCTTCGGCACCGCCGATGTTGTCGTGCAGGTGCTCTGCTACGGCTCCAACGACATCACCGGCAAAGCCGACCTTCCTCTCATGCGGCGCGGCCAGGCGCTCATCGGATTTCTGCGGCCCTTTGGTTCGGCAGAGATCGTCCAGCAGATTGCCCAGGCCGGGGTAACCGCCTATTCCGTGGAGTTCATGCCGCGCACCACCCGCGCCCAGAGCATGGACGCTCTGTCTTCAATGGCTACGTGCTGCGGCTACAAAGCCGTGTTGCTGGCGGCGCAGACTTCGCTGCGCATCTTCCCCATGATGACGACCGCCGCCGGCACCATTACGCCAGCGCGCGTATTCGTGATCGGTGCTGGTGTGGCCGGCCTGCAGGCGATTTCAACCGCCCGGCGGCTCGGCGCGGTCGCTTCCGCCTATGACATGCGTCCGGCGGCGAAGGAACAGGTCCAGAGCCTGGGCGGCCGCTTTATCGAACTGCCCATCGAGGCCAAGGACGCGCAGGACGCACGCGGCTACGGCACCGCGCAGGACGAAAATTTCTATGCCCGTCAGCGCGAACTGCTGACGAAAGTGGTGGCAGAAAGCGACGTCGTGATTACCGCCGCCGTCATCCCGGGCAAAAAATCGCCCGTGCTGATCACGGCTGACATGGTGAAAGGCATGGCGCCTGGCTCGGTTATCGTGGACCTCGCCGCCGAGCGTGGCGGCAACTGCGAACTGACCCGCACAGGCGAGACCGTGAAAGTACACGGCGTCACCATTATCGGCGCCATCAACCTGGCCAGCAGCATTCCGTACCACGCCAGCCAGATGTACGCCCGCAACATCACGACATACCTCACCTACATGGTGAAGGACGGCAAGCTGCAGATGAATATGCAGGACGAAATCATCCGCGAGACCATGATCACGAACGCGGGCGAGATCGTGAACGCCCGCGTGCGCGAGTTCTTCAAAATGCCGCCGGCAGGTGGATAGCGATTCTTAAGCGGAGAGAGATGTTGAGTGGCGCAGCGCTTTCAGCGCTGCGACAACGTGTGGTAACGACCTGGGCTTTAGCCCCTGAGGGAGCACATGGGTTCCAACCTGATTGACGCGCTGTTCGTATTCATGCTGGCGGCCTTCATCGGATTCGAAGTCATCCGCCACGTCTCGCCCTTGCTGCACACGCCGCTGATGTCGCTGACGAATGCTTTGGACGCCATCGCCGTCGTCGGTGCCATCGTTCTGGTTGGCGAAAAGAAGAGCACGTTTGCGACTGTGCTAGGCGTAATCGCCATCGTAGCCGCCACCAGCAACGTGGTCGGCGGGTTTTTCATCACCGACCGCATGCTGCGAATGTTCAAGTCCAGCCGTCCGACCAATAAGTAACTGAGCGCCATCATGACCGAGTTTGCCGGAAGCCAGTACCTGATCGAAGTCATCTACCTCATCGCCAGCGCCTTGTTCATTCTCTCGCTGAAGTGGATGAGTTCGCCCACCACCGCCCGCCACGGCATTCTGGCCGGCGAAATCGGCATGGTGCTGGCCATCGCCGGAACCCTGCTGCACCACGGCATCGTGGACTACAAGTGGATCGTCATTGGGCTCGTGCTGGGCTCGGGCATCGGCGTCCCGCTGGGCATGGTGCAGATGACCGCCGTTCCGCAACGGACCGCTCTCAGCCACGCCTTCGGAGCGCTCTGCGTCACGCTGGTCGGCACCGCCGAGTTTTACCTGCGCACGCCCAACGTGCCGAAGTTCATGATGTCGGTGCTCTCTCTGGAGGTCATCCTGGGAGGCCTTACTTTCACCGGCAGCTTGATCGCTGCCGGAAAACTGCAGGAAATTCTTCCCCAGCGGCCGATCACCTATAAAGGGCAGAACCTCGTCAATCTTGCGCTGTTTGTTGTTGCGATTGTGCTGGCCGTGTACCTAGTGCTCCATCCGGAGGCGAGGCAATTCTTCCCAGTGATTGTTGGGATTGCGCTGGTGTTTGGCGTGTTCCTCGTGATCCCGATCGGCGGCGCCGACATGCCGACGGTGATCTCCCTGTTGAACTCCTACGCCGGACTTTCGGCTGCGGCCATGGGCTTCGTTCTCAATTCGAAGCTGCTCATCATTGCCGGCGCGCTGGACGGATCGTCAGGCTTCATCCTCTCCGTCATCATGTGCAAGGCGATGAACCGGTCGTTTACGAACGTGCTGTTTGGCGCGTTCGGGCAGGTGCAGGCTTCTGCGGCAGCCGGGCAGGAAGCCAGGACCGTCCGCAGCGCCACGCCCGAAGAGGCGGCAGCCATTCTTGCGGCGGCGAACAAAGTCGTCGTCGTGCCGGGTTACGGCATGGCCGTAGCCCAGGCGCAGCACAAGGTGCGCGAACTGTATGACGCGCTCACGAAAAAAGGAGTAGAGGTACGCTTCGCCATTCACCCCGTCGCCGGACGCATGCCCGGCCACATGAACGTGCTGCTAGCCGAAGCCGACATTCCTTATGACCGCCTGATCGAAATGGACGAGATCAACGGCGACTTCCCACAAACCGACGTCGCGCTCGTCATCGGCGCCAACGATGTGACCAATCCCGCCGCCCGTACCGATCAGTCCAGCCCCATCTTCGGCATGCCCATCCTCGACGTGGACAAAGCCCACACCGTCATGGTCATCAAGCGCAGCATGAACCCCGGCTTCGCCGGGATTGATAACCCGCTCTACTACCTCGAAAACACGTTGATGCTGTTCGGCGACGCCAAGCAGTTCGTGGGCGGGATCGTGCGCGAGTTGGGCGGGGGACATTAGAGATGGCATTACCGCAATAGGTTCCGGAATTCCACACACGGCACCAATCTACATAGGCTAGTATGGAACACGAGCAAACTTATGTACGATCGAATCCTCGCTGAAATTAGCAGTAATCCCTTCTACCTGGATAACTTCCCGAACGATGGGCAGCGCTTCGTCGCCTGGTACTTGCACCGCGTACTCTTGCTCGATGTTTTCGAGACGAAATCCGCCATAACCGACGGTCAGAACGATAAGCAGGTCGATGCCATCTTGGTGGAGGACGGCGAGGAGCGAAGAATACGCGTCATTCAGGGGAAGTTCGTCAAGGGTGAACTGATTGATGCCGAACCCCTCCGCGAAGTGCTTTCCGCTTGGATCCGGTTGAAAGACCTGTCGACGCTGCAGCTCAACTGCTCTGGGAAGTTGGCCGAGCGGCTTGAGACCATGCGACTCGCCCTGGAAGACGAGTATGACCTTCAGTTCGAACTGCTCACTACGGGGAAGCTCACGCCGGCCGCGCTGTCGGACCTAGATGCTTTCAAGCGTGAGATGGCAGACAGTTCCGATTTCACAGCTGGTTTGACCCTGGTGGACCCCGCGCTTCTCGAAACGCGCTTGTCCGAGGCCGAACAGCGAGATTTGCCCGAACTTGCCACCGAAATCGAACTCGATCCGGAGAAGTGCCTTGTGTGCTCAGAGGCGAACATCCGAGTTGTGCTGGCAATGCTTCCTGTCGACCGCTGTCTCAAGCTTCCGGGCATCGCAGACGGGAAGTTATTTCGCCGTAACGTTCGCCAAAGCCTCGGGATCAGTAATAAGGTAAACAAAGCGATGCGTGACAGTTTGGTGCATCCAGAGAAGTCGCGTTACTTCTTTTTCTTCCACAACGGCATAACTGCCCTATGCAGAAGCTTCAACCTCTCCGAGGATCGAAAGCGCCTCAGAGTGCAGGCCCTGTCGGTTGTGAATGGCTGTCAATCGCTCTCGACGATTTACGCGACCTCAGGCAAAGTCGCAGAGAAGAGCGGCATGCAAGGTTCGGTGCTCTTCCGATTCTACGAGATTCCGCAATACGATCTCGCAGAGGCGATAAGTATAAACACGAACTCACAGAGCGCCGTGAAACCACGAGACTTGCGCAGTAACGACAAGTACATGCGAGACATTAAGACGCGCTACGCCTCGGAGGTCCCTGGCGGATATTTCATCACGAAGCGCGGAGAGGAACGTCCGCCCGATAAGGACGCTGCGAAGTGCATTGATTCGCCCGACTATGCTCGCATGGTAATCTCCTGGCAGTGTCAACGGCCGAACCTAGCCACCAACGAAAAGCGGCTGTTCGACGAACTCTATAAGACATTGCTTCACCAGAGACTTGATACTCAGTCGATGCTGGCGCTTCGGCTTTGGCTCGGGGAGATTGACAAACATTGGCCAAATCTCGACATCAATGAGGCGGTAAAGGCCGTCAAGGGGGCAGCTCGCTTTCACATGCTATTTGTCGTGTCCCAGCTTGTCGCACATGCCAGCAACCAATCGGACAAGGTGCCTTTGCCGGCAGCGACGATTGGCGCATTGAGTTATTCGGGAATGATATTGGCTCAAGCGAAACAATGTGTGAACCAAGCTCTCCAACAAGCATTGGGTCAGAGCAGCGCCGCCGGTAAGGTGTTTAGCCCGCAGAACTGGCTAAAGGGGAAAAGCGCAGTCAACGATGAGCAACTCGTTGCGGGAACCATCCTGAACGTTCTGAAAGGCATCAATACCCCTGAATTCGCTCCGGTCATTAGCAGCCTTACTGTGCCAGCCGACAAATTCTATTTTCGATGGTCGGCAGAATGAAGGACTCGAATCCGCAAGGAATCGTCCCAGGGATGTTAGGCGATCGATTGGAAGATGATCGTCGCCTCATTGAAGCGTTCAATCTTGGAGTGGCAGCAGCCTGTCGCGGAGACCTCGTGGAGCGCGAGGAAGTGGGGAAAGGCTAAAACAGATCCTGCGCTCCTAATGCACTTCCGCTGGACCCTCCGGTCAAAGTTCAAAAGTGTTAAATTCTCTAGCGCCATGCGAACTTTACTAATTGCACTTTTTCTCTTTTTACCCGACGCGCTTGCCCTCGCCCAATCCCAGCCCCCACTCAACCTCATGCCCATGCCCTCCAGCGTGCAGCCGGGCACCGGCCAGTTGCCGATCACGCGATCGTTCTCCGTTGCCGTGACTGGCTCTCACGACGCTTCCCTCGACCGCGAAGTCCAGCGATTCCAAACGCAGCTCTCCCGCCAGACTGGAATCCCCTTTCGTCCAACGCCTGGAGCCACGCCGTCCTTGCAGATCCACGCAGACCACGGCCGCGAGGTCATACAGAAGCTCGGCGAAGACGAATCCTACGAACTGACCGTAACCGACTCCAGCGCGAAGCTGACCGCGCCAACAACTCTTGGCGTCCTGCACGGCCTGCAGACTTTTCTTCAACTCGTTGTCATCACGCCCAGCGGATTCGCCGCTCCCGCAGTCACGATCCACGACCAGCCACGCTTCCCCTGGCGCGGCTTGCTTATTGACGTCAGCCGCCACTTCATCCCGCTGGACGTGCTCAAGCGCAACCTCGACGGCATGGCCGCCGTCAAGATGAACGTCCTGCACTGGCATCTCTCCGACGATCAGGGATTCCGCGTCGAGAGCAAGGTATTTCCCAAGCTGCAGGGAGCCGGATCCGAGGGCCTGTTCTACAAGCAGGCGGAGATCAGCGAATTCATTGCATACGCCCACGACCGCGGCATTCGAGTGGTCCCCGAATTCGACATTCCCGGTCACAGCCGATCCTGGTTTCTCGGATATCCCTCGCTGGCCAGCGGTCCCGGGCCGTACACACTCGAAGAAGGCGGCATTGCCCCGGCGATAGATCCCACACGGGAGACGACCTACCAGTTTCTCGAGAAGTTCATCGCCGAAATGGCGAAGCTTTTTCCGGACGCCTACTTTCACATCGGTGGCGACGAAGTGGACGGCAAGCAGTGGGACGCCAATCCAAAAATTCAGGCGTTCATCCGCGCCCATGGAATGAAGAACAATCAGGATCTACAGGCCTATTTCAACCGGCGCCTGCAAAAAATTCTGGCCAGGAATCACAAGCAGATGCTGGGCTGGGATGAGATTCTGCATCCCGATCTGCCGAAAACAATCGTTGTGCAATCCTGGCGTGGGCAGGAGTCGCTGGCCGCGGCGGCGAAACAGGGCTACCGCGGCCTGCTTTCCTACGGCTACTATCTGGATTTGATGTGGCCGGCGGCACGGCACTACGCGGTTGACCCGATGAGTGGAGCAGCGGCGGATCTGGCTCCGGAAGAGCGGAATCGCATCCTCGGCGGCGAATCCTGCATGTGGGCGGAATGGGTCACGCCCGAAAATATTGACTCGCATATCTGGCCGCGCAATGCGGTCGTTGCCGAAAGGCTGTGGTCCCCGCAGGAGACGAAAGATGTGGACTCGATGTACTCGCGGCTGAATGCCGTCAGTCTCGACCTCGAATGGCTGGGCCTGACGCACCGCTCGGCCCGCATGCACATGCTGCATCGCCTGGCCGGGACCGCAGACATCAGCCCATTGCGAGTGCTCGCCGACGTCGTCGAGCCGGTCAAGGACTACACTCGTCCAAACGATTTGAAAGGCCCGATCGATTTCCACGCGCCGCTGAACCGTTTGGTTGACGCGGTCTATCCCGAGAGCGATGTGGCACGGCAGTTTTCGCATCTGGTGCAGACTTTTTTGCAGAGCGGCGGCAAAGATCAAGCCGCCGAAACCGAAATTCGCCGTTGGCTCACTACCTGGCATGACAACGATGCCAGGCTCCATCCGACGCTCGAGCAATCGTCGCTGATACAGGAGGACGTGCCGTTATCTGAAGACTTGTTCGCACTTGGCGTAGCCGGACTCCAGGCGCTGGACTATCTCGACAAGTCCCAGCCCGCGCCCGAGGTGTGGGAGACCCAACAACTGGCTCTAATCGAGCAAGCCAAGACGCCGAAGGCAGGGCTCCTGCTGATGGTCGCGCCGCCGATTCAGCAGTTGGTCCAAGCCAGCGCCGGGCATTGACGGCGCCACCGTATCTGCACTCTAGAACGAAATCCGGCATGTTATCCTAATAACACCAGCTGCGTACCGTCTTGGCGGAATTCCCCGCAGTTCCTGAAGTATCCAGAAGAAGAGAAGCCAGAGTCATGCTTTCAGTTAGCAATGTGTCCATGCGCTACGGCGCCAAAGTACTGTTTGACGAAGTCTCGACGGCATTCACGCCGGGCAAGCGCTATGGCTTGACCGGGCCCAACGGCGCCGGCAAGTCCACCTTCATGAAGCTGCTCAGCGGCGAACTGGAGCCGCAAAAAGGCACGGTGGTCCGCCCTCGCAAGCTCGGCGTCCTGAGCCAGGACCAGTTCGCCTTCGACGCCTACTCCGTGATTGACACCGTCATCATGGGCAACAAGCGCCTCTGGGCAGCCATCCAGGAGCGCGACGCCATCTATGCCAAGCACGACATGACCGATGCCGACGGCATGAAGCTCGGAGAACTCGAAGGCATTGTCGGCGAAGAAGACGGCTACACCGCGGAAAGTGACGCGGCGATTCTGCTGCAGGGCCTCGACATCGCCGACGAGCTGCACCCGCGCAAGATGAGCGAACTGCAGGGCGGGCAGAAAGTCCGCGTCCTGCTGGCGCAGGCCCTGTTCGGGCATCCGCAGGCCTTGCTGCTCGACGAACCGACCAACCACCTTGACCTCGATTCCATCCATTGGTTGCAGGGATTTCTTAACGTCTACGATGGCGTCGTCATCGCCATCTCACACGACCGCCACTTCCTGAACAGCATCTGCACACACATCGCCGACATTGACTACCAGACCATCATCACCTACACCGGCACCTACGACGATATGGTAGTAGCTAAAACGCAGGTGCGCTCGCAGATCGAATCGCAGAACGCGCAGCGCGAAAAGAAGATTGCCCAGTTGAACGAATTCATCGCGCGTTTCGCCGCCGGTACGCGCTCGAGCCAGGTTCAGTCCCGGCGCAAGGAAGTCGAGCGCCTGCAGGTGACCGAACTCGCCAAATCCAACATCCAGCGGCCGTTCATCAAGTTCGAGCAGAAGCGGCCTTCAGGCAAGCACATCCTCGAAATCGAGCATCTGGGCAAGGCGTACGGCGACAAGCAGGTCATCCGCGATTTCACCGCCAGCATCACGCGCGGCGAGCGGATCGCGCTCATGGGACGCAACGGGGCGGGGAAGACTACCCTGGTGAACGCGCTGCTGGCAAACTCTCCTACGACGCCGGAAGCCGAACTCCGCAAAACCAGCGGCTATGATGGCCCCTTCGTAGATTCCGGCAAAGTCATCTGGGGGCACGAGGCTTCGATCGGCTACTTCGCCCAGGACCACCGCAGCTTGATCGAAACCGGCACAACCGCGATCGAGTGGCTTCATCAATGGGATCCGGCCGCCGTTACCGAAGAACTGCGCGGCATTCTCGGCCAGATGCTGTTTGCCCGCGAGGAAGCGACGAAATCCACCAGTGTGCTCTCCGGCGGTGAAGCCGCGCGCCTGCTCTTTTGCAAGCTGATGTTGCAGAAGCCCAACGTGCTGGTGCTCGACGAGCCTACCAACCATCTCGATCTCGAATCCATCAACGCATTGAACATCGCCTTGCAGCGCTATCACGGCACGGTTTTCCTGGTGACCCACGATCACGACCTGATTGACGAAGTCGCCACCCGCGTCTGGCACTTCGAAAGCGACCACAAGATCAACGACTTCAAGGGCACCTACGAGGACTACCAGGCGGCGGTGACCGTGTAGGCGGCCCGCAGCTTCATGTGGTTTGCACCATTCCCGCTGCATGTGAATCAACCAGGTTCTCCACAGCTTTCCACAGCGGATGCCGGTTGCGTTTGCCCATGTACTTTGATGATAATGTCGGCGGATGCTCTGCGGCCGCAGCGCATCGCGGACAGACCTTGTACAAGCGAGCAGACCTACTCAGGATTCTTCACATTACGCCGCGCCAGTTGGCCAACTGGGAGCGGAACGGACTAGTGACGTCCGCCGAGACTTACTCCTTCGCCGATCTGCTCGAGCTCAAGAAAGTTCGAGATCTCTGCGCCATGAGCGTGCGCCCGGCGACCATTCGCGAGTCGCTCGACGCGATGCGCAAGCAGGCTGCCGGCGTGGAGAATCCGTTGCTCGAAGCCGGCACCTGGTCCACCAAGCATCGCGTCGCATTTCGCCACGACGGCAAGCTGCTGGAGCCCATCGCCGGGCAGTTCCTGATGGATTTTTCCGGGCGTGAGAATGTCGTGACCAGCACCCCGGTGCCGACGCCCGAACCCAGCCCGCGCGAGCACGAGGCTGCCGCCTATTTTGCCCGCGGTATCGCCCTCGAAGACGACCCCGGCACGCAGGCCGAAGCCATCGCCGAGTATCACAAGGTGCTGGAGATCGAACCCGCCCACGCCGCTGCCCACATCAATCTCGGAACGCTCTATTACAACCGCCAGGATTTCACGCTGGCCGAGAAACATTACCGCGAGGCCATTGCGGCCGATCCCCGTTATGCCCTGGCCTATTTCGATCTGGGCAACGTGCTCGACGAAACCGGCCGCGTCCAGGAAGCGATCCAGACTTACAAGACGGCGCTCCAGTTAGCTCCCACTTATGCCGATGCGCACTACAATCTCGCGCTGGCCTACGAGAAGCTGCGCGAACCGCGCAGGGCGCTCAAGCACTGGCAGGCTTACATCAAGCTCGACACTTCCGGCCCGTGGTCGGTGCATGCCCGCAGCCAGATCAAGCGCATCCTGGCGGCCGACGGGCTGAGGTTAGTCCATAGCGCGGCCCGGTAGTGTCTTAACACTGTGTTAAGACACTACCCGCGGCCCGCTGACTCCAGCCATCCTGATTTCCAAGTGCTAGAATTGTCAGTTTCCTATCCTCGCCCGCGAAGGTGCCCTCATGCCCGAGACCATGCTGCAGGCCATTCCTCCCGCTCCTCTGACGACCCTTTCTGAAGATGAGGTTCTCTTCCGCGACAACATCCGCCAGTTTGCCGACGAGAAAATCCGTCCCCTGGTCAAGGAAATGGACGAAAAAGGCGTCTTCGACCAGGACCTGATCCACGAATTCTTCCAGCTCGGGCTGATGGGAATTGAGATTCCCGAGCAATACGGCGGCGGCGGCGCCAAGTTCTTCGAAGCCATTCTGGCGGTCGAGGAGCTTTCCCGTGTGGATGCCTCCGCCGGGGTCATCGTGGACGTGCAGAACACGCTGGTCAACAACGCTCTGTTGCGCTGGGGCAACGACGAACAGAAAAAGAGGTATCTGCCGAAGATGGCCTCCGATACCTGTGGCGCCTACGCCCTGAGCGAGGCCGCTTCCGGCTCCGACGCCTTTGCCTTGCTGACTCGCGCCGAAAAAAAGGGATCCGAATACTTCCTGAACGGCCGCAAGCTCTGGATCACCAACAGCAAAGAAGCCGGATTGTTCGTGCTCTTCGCCACGCTCGATCCGAGCGCCGGTTACAAGGGCATCACCGCCTTCCTTGTCGAGAAGAGCTTCCCCGGATTCACCGTCGGCAAGAAGGAAGACAAGCTCGGCATCCGCGCTTCCTCGACCTGCGAGTTGATCCTCGAAGACTGCCGTGTTCCGGCGGGAAACGTCCTCGGCGAGGCGGGCAAGGGCTACAAAATCGCCATCGAGACGCTGAACGAAGGCCGCATCGGCATCGGCGCCCAGATGATCGGCCTGGCCCGCGGCGCCTGGGAATTTGCCTGCAAGTACGCTCAGGAGCGCAAGCAGTTCGGCAAAACCATTTCCGAGTTTCAGGGTATTCAGTTCCAGATCGCGCAGATGGCGACCGAGATCGAGGCCGCCCGCCTCATGGTCTACAACGCCGCCCGCATGAAAGACGCCGGCGTCAACTTCGTAAAAGAAGCTGCCATGACCAAGCTCTTCGCGTCGCAAGTGGCCGAGCGCGTGACTTCCCTGGCCATTGAAATTTACGGCGGCTACGGTTTCACGAAAGACTATCCGGTGGAAAAATACTGGCGCGATGCCAAAATCGGCAAGATTTACGAGGGTACGTCGAACATGCAGCTGGCCACCATCGCCAAACTCGTGCTCGGCAAGTAGAGCCTGCTGAGAAACTCGATCTCGGCCTTGCTTTTGGGTGGCGCAGCGCTTCAGCGCTGCGATCACTGGCCTGGTCTCATCACCGGCTTTAGCCGCTGAGGCCAGCAGCAGCCGGCCGAGCCTGACCGAACCTCTACTGACTGAAGTGCAGCTCGATCAGTTCCTTGGACTCCGCCGAGGCCGGGACGAATTTCCATTGCGTGATGGCGTCTTTCGCCGCCTCGATCAGCAAGGGGCTTCCGCCCACCGGTTCCACCGACTTTACCTTCCCGTCCGGCGTAACCACAGCAAATACTTTCACCGTTCCGGCAATATTCATCCGCCGGGCGATCTCAGGATATCTGGGGACCGTTTTCTTGACGACCAGGCGGCCTGATTCAACCTGCTGAACTTGCGCAACTGCAGATCCCAGGCTGCAACCCAGAACAACTAGAAGGAACAGCAAGCGTCCAAAGCGCATTTTGCCATCCCTGTGGAGGATTTCTACTTCGGGAATTGCGCGCCCCAGGCGGGTCCGCCCCCTCACTCTTTGTCATTCCGACCAAAGGGAGGACCTCGCTTTTCTTCCTTGTCGCACGAACCCCGACAGTGGGGGCCTCGGTCGCACACAGGTTGACTTTGCCCGGACCCCGGAGTAGGGTAGGGCGGTTTTTCAGTAAATCCAAAAGAACATCAAGGAGAGCAACATGCGAGTGCGTTTAGTCGTATACGCGGTGGCGGTGTGCCTGTGTCTCGGCACGATTGGATGGGCTCAAGATCCGGTCAAGGTCGACCCCAAACACTACTCCGTCGTCAGCGAAAACGATCAAGTGCGGATATTGAAAGTCCACTACGGCCCGCACGAAAAGTCGGTGATGCACAGCCATCCCAACGCGGTAGCGGTGTACCTCACGGACATCAAAGGGAAGTTCACGCTTCCGGATGGGAAGACGCAAGAGACTTCTGCCAAGGCAGGGGAAGCGCAGTACACGCCCGCCGGCGTCCACCTGCCGGAAAACACCTCCGACACCGCGTTTGATTTGATCGTGGTCGAACTGAAGGGCCACACCAAGCCCAAGTCGGCAATGAAGGAAATGAAATCGGACATGAAGTAAGGGACCGAGCGACTGTTCCGCTTGGGATGACAGCGCAGAAAAAGGCGAGCGGCCCGAAACTTCCGGGCCGCTGGATCCTTCGACTTCGCTCAGGACAGGCGCCCCACGTCGATTTTGCTAACGACTGACGCCCGACAACTAACGACCAACCACCGCCCTTACGTTCCCTCACTCCACCCCGCCAGATACTCTTCCTGCTCGGGCGTGAGGCGGTCAATCTTGATGCCCATCGACTCCAGCTTGAGCTTGGCCACGCGCTTGTCGAGTTCGTCGGGGACGCGGTAGACCCTCTTCTCCAGGTCTTTGTAGTTCTTCACCATGAACTCGACCGACAAAGCCTGGTCCGCAAAGCTCATGTCCATCACCGACGCCGGATGTCCTTCCGCCGCCGCGAGATTGATCAGCCGGCCGTCGCCGAGCAGGTTGATCTTGCGTCCGTCTTTGAGTGAATACTCGTCCACGAAGTTGCGCGTGGTGCGCTTGGAGGACGACATCTTCTCGAGCGAAGGGATGTCAATCTCGACGTTAAAGTGGCCGGAGTTAGAGATGATGGCTCCGTCTTTCATCAGCTCGAAATGTTCCTTGGTGAGCACGCTCTTGTTGCCGGTGACCGTGCAGAAAACGTCGCCCAGGCGGGCGGCTTCGGTCATGGACATGACGCGGAAGCCGTCCATGACAGCTTCGAGAGCTTTCGTGGGATCTACCTCGGTGATGATGACTTCGGCACCGTTGCCGCGGGCGCGGGAGGCGAGTCCGCGGCCGCACCAGCCGTAGCCGGCCACCACGAACTTCGATCCGGCGAGCAGGAAGTTGGTGGCGCGGATGATGCCGTCAATGGTGGATTGTCCGGTGCCGTAGCGGTTGTCGAACAGGTGCTTGGTGTCGGCGTCGTTAACCGCGACGATGGGAAACTTCAGCACGCCTTCCTTGGCCATGGCGCGCAGACGGATAACGCCGGTCGTGGTTTCTTCAGTGCCCCCGATGACGCCTGGAAGCGCATCGGTGCGCTTGGTGTGCAGGATGGTGACCAGGTCGGCGCCGTCGTCCATGGTGATGTGCGGCTTGTGGTCAATGGCGGCGAGGATGTGCTGGTAGTAGGTGTCGTTGTCCTCGCCCTTGATGGCGAAGACGGGAATGTTGTGGTCGCGGACGAGCGAGGCGGCAACGTCATCCTGCGTGGAGAGAGGATTCGAGGCGCAGAGCACGACTTCGGCTCCGCCATCGCGCAGGCAGATACCGAGGTTGGCGGTCTCGGCCGTGATGTGCAGGCAGGCCGAGATGCGGATGCCCTGCAGCGGCTGGTTCTTGATGAATTCCTTGCGGATGATCTGCAGGACTTTCATGGACTGGTTGGCCCACTCGATGCGCTTCTTGCCCAGGTCGGCCAGTTCGATGTTCTTGATATCGCAATTGACGGCGGCGGTTGACATGAATCTCCTCTTTAATCGATTGCTGGTCTTCAGTTTGGCGCGTTTCGCGGCCAGATTACGCTTGATGGATGATCGGATGAAACGGAGCCCGACATTATTTTCGCAGAATCCGCGACGTTGGGGAACTGCTTTGGACAAACCGGCGGCCCCTTTCGGGACTCGTCTTTCGGGCTACGCCGTTCTTGCCCTTTGGTCCAAACCATAACCACGAAGGTCACGAAGTTTCACGAAGAAAAACCCTTAGTTCCTTCGTGTCCCTTAGTGCCCTTGGTGGTTTCCCGCTTCTGCCTCTACTTGCGAACCGCTTGCACGACCGGCTCGCGCAGACCGGCATCGCTGGCCAGTTTCGCCGCTTTGTCGGTCGTTTCCCAGGTGAAATCTGCGTCGCTGCGGCCGAAGTGTCCGTAGGCGGCAGTCTTCTTATAAATCGGACGCCGCAGGTTGAGCGACTCGATGATGCCGCGCGGCGTGAGCTGGAAATGCGCGCGGATCAGGTCGGGGATGACGGCCGGATCCACTTTTTCAGTTCCGAAAGTCTCAACCAGCACGCTGACGGGATCGGCCACGCCGATGGCGTAGGCGAGCTGCACTTCGCAGCGGTCGGCAAGTCCGCCCGCGACCACGTTCTTGGCAATGTGGCGCGCCATGTACGCCGCGGAACGGTCTACCTTGGTCGGATCCTTGCCGCTGAAGGCGCCGCCGCCGTGACGGCCCATGCCGCCGTAAGTGTCCACGATAATCTTGCGGCCGGTCAGGCCGGTGTCGCCCATGGGGCCGCCGATGACGAAGCGCCCGGTGGGATTGATGTGGTACTTGGTGTACTCGTCGAGCAGATGCGCTGGAATTACTGCTTGAATGACGTGCTTCTGGATGCCGGCGCGGAGCTCATCGTTGGTGACGGTTTCGGAGTGCTGAGTGGAGACGACGACCGCATCCACACGCAGAACTTTGCCGCTGGCGTCGTACTCCACGGTGACCTGGGATTTGCCGTCAGGGCGAAGGAAGGGAAGAGTTCCGTTCTTGCGAACCAGCGAGAGCCGCTGCGTGAGCTTGTGGGCAAGGGCGATGGGAGTGGGCATCAGGTCGGCGTTTTCATTGACCGCATAGCCGAACATCATGCCCTGGTCTCCGGCGCCGCCGGTGTCCACGCCCATGGCGATGTCGCCGGACTGCTTGTTGATGCTGGAGATGACGGCGCAGGTGTTGGCGTCGAATCCGTAGAGGGCGTTGTCGTAGCCGATGGAGGCGACGGTGCCGCGCACGACGGTTTGAAAGTCCACGTAGGCCTTGGTGGTGATCTCGCCGGCGATGACGACCAGGCCGGTGGCGGTAAGGGTTTCGCAGGCGACGCGGCTGGTGGCATCGTCGGTCAGGCAGGCGTCGAGGATGGCGTCGGAAATCTGATCGGCAATCTTGTCGGGATGGCCTTCGGTCACCGACTCGGAAGTGAATAAGTAACGGTTCTTGGCTGCCAAGTTGGATGTCTCCTAATTCTTCGCACGCGCTCGCGTGCGGGGAAAGTGCTGGACTCTGAGGCGGAACGCCGGGAAAAGCCGCGGCGGGAGAAAGTCCTCAAAAGAGGCTATCAGAGCCATCTGTTACGCGCAATGGTTTTGGGGGTCAAAGGCTTGAGCGCGAGTTGAACAGCAAGATCGCAGAGGTGGATGGAAAGAATCGGGGAGCCAGCGGGGCATAACCTTTCCCTGTCTGAGGAGGCCAACTGCCCCACTGCTGGTGCAAAGAGCGCTCAAAAGATGGTGGCGTCCAGCGACCGGATTGGGGTGCCGAACTAGTGTCTTGTGCTGTGGGAGGATCGTTGGCCTAGAATTGCCCAGTACCCCTGAAAGACGAATCCCTGAAGGAGATCCATGCTATGAAGCGCAGTCTCTCTGCTAGATTTGCGCGGTGGATCGCCGCGTCGGGCTTGAATGGAGGTGTGCAATGAACCTGCGGAAGGGGATACTGCTCCTCGTCGGCTTGGGCATGTTGGCGGCGCTGATGGCCTGCAGCACTTCAAGCAGCACGAAAACGACCAGCCCAACGATCACCATTACGGCCAGCAACACTGGATACACATCGCCGCAGACCGTTGGCAACCCATTCGGCACACTCTCGGCGACAGTGTTGTCGAACGGATCGCCGGCGAGCGGAGTGTCCGTAACGTTCACGGCTCCGGCGGCGGGAGCGAACGTTGCGACGGGAACGTTCGCGACCAGCCCGGCAGGGGCAACGGATACGGAAACGACCAACTCGAGCGGCGTGGCCACCTCGAAGACGTTCACCGCAGGTACGGTAGCCGGCAGTTACGGGGTGACGGCAACCACTTCGGGGGCGACGACGCCGGCGAGCTTCAGCCTGGCCAATAACGCCGGCCCGGCGGCAACCATCGCGACATCAACGCCGGCGAACGGGACGGAGACCGCGATGATCGGCACGGCATTCGCCGCGCTATCGGTGCTGGTCACAGACAGTGACGGCAACCCGGTGGCAGGCCAATCGGTGACGTTCACGGTCAACCCGGGGGGAACGGGCGCGAGCGCCGCTTTCTCTGGGGCGACGCCGCTCACGGACACAGAAAATACCGGCGCGAACGGGATGGCGACGACCTCGCAGACGCTCACGGCAAATATGACGCTGGGACCGTTTACAGTGACCGCCTCTTCGGGCGCTCTGACGCCGGCTACGTTCAATCTGAGCAACAACTCTGGCACTTCGGCTGTACTACCTGCTGGAAATTACGTGTTCTCGGTGAAGGGCACCGATACGGGGTCGGCTGCCTGCGGGGCCAATTGCTCCAGTGCGTACATCGCTGTCGGTGTTTTTGCTGTGGACAACAACGGGGTGATCATCAACGGAGGAGGAGAGATGGATTTCTCCGACGCCAATTATTTTACGACTGATCCGATCATAGGCGGCAGCGTGGCGCTGAGCCCGGATTCGGGCAAGGGCGACACCAACCTGATCATCACGATCGTTACCGGAGACATCAGTTTGGGCCCGGGTTCTCCGACCGGCAAAGGCAACGGTACCCTGGTGCTCAATGCCTCGATGGCATCGAATAAGAGGGGCCAAGTCGCGGAGTACGACACCTGGGCGAGCGGGAGCGGGGAGCTGAATCTGCAAAATCTACCGACCCCCAACACCGATCTGTGCCCGAACGCGGCCACGACGCCATGCGGCTACGCGTTCTATGCCGATGGGCCGGACCACAACGGCGTCTCTCCAATGGCGATGGGAGGCGTACTTCGGGTGGACGGCGCCAGCGGCGCCATCTCAGGCACTGGCAGTGTCTTTGATATCAACGATGCCTGCGCCAGCGTCAGCGGTGGCAATTGCGTGGGTGGGATTCTCTCCGGTCAGACACTCACGGTGAACCAGAGCAAGGTCAGTAGCCCAGACAGCAACGGCCTGGTGACATTCTCGCTCACCTGCCCCGTGTGTCCGGGCGGCAACTACTCGTTCGTTTTTGACGGGTACATGGTTAACGCCAATCTTATCCGCGTGGTCGAGAATTGGACTGCCGATAACTCGGCTGGGATTACCGGAGGCACGATGGTAGCGCAGACCGGGGTTGGAGGGTTCAGCACCAGCTCCATCTCAGGCTCCAGCTATGTCCTGCGTACGGGCGGGGGAGACAAGCACGGCCGGCTCCAAGCCTCCGGTGTAATCACCTTCAATCCGGACTTGAGCGTCGGCGGCAACCTGGCCTTCAACGATATTACTGGGCAGAGTCCGCAGGGAGGGACGGCGATCACCGGCGGAACTTACAGCGTGGACGCCACGGGCCGGGTGACGGTCACGGGCTTGACCCCGTTCAATTACACCCTGGAGTTCTACCTTAACGGAGGTACTACGGGCAATGCTCCTGTGATCTCGATGGACGCCACTGCCGCCAATCCCGACGTGCTGGCCGGCTACAGCTGGCAACAATCTTCGGGGCTCAGCGCGACATCGTTCAGCGGAAATTATGCGTTGGGGGCCGCTCAGTTTGTTTCCTCTGGAGGCAACGAGTTCGAGGTTAACGGCGACGGTGTCGCTACCGGCACGAATGGGACACTCTCGGGATACCTTGACCAGAACAACTCCCTGGCGGGAGGAGCTTTAACTCCTGACACTGCGCTCAGCGGAACCTATGCCAGCACTACGACGAACGGCGTGGTGACGGTGACGGGAAGCGGATCGAACAAGTACACTATTTATCTGATTGATGCGACGCAGGGAGTGATTATCGAGAACGACAGCGGGCAACTATTGAGCGGATTCTTCGCGAATCACTAGGGGCGAAGGCCCGGTAGACAAATCGCAACTTTACGAGGTGGCGCACTTCGGTGCGCCATTTTTTCGTTGGAAAATGGACTGAGAAACACAGGGTCCACATTCGGCTCCCTCTCAATGGTCGGTCGCTCTGGCCCGGCTTCGGCTGCGGTTGGTCTTTGCGCTTGAGGCGCAAACACCCATCCTCGCTCAGGATGACAAGACATGGGGACCCGACCGGGAATACCTTACTGGTTTGGAACCGGAGGTTGGCTTGGCACGGCGTGCATGCCGGCGGAATCGAAGACGAGGGTTTTGACTTCGGCTTCGGCGCCCTGGGCGGGGATTTCCTGGCCGTTCCAGAGAAAGGTTACGCCGGCGGCATTGCCGACGCGAACCATGATCTCGCGATGGGCGCGGATCGAGGTGTGGGCGGGGGCGATGAGGGTTTCTTCGGCGATAGGCTGGCCGTCGGCGGTGAGAGAGATCCAGGAAGTTTCCGTAGCGCGGACGATCAGAGTCAGAAGCGGCGCGGTCGGCTCGTTAGGGGGCGCGGTGGGGGCGGAAGGAAGCTTGTTCTCGACCGGACCCTCGGGCTTCGGCGCTGGCGTGGCCACTACTGAGGAGGCGGAGCCAGCGGATGAGGCCCCGGTGGGCGGAGCTTGAGCCGGTGGCGGGGCGACTGCGGGCTGGTCCATTTGAGCCGTGGCGGAAGGCGCTTGTGCGCGCGCGCCGGCCTGGCTCGCGTGGGAATGATTCCACCACCAGAGAACCCCGAGGACAATGACGAGGGCGAGGGCTGCAACGATGCCCCATGGAACTGGCGTGCTGCGTTGCGAGGGAAAATCGCGGCGAGGCGGACGGACGTGTTCTGCGCGGGGGAGCTGAAGGTCGGGCAGTTCCTCGGCGGGCGGCGATTGCCTGGGTGGCGATGCCGGCTGTTGAGGTGCGGCTGGCGCGCCCTTGTCGGGCGGCGCCGGACGAGCCTGCGGGTCCCAGCCGGCCTGGGCGTCGAGCTGGGCCTGGCGAAGGCATGCGAGATAGGAGGTGATCGCCTCTTCCTCACTGAGGCCCAGATGCTTGGCGTAGGCGCGAATGAATCCCTTATTGAAGACGCCGCCGGGAAGCTGGTCGAAGTGCTCCTGTTCGATGGCCTGGAGCATGCGGGAGCCGATCTTGGTGACCTTGGAGACGTCATCGAGCGAGATCTTCTTCGCTTCTCGCGTCTTGCGGAATTTGTCGCCGAACTCTCCCACTGAAGAACCTGAAGTGACCGGATCATCATAGGACAAGGCGAAGGAGCGCGCCACCGAAGTGTCAGGTGGAATCAGAGGGCGAAATGAGAAAGTCAACAGCTCCCTCCGAACGCCGCAAATGGCGACGTTTGGATGGAACACGCGAGCTATGGCGCTCCGGTCCGGAGCGTGATTGTGAATTGGGCTTTGCAGGTGTTGGCGGGATCGTCGAAAGCTTCGCCAGTGCGTGCGCCTTCGGAGGCGCGGAAGGAGAGTCCGTGCTTGAGCCGGTCCGGGAGGCCGGTAAAGCGAGCTTTGCCGTCGGCATTGGTGCCGAGTTCGAGATCGAGCTTGCGGATGTTCATGAAGCCGTACGCAATGTGGACGTTGATTTTGGCGGCGTAGACCGGAGCGCCGGCAGAGTCAGTGACGGTGAAATCGGCGGTGCAAGGTCCGATGCCACCATCAATCGATGGAACGGCCTTGGGATCGGGCGCGGGAGCAGCGGTTTGACAGTAGATTGGGGCGGACAGAGCGAGGGCGAGGACAGCTAGTGCAGGCACCCGTCTCTCGAGAGAGTCTCGATGCATGGTACAAGAGTACGCCAAAATCCCAGGGGCACTCCACCCTTCGATTTTTGAACGTGGTTTCCATCCTTTGCGAAAGGCGCGAAGGGTGGAGAAGGCCCGTAACGGCGTTTCGGAAATAACTGATCCCGTTGGCGTTAGGGGTTCCTGTTACCAAGGTTCATTGCCCGTGCCCGAAGCGGGTGCATATAATTTTTGCTAATCGCCACCCGTCCGAGAGCTCGAAGGGGAAGTTCTGCATGCCTGAGGCCGGCACTCAAACGACGCGCCAGAGCCAGGAGTTGAGGATTTTTCACGATGTGGCCAAGGCGCTCACGTCCTCGCTGGACCTCGACTCGATTCTGCAGACCATCATGGACAAAATGGCGGAATATTTCCGCCCGGACACCTGGTCGCTGCTCATGGTGGATGAAGAGCACGACGAGCTGTACTTCGCGATCGCGGTGGGCGAGGCGGCCGAGGCGCTGAAAAATGTCCGCCTGAAGATGGGCGAGGGAATCGCGGGCTGGGCGGCAAAACACGGCGAGCAGTTGATCGTGCCGGATGTCGAGGCAGATCCGAGGTTCGCAAAACGGATTGACCAGTCCACCCAATGGGAGACGCGCTCGGTGGTGTGCATGCCGCTGCGCTCGAAGCTGCGAGTGCTGGGCGTGATTCAGCTGATCAATCTGGACATGTCCTTGTTCAGCGAGGCGGACCTGTTCTTCCTGCAGTCGCTGAGCGACTATGCCGCCATTGCGATCGAGAACGCGCGCTCGGTGGAGAAGATTCAGGAACTGACGATCACCGACGACTGCACGGGGTTATATAACGCGCGGCATCTCTACAAAACGCTGGAGACCGAGGTGTATCGCTCGTCGCGTTTCGGCTATGAATTCAGCGTGCTGTTCATTGATCTGGATCATTTCAAGACGGTCAACGACACCTACGGGCACCTGGTGGGGAGCAAGTTGCTGGCGGAGTTTGGATATCTGGTGAAGGCGCAGCTGCGGCTGATTGATTTTGCCTTCCGCTACGGCGGCGATGAGTTTGTGGTGCTGCTGCCCCAGACGGGCAAGGATTCGGCGCTGGTTGTGGCTAAGCGTCTGCGTGATGCGCTGCGGACCGGCTGCTTCTGCCGCGAAGAAGGATTGAATCTGAACGTGCGGGCCTCGATTGGGCTGGCGACTTATCCGCATGATGCCCGCACGGCGCACGATGTGATCCGGCAGGCGGACGGGATGATGTACATGGTGAAGAACTCCACCCGCGACAACATTGGAGTGGCGCAGCGGGGGGTGTTGAAGTAAGGGGACGGGGTTGGTTCGCGAATTGAGAAACTGAGTAATTGAGAACCAAGGGCAGCAGACGGGCCCGATGCTGATTGGTTTTCCGTTACTCAATTTCCCAATTACCCAATTACTTCAATTTCCCAATTACACAATTTCTCGACTACTCACGGTTGGCTGGCTTTCGGCTTTGCCTCTTGCGTGGGCTTAATCTCCGGCCTCCAGGGATTCGAGTTGGCGGGGGCTTTGGGGTTGACGCCAAAATCCCAGACGTAAAGATTCATTCCTTCCTTGGGCATCATTTCCACTAGAGCATATTCTCCAGGAGCGAGACTTTCCGTTGGGGTGAGCTTGAGCCAGCCTCCGCTGACGCGGGCGATGGTGGTTTTCACCCAGTGCTGCTCCTGGCTGATTTTGCCGGTGACGGCGCGCTTGACGTCGCCCACGATGCGCTTGCTGCCTTTGACCTCGGCATGAACGATGCGAAAGCGATCGAAGGGGACGATGGGCTGCTGGGCCTGTTGGGGTTGCTGCGGCTGCTGGGACTTGGGCGGCTCGGGCCGAGCAGAGTCGAGACTGATGCTCGACTGTTCAGCCTTGTCGGGGCTCTCCTCAAGATTGATGTAAAGCGAAGGAACCTCGGCGTGCGCCTGCACGGTGGCGTGAGGGCCGTCGAGTTCGATGGTCTGCTTGAGGCCGGCGACCGGGTTGATGGCTCCGCGGAAGATGTTGGCTTTGGTGTTGCGGTGGATGTCGCCGGCGGTCTGCTGAATTTCGACGAGCTGCGGCTCGCCCTGAAAACTGTCGAGAATAAAGACGCCGGAGTCTTCGGGCAGATGCAGTCCTGGAGCGACCTGGGGACGGGCGGCCTCTGCGTCGGCCTCGTCTTTGGCGAGTTCCTTATCCAGCTGGACGGCCTCGGGGGCGGAAGCGCCGGCGGCGCGGTCTCTCTCGTATTTTTCTGTCGCGGGCCAGTCCACCAGAGACGCGGGAAGCTCTTCCCAGTCTTCGCGTTCCGCGCTGAAGTACCGTACTCGTTCCCCTTTGACTTCGTATTTGGTGACGAGCTGATAGGAGCCGTCTTTGAGGATGAGGCGGCGAGCGAGATCCTGGGCCGAAGACGGGGACAGGGGCAGCAGCGCCAGCAGGGCAAGCAAGGCCGCCAGAGCAGTGGGTGCAAATCGGCTCTTCCTCATGAGTCCATTGTACGACCGGAGAACTATGCCGCAGCGGGCAAGGTTGTAGTATGCTGTTGCCGCGCAGGCCACTAGCCAGAGAATGAAAAGCAAGCTCATCTCCGCCGGGCTGACTGTGCTTTTGGGTGCAGTCGCGATGGGGCAGACCCTCCCTGCACCGACGCCCGCGGCGGAAACTACACCGGTTCCGGTGCAAGGACAAGCGCCCTCGAACGCTCCCGTTTCTTACGCTTCCGTGACCGAGCTGAACGGAATTCTGGCGCAACTGGAAGCGACATCGAAAAACACGCAGGCCGATCTGATCAAGCTGCGCATCGAGCGCTGGAAAACGGATAGCGGATACAAGAAACAGGCCTTGACCAATGTGGATTCGATCCAGCGCAATCTGCAGGGGGCGCTGCCGGAGATCATGGCGCAGTTGCGCAGCGCGCCGGAGGATCTGGGAGCGACGTTCAGGGTCTATCGCAACCTGGATGCCCTGTATGACGTGATGGGGAGCGTGGTGGAGTCGGCGGGGGCTTTCGGCTCGAAAGACGATTTTCAGGCGCTCTCAAACGATCTGAGCGCGTTTGAGGGCGCACGGCGGCAACTGGCGTCGCGCCTGGAAGGATTGTCGTCGGCCAAGGAAGCGGAGATTGTGCGGCTGCGCAACGAGTTGAAGACGGCGCAGGCGTCGGTTCCGGTGGCGCCTCCCAAGAAGATTATCGTGGATGATAACGAGCCGCCCAAGAAGCCAGCGGTGAAGAAGCCTGCGGCGAAGCCCAAGACCACAACGCCGGCTGCGGCGAAACCAGCCCCCGGGCAGCCCCAGACGCCTCCCGCTCAGCAACCGGCGCCGCCCACGCCGAAGTAGCGGTTCGGGGCTAGGGGCCAGGGGCTATGCAATCCCTCGCCTGTCTTTCCCTCCTCCGCTTTGCGGCTCGGCAGTGAACGGCATTGATCATTTCTGACCTCATCATCCCTGACCCCTGGGTCGCAAATCTGTTACCCTTCCCACCGCGTCTACATTGCACCTCGCTGCCTCCGCTCAGGCTGACGTCTGAGGTCGGAGGTCTGTATTCAACGTGACTTTTCACGGCCACATCGTCGCGGTGGTTCTTGGGCTGGCCATCCTCTGGGCGGTGCTGCTGGATGCGTTTGAGACGGTGGTGCTGCCGCGGCGGGTGACGCGGCACTTCAAGCTCACGGCTTGGTTTTACCGGCAGACCTGGATCCCATGGCGCAGGGTTGCGGAGCTAATCAAAACACCTTCGCGGCAGCAAAATTTCCTGGGATACTTCGGGCCGCTGTCGCTGATTCTGCTGCTGGTTTTTTGGGCCGCGGGGCTTATCTTCGGGTTTGCGCTGCTGCAATACGGGATCGGCGGGCATGAGCAGTTGAGCGGAGAGCCGCTCACCTTCGGCAAGATCGTTTATCACAGCGGGGAGACTTTCTTCACGCTGGGCTATGGCGACATTGTGCCGACCTCGGGCGGGGCTCGGGCGCTGTCGGTGATCGAAGCGGGGATGGGGTTCGCGTTTCTGGGCGTAGTGATTGGCTATATCCCGGTCGTGTATTCGTCGTTTTCGCGGCGGGAGATTCAGATCTCGATCATGGACGCCCGCGCCGGGTCGCCTCCGTCCGCGGCCGAGTTGCTGGTGCGGCTAGCAGGACGATCGGAAGATCCGGGAATGGATCAGAAGATTCTGGATGAAGTGCTGCGGAACTGGGAGCGCTGGGCGGCGGAACTGCTGGAGAGCCATATTTCGTATCCCGTGCTGAGTTTCTTCCGCTCGCAGCACAGCAACCAGTCGTGGCTGGGGGCGCTGACGACGGTGCTGGATGTGACGTCGCTGGTGCTGACCGGGATTGAGGGCGTGCATGCGGGACAGGCGAAGCTGACGTTTGCCATGGCTCGGCATGCGGCGGTAGATCTGGCGCAGGTAGTGAATGCACGGTACGATCCAGCGGCGACGGATCGGCTGCCGGAGGGAGATTTGGCGGCGCTGCGGGAGGCGTTGGCGGCGGCCGGGCTGCGTCTGCGAAGTGATGCGGCGGGTCTGGAGAAATTGGGCAAGCTGCGTTCGATGTATGAGCCTTATGTTCACGGGATGGGACGGAACCTGATGCTGGCCCTGCCGCCGTGGAGGCATGCGCAGATAGCGCGCGACAACTGGCAGGCGGGACCGTGGGACCGGATGATCCAGGCGAAGGGGTTGGCGGTGCTCGGGCAGAAGCCGCGGACGCGTGGCCCACAGCCGGCGGATGGGGATCATTTTTGAGACGGCCGAGGTGGCGCTTGCGGCGGGCCAAGAGCATCGGGTCAGGGCCCCGGCCTGCGGTGAACCCGGCTTTGGTTTCGACACGCGTGCTAACATCCTGCTTCTGCACACTCAGGAAATGAAACACACCGGCGAAAACGTTGTGCGCATTGAGGCGGAGGCGCTGCGGGCGCTGGCGGACCGCATTGCCGGTCCGATGGCGCTGGCGTTTCAGCGGGCCGTGGATTTGATGTACTCGTGCGCGGGCCGCGTGGTCGTAACCGGCATGGGCAAGAGCGGGCTGATCGCGCGCAAGATTGCGGCGACGCTGAGTTCGACCGGGACGCCGGCGCTGTACCTGCATCCGGTGGAGGCTCTGCACGGGGATTTGGGAATGGTGGTGCGGGGGGATGTGGTGCTGGCGCTGTCGGCGAGCGGGGAGACGGAAGAGATTCTGGAGTTGCTGGCGACGATCAAGCGGCTGCAGGTGCCGCTGATCAGCATGACAGGGGATGAGCTGTGCGCATCCCATGTCTCGCAAAACCGGCGCAACATGGGGCAACCCAAGGATGAAAGTCAAAATTCCCATTTCTCGCGCAAAGAACGCGCGAGAAATGGGGCACCCGCATCGGGGACGATTTCGACACTAGCAGCGGCGGCGGATGTGGCTTTGGATTGTTCGATCGCGCAGGAGGCTTGCTCGCTTGGGCTGGCGCCGACGGCTTCGACTACCACCATGCTGGCTTTGGGGGATGCGCTGGCGGTGACTTTGAGTGAGAGGCGAGGATTCAAAGAGGAAGATTTTGCCAATTTGCATCCCGGCGGAAAGTTGGGGAAGAGACTGGCGCGGGTGGAGTCGTTGATGCATACAGGAGATGCGCTGCCCCGGGTTTCGCCGGAGGCCAAGATGCCGGATGTGATTTACGAGATGTCGCGGAAGAAGCTGGGTGTGACGGCGGTGGTGGAGGGCGAGCGACTGGTGGGGATCATCAGCGATGGGGATTTGCGGCGGCTGCTGGAAAAACGTGGGAAAGATGTGTTGGATCTGACGGCGGGCGAGGCGATGACGCTCGATCCGAAGACGATTGCGAAGGAAGAATTCGCGGCGACGGCGCTGGCGCTGATGGAAGAGAAGAAGATTACGTCGCTGATGGTGGTGAACGGAGCGGGGAAGCTGGAAGGGATCGTTCACCTGCACGATTTGTGGACGACGGAGCTGGTTTGAATTGAGTGATTGTGTAATTTGGTAATTGAGTAATTGAAAACCGGAGGCTGCCCGCCGGTGGGTTTTCAATTACGCAATTACTCAATTACCAAATTACTCAATTTCTAAATTGCTCAATCGAGAGACTCTCATGTATCACTACGATCCCAAGACGGCGCTGGAAGAATTAACTGAGGACGCGACCCTGCCGAACCCCGTGCATGTGCGGGACATGATTTTGCGCAAGCATCCGTCCGCCGATAAGGCTCTGGAGCTCAACCGTCAGTTTGTGGAGTACCAGAAGTTTTTCGGCGAGGCGCAGAAGCTGGGGAAAGAGATCTTGAAGCAGTTGGCGGGGTAGGGCGGAGGAGTGGCGGCGCTGCACGCGAGATCCTTAGCTCCGCCCGAAGAGCGGCTCCGGTCAGGATGACGCCGCGTAATCGTTCAATTCTCTCCGACGCACAGTGCGCCCCCTGGGCTGGCGGGGGCTGTCCCCACACAACCCCTCCCCGTCACATCATTTACAATCAACAATTCTACTTTCCATCGAGAACGAACCTATGCGTCGTTGGTCAGAACTCTTCATTCCTACACTGCGCGAGGCGCCGGCGGATGCCGAAGTGGCTTCGCATAAATTTCTGGTGCGGGCGGGCTATATCCGGCAGCTCGCGGCCGGGATTTACTCCTATCTTTTTCTTGGCAACCGGTCGTTTAACAAGATCATGGCCATCGTGCGCCAGGAGATGGACCGAATCGGGCAGGAGTTTTATTTGCCGGCGCTGCATCCGCGGGAGATTTGGGAGGCGAGCGGGCGTTGGGCGCTGATGGGCGACAACCTTTTCCGCCTGAAGGACCGCAAGGGCGGCGACATGTGCCTGGGCATGACCGAGGAAGAAGTCATGACCTCCATCGCCTTGAAGGAGTTGCGCAGCTACAAGCAGTTGCCGCAGATCTGGTATCAGATTGCGCCGAAGTTTCGCGACGAGCCGCGGCCGAAGTCGGGCCTGCTGCGGGTGCGGCAGTTCATGATGAAGGACGCATACTCGTTCGACATGGATGCCGCGGGGCTGGACGTTTCGTACAAGAAGCATTACGAGACGTATTGCCGCATCTTTGACCGCTGCGGGCTGAAGTACATGGTCGTGGAAGCGGATTCGGGGGCGATGGGCGGGAAGGAGTCGCATGAGTTCATGGTGCGGACTCCGGCGGGGGAAGACCAGATTGTGAGCTGCGACGGCTGCAACTATGCGGCGAACATGGAGAAGGCGACGTCGAAGCTGGAGGTGGTCGCAGATTTAGCGCCGGAGGGTGATGGCAAGCCACTGGAAGTCCACACGCCGGGGCAGAAGACGATTGAGGATGTGGCGAAATTTCTGGGCGTGTCGCCGAAAAACAAGATCAAGACGCTGGCACTGATGGCGGAAGAGACCGACGCGGCGGGCAAGAAGAAGCTGCGTCCGATTGTGGTGCTGATGCGCGGCGATCATCAGTTGAACGAGGCGAAGCTCAACGCGGCCATCGCCACCGCGCCCCGGACGATGGAAGAACCGGAGATCGAGCGGCTGTTCAATTCTCCGGCGGGGTACCTGGGGCCGATCGGGATTGAGTGGGCGAAAGACCTGAAGAAGGATGCCGACAAGCCGGTGCTGCTGGTGGATAAGGCGCTGGAGGGGCGCACGAACCTGATCGGGGGCGCGAACAAGAAGGACTATCACCTGAAGAATCTGACGCCGGGGAAGGATTTTCACCCGACGGCGTACGCGGACTTGCGTGCGGTGACCGCGGGCGAGGCGTGTCCGAATTGCGGCAAGCCGCTGCGCATTGATACGGCGGTCGAGATCGGGCACATCTTCAAGCTAGGCTACCGGTATTCGGAGTCCATGGGCGCGCGCGTGCTCGACAAGAACGGCAAGGAAGTCACGCCGATCATGGGGAGCTACGGGATCGGGATCGAGCGTATTCTGACGGCGGCGGTCGAGCAGGGGAACGACGAGAACGGCTTCTGGTTGCCGGCGGCGATTGCGCCGTTCGAGATCGTGGTGGCGCCGGTCAACATGAAGGACGATGCCGTACGCGCCGCTGCCGAGGACATTGCCAAGCGGCTGGATGCGGCCGGGTTCGACGTTATCCTCGACGACCGCGACGAGCGGCCGGGGGTGAAGTTCAAGGATGCCGACCTGGTCGGTATCCCCTTTAGAATCACGGTAGGAAAGAAAGTTACCGAAGGCACTGTGGAAGTCGTTTTACGTTCGACTCGTGAAGTGCGCGATGTTACGATTGGCGCAATCGTCGAATACTTTCGGGGAGAGCTTCGCCGGACGGGATGATGTGGTTTCCAGTCTAGGCGGGGCGGATTGTGGGACATGGGAACTATTAAAGCGATCGTCGGGTTTCTGGCCATCATCGCGGCGGTTTACGCCGGGTTTCAGATCGTTCCGCCCGAGCTGAACAACTACTCGTTTACCGACGATTTGCGGACCATCGCCATGATGGGTGGGGCCAATCCCCACGAAACCGACCAGGAAATCGTGAACGCGGTGCTCAAAAAGGCCCAGGAACGCGACATCCCGCTCACGCCCGAGCAGGTAACCGTGCAGCGGATCGGAACGCCGGGCGCGCCCGCGGTTTATGTCGGGGCCGAGTACTCTGTTTTGGTGAGCCTGCCGGGATATTCCTTCACCCTGCACTTTACGCCTTCCAGCGGAAATAAGGTCTAGATTTCAAGCCGCCTCTCCCTTTAGAACTTGGCTTGATGGAGATCCCTCACTTCGCGGAAGAACGGCTCCGCTCGGGATGACTTCCCGCGGTTCGCGTGTTTACCTCAGCGGCTAAAGCCGGGCTGAATGTTTTCAGCGCTTATCGTAGTGCTGAAGCGCTGCGCCGCCCAAAACCCACTCTGGGCTAACACATCCCGCCCCCTTGGGGGCGCTTCCTTTGCTACAGGGCAGGCTCGCGGGGTTGGGATTTGGGAGCGATTGCTCCGCCGTCTCACCCAAATACGGGTTCTCACGCGCGCATTCGGGGGGCGCTCTCGAACCAGGCGTGGCCGTAAAACGAAAAGTGCAGCCCTGCGGAGGGGGCTGCACTGTGGGTTGAGTCCAGAATTTCGAGCTCTAAGCAGTTCTGCTGCGGGACTACGACGGACCGCAGCCGCCTATGGGTGAGTCCGGGTCCGCAACCACGCCGACGCCGATACCCACGGGCTGGGAAGTAAAGTTCCTGTAGGTTGCGGTGGTCTGATAGTAGCCCGTGTATTCCCAGATGGGCGGATTGGCAGGCTTGGGCGGAGTCTTCGTATTGTCAATCGCGTCAGTCCAGGTACAAAGCCCAGCAATGCCGGTCATCAAGCCGGTTTTGTTGATCGGCACGGTGTTCGGACCATAAGCTGGCAGCATGTACGGCGGCTGCGCGCCGCTGACGGTGGGGCAAAGGGTGGTTGGATCGTCCGCGGCGTTGGCGCAGCCCACCGGCACGACCGTCCAGGTGGAATCATTGGTTACGTCGATCTGCTTTCCGCTGTGGTAAACGGCATAGACCTTCAGCTGTTTGGTTGAATCGACGCCGGCGAGGTTATAGAAACCGCCGACGGATGTTCCGGTGGACGTGAGCAAAAGCGACTTGACGCTGTCAGAGACGCCGCAACTGGTCGAGAGAAGCAGCGTGGCGATAAGCAGTGTGGCAAAAGCTAATGTGCGTTTCACAGGCGAAATCCTCCGCAAGAACTCAACTGGCATGTTGTCAGTTCCTAATTTTCGAGGCAAGGAACGAATGTTCAGGTCCGATGGTCACCGGAAGTACAGTCAGCGGAAGGCGTTACGGCGCGAGCCGCATGAATACTGGGGAAATGCGAGGGGAGAGTGTGTCGTCGGAGAACTTCCCGGCGCAGTTACCTTGGGTACGGCAAACAGAGATGTGGGGTGATGGGACGCACCTCAGGGGTTGAAGCCCCGACGCATAGCGCCTACCCATCGCAGCGCGCCACCCGAAATCGGACTGGAATTTCTCGCGTTGTCGCCGGTTCGCGGCTGCATTCCGGCACTGGCTAGAATCGCGTAGAAAACTGGCGTGCCGGCCAATGACGTTCGTAACGTTGTCAGGATGTTACCGGCCTCCTACTATCGCGAAGGGATGAGAGTGTCTGTCCGCGTGCCCTTCCCGAGTCGTGGTTGTGCTGGAGGCAGTGCATGAAGAACGTGTTGCGCGTACTACTGAGTCTGCTGGTGATGCTGGCAACGCTGCTGCTGGTGAATTGCAACGGTGCGCCGGGCTGCGGGCAGGCCCAGTTTGGCGGGAGTTGCTCGAGTTCGGGCGGGACGGGCTTCAGCGGAGGGGGCGGCAGTGGCGGCGGCGGCGGGGGCGGTGGTGGGGGTGGAGGAGGCGGCGGTGGTGGCAACGCGGCTGTCTACATCTACGAAGCTAGTGGCGCGATTGAGGGCTTTGAGTTGAATACGACCAACCAGACGATCGTGGGAAATCCGAACTTCACCGCGATCGGCGGCCTGCCCGCGGGGAATTACAACGTAGCCGTGGCGGGGGGGCAGTACTACTACGTGGCGGTTTCCCAAGCCGGGCAGATTTTTGGCTGGGGTATTAATACAGACGGGAGTTTGACAGCCATCCCCGGCAGTCCGTTCTCGGCGAACTTCTTGACGTTCAACACACTGGCCGAGCGGCAAAACATGATCGCGAATCCGGCAGGCACGCTGTTGTTCGTGCGCAGCCAGGTTCCGAACCAGATCTACATCTATCAGATCGGCGCCGGAGGGGTGCTGAAGCCGGCCAGCAATTCGCCGTTCAGTCTGCCCACCGGCTTTGTGCCGGAGAACATGACGACGGATGGACTGGGAAAATATCTCTACGTCAGCAACGTAATTGCTCCGGGCGACGCCACCAGCGAAGTGGCCGCGTATGCGATCGGCGCGGGCGGAACTCTGACTGCGGTTAAGGGAAGTCCGTTCTCGTATCCGATGTGGCAGCTGCAGGGCGAGCAGACCGGGCAATATCTCATAGGGACGACGACCAGTGTTCCTGGAGACAAGCATCTGTATGTGTTCAGCATCGCAGGATTAGGATCCAGCGCTCCCGGGGCGATCAGCCCGGTGGCAAACTCGCCCTTCGCGACCCAGTACTCACCGGTGAGTATCCAGGTTCAGCCGGGTGGCACGGGCAACCTCGTCTACTCGATCAGCTATGACCTGGTGACCGGGGGTGAGAACCCGACTGAGGGTTACAAGCTCGACACCTCCACCGGAGCGCTGACTGCCGTTACCGGCTCGCCGTTTGCGATCTTCGGCACCGATAGTCAGTTTGATCAAAATGGAACCTACTTCTTCTTCTTCGACGGCGGAACTGGATCGTTCACGGCGTTCGACGTCACTACCAGCTCATCGTTATTGCAACCGATTGCGACGGCGGGGTCGTTTGGAGAGCCGTTCGCGGTAACCGATCCGCCATAGACTGTCGCTGGTCGGTTTGGGCCGAGCCGGTCTTGGCCGGCTGGCAGAGGTTGATGTCAGAGACCCGCATCGCACCGCGGGTCTCTTTGTTTATACGGAAGATAACGGGGGCGAAGGGTACAATAATGGCATCCATCGTCAAGACCTTTTTGCGCGCGGAAGCGTCAATTTAGGGGAATCGGCTGGTCGTCCGGAGAGAATCGCAGCGGGCTAAAGCCTTGGAAACTCGGAGCCGCTGATGCAGCCGCGAAGGGCCGCTCTTCCACTGTAGAGGTCTGGCGAGACTGAATGACTATCAAGATCAAAATCCCGAAGACACGTGGGCAGACGGAGGGCAAACGCATCGGCGGGCTGCCGCGCGACCCGGTGCTGCGCGCGGGGCTGATCGTGTTTCTGATGCTGGCGGTGACCTTTACCGGGCTGTTTTCTTATTACTACGTCAAGTACGACCGGATCATCGAGCGCCGGTTCCGGACCCCGGTGTTCAGCAATTCGGCGAAGATTTACGCCCTGCCGCGGACGGTGCGCAACGGAGAGCAGATTGACGCCAAGGAGATTGCGGCCGAACTGCGGCGCGCCGGTTACGCTGATGCCGGGCATCCGGACAAGGCAGGGCCGTCGCAACTGGGCAGTTTCCGTCTGCTCAACGATGGCATTGAGATCACACCCGGGCCGGATTCCTACCACAGTCCCGAAGCGGCGCGCATCACCATCCAGGATGGACAGGTGGCGCGGATCGGCAGCAATGGGAATGAGCTTTCCGCGTACGAACTGGAGCCGCAACTGGTGACGGCGCTGTTCGATGCCGAGCAGCGGTCGAAGCGACAGCTGGTGAAATACAACGACATTCCTCCGATGATGACGCAGGCGGTGCTGGCGATCGAGGACCGGCGGTTCTTCGAGCACAGCGGCGTGAATTTCCTGCGCATGGCAGAGGCGGCGTGGATTGACGTAGTGCGCGGGCGGCACGAGCAGGGTGGGTCCACGATCACCATGCAGCTCTCACGGGGATTCTTTCTGTCTCCGGAGAAAACGATCAAGCGCAAGATGATCGAAATGCTGATCGCCGAGGAACTGGAGCAGAAGTTCAGCAAGCAGCAAATTTTTGAGTTCTATGCGAACTGGGTGGACCTTGGGCAGCGGGGATCGTTCGCCATCAGCGGGTTTGCCGAGGCGTCGAAGGCCTATTTCAATAAAGACCTGAAGGACATCACGCTGCCGGAAGCGGCGCTGCTGGCGGGCTTGATCCAGCGGCCGAGCTATTTGTCGCCGTACCGGCACCCGGAGCGGGCGCTGGAACGGCGGAACGTGGTGCTGGAGTCCATGGTCGAGACGCATGCGATCACGCGCGAGCAGTCGGACAAGGCGAAAGCTGCGCCGCTGAAGCTGGCTCCGCCGAACGTGGAGGCGAGCGACGCGCCCTATTTCGTGGACATGGTGCGTGACACGCTGATCAGCAAGTTCAACGAGCAGGAACTGAACGGAGAGTCGTACCGCATCTACACGACGCTCGATCCGGATCTGCAAAAGGCGGCGGCGCAGGCGGTCGAGACGGGCATCAAGCTGGTGGATGAGCAGGTCAAAAAGATGCGCACCAAGCGCGTCAAGGTGGGCAAGAAAATTGAGACACAGGTAACGCCGGGGCCGCAGGCGCAGGTGGCGCTGGTGGCGCTTGATCCGCATACGGGGGCGGTGTTGGCACTGGTAGGCGGGCGCGACTACGGCTGGAGCCAGCTGAATCATGCGGTGGCGAAGCGGCCGACGGGATCCATTTTCAAGCCGTTCGTCTATGCCGCAGCCATGAACACGGCGCTGGATGGCTCGCAGAGTGTGCTCACGCCGGCCTCGACGGTCGCAGATGCGCCCTCCAGCTTTGCCTATGGCGATCAGATCTACGAACCGCGCAACTACAAAGAGGAGTACCACGGTGAGGTGACGCTGCGCTACGCGCTGGCCATGTCGCTGAACAATGCGACGGTGAAGGTGGCCGAGGAAGTGGGCTACGACAAGGTGGCGGACCTGGCGCGCTCGGCGGGGATTGCGTCGGTGAAAGCGACGCCCGCCATGGCGCTGGGATCCTATGATGCTTCGCCGGTGGATATGGCCGCGGCGTACACTGCATTCGCGAATAACGGCACGCGGATTTCACCCATCATGGTGCGGTCGGTGCGCAACACCAAGGGCGACGTTTTAGCAAATTACAGCACGGATCAGCGGCAAGTGCTCGACCCCCGCATTGCCTACGTGATGACCAACATGATGGAGGGGGTCATCAACAACGGGCTGGGATTTTCGGCGGTGCGGGGCAGGGGATTTACTCCTCCGGCAGCGGGGAAGACGGGGAGTTCGCACGATGGGTGGTTCGCGGGATACACGTCGAACCTGTTATGTATCGTCTGGGTGGGATATGACGATTACAGCGACTTGCGTCTGGCGGGCGGGGTGACGGCAGCACCCATCTGGGCAGAGTTCATGAAGAAGGCGGTAGCGCTGCCGCAATATGCCAACATGACCGAGTTTGTGCAGCCTTCGGGTGTCGTTGATGTGGAACTCGACAAGGCCACCAACCGTCTGGCGACGCCAAACTGCACGGACGACTATGTTTCTGCCTTCGTGGCCGGGACTGAGCCGCACGATACCTGCGACGAGCAGGGAGGCATTCGCGGATTTATTTCGCGGATGTTCGGCGGCGACAAGGGTCAACCTCAGCCGGTCAACCAGGCGGTCAGCCCAGCCAATCCCGCGGACGCAGCCAACCAGCAGGATCCGAAAAAAAAGAAGGGGTTCTTCGGCAAAGTGGCGGGGCTGTTCAAGGATGACAAGGCGGCAGCCCCGGTCTCTAAACCTGCCGATAGCGGGGCGCCGCATTAGGCAGATTTCTCGCCGCCGGGCGCGAACTGTGCCAGAATGTGGGTAGCTGGGGGTGGCCTATGGCGTCCTACCTTAAGGTCTTGCTGGTTCCCATTGTGCTAGTTACTGTATGTCTCGTTACCCTGCCAGGAGTGTCCCGGGCGCAGGCTTCCGAACAAGTTCAGATCATGCCGCCGCTGATGCGGAGCGTTGAGCCTCCCTCGCCGGATGCGACCGCGGCAGCCCTGGAATCGAGAGCGGACGAACTGCATGTGCAGAAACTGTATCTGGATGCGATTGACTATTATCGAGCCGCCCTGGCGAAGGCGCCGAGTGACGCGCGTCTGTGGAACAAGGTCTGCCGGACGCAGATCATGATAACCCGCTGGCGCGACGCGCAGAAGTCCTGCGAGCGTGCGATCAAAGTGGACCGCAAATTCGCCGACCCTTACAACAATCTCGGGGTCGCGCTCTATGGTCAGCTGAAGTTCCGTGCCTCGATCAAGCAGTACGAGAAAGCCATCGCGATAGACGGGCAATCGGCGTCGTTCTACAGCAACCTGGGGGCGGCCTACTTTGCCAAGAAGGAGTTTGAGAAAGCCGGGGTAGCGTATCAGCGCGCGCTGGAGCTTGATCCGTCGGTCTTCGAGCGGAGTTCGCGATCGGGGGTGCAGGCACAGTTGCCCAGCCCCGAGGACCGCGCGCGTTACGATTACACCGTGGCCAGGCTGTACGCCAAAATGGGGCTTTCGGAGCAGTCGCTGCAATACCTGAAGAAAGCCATGGAAGAAGGATACAAAGACTTCAAGAACGTTTACAAGGATGCCGAATTCGCGGAACTACGAAAAGACAAACGTTTCGCCGAATTGATGGCGACCAAGATGCCGACTCTGCAGGAGTAAGCGGTATGCAAGCGGATCGCAGTCCGAAATATTACAAAGCTTTACAAAATTAGACGGAACTTCTCCGAGTTCTGGGGTTTAATCCAGGTACATACTCCTGAAAACAACAGGGTGAGTAAGGAGAAACGGTAGCCCGCCGGATGCTGACCCGAGCACGCCCCAAGCAAGCATCCGGTGGGCTTTTCTTTCGGCTGCTAGCTCCTGGCTGATGACCTGCATTCTCGAAGCATCGGCGATTTGGGGGACGTCTGACTTCCTTCCTTAGCTTCGCTGCCGTGCGCGCTTGGCGGCTAGGGATTTGACTATCAGGGCTTCCAAAACCTGTTGGTCCACATCTGCCAGCCTCTTGATGTAGAGGCAGCCCTTGCCGGTCGTATGGCTGCCGAGTTTTGCCAGCAGCGCCGCGGCCTCGCTGAAGCCGGTGATGCCATATAGAGCAGTCGCGGCCTTACGGGGCGAGAAAGCAATGACCGGCGTATCGCCCTCCCGCCCGCTCTCGTATTTGTAATGGTAGCTGCCGAAGCCAATGATAGACGGCCCCCACATTCGCGGCAGTTCTCCAGACGCGTTTTGCATCAACTTGAGCAACGCCTTAGCATCTGCGCGCCTGGCCGGGTCCGTGAGGGCGTCAATGAACGCCGCCACACTCAATTTGGTGGGTTTGGTTTTGTTCTCCGCCATTCCCTGCTGCTTCCCCTCTTCGTGAGCCTAACATGGCTTGAGGGAAGCCGACGGCATAATCCTCCCGGGACGACACGGCGGGCAACTCAATGGGCGAAATATTGGCGAAAGTTCATTTCCGGGCTAGAATAGCCGGATGCAGTCCCTTCCCGCGTCCTTGGCCTGGGCCCATCCTCTGGTGGCGGAGTGGTTTGTCCAGAAGTTTGGGACGCCGACTGAGCCGCAGGAGCAGGGCTGGCCGCATATTCTGGCTGGGCGGACGACGCTGATCTCCGCTCCCACCGGGTCAGGGAAGACTCTCGCGGCGTTTCTCGCCTGTATTGACCGGCTAGTGCGCAAGGCACTGGCCGGGGATTTGATGGACCGGACCGAAGTCCTTTACATTTCGCCGCTCAAGGCGCTGGGCAACGACATCCAGAAGAATCTGGAGATTCCGCTCGGTGAGATTCTCGCGCTGGCGAACGAGCGCGGACTGCTGATGCCCGAGATTCGCACGGCGGTGCGTACAGGCGATACGCTCGCGCCGGAGCGGCGGGCGATGCTGAAGCGGCCTCCACACATTCTGGTGACCACGCCGGAGTCGCTCTACATTTTGCTGACGGCGGAAAAGAGCCGGGCGATCTTGCGCGATGTCCAGACCGTGATTGTGGATGAAATTCATGCCGTGGCCGATGACAAGCGCGGGGCGCATCTGACGTTGTCGCTCGAAAGGCTGGAGGCGCTGACAGCAGGTTCCCTTCGGCAAGCTCAGGGCAGGCTCTCGTCGCGTTCGCTCCTGGGAATGACAAACGACGGAGGGGAGTCCCCCTTGGTTCGCATCGGCCTCTCGGCGACGCAGAAGCCGATTGAGCAAGTGGCGCATTTTCTGACTGGCAGCGGGCGGGCGGATCCGGTCGTGGTCAACATTGGGCACAAGCGGACTCTGGATTTGGCGATTGAAGTTCCGCCGATGCCGCTGGGGCCGGTAGCCTCGAACGAGATGTGGGACGCAATTTACGACCGGCTGGTGGCGCTGGTCGAGCAGCATCGGTCCACGCTGGTGTTTGTAAATACGCGGCGGATGGTCGAGCGCATCGCGCATCAACTGGGCGAGCGCATCGGTGAAGAAAATATTGCGGCGCACCACGGGAGTTTGTCACGCAAGCTGCGGCTGTTGGCCGAGAAGAGACTGAAAGAAGGCCAGGTGCGGGTGCTGGTGGCGACGGCCTCGCTGGAACTGGGAATTGATGTGGGCACGGTGGATCTGGTGGTGCAGATCAATTCTCCCCGGGCGATTGCGGTGGCGCTGCAGCGGGTGGGCCGGTCGGGGCACTGGCGCGGTGCGGTTCCGAAAGGGCGATTCTTTCCCACAACTCGCGACGATCTCATGGAGTGCGCTGCGCTGACGCGGGCGATCAAGCATGGGGATCTGGACCAACTGATCATTCCGGAATCTCCGCTGGATGTGCTGGCGCAGCAGGTTGTGGCGGCGTGCGCCGCGGAAGAGTGGGATGAAGAGGAGATGTTTTCGCTGGTGCGGCGGGCGTATCCGTATCGGGGCATGAGGCGCGAGACGTTTGACGCGATTCTGGAGATGCTATCGGAGGGGATTGCGGCACGGCGCGGGCGTTATGGGGCGTATCTGCATCGCGATCGGGTGAATGGGAAGCTGCGGGCGCGGCGCGGGGCGCGGCTGGCGGCGATTACCAGCGGTGGAGCGATTCCGGAGACGGCGTTGTTTGCGGTTGTGGCTGAACCCGATGGGATTGTGGTCGGCACGGTGGACGAGGATTTTGCCACCGAGAGCATGGCGGGCGAAGTCATGCTGCTGGGGAACAGTTCGTGGCGGATTCGGCGGATCGAACTGAAGTCGGGGCGGCTGCTGGTGGAGGATGCGCATGGCGCGCCGCCGGGAATCCCGTTCTGGCGGGGCGAGGCTCCGGCGCGGACGGAGGAGTTGTCGGCGCACGTAGGCGAACTGCGGGAGAAGATCAGCGAGATGCTACCGCGCACGTCGCCGGTGGGATTTTCAGCGACACAGCCTGAAGTTGCTGCCGCCGTGAGTTGGCTGAAAGAAGAGTGCGGGCTCGATGATTCGGGCGCGGAGCAGGCGATTGAATACATCCTGCAAGGGCGGGCCGTGCTGGGAGCCGTGCCGACGCAGGCGACTGTCATCGCGGAGCGGTTCTTCGATGAAGGCGGCGGGATGCAGTTGATCATTCACGCTCCGTTTGGCGGGAGGATCAACAAAGCATGGGGCCTCTCGCTGCGCAAGCGATTTTGCCGGGGATTCAACTTTGAGCTGCAGGCGGCGGCCACCGACAACGGGTTGAACATCGCGCTGGCCGAGCAGCACAGCTTTCCGCTGGGCGATGTGTTTCATTTTCTGAACGCCGAGACTGTGCAGCCGATACTCGAGCAGGCGGCGCTGGATTCTCCGATCTTTGGAACCCGCTGGCGCTGGGATGCGAACCGGGCGCTGGCGCTTCTCCGTTTTCAGAATGGCAAGAAAGTTCCGCCGCAGATTCAGCGCATCCGGTCGGATGATCTGCTGGCTTCGGTGTTTCCCGATGCGGCGGCGTGCTTCGAGAACATTGAAGGCGACCGGCAGATTCCGGACCATCCACTGGTGAGCGAAGTGATGAAAGATGTGCTCACCGAGGCGATGGATGTGGAGGGGTTGAAGACGCTGCTGCGGGGGATCGCTTCGGGGGCAATTCGCGTGCTGGCAGTGGATACGCCGGTGCCGTCGCAGTTCTCGCACGAGATTCTGAATGCGAATCCGTATGCGTTTCTGGATGACGCGCCGCTGGAGGAGCGGCGGGCGCGGGCGGTCGAGATGCGGCGGATGCTGCCGGAATCGGTGCTCGAGGAAGTGGGGAAGCTCGATCCGGAGGCGATTGCGAAGGTGCGCGAAGAGGCGTGGCCGGATGTGCGGGATGCGGATGAACTGCACGATGTGCTGCATACGCTGGTGGCGCTGCCGGAGGGGACTCTCGCTGTAGAGGAAAAAATCCCCACTTCTCGCGCAGAAAACGCGCGAGAAATGAGGCACCCAGGATTGAGTTATGGATGGGACGCGTACTTCGAACGTCTGGCGAACGAGGGGCGCGCTGGAGTTGCTTCGTTTGATGGCCGGCGGTACTGGGTGGCGGCGGAGCGGGCGCGGAGTTTTGCGGCGCTGTTTCCTTCCGCGGAGTTCGAGCACAGTCTGGCTGACGTCCAGCCGGGGCAGGTTTCCCGCGAGGAAGCGTTGCTCACCTTGGTCACCGGCTGGATGTCACATGCCGGGCCGGTGACGGCTTCGCAGCTTGGGGGCTTACTCGTCCTGCCGGCTTCGGATATTGAGAAGGCTTTGCTGCTCATGGAAGCGAGCGGGACGGTGCTGCGGGGAAACTTTACCGGCGCTGCCGCGCGCGTGGGGGCGCCCGCGCCACATGGGTCCGCGCAACACGAGACCGAATGGTGCGAGCGGCGGCTTCTGGCTCGCATTCACCGGCTCACCGTCGGGATGCTGCGCAAGCAGATCGAACCGGTGACGGCGGCGCAGTTCATGCGCTGGCTGATGCGGTGGCAGCACGTGGCTCCGGGGACGCAGGTGGCGGGCGAGCGGGGCGTGCTCGAAGTGCTGCAGCAGTTACAGGGATTTGAAATTCCGGCCAATGCCTGGGAGCGGCACGTGCTGGCGCGGCGGATTGCGGACTACGATCCGAAGTGGCTCGACCAACTCTGTATAACGGGAGCTGTGGGATGGGGAAGGTTGTCGCCGCATCCGGCGACGCTGGAGTCGGCAAGCGTGAGTGGTTCGGCGGAGGGGAGTGCGCCGAGGCAACGCCGGGTGATCCCAACCAGCGTGGCTCCGATTACTTTCTTTGTGCGGGAAGATGCGGACTGGATGGGGCTCAGTCAAAATCCGCACCCTTCGGCAAGCTCAGGGCAGGCTTTCTCCCAAAAGCAGGGAGAAGCGGGGCACCCGGGTCTGGGGTTGAGTCACGGTGCCCAACTCGTTCTCGAATTCCTGCGGCAGCGGGGAGCGTCTTTCTTCGCAGACATTGTGCGCGGCAGCGGCAAATTGAAGGCGGAAATCGAAACGGCTCTCTGGGAGCTGGTAGCGGCAGGACTGGTGACCGCGGATGGCTTCGACAATCTGCGCGCGCTGATTGATCCGAAGCGGCGGGCGGGACAGGGCAGCGGGCGCAGCACGCGTCCGCGGCACAGCGCCGGGCGGTGGGCACTGCTGCATGCCGGTGTGGCGGCGGAGCGGCCGCGAGCCGTTGAGGCGGCGTGCTGGATGCTGCTGCGGCGCTATGGAATCGTGGTCCGCGATGTGCTGGCGCGGGAGGCGAACCTGCCTCCGTGGCGCGAGTTGCTGACGGCGTTCCGGCGACTCGAGGATCGCGGCGAGATTCGCGGCGGGCGCTTTGTGGATGGATTCCTGGGAGAACAATTTGCGCTGCCGGTGGCGGTTGATTCGGTGCGCGCCACGCGAAATCTGCCTCTGAGCGGAGAGACGACGACGCTTTCGGCGGCCGATCCGCTGAACCTGATCGGGATTCTGGTGCCGGGCGAGAGAGTGCCGGCGATCTCCGGCAAAACGGTCAGCTATCGCGATGGTGTCGCGGTGGAGGGTGTGACAGTATCAGTCGCGGATCCTGCGGGACCTGGCGAAGCGGCTGCGGGATGAATTTCCAGAGCTGCTCCCTAGCCCAAGTACGCAAAAAATTGAAGGTCAGAAGCTCGAAGAGGGGGTGACGAGCTTCTGACCTGAGGTTTCCCAGCCTACAACTTTGCAAAGCGCTTCCCCCGTCGCTTTTGCCGGGGCCGCTCAACCCTTGGTAACACAGCGCCGCGTCGAGTGCGGCGAGAATCCAATTCTTGTTACGAAATCCGAACAAAAATCGACTAAGACCGCCTAAGTCAAGAAGATACGTCCAGACCCTGTCCATATGTCATGGCAGGGGCAACTGCAACAACCGGGCGGGATCGAGATAAGTCCCCTGCCAGCGGACGGCTACATGCAGGTGCGGGCCGGTGGCGCGGCCGGTTCCGCCGCTGAGGCCGATGATTTGGCCGCGCTTCACCACGTCGCCTTCTTTCACTTTGAATTCGGAGAGATGCAGGTAGAGGGTGAGCAGTCCCTGGCCGTGATCGAGAACGACGAAGTTGCCCTCGAAATAGAGCGGGCGCGCCAGCAGCACCGTGCCGTCGTTCATGGCCGCGACCGGGGTACCGGTGGGGACGCGGAAGTCGAGGCCCTGGTGCGGGCTCTGGGCGACGCCGTTGAAACTACGCACAGAACCGAAAACGTCGGAGGTGGCGGCGGCGGCCGGGGCAGTGAAATTGCCGGCCCATTCGCGGTCGGAAGTGACGCGGTTCAAATAGTCCTTCTTGATGGCTTGGCCCTCCTCGATTTCTTTGACCTGTTCCGGAGTCGGCTCTGTGAACTTCTTTTCGACCGCCAATTCGACTTTGATGCGAGGGTATTTCGCCTGTGAAACGGAAAACTTACGGGAAAATGTAACCGGTGCGCCACCGGCAGAGCGAGTGCCAGTCAGATCGAGCGCATATTTGCCAGCGGCGGTTTCGAGGCTCACGCCGGCGAAGGCAAACCACGTCCGGGTCGCGGCATGGTAGGAAAAAGTCAGGGGATGGCCGAGCCAGGTTCCCGAGAGCGAATCGAGTTTGGCGGCGGGCTTCACCTGAAACAAGAGTGGGGCTCCATTGACCAGGCGGGCTGGTTGGGAGCGGACCGTCCAGTTGGCGGCGGAAGCGGCGGAAACGGCAAGCAACACGAGAAGTGCAAAGAAAGCTGGGCGGAGGCAGCGTCGCCCCCAGCTCCTGAAGGCGGGAGTGCCTGCAGGCTTAGCCTGCACGCCGGAAGGCGTGCTCTGATACGAGGCTTGGCGGGTGGTCACTGCATCAGCCTAGCACTCCGCACATTTGTGCCGACTATAATCCCCGGATGCGCATCCGGATGTTTACTGCCCTGGCGGTGCTGGGATGGTGCGGGTTGGCCTTAGCACAGGGGGCTGACAAATCCGCTCTACACGCCGATCGGGTCGTGGTTCTTAAGAAGGAGCGCACGCTGCAACTGTTCAGCCAGGGGAAAGTAATCAAGACCTATAAAGTTGCGCTGGGCGGCGATCCGGTTGGGCCGAAGACGCGGCAGGGAGATCATAAGACTCCTGAAGGTGTCTACGTGCTCGACGCTCGGAACGCGCATAGCCGGTTTTACAAGGCGATCCATATTTCCTATCCCAACGCGAAGGATCGCGCGGCGGCCCGCAAGCTGGGCGCGTCGCCGGGCGGAGACGTGTTTCTGCACGGGCTGCCGAATGGCTACGGTTCTGTAGGAGCCGCTCATCGGCTGAGAGATTGGACCGACGGGTGCATCGCAGTGACCGACGAAGAGATTGATGAGATCTGGAAAGCTGTGCCGGACGGCACGCCGATCGAGATCCGCCCCTAGGTCGCGAAATCTACTCCAAACTTGTCACAAGTCGGGACGCAAAACAGCCCGAGGAACTTATCATGGAGTTCCTGCCTGTTCCGGACGAGCTACCTGAGCTTGGAGGTGACCGTCTGTCCGTTTTTGCGCACGGTCAAGATCTGCTGCTCGGCCGCGAGCCAGTCCTGCTGGGCCTGGCCGTCCTGAGCGCCACGGTCCTGGTATATCTGATAGGCGCGTTCTCTAATCTGATCCTGGGAGAGGACGGTTTCAGAGACGGCTGTCACTTCTAGAAACGGCGCTTGCGGCGAGGCGGGAGTTTTGGGCTTCGACTGCTTGACTGCTTTTGGATCGAACATGGTCAACCTCCTGGTGGGTTGACTAAGAGGGAATTACTTCAGATGAACTGCCTTAGTTCAGAGGATCTGAAAGAGGAAAGGAAGTACTCCTGACTTGACCGTACTCTGAATTCTCACTCGCGTCAACAGCAAGGGATCCCGGGACTCCAGGCTGCGGGTTGAAATTGTCTATCCGCGGTTATGTTCCGCCAAGCACGGCAGGCATAGCGCCAAGGGGTAAGTTGGTGGACCTGGTCGGGATCGAGCCGACGACCTCTTCCATGCCATTTCTCATCTTCAACTGAAGCAGAGCGACACAGACGAACCGCAAGTGATACTGTTTGGCTCCATTTTCGAAGGCTATGTAGGGGCGACAGTCTTTCCTGGAGCGCGAGCTAACCTTGCCGGGCTGGGGCTATCGGAAGTTGCTGATCAGAACCACATCGCTGGTCTCGCTGCCTTTGGCAACGAATAACTCCTTGCCATCGCGCGACCAGGAAAAACCGAAGATGCGTCCGGAGGGGAAATCGGTGACCTGGCGCGGCTCGCCCCCGGCCAGCGGCTGCTCCCAGACATTAGTGGCGCCTTTGCGGGTCAGCAGGTATTGCAATCCCTTCCCGTCGGGGGACCAGTGCGGCAGACCGGAGCCACTCGGCAATGAAAACTCGTGTAGCCGGGAGCCTCCCTCCGCGGGGCTGACGACGAACTTCGACACCGGCACGGGGTCACCTTCCTGGACTGTGTATGCAATGAATTTGCCATCGGGGGAGATCCGTGGATTGCCACCGCCCCCCGGTGCACTGGCGATTTCCGTCGGAGTGCCCCCTTCGACGGGCAGACGATAAATCTTTGTTCCCACGCTGGGGATGTTGGCGTCGTAGACCAGCCACTTTCCATCCGGCGAACAATCCTCCTCCCCGACACTTTCGGCGACGAGCCGGGTGGGGTTTGATCCGTCGGCATCGGTCCGCCAAAGTTCCGAGCTGGTGCCATTATAGGAATCGAAGATAATGTATCGATCGCCGCAGGCCGACATTGTGCTGTAATTGCGCGCCTGCGGCATCACAATGGTTCTCTGGCTGCCGTCGGCATTGATCAAATCCAACTCGCTTCCTCGGCTCCGCACCAGCAGCTTCCCGCCAGGGCCAGGCCGCACGGCCACGTCGGGCGCAGCACCGGAAGTGATCTGCGCCGCCAGCGCGGCTTTTCCGCCCGGCGCCATCCAGATATTCGAGATCTGGGTGTGATTGAGACCCGCCAATATCTTCCCATCACGAGTCAGATCGAGATGAGCGCCGTAGTCGGATAAGTCGTTGGTAAACCTCCCTGCTTCGCCCTTGGGATAGGAAAGCTGCCAGAGCTGAGACCGATTTTCTTTGGCAACACCAATCGGTACCAGCAGCGCGTCGCCATCGGGCAGCCATACCGGCCGCCCCAGGAAATCCGGGCTGGAGTGGAGTGTCGTAACACTGGCATCTGCCACACGGATGACATCCAGCACCCATTTAAATTCTTTCCCGCCTTGCAGGCCGGAGAGGGCGATCGTCTTCCCATCCGGCGACCAGCTCGCTCCCCACATGTAGATCGGATAGATTGGCAGGCGAGCCAGCAGCCGGTCGCCGCTGCCATCCGCCGAGGCGATGCGAAGTTCTATCGCCACCGTATCCGGCAGACCCCGCATGAACACGATCTGTGTTCCATCCGGCGAAAACCCGACCGGTGCGTCAATGTCGCGAATCAATTGCCTTGGGTTCCCTCCCAGCACCGGCATCTGGTACAGATAGCTGTAGTTCTGCGTGGTCTTGTCGGAACGCACGTAATAAAGAAAGTTACCGTCGGGAGAAAACGTGACGCCCTTGAAGTCCACCACATCGGGCGGCAGCACCTGGACGTCGCTCTTGGTCGCGACATGGCGCATCCACAAACTCTGCTGCTCGCCATCGCGCAGGACGTACACCACGTATCGTCCGTCGGGCGAAATTGCCGTCAGAGCCGCCTTCCCGCTGTCGGTGAGCTTGGTGATCTGCATGTTCTGCAGATTCAGTCCGTGCGGGCGATTCAGCACCCTGTAGCCCAGGAAAACTGCCACCAGTACGGCCAGCGCTGCCGCCGCAATCGCGAGTTTCCCCAGCCCCTTCTTCGCAGGTGGCTCCAGGGCCGGAGCGGACGCCAGTTGCGCAGACGAGAGCCTGCCTGAGTCTGCGGCCGCAACGCCGGAGGCCGATCCGCTCTCGACTTGCACGTGACCGGAACTGGTGTCCCGTCTTACGCGCTTTAAGTCAGCCAGCATTTCGGCTGCGCTCTGGTAGCGCAGGTCGCGGTCTTTTTCGAGCGCCTTGCTGATGATCTCTTCCAGCTTAGGTAGCACGTCGGGATTGAGCCGAACCGCGGGCACGGGAGCACGGTTCACGATCGCCTCGCAGATCATCGCTGAACTTTCCCCACGGAAGGGCAAGGCGCCGGTCGCCATCTCGTAGAGTACGGCCCCGAAGGAGAAAAGATCGGACCGCCCATCCAGTTCTTTCGCCCGCACCTGCTCCGGCGACATATAGGCCACGGTGCCCACGGTCGTGCCCGGACTCGTCAGATGCTGTTCCTCCATGGTGCGCGTCATGGTGTCGCCCGCGGCAACCTGGTTTGAAGGACCGCCCGTGGGCGCGACCTTCGCTAGCCCGAAATCAAGAATCTTAGCGTGGCCCCTTTTCGTGATGAACAGGTTCGCGGGCTTGATATCGCGATGGACGATACCTTCGGCGTGTGCGGCATCGAGGGCGTCGGCAATTTCGATGGCTAACGAGAGAATCTCCTCGGTTTCCATCGGGCGCCCGGCGATCCGGTGCTTGAGCGTCATGCCATCCAGAAACTCCATGGCGATGAACGCCTGCCCATGCGCCTCGTCAATTTCGTGAATCGTGCAGATGTTTGGGTGATTGAGAGCCGACGCGGCCTGCGCTTCGCGTTGAAAGCGGGCCAATGCCTGGGGGTCTTTGGCGACCTCATCCGGCAGAAACTTCAGGGCCACAAAGCGATGCAGTTTTACATCTTCGGCCTTGTAAACAACACCCATCCCGCCCCCACCGAGTTTTTCGACGATGCGGTAGTGCGAGATAGTCTGGTCGATCATGTGCTGCGAATCTTACGTGGCACGAACGGGGCAAGTCAATGAAAGCCCTGAACTTGGGGGCGTTTCAGAGCGACTGTTGGCGAGAAATCCCGCTTGCGCCAGTTATTCGCAAGCAAGATTGTTTTTTGCACGCATAAAGGTAGGTCATTGCGTACTTGAGTTGCGCGGTTCCGCCGGCCAAAAAGTTAACCAGGTGGCAAAGAGCAAAGCGAAACTGAATGTCCAAGTCCAGCCCGTTTTGTGGTACCCACGTAGCGAAACGTCAATGTAATTGATAGCTAAATCGAGTGGCACGCCCAGCACAAACGAAAAGATGAAGCGGCACACTTTGTTTGGCATGATAGGCAGGGTTTTGCCGAGGATGAGGGATGCTCCCAGCACGATGGCCAACCGAGTGATAATTCCAACGAGGAATAGCATCGTCTTCTGGCTAAACAGTAGATTCTACGGCCCTCGGCGTCTACGTTACTTTCAGTCGAAGTCCGGTAGGTGTTGGGACGGGATTCTCAATGAGTTCTATAAAAAGGTCAGTCTCCCTAGTTCTGGTAATGTTCCTTGGTGATGCCGAGCCGGCGAATCTTGTTTTGCAGAGTCGTACGCTTCAATCCGAGCCGTTCGGCGGCTCCGCCCCTGCCTGCAATCCGCCCCGAAGCAGCTCGCAATGCGTCAACGATCGCACTGCATTCCGCCTGTCGAAAGCTAGAGGTCGACGCAGCAACCAAATTCATTTCGGAAGAGGTACGGAGTGCCGCGATCGGCACCTCTAACTCTTCACCGCGTGTAAGAATGACCGCGCGTTCGATGAAGTTTGCCAATTCCCTGACGTTGCCTTTCCACGGACAGTCTGTCAGGACCTCCATCGCTTGTTTAGGGATGGACTTAATCTGTTTCCGCATCCGACGGGATAGGGTCGAGACAAAATAGTTCACCAGCAGCGGAATATCCTCGCGCCGCTCCCGAAGCGGCGGGATCTCAATCGGGAAGACGTTGAATCGATAGAAAAGATCCTCGCGGAACTTCTCCTCCTTGATCATGGCCCGAAGGTCGCGATGGGTCGCGGCAATCATTCGCACGTTGACCTGGATTGTCCTGGCGCTTCCCAGGCGTTCGAACTCCTGCTCCTGGACGGCCCGCAACAATTTCGGCTGTAATTCAAGGCTGATATCACCGATCTCGTCAAGAAACAGCGAGCCTCCGTCCGCCAGCTCGAATCGTCCCTTTCTTTGCATCAGCGCGCCGGTGAACGCTCCCTTCTCGTGCCCGAAGAGTTCACTCTCCAGCAGTCCCGTGGGAATAGCGGCGCAGTTCATACGCACAAAGGCGTGGTCGCGCCGGGAACTGAGGTTGTGAATGGCCCGTGCAATCAATTCCTTGCCGGTGCCCGTCTCTCCGTGAAGCAGGACGGTGGAATCCGTGGGCGCGACGATGGCAACTTGTGCCAGGACTTTCCGCAGGGCCGCGCTCTTGCCCACAATGCCTTCGAAGCAGTACTCAGGACTGATTTCTGGTGCGACATGAAACTGCTGGTCTCCGAGCCCGCTCACATTGACAAGGCGTGTTGCTGCAAGGTTTCCGAGGTTTGTGAAATCCATAGTCGCGCACCCCATAGTCTCCTCCCTACCTTTTGCACTTACAGTGCTTTGCGAAATTTTGTGCGAAGAACTTGAGTAGCCGAGAGATATCCTCTCTGCATTGCCGCAGTATTAGGACGGACCTGGCCTTCGGCTGCTAGACGATTGCTTTCCATGTTCATAGCCGCCAGAATTAGAACTTCGGCGAATGTGAAAGCGCGGCAGGTTTCGGAAGTGATGCAAAACATGGCTAATTTCTCCGATCTTCTTGGCCCTGGGAAATCGGTTCCAAGGCTGGCGCGGGATACCGCGGTTCCAGGCTGGGATAGTTTGGGAAGATGACGCGTAACAGTTTTTCGGAATCTTCCAGACGCATAAAGCCGTATTGTGTGGGAATGTACGTCATAACTTCCTCTCAATTCGCAAGAGTCTGTGGGCAAAACTCGATGATTTTTCCGGGTTGCGGCTGAGCCACTGTCCGCAATGGTTTCCGAAAGTTCTTAGGTATGTAAAACTCAATCACTTTTGCCATGACAGTCTCCTAACCCCTTCCCCCGGTTGATCCACGTGCGAACGTAGGCCGGGCAATCTTTGAGAGTCATGCCGGCGGCTTCGCAGCCGGCCAAGAACTCCACTGCGTCGCCATCCACTAATACAAGCTCCTTCAGGTTCAGCACGATCTGAACCGCGGAAACCTCGAGACCGAATAGTCTCCGCAACTCGCCAATGTCTTCCGGTTCTATACGGCCGCTCAAGCTAAAGACGATCTTTCCGTTCGCGGCCCTTTGGATTCTCAGCATGTTGGCTCCTAACCTTCGCTGATGTAGAGGCAACCCGACATCCATTTACAACATGCTGAAAACACAGGGTTTGACAGGCAGGGACATCGCTAACTTTAGTGAATTCACAGGTTTTAGTGAATTACAGAAGGGCGGCTAGCTTTCGCGCAAGTACTTTTTGAACTGGTGTTTGTTGATCTTCAGCAGCCGAATCTTGTACTCCAGGGCGGAAGGAGAGATCCCGAGTTTCGCGGCCGCGCCTAAGGGACCAGAAACTTTGCCCTCTGTTTCTGTCAGCGCCTTTTCAATGAACTCTTTTTCCTGTGCTTGGATTTTACCTGCCAAAGACCCCGTTGAGCTGTCGAGTTGCGCATTTCCCAGGGAGAGCCAACTATTGTCAATCCTTAGCGTGTTCGTGTCACAGAGAATCACCGAGCGCTCGACGACATTCTGGAGTTCACGAATGTTTCCCGGCCAGGAGTACGACTCCAGGAGTTCGAGTGACTGCCTGTCGATGCTCCGGATGTTTTTCCCCGCCTTTCTTGCAAACCGGTCAACGAAGTACTCCACCAGCATCGGGATGTCTTCTTTGCGTTCGCGAAGAGGCGGAATGTGGATGGGGAAGACGTTAAACCGGTAGAACAGATCCTCTCGAAATGTGCCTGCCGCAATGGCTTTTTGCAGGTCGCGGTTTGTAGCCGCCAGGATGCGCACATTCACGCGAATTGGTTGAGTGCCGCCCACGCGCTGGATTTCCCTCTCCTGCAAGACTCGTAAGAGAGCAACCTGCGTCTCCATCGGCAGTTCTCCGATTTCATCGAGGAAGATCGTCCCCGCCTCAGCCAGTTCGAACCTTCCCAGATGACGCTGCAGAGCACCGGTGAAGGCTCCCTTTTCATGCCCAAACAGTTCCGAAGCAATCAACGATTGGGGAATCGCAGCACAATTGACGCTGATGAAGGCCCGCCCAGAGCGCTCAGACTTCCTGTGGATCGCACGCGCAATCAATTCTTTGCCCGTACCCGTTTGGCCGGTGAGGAGGACCGTTGAGTCTGTTCGGGCGACTTTGGAGACGGCGGCAAGCACGGTCTGCAGGGCCGGAGAGGCGCCAACGATCTCCTCGAACATCGAAGTCTTATCAATCTCCTCACGGAGGACTACATTCTCGACTTTAAGTCTCTCTTCCGCCTGCTTGCGATCGTGAATATCAGTCGCGGTTCCGTACCACTTGACGATGTTTCCTTGTTCATCCCGCAGTGGCACTGCACGAGATATGAACCAACGGTATTCTCCAGTTCCGCCACAACGGATGCGAACCTCGTCCTCGAATGGGGCCCCACTCACGAGTGAGGCACGCCTCTTCTCGACATAGCGGTCGACGTCCTTGGGGTGAAAGGCACTTTTCCATCCGGAGCCTGACGCCTCGAGTGATGAGATGCCCGTGTATTCCTGCCAACGTTTGTTGACGAATTCAATCGATCCATCCGAGCTACTAGTCCAGGCGATGGTAGGAATGGTCTCGATGACCTCGCGCAACTGCTTTTCGCTTTGGCGAACAGTCTCTTCGGCCCGCAAACGGTCACTGATGTCCCGGGCGACCATCAGCAGGAACTGACGACCACCATACAAGACGCGACTGGTGTGCACTTCGACAGGAAACACCGTCCCATCCTTCCGCCGATGCCAGTGTGTGTCGGACACGGTCTCACCCGCCGCCAGCTGCTCCGCGACTGAATCTATCTGCGCTTGATACGGATCCGGGTGGAAGGCAAGCGGCGTTTTCCCGATGATTTCCTCCCGAGTGTAACCAAGGCTCTCGCAGGCCTCCCGGTTCACATCAACAACGGTCCGTTGCTCGAGATCGTAAACGAAGAGGGCGTCCCCCGCGTGGTCCACAAAGGTGCGGAAACGCGTCTCGCTCTCACGCAGCTCTTCTTCAGCGCGCTTGCGCTCCGTTATATCGACCGCGGTGCCAGACAACCTAACGACATCTCCCGCGCTATTCAGGACAGGGTGCCTGATCACATGAACATACTTGATCACTCCGTCGGGAAGCACGATCCTAAACTCATCCGAGCTATCCCCCTTCTCGCGGACCGTCTTCTCAAGGCCCCGGTTCACCCTTTCCGAATCGTCCGGGTGGATTCGTCGGGAAACGACTTCCCTGGTCGGCAAAGCCTCTTGCGGATCCAATCCAAAAATCCGGAGACATTCCTCAGAAGCATGGACATACGTGTTGCTGGCGACATCGAAAGCCCAGCTACCGGTGTGGCTCAATCTTTGCGCTTCTGCAAGGTAAGTTTCGCTGCGCCGCAAGTTTTCCTCTACCTGCTTGCGTTCAGTGACGTCGTTGTTGGTCTCCAGGATGGCGACCGGTGTGCCTTGCTCGTTCCGCTGCAAAGCCCAGCGGCTGGCGACCACCAGCTGGGTTCCGTCCTGCTTAGTGTGTACTAACTCACCTTCCCAGCGGCCGGTACGGATCAGTTCCGCTTTAATCTGCTCAACCGGCGCCGGGAATACTGTCTTCAGCAGGTCGTGGGCAATCTCGCCAACGGCGTGGTCCGCTGGCCATCGATACAACGCCTCCGCGCCGCGATTCCAATAGCGAATAACTCCGTTCATATCGAGTACATAAATCGAGTCGTGCGTCAGAGTCAGAAGGCCTGCTTGCTCGCGCAGTTCTTCGTAGAGTTCCCGAAGTTGCCGGGCCGCATAGTTGAATGCCCTGCCCACGACAGCCAATTCGTCATTTCCACCAACATGGACTTCGTGCTGAAAATCGCCGCGCGCCAGTGCCGCGGCGCCTGACCCCAGTTCGGCAAGCGGAACCGTAATGCTCTGAGTGACGTACCAACCGAGGCCGACAGCCATTAGTAATGTCAGCAGCCCGGCAATGAGGAGCACCAAAGAAAGACGCTTCTGCACACTCGTAACATCTTCGATTGCTTTGCTCCGTTCCTGCTGTGCCTGCCGGTCGACGTTTGCCACGAGCGCGGAGCTAAGATCAATCAATTGCTGAATTTGTGTTTTGAGGCGGAGACGAACCGCAGGCCAATCTTCCGCATCGGCGAGCTGAGCCGCTGTGTCGAGTTGAGAGGGAAGTGTGACTTTGAGCACCTTTACCGCGGCGGGGATAGTCGGTTCTTCTCGCGCAAGTTCGGGAGCCCTACTCAGTGCTTCCTGTGCGTCTTCGATGTCACGAAGGAAACTCTGCCGAAACCCTGCGGCTTCGGATGAGAATTGTTTCGTGTCGTGACTGCTCTCCAGGGCAGAGACGTTTTCCCTGAAGCGGCCCACATCCAGGCGGAGGCGGACAAGGGCAAGGGATGTCTGGTCGGCATTGCTGAGACGGTGAGTGGGGGCGACCATTTGCTTGAGCTGCCAGAAAACCACCGTATCAGCGGCGATCATCGACAGCAGGATCAGCAGAAAGCAGACGGTCAGACGTCTGCCGATGCTCAATGGATTCTTGCGGAACAGGCCGCCTGCCGCGTACGGGGCCTTTTTCACGTCGCCTGAACTATTCCGACGAGTGGTTGACATGTTGCTGCCCTCGACCTCTCCGCAATGCTGCTGCCGAAGCTACCTTCGCGAGGCATTCGCGTCGGCTGCCGAGGATTTGAGCAATTTCACCAGTTGCTCCTGCAGGTCGCTCGCCGCATTTGCGGCGCTCCGCCTTTGAGTAAGCACGGCATGTACTGCTTCATAATACGCGCGCGATACCTCCGGATACATTTTGCCCGCAGGCACAGATGGCCGCAAGGCTACCCCTTCACGTACTTGCAGAACCTGGGACACGTAAGGATTTGCGCCTAACACGTCGGGGTCCTTGTACAACGCCGCAACGGTAGGCGGCTCAGCGGACTTGCGGCAGCGTCGGGCTTGCTCCTCGGGGCTGGCAAGGAAACGGACGAGCATTGCGGCCTCGCGCGGATGACGCGAATAACGCGAGACCCCGTAGCCGTTTCCACCCAGCGTTGCTCCGAAGCCGGCACGACCGCGCGGCAGGGGAGCTACGTCAAAGTGGCCTCTTGTTGGCGAGTTTTCGTCACGCGCTGCCACATATGCATTGGTCCAGTTGCGCATGAATGCGGTGTTTCCCGCCTGCCACATATTGAACGCATCCCACTCTCTGTATGCCGTGACTCCGGGGGGCGAAATGGATCCCACCCAACGCGCTGCCATGCTCCACGCCCGGATCGTGTTCGGGTTTTTGATCGTCACTCTGCCGTTCTCGTCGAGAATCGTCCCACCACCCTCGGACACTTGCCATTCCAATGCGTTGCAGGTCAATGCTTCCGACGGCGCACCTTCCCAAACGAAGCCCCAGAAATTCTTATTGCCGTTTGAGCGCTCGCCGGCTTGAATCCGTCTGGACATGGTTTCGAGTTCTTCCCAGGTTTTCGGTGGTGCACCATATCCGTACTTTGCCAGCAGATCAGTGCGGTAAAACAACAAGCCCTCGTTCAGGTTGTGCGGAAGAGCTATCAGTTTGCCATCGACCGTATAGTTCGCAATCAGCTCCGGAAAATGTGCAGCGATGTCTTCCTTCGGCACGTAAGGTCTCAGGTCAATGAAACTGTCCGCCAGAAGCCTGGGCCAGATTATGTCAATGGCGTAAACGTCAGGCGTTTCTGCCCGGCTGTCAAGCAGCTCGCGCCAAGTTGCTAGTTGTTCCACGGCCGCTTCCGGAGCGGGCAAGATCTGAACTCGAATGCCCGTTTGTCTCGTAAACTCTTCCACCTCTGGGGTGAGCCGTGGGCCGGAACCCAGCCATCCCTGATCAATGACAGTGAGGAGGATGCCGGAAGCACCACCATCGGCGTTATGGCAGTCGAGGGCAAAAAGAACAAAAAAAAGGATACATGCGAACGAAAGATACCGGGAAAAAATCGGCGACGGGTCCGGCCCGCGGGGGCAAGATTTCTTGGGTCTGGAATTCATGGCCAATTTCTCTCTGACCTTATCAGTGGCTGTGAGTAATCGGCACAGGAACACTGAGCCGACGGTTCACAAGTTTACCTGGAACAGCACCGTTCCAGAAGAGTTCGCGGAAGTATACTCTGATGTTTGCGTTCTAGAGATAAAACGTGTCTATATTGAGGTTATGATTCCGGGCCAGTACCTGGCAAGGAAATCTAAGCGTAAAATTGGGGCGAGATGTCAACAGGGCAGCATTTCGAAAGGCCGACCAAGATCAGCGCAGAACAGGCTGCTTCGGTTCGCAGCGCGCTCGAATTGGTGATCTCAAGTGATGCGTTCGCCGGAAGCAAGCAGTGCCGGGACTTTCTTCGCCTGGTGGTAGAACGTGCCTTGGCGGGTGAAGTCGATAGCCTCTCCGAGCACATGATCGGCGTGGAATTGTTTGGGCGACCCGCCGACTATGACACCTCAAATGACATGGTCGTCCGCGTGCGAGCGGCAGAAGTGCGAAAGCGGCTTGCCCAGTACTACAGGGAGGCCATATCAGCCCCCGTCCATATCGAGCTTTCACCCGGGTCGTATGTACCGGAGTTCCATTGGTCCTCACTGACAAGAGTCGAAGACAAAGCTCTTACAACTGCACCTCCGGGGGCGCTTGCTCCGCCATGGCGGCGCAAGTCAGCACTCATGATTGTTGCCCTGCTGGGTATCACCATTCTGGCTCTCATCGTTTGGTTCGAATTTCGCCCGATTGAGCAATCGAGGAACGCAGTACGGCTTACGCTGGGTCTGCCGGAGGGTGTGACGTTACATCGGAACTGGCATCCTTTCGAACACATCGCACTTTCACCCGACGGCCAGACGTTGGCCTTTGCGGCCACTGATGCGTCCGGTCAAAGCTATTTGTGGATCAGGCTTTTGGGTTCGTCCGAAGCGCAACGGATTGACCAGACTGAGGGCGCGCTTTTGCCTTTCTGGTCCCCGGATTCACAGTTCATTGGTTTCTGGGCCGGCGGCAAACTGAAGAAGGTTCGGCCATCGGGCGGAGCCACTGAGGCGATCTACACAGTTCCGGAAATTGCGCAAGGCGCTTGGGGCGTCGATGGGACCATCCTCTTTGCCAGGGCGGTAAACAGTCCGATCCTCCGCGTTGCCCCTGGGGGCGGAACTGCCACGACTGTGACCTCGTTGCTTCCTGGACAGGTCAGCCACATGTGGGTTCAGTTCCTGCCTGACGGCAAGCACTTTATCTATTTGGCTCGCACCAGCCTGACCAGTGGTGATCCGGGAGCGAGAATCTACGCGCAGTCACTGGATGGCGGAGACCCGGTCCCGCTGCTGGCAAGTCAGAGTCGTGCCATCGCGGTGACCGACTACTTGTTATTCGCGCAGGAGCAGACTCTTTTTGCGCAACGCATGGACTGGAAAGCTTTGCGAAAGATTGGTGCCCCGTCGTTGCTGGCTCGCAACGTCGCCGCTTCGCCGGCTTATCTCGGCACTTCCGAATTTACGGCATCTCAAAACGGAGTCCTTGTCTATGGCACAGCAAAAGGGTCATCCTTCGATCAGTTCAACTGGTACTCCCGTGACGGCACTGTAATTGGCAGCCTTGAACCGGTAGTCGATTATCAGCAGTTCACGCTTTCGCCCAATGGAAAACACTTGGCGCTGAACTCGTTCCACCAGCATGCTACCGGAAGCCTGTGGCTCATAGACGTAGCGACGAATACAACCACTCCACTCACCACTGATTCGCACGCGCAATCGGACCCCGTCTGGTCGCCCGACTCGCGCTATGTTGCCTTCAATCTTCTTCCTAACGGTGGATCTGATCCGCCGTTCCTCGTAGAGAAGATTGAAATCGGAAGTGAGAAGCCACAAAAGGTCTATGGTGACAATGAAAGGCACTGGGTGGAAGACTGGTCTCGGGATGGGCGCTTTCTGCTGACGCACGACACAAAGACATTTTCGATAATCCCTCTCACCGGCGACAGCAAGCCTAAAGCTCTGTATTCATCCAGCTTCATAAAAGACGAATTTCACCTGTCTCCCGACGGCCAGCTGATCGCCTACGGTGAAAATCGCACCGGAAGATGGGAAGTGTTTTTGGCGTCGTTTCCTTCATTTCATTACATCAAACAGGTTTCGTTGGCGGGAGGTGCCCAGCCGCGCTGGCGTGGAGACGGCCGAGAGCTCTTCTTCATAGACCTCGAAGGAAAAATGATGTCTGCAACCGTGGAACACGGCTCGCCTCCTCAAATAGGAGTTCCAAGAGAGCTGTTCGATACGGGACTTGTACCAGATCCCACCATCAACCAGTATGCAGTTACTCCGGATGGGCTTAAGTTTCTGGTGCTGGAACCACGCAAGGGTTTTCTCGAAAATTACTCTGTGGTTCTTAACTGGACCGCGACCGTTGACTAGTGCTTGGAAAGGGAGCGGTTGGGCTGGTCATGAACTTGTCAGGTGGAATCTCGCCGGCCATCACCAAGTGGGATTTCATCACTTCGCTATGGCTGCGTCGAAATTGACGAGAACGGCAAGACGGAAGAGTCCCCGCGAGCCTGTGGTGTTGGGCGCACGGACTGCCGAGTTCTTGCGTCTCACGGTGCCATCCTCGACGCTCGAATGACCATGAATATCTACACGCACGCTCAGGACCCGGCCAAGCGGGCGGCCGTGGAGCGGTTCGAGTCGAGGTTGGTGGAAGTCGAAGACACGGGCAAGAGATCACAGGTAAGAACTTCGGGATCAAAATGGCGACGGGAGCTAAACCATTGAGAGATTTGGTGGACCTGGTCGGGATCGAACCGACGACCTCTTCCATGCCATGGAAGCGCGCTCCCAGCTGCGCCACAGGCCCACGTGCGGAGACACTCCAAGGTGCTGGTGATGAACCTCAATTATTCTCGCTGAGAGAGCCAAGATAGTCAACGCGCAGGCTCACTTCAGCCCGAGAATCCGCCATCGGGCTTCGCTCGACCGAACCGGCCCTGCCAGATAAAGTCTCTCTGACAAATTTCTACCATTTCTTCCACAGGACTTTTCTGCCATAATTGATCGTGCACGCCACCTGCACAATTTTCCAAACACAATTCAAAGCGAGGAAGAGATGCCAGCGAAGTACATCTTTGTGACGGGCGGAGTTGTGTCTTCACTCGGCAAGGGACTGGCCGCGGCTTCGATCGGCTGCCTGCTGGAGAGCCGCGGGATGAAAGTAAACCTGATGAAGTTTGACCCCTACCTGAACGTGGATCCGGGGACGATGTCGCCGTTTCAGCACGGCGAGGTTTTCGTCACCGACGACGGCGCCGAGACCGACCTGGACCTGGGCCACTACGAGCGCTTCACCCACGCCAAACTCTCCCGTGACAACAACTGGACGACCGGGCGAATCTACGAGCAGATCATCGCCAAGGAGCGGCGCGGCGATTACCTGGGCAAGACGGTGCAGGTCATCCCGCACGTGACCAACGAAATCAAGGCGGCGATGAAGAAGGTCGCTCAGGATGTGGACGTGGTGATCGTCGAGATCGGCGGCACGGTGGGCGATATCGAGTCTCTGCCTTTCATGGAAGCGATCCGGCAGATGCGGCAGGAACTGGGGCGCGAACATACGCTATTTGTGCACGTTACTCTGGTGCCATTTATCGCGGCGGCGCAGGAACTGAAGACCAAGCCGACGCAGCACTCGGTGAAAGAACTGCTCAGCATCGGAATTCAGCCCGACATCCTGCTGTGCCGCACCGACCGTTTCCTGGCGAAAGAGATCAAGTCGAAGATCGCGCTCTTCTGCAACGTAGGAGAAGAAGCGGTCATTACGGCGAAAGATGTAGCTTCGGTCTATGAAGTGCCGCTGGTGTTCGCCAATGAAGGCGTAGACACGCTGGTGCTGAAATATCTGCACATGGAAGCGAAAGACCGCGACCTGTCGAAGTGGGAGGATATCGTCCACCGCGTCTATAACCCGAAGGACACGGTCACGATCGGTATTGTCGGCAAGTACGTGGAGTATGAAGACTCCTACAAGTCGCTCAAAGAAGCGCTGGTGCACGGCGCGCTGGCGCACAATCTGAAGCTGCAGTTGAACTGGATTGAGGCCGAGGGCCTGGAAACCGGCGACCAAAGCTTCGAATCGCAACTGGAGGGCTACGACGGGATTCTGGTTCCCGGCGGATTTGGTAAGCGTGGCATCGAGGGCATGCTGGTGGCGATTCGCTACGCGCGGGAGAAGAAAGTTCCGTACTTCGGAATCTGTCTGGGGATGCAAACCGCGTGCGTCGAGTTTGCCCGCAATGTAGTGGGACTGGAAGACGCGAACTCAAGCGAGTTCGATCCGGCCACGCCGCATCGCGTGATTTACAAGCTGCGTGAGTTGCGCGGCGTGGAGGAACTTGGCGGGACCATGCGGCTCGGAGCGTGGACTTGCAAGATTGAACCGAACACGCTGGCGCACAAGATCTATGGGACGCTCGAAATCAGCGAGCGGCACCGGCACCGGTATGAGTTCAACCGCGAGTACGAAGAGCCAATGACGGCGGCAGGCCTCCGCATCTCGGGATCCACGCCGGACGGGACGTATGTGGAGATGGTCGAACTGCCCGATCATCCGCACTTCATCGGATGCCAGTTCCATCCTGAGTTCAAGTCGAAGCCGCTCGAGCCCCATCCGCTGTTTAGCTCGTTTGTGGGCGCGGCCTACGCACATGGATTGAAGCGGAGAGCGGAAAAGGAAACCGCCGAAGTGGAGATGTTCCACCGGCCGGAGAACGTGGCGCGGCGGTAACTTCTTCACCGCAGAGGACGCAAAGGTCGCAGAGAAGACGGGCGTTCGAGTCCTTTGCGGCCGCGGCGCGCTTGGGGGTAAATTAGCTCTTCCAAGTGACACCCTGGAACTGACCACTGACCACTGCATTCCAAGTCGGAGATATTCACGTTGGGTCCGGGGATTTGTTCCTCATAGCCGGGCCGTGCGTGATCGAGAGCGAAGAGCACGCCATGCGCATGGCGGAGATCATCAAGGGCGTCGCTCGATCGCTGAATTTCCCTCTCATCTTCAAGGCGAGCTACGACAAGGCCAACCGGACTTCCATCCGCAGCTATCGCGGGCCGGGCCTGAAGGAAGGGCTGCGCATCCTAAAGAAGATCAAGGATGAAGTGCACTTACCGGTGCTTACCGACGTGCATCAGGCGGCTGACGTGGCCCCAGTTGCCGAAGTGGCCGATGTGATCCAGGTGCCGGCATTTCTCAGCCGGCAGACCGATCTGGTCGTCGCGGCTGCGTTGAGTGGGCGCGCAGTGAACATCAAGAAGGGGCAGTTCGTGGCGCCGTGGGACATGCGGCACGCCGTCGAAAAATGCCGCCAAGCGGGCAATGCGCAAGTGTTTCTTACCGAGCGGGGAGCCAGCTTCGGCTACAACAATCTGGTGGTGGATATGCGGTCGCTGGCCATTATGCGCAAGTTCGCGCCAGTCGTTTTCGATGCGACTCATTCGGTGCAGTTGCCGTCATCGCAGGCGGGAGAGGACGGCCCCGCCGTGAGCGGCGGACAGCCCGAGTTCATTCCGCTGCTGGCGCGGGCGGCGGTGGCGGCGGGCGTGGATGGCGTGTTTCTAGAAGTCCACGACAATCCGAAGGAAGCGTTGTCGGATGGGGCCAACGCGCTGGAGTCTACCAAGTTGCGCAGCGTGTTGAAGGAATTGCAGGCGGTGAAAAAAGCACTGGCCGAGGCGCGGGCGACGCCGTAGAGCGGGGCAGGTTCTGTTGGCTGGGTACGAACGATGACTCGTCTCCCAAGTGCGAGATGGATCACATCACAGCGTGCCGGAGATGTGTTCGAGATCTGCGCCTGGATAACGGTTGGTGTATTCGCCGTCGGGTTGATCGTGACGATATGCGCTGAAAATCTCGTCTTCGAATCTTCCGATTGGCAGTGGCATAGCGGGTGGTATCTGCTCTCCATTGTGCTTGTTGTGATTGCGATGCTGCTTTTGGCCCAGTTGACCGTGTGGTTCGGCATGCTGTGGGCTATGACGTCTTCTGATGCTTGGCCGACAGGCTTCAAGGTCATCTGGGCAATAGTACTGCTTTGCGGCGGACCGTGGATCTCGACCATTTATTACTTCCTCTTCTACAGGCCGCTTATTCGAAGGAAGCCAGCCTAGGCGACACCAACGGCAAAGCTGCCTCGGTACATCAATGGAAGGCGGGAACAGGGAGCAAGCTCCGCCAGGACGAAACAACTTAGCCCAGCGCTTCAGCGCTGGGTTGCGTTGTGGAAGAGGGACAAGTCCCGGAGGGACGGCACACATTAGCCCAGAACATAGGCCGAGTCGTACGACACGCCATATTTCTTTAAGAGCGCCACAAATTCCTCTTCAAAATTCTTCTTTTCGTGATGAGCGCGCTGGTTCTGGATGTAGCGTACGACATCAGGGGTTTGGGACGCGCTCACGCTGAAGGCTCCGTATCCCTCCTGCCAGGCAAATGGAATGTTGGAGGGACGAGTCTGATTGATCCAGTGCGATGAACTGCCTTTGAGATACTGAACCGCCTTCGCGAGCGGCATGGTGGGCGGCAGGACGAGCAGAGCATGAACATGGTCGCGGACGCCGCCGATGGTTATGGCCTCGAAGCCTTGATTGTGGGCGATGCCAGCCATATAGGCCCAGAGTTTAGGTTGGAAGTCATCCGGCAAAGTTTGCGTGCGTTCCTTTGTGGAGAAGATCACATGGATTCGGTTGCTGGAATAGGAGTGCGACATTGTGCCGTCCCTCCGGGACTTGCTTTGATTTGTCTTGTCCCAACCCAGCGCTGAAGCGCTGGGCTAAGTTGTTCCGACTCTCCCGGATGGATAGTATGCGAAGGTATACGATCATCGAAGCCCGAGGCTGTGATATGTGTCACACGCGGGCTGTGGATATTGTCGTGGTTCATTTTAGTTACTGCGTTCAGCCAAGCTCCGCTCTTCCACCGAAAGCAAAAGAGGGGCGCGGGCGCCGCCCCTCTTCTGTTTCGACAACAGATCATCTACTCCAGCACAAAAATGTTCTTCCTCGCGCACATCTCCTTCAGGATTTTCGGCCACACGGTGACGCTGACCTCGCCCAGGTGGGCTTTGCGCAGCAGAAGCATCAGGGTGCGGGACTGTCCGATGCCGCCGCCGATCGAGAGCGGCAGTTCGTTGTTGATGATGCCCTGATGATAGGGGAAGCGGAGATTGTCGAGCAGTTGCGACATTTCGAGCTGCTTACGTAGAGTTTCCGCATTGACCCGGATGCCCATGGAGCTGAGTTCATGGCGACGCTGGGTCACGGAGTTCCAAACCAGGATGTCGCCGTTCAGGCCGTGGGTGTCGCGCAGAGTTTCTTTACTGGTGTCGGTGACCCAGTCATCGTAATCGGCGGCGCGCATTTCGTGCGGGTAACCGTCTTTGAGCGGCCAGCCGATGCCGATGATGAAGATGGCCGGATATTTCTGCAGAATGATTGTCTCGCGGCGCTTGCGCGGCAGATCAGGATACATAGCCAGAAGTTCTTCTGCATGGATGAACGTGAGCTCCTCGGGCAGGTTGGGATAGCGCGGCTGGCGCAGTTCGGGGAACATCTCCAGTGCGAATTTCTCGGCGCCCACCAGAACCTTCCATATCTTCCGCACGATGGACTTGAGGAACTCCAGGTTGCGCTGCTCCGGGGTGATCACGCGTTCCCAGTCCCACTGATCCACGTAAGCGGAATGGTCGTGATCGAGGAAGTAGTCCTTGCGCACCGCGCGCATGTCGGTGCAGATGCCCTCGCCGGGGCGGCACTCGAACTGCCTGAGCGCCACTCTTTTCCACTTCGTGGCGGCCTGAACGACCTGGGCGTCGATCGGGTGCAGATTGCGGTCGTTCGAAATGTGAAACTGAATAGGAGTGCGGGAACCGTCGCGGTCGAGCATGTCGTTGACGCCGCTTTCCGCGTCCACGATCAGCGGGACCTCGACCATCATGAGACCCAGTTCCTTGCATAGATTGTCTTCGATGTAGCGCTTTACATGGCTGATTGCCTTCTGGGTTTCTTTGGCAGTGAGCAGGGAGTGGTAGTCGCCCGGCAGCACTTTCTCTAATTCGGCGTAGTCGCCGATGCCGGGGCCGGCGAGGTCAGCCTTCTTGCTGGACTGGCTGTCGGTGGGGTCATCGTTCTCGGCCAGAGTAACGGGGCGTTCATCAGTTATGAACATGCTCATTTAGATTGCTCCTTCGGCAGCGCCAAGTGCTGCCGCAGTGTCTACAAATTATGCTTTCATTGGAGTTCCACCATCAGGTCCGGGCAGTGATGGGGATCACATGGGAACGTGCGGGAGATAACAGAGATTGTGAAAAAGAGAGTTGGACGCGTCAAACCGGGCAGAGGCGGCGATGTGTTAGATTGAATTCCTTCCCATGAAACACGTTGCCAGCTGGGCCTTGAACGTTGCGGCGGATCGCGGCGCGACCTATGCCGACGTAAGGATCGTCGCGCAACGTAGCCGCGCCCTGACCACAAAGAACGGCAAGGTGGGGAGCGCGTCGGATGCGGAGTCGGTCGGCATGAGCGTGCGCGTGATCGCTGACGGAGCATGGGGATTCGCCGCGTCGGCCGAGTTCGGACGCGGTGCGGTCGAGGCAAGTGCCGCCCGGGCCGTGGAGATTGCAAAGGCTTCGGCGCGCGTGAAGCGGCAGGATGTGAGGCTAGCGCCGGAGAAGCCGGCCATTGCTGAGTGGACGACCCCGCACAAGGTCGATCCGTTTACCGTTCCGGTTGAACAAAACATCGAACTCCTGCTGAAGATTGATGCTGAGTTGCGTTCTGTGCCGGGAATCACGCTGGCGGAGACGAACCTCAATTTCAATCGTGAAGAGCAATGGTTCGTGTCGTCGGAGGGTGCTGATATTCATCAGACCAAGTTTTCGACGGGCGCAGGGTACGCCGCTTACGCCTTTGCCGGGAATGAAATTCAGAAGCGTTCGTATCCAAATTCGTACGGCGGGCAGTGGCAGAACAAGGGATATGAATTGATCGAGGAACTGAATCTGGTCGAGAACGCCCGGCGGATCGCGGAAGAAGCGGTGGCCCTGCACCATGCCGATCAGTGCCCGGAAGGCGCCTTCGACATTATCCTCGATAGTTCGCAACTGGCGCTTCAGATTCACGAGTCGGTTGGGCATCCGATTGAACTCGATCGTGTGCTGGGGATGGAGGCAAATTTCGCTGGGACGTCCTTTCTGACTTTGGACAAGCTCCGGACTTTGCGTTACGGCAGCGACCTGGTCAATGTGGTCGCCGACGCGCGGCAGGAACATGGCCCCGGTCTGGGAACGTTCGGTTACGACGACGAAGGCGTGCCGGCGCAGCGCACGCCGATCATCACCAACGGGTTATTCACCGGCTATCTCAGTTCAAGAGAGACTGCCCACACCATCGGCGAGATCCGCTCCGGGGGAACGTTGCGCGCCGAAGGCTGGAACCGGTTGCCCATGATCCGCATGACCAACGTCAGCCTGCTGCCTGGAGAGAGGCCTCTGTCGCTGGAACAACTGATTGCGGCGACTGATCGCGGAATTCTGATGCAGACGAACCGCTCCTGGTCCATTGACGACAAGCGCTACAACTTTCAGTTTGGCTGCGAGATCGGCTGGGAGATCAAGAGCGGCAAGCGCGTGCGGATGCTGAAGAATCCATCGTATTCGGGCATCACGACGGAATTCTGGAACGCGCTCGATGCCATCTGCTCGCGCGACGAGTGGACCTTGTGGGGCACGCCCAACTGCGGCAAGGGACAACCGCAGCAGGTCATGGGCACGGGGCACGGAGCGGCGCCGTCGCGGTTCCGGGGAATTAAGGTCGGAAGCGCGTACAAGGCCACATGACGCCTGTGATAGAGAACTGAATGCTGACCAAGGAACAAGCTGGCGACATCTTCGACCGTATCGGGAAGCTCTCGACCGCAGATGAAGTCGAGCTCTTTATATCCGGCGGGAGGTTTGCCCTGACTCGCTTCGCCAACAACACGATTCATCAGAACGTGGCGGAAGAGAATGCGACAGTCTCCGTGCGGACCGCGTTTGGCGGGCGCACGGCTCGAGCTTCCACCAACAAGTTTGACGACGAGAGCCTGCGGCAGGTGGTGCGGGCGTCGGAAAGCCTGGCGCAGGTGCAGCATCCGGATCCGGACCTGTTGCCTATGCCGGACTCTCGCGAGGCGGCCGGCAGCGCGGACGGGGGCGTCCCTGCCACACAATATCCTCCTCGTTTTTTTGCGCAGACCGCTGGCATTACTCCGCAACTCCGCGCTGAAGGCGTCAAGAAAATCGTTGATGTCGCGGACCGGCACAAGCTCACAGCTGCGGGAGTCTTTTCCAGCGCCGATTCTTTTGAAGGTATCTTCAATTCCCGCGGGCTGAATATTTGGCACACGCAGACGCTGGCCGAGATTTCCATCACCATGCTGGCGGAAGATTCTTCTGGCTGGCAGAAGGCGAATTCCCCTGATGTGACGAATCTGGATCCTCTTGCCCTGGCCGAGACGGCGGCGAAGAAAGCCGTAGATTCGGCCCACCCGCGCGAGCTGCCAGCGGGGAAGTACACCGTGGTTTTCGAGCCGGCGGCGGTGCTCGACATCGTCGGATTCATGTTCTGGGATTACTCGGGCATGGCGATTCTTGACCAGCGCTCGTTTCTTACGGGCCGCATTGGCAGCAAGGTTTTCGGCGATAACATCACTATTTTGGATGATGTTGATCATCCGCTGCAGAACGGATCGCCCTTTGACGGAGAAGGCGTGCGGCGGCAGCAGGTCGGCCTGGTCGAAAGCGGCGTCGTGAAGCGGGTGGTCTATGCTAGGGCGACCGCGGCCAGGATGAAGCGATCAGAGTACCGCGACCAAGCCGGACTCATCGAGGCAACCGGGCATGGTTTCCTGCTGCCAAACGACATGGGCGAGATGCCACAGAACATCGTATTTGCCCCGGCGGGAGATCCGCAGACCGTCGGTCAGATGGTCTCTTCAACCGAACGCGGCCTGTTGGTGACGCGGCTGTGGTACATCCGCGAGGTAGATCCATACGAAAAAATCGTGACCGGGATGACGCGGGACGGAACGTTTCTGGTGGAGAACGGCCGCGTGCAGTGCGGCGTGCGCAATTTCCGCTTCAATGAAAGCCTGATTCACATGCTGTCGAACGTCGAAGCCATGAGCGAGCCGGTGCGGTCGTGCGGGGAAGAATCGTTCGATATGGTCGTGCCGGCGATGAAAGTGAAAGAGTTCCCCTTCACCGAAGTAACGAAGTTCTGAAGCTGTCGGCGCTCGCCATCAACCTCCACTAATAGCTCTTTGCGGGATTTGCCCGAAATCACCCGGATTTTGCCGAGCATTTGGAGTCCTTCCGGCACCTTTTCTAGAGCTCATTTCTGGCTCATCAGATTCCGTCTAATCATCTCAAAGAAAAGCAGTTAACCCCCACTGTTCCATGACTTCGGTAACTTTGCGGAGCAATTTTGCGGGTGTACGCTGCGGTTGAGTTCAGCGGGTGTCAGCAGAATCGCCGTGAGAAGGGAAGGTCAGAGCGACGTGGCGGTCGAAACGGGCAAGAACGCGATGACAGAACAGGCAAGCGCCATGCACTATGAAGACATGCAGAGCGCGCCGCGATTTCCGTTGCACCTGACCGCGTCCGTGAAATCGCAGGGCAGCGACTACACGGCGGAGACTGAAAACATCTCGGCCAACGGCGTGTTGCTGGCCATGGAGAACGACGTGCCCGTGGGCTCGATGGTGGACTTCACGATCGTGCTGCCGGCCGACGTGGTGGGCGCGCCGCAGAATGTGCAGATTGATTGCCGCGGTCGGGTGGTGCGCAGCTTCGAGGATCGCGGCCGCCGCGGCGTCGGCGTCGTGATTGACGAGTATCACTTCGAGCGGGCCTAGAACGCAGAACAAGAATGGCGAGCATTCCAGTCAACGTGGAAGAAAATCTCGGAGCCGGTGACGACAGCAAAGGACAGTTTGTCCGCGTGATCGTCGCTGACTCGCAGGCCATCTTTCGTGCCGGCCTGCGCAAAGTGTTTGCGCTGGAGGACGACATTCGGGTGGTCGGCCAGGCCGAGACCTTGCCGCAAGTCCAGTCCGCCCTCAAGAAGTTCTCCTGCGACGTCGTGATTTTTGAAGCCGCTCTGGCGCCGCATCCGGTCGAAGCGGTGGCGGAGTTGCTCCGTCAGAATCCGGACGTGCGGGCGGTGGTGGTGACTCCGGGCGCCGATGAAGAATTGACTCTGGAACTATTCCGCCGGGGCGCGCACGGCATCGTCTCTCGCGAGGTTGAGCCCGAGTTGCTGGTGGAGTGCCTCCGCAAAGTGGCCGCGGGACAAACCTGGCTGGACAGCCAGGGGGTTCACTGGGTGATGGAAGCTTACCGCAACCAGAACAACCGTCCTGCCGGGACCCGGCTCAAAGTGCAACTCACGCCGAAAGAGACGACCATTGTTTCCTGCGTCACTCAGGGAATGAAGAACAAAGAGATCGCCCTGCGGGTGGGAACCACCGAGCAGGTGGTCAAGAACTACCTGCGCAAGGTGTACGACAAGCTCGGAGTTGCAGACCGCCTGGAACTTGCCCTGTATTGCCTGAATCACCACATCGTGGACGGCACCAAAGTGCCTGCTTTACCCGCCACCCCGACTAACGGCAGTGCGGCAAACGCTGCAGCCGCCGGGCTGTCAGCTTCCGGCGCTTCTTCGGCGACGGCCTTCGCTCCCGACGCGGCGGGAGAGTCTCCTGAGAAACTCTCCTAAGACTGCACACAGGACGGAGCTGTAGCAAGCGCGCGAGTTGCTCCAATCAAGTTGCGGTTTTCACGACTTCACCCATAGAATCAAAAAGACGGATAGCAGCGGTTCGCCTGCTAGCGTGCGGCGTGTTTGTGCGAAGCAGTTCCTTCCCGAGTCTTACGCCGGAGAGATGGCCGAGTGGCTGAAGGCGCACGCTTGGAAAGCGTGTTTACTCGAAAGGGTAACGTGGGTTCGAATCCCACTCTCTCCGCCAGCTTCTTGTTGCTGCCAATCGACTTACACGATAGGCTGACGTCCACGGACAGTCCATTTGACGCGCCATCGCTTGCCGTATCACTCGCCCCTGCGCCCCCGCATCGATTCCATTGTCCCTCTGCCATAGGTATTCAGCGTGGTCTGGATGGATGCGTGTCGTTGAACACGAAGTCCGAGTCGGCGGAACTCAGTCTTGCGGGGGGGGGTTGAAAGGGCTTGATAGAACAGTCCCCTTGCCGAATTGCCCTTACCGCGGCTTTACCTTGCGGGACCGTGGCCGAGCGATTGCTGGCCTCGTGCGATCTGCATTTTGTGAATCGCGTAGACTCCAAACTCTGTTACGGCTGGTTCCACATTAGTGCTCTTGAAGGATCTCCGGCTCAACGTGGTTCTCTGCCAATTGCTGGCCGCGAGTCGCGGCCATCCGCGCGCGTGCGTTTTCCAGCGCATTCCGCATTGCATACTGATGATGGCGCACGGAACGATGCCGGAGTTCCGGAGACGCCTGTTTCCGACCCGACAGCTGCGGCACATTCATGCCTCTGGGTCGGCTCCAACTGCGTTCCCTGGCATTCCATCCCGCAGCGATAACTACTCATGATTTCTTGAAGGCTACCGCCTTAACGACCGAAGAGCTTGCGGCGTATGCTAGGCCAGAACTCTTTCATAATGTTGAAACTCGTATCGAGGCCGATCTGCTGACCCCATTTGTTCACGCTCTTTCCAAGGCTTCGGTCAGCAGCCGGATAGTAGAGATTTGAGATCCCGGCGGCGACTGCATTTCCCAGGAGTTCCGAGGTGTTGAAATGGTTGCGGCCATCATCGTTGCGGGTGATGAACTCCCGGCTGATGGCGTATCCGGTCCGCCTTAGAAAACCTCCCTTTCCTTTGGTGAAATAGCGCGGATCTTGATGCAGGACCGTGGGGAATACGCCTTCTGTCATCACATTGCCGATGGCCTGATCGGCAAATGCGCCACCGTAATACTTGCTGAAGCCTTTCGCGCCTTGTCCGAAAGAACGATATTGGTCCTGTGCCATCGACGACCCCGCGAATATTCCGGCAACCAGGAAAGCCGTGGGATCGAAGGAGTCGTCAAACGCGAGTTTGAATTTTTGATCCGGCGTTAACGGCTGGAACTCAGACGTACCCTCATCGGTGCGGTAGTTGGGGATGACCCACATGATGTGGTGCTGTCGATACTCGCTCATGCCCCCTTCAGCTTTCAATTGTTGTGGCTGAGGGGCATTCGGTAGGGTCTGGCTTTGCTGGCCCAGGGCGGGATGTTGGCCAAGCAACAGCAAGGAGCTGGTCAGCAACATCAATCGAGTTCTTACAAGAAGAGTTTTTCGTCTCATTCCATCAGTACCGGCATCGAGGACAGACCCCACCGAATCAAAGCGTTGAAGTAAGAACACTGCTCGAGAAACCAAGGATCGCGAATAGGAACGCGAGATGGCTCAACGCTTGCGCCGGGCAGCATGGCTTGGGAGCCGGGCCCCGCGGTTTCTCGTCGCCTGATTCGCCCATTCCCACTCGGCAAGCCAGTTTCTGCAGCATCTCCCTTCGCATTGGAATTCCGACATTCTTCCTCCGCATTGTGGGCAGACCAGGTTCATGATCGACGAGATGATGTGCCCGTTCGATTCGCCCGGTAGCGTGTCAGCGATTGTCATAGTCGCTCTCCTGTTCAGAGATCCGAAAACTGCGGGAGGGGCAGCCACAGGCCAACAAACAACGGAAATTGTCCGGCGCGGGTCTTTTGCGCTCTCTCGGGCCCTCCGAACTGGTTGGCTGCGGAGTCCGTCTCGGCCCAATGACTGCCGCCTCGCTCAGCAGTGACGATGCAAGCTCAATGCCAATCCCGAAGAGGCGAATAAGAGCCAGTAACAAAGCCTTTCGCGATTGCGGCAGGTACTGACAGCCAAGCCTCGTTGCCTATTGTTAGGCATGTGTGCCCGGATGTGGTCGCAACTTGAGCGTTGCGTGGTGGCCCGCGCAGCACGGCGCGCGGCAAAGACATGAAACGACAGCCCCGTTGGAGACTCTACAAGCGCTTCGCGCATTGGCACGTCGATTGCGTTCCAACGTGAATGTTAAGAACAAGCTCCTGGCTTGGTTAACAGTCATCTCTGGTCCGGATTGCTGGACTAGCAGGAGCGCGAGGAGTGAAGGATGCAGAGACTAATCGTGGTAGTCACTCTGTTTGTACTGACGTTGGCGGCTCTTGGCCAGTCTACGGCAAAGTATCAAGTAGCTATCATTACCGAGGTCAAGGCTCGTCAGGTTGCAGGAGACGCTGCGTCTGATCCCGCCAGCTATGACGTTTCGGTCAAAGTGGGCGATACCATCTACGTGGTTCTGTACACGCAGCCGTTGGGCGACCTGCCGCCGAAGTACGCAACCGGGCATGAACTGCTGGTACTAGTCGGGAAGAACACAATTACCTACAACGACATGTTGGGCCGGTCGCTCCAGGTGCCGATAGAAAGCCAGCGACCTGCTAAAGAGCGCAAGGACTCGAAATAGCTTGTGCTGGCTGCAATTTGCTGTGCGGACGAGTTAGAGCGATCAGAGCGCAATCAGCAGCAGACCCATAGCATATGCAGCTCGCACGAGGAGCACCGATGAAAACTCGACAGATCCTTATTACGATATTGATTCTCGCAAGCGTGTGGCACGCTGCCGCGGCCCAGCCGGAGAAAAAGGACATTCAGGCAGAAGCGCCTCCGCTGGAGAGCATTCTTGCCGGTACAAGCATGCAGTCCATAGCTGTTCTGTCCGATTTGATTACGCTCAAACCGGAAATGCCTTTGGGCCCACAAGACGTTCTCAAATCCTACGAGATCGCGATGAGCATGGTGGCAGACAAGACATCGGCCGATTTCTCAATGATTGTACAGGCGCAACAAGCAAATCAGATTAGCCGCGAGCAGGCCGACTATCTTCTGCAGCAGAGCTACCAAATGGCACTGATGCAGTATCAGGTGCTTAGCGCCCTCCATGATGTTCTTAAACATGACATCGACGAAGCAGCCGGGCAGCAGGCAAGGCAGCGGCTGAAAGCGACAACCTCCGACACGGTTCTGGTGATTGCTCTTCCGGGGTCGGTCTCTGCATCCAGATGAAATCGAAATTCCAGTTCGCTGGGGTCGCATGGAACGTCACATGCTCCGCTGGCGACAGAGGAGCGCGAACATAACATGCCGTCCCTGGAGAAATTAGTTGACCGCGGTGAGGGTGTCGCCTTGGAATCGGGAACGCCTTCACCTGCACAGATGATGCCTTTTCTGTCGCACGGCTTACAGTCTCTGTATCGGTACGCGTACAGACTCCTCGGAAATAAACCTGATGCCGAGGATGCGGTGCAGGACGCGTTATTGGCCGCCTTTCAGCATTTGAACCAATTCAGAGGCGAAGCGCAACTCTCCACGTGGCTGACCGCAATTGTTGTCAACTGCGCGAGAATGCAAATGCGTAAACGGTCACGCTACATCCACGTATCCCTCGATTCACGAATCGGAGAAGACCAGGAGTATTCGCTCTCCGATACTTTGGTGGACCATCGGCCCGGTCCCGAAGATGAGTGCCATAGAGCTACGCTGAATGCGCGGTTGATGAAATCAGCAGCACGACTATCACCGACTCTGCGGAGAACGTTTCACCTCCGGTTTGTGGATCATCTTTCCGTCGGCGAAACAGCTCGCGTTCTGGGAGTTCCCACCGGGACTGTGAAAGCGCAGACCGCTCGGGCAAAGGCTAAATTGCAGAAGTTAGTAAGAGGGGTACTCCACACGGGATCTCCCTGTCGTGGACGCCGCCGCTAGCACAAGCATTCGATACCCACGCTGAAGTTGTCTGACGCAATCTTGTTCGCATGAGGCAATCCCCAGGTCCAATCGCTCGCGCTGGCCGCATTGCCTAAGCTGCGCCCGGAATGTTAAAGGCTCAATTGAAGACCGAACGCAAGCTCCTGAAACACACGGCTGAACTGGCCATACGGTCCATGGGGGACGCGAAAAGCAACCATTCCGAGCCGATGACCCAATAGGGTCACGATCCAAGCGCATCTGACATCATCTGCCCGTATTCGGGCGCGCCTGCCCGGATACTGTCTAGATCGTTCGCACCACCAGAGCATCTCCTGCGCAAGTCATTGATGTGCTTAGCATTACGACTGCCCGCTAATGGCCTTGTGCTTGCCATGAACAGATTCGCGTGGATGTTGGCAATTGTCCGTTATGAGAGTGCGGGACATTTTGCCGGAGAGGAACCTACTTCATGCCGAGTGGCAACACCAACAGGATGGATAAGCCGGAAATCAACATTGTTGCCAGTGAACATGGCGTTCTGGCGCTTTTGAAGGGCCGGATTGATATTGATTCCTCTCCAGCAGTACGCGACCAGCTTATTGCCCTTTTGCACGCGCCACATCCGAGGACAGTGAGCATTGACTTGTCGGGCGTGACCCATATTGACAGTTCCGGCGTTGCCACTCTGATCGAAGCGTTAAAGATCGCACGAAACTGTAAAGCCGAACTTAGGCTGCAGGGATTGCATGATCGCTTGCATCGCCTGTTTGAAGCGACGGGCATTCTATATCTCTTCAATGAGGGCGTTGAAGGATGAACCACTCTGGGTGCGAGGCGGTCTGATGGCCAATCTTCTCGAAACTGCCGGCAGAGAGACTCTCAGTCAACTCGACTATGTGGGGAGCCTGAACATTCAATGGTGGGCCACCCTGCGCGGGATGCGCGCGGCTCTGCCCCTGGTTGGAAATAGACATCGGTGGCGAGCAGCCGTTCACCAAATGCTAGAGATCGGGGTTGAGGCGCTGCCGATGGTTGCCCTGCTGGCGATGTGCAGCGGATTCATCCTGGCGATGCAGGGAGCCTCTGAGTTGCGGCGCTTCGGAGCTTTGCATTTCGTCATCGATCTGGTCGCAGTCGGCTTCACACGAGAACTTGGTCCGCTGTTGACGGCCATCGCCGTCAGCGGACGATCGGGATCTTCATTTGCGGCCGAGATCGGCACCATGAAGGTGACGGAGGAGATCGATGCGCTTAAGATCATGGCCTTCGAACCGGTGGAGTTCGTGTTAGCGCCAAAGTATCTGGCGGCGCTGGTGGCAGTTCCCTGTCTCACTATCGTCTCCGCTCTCTTCGGCATTTTCGCCGGGGGGCTTTTTATGTTCTTCAGCACGCACCTTGGTCTCCTGCTCTATTTCCGATACGTGCTGACCTCCATTGAGTTGCGGGATGTGGTCGCTGGGATGATCAAGAGTCTGGCATTCGCCACCATCATTGCTCATGTGGGATGCCTGGAAGGACTTCGTGTGCGCGGCGGGCCCGAGGCAGTGGGTCGCTCGACAACTTCGGCGGTCGTGCGATCAACTTTCCTGGTCATCGTTGCCGATGCGATGTTCACCACCATCTTTTACTTCGTAGGAAAGACTTAAATGTCCATCATTTCGGTGCGCGATCTGGTTGTGGAATACGATGGGCGGCGTGTGCTCGATGGTTTGAACCTTGACATTGAGCCAGGCCAGATCACGGTTCTGCTGGGAGGCAGCGGTTCAGGAAAGAGCACATTGTTGCGGCAAATTCTTGGTCTTGAGCATCCGAAATCGGGCGGAATCTCGATCAAAGGCACAGACATCACCACTTGTTCACAGGCGGATTTGAAGACAATCCGAAGATCGGTTGGGGTGGCTTTTCAGAGCGCAGCTTTGTTCAATTCACTATCGCTGGAAGACAATGTCGCGCTCCCCTTGCGGGAGCACACCGCACTCGCTCCTTCAGTCATCGACCTTATCGTCTGGATGAAGTTGGCGGTGGTGGGCCTGGCGGATTTCGGCAAATTGCACCCACAGGAACTCTCAGGAGGCATGAAGAAGCGTGCGGCGGTTGCGCGGGCCCTTGCCATGGATCCCGAGATCTTGGTGTTGGACGAACCCTCGGCTGGGCTTGACCCCATCGTGGCGGCGGAACTGGACGAGCTCATCGTATTTCTGAAGGAGACTTTTCAGATTACGGCTCTTGTTGTCACCCATGAGATGCACAGCGCCTTCCGAATCGCCGACCGGATCGCAATGCTGTTCGATGGAAGGCTTCTTGCAGTCGGTACAAAAGACGAAATACGCGCAAACCAGAATCCACGCGTGAGGCAGTTCCTCAACCGTGTGCCGGCCAACCCGATGCATACGCCGGCATTGACCTCCTATCTGGAACGGTATGTGCAAAGTCAGGAGGCAAAACCATGACCACCGAAGCAAAGGTCGGTGCCTTTGTCATCAGCTGTTTCGCTGTACTCGCGTTCACCGTCATCTTCCTGTTGAATGCGCAGTATAGTGGCGGCGCCGTTCACTATCGTACCTACCTGCGGTACGCCGGCGGACTGGAGCCCGGAGCCTCCGTGCTGTATGGGGGCATGAACGTAGGCAAAGTTACAGCTGTGCGGCCCTGGGCGAAAGACCCAACACGAATCGAGATTCTCGTGGATGTTAAGAAAGATACTCCGCTGAATGAGAAATCAGTGGCCAAGCTGGGCTTCGTCAGCGTGATGAACAGCGCGGCCTTGTCGATCACTACCGGTACCCTTGATGCCAGGCGTCTTCCTCCAGACTCAACCATTGCGTCGCAAGAGGCGGCCAGCCTGGATGAGATTGCCGGAAAACTGGCAACCGTTGCGGACAGTGCAAATACGCTGATCACGCAGGCACAAGGGGAGCTCAATGATGTCAGCGGGAACGTGAACCATCTTCTTGCCAACCTGGACACGATGACCGGTCCGCGGAATCAGGAAAAAGTCCAAGCTATTCTGGACAACATTGACCGATTGGTGGAGGACGAGCGCCCAAAGATTGACCGTCTGACAGACCAGCTCGCCAAGGTCAGCGAGCATGCCGACGACACCATTCAGAATGTCAACGGCACGGTGACGGATTTGCGCGCTCCCATGCGCAAAGACCTGGCTGAATTACAGACAACCCTGCAAGAGGCCCAAGGCTTGCTGCAGTCCATGCAGATCATTGTGAGGGCTAACGATTACAAGATCGACGACACGGTGGAGAACCTGCGCGAGGCGACCGACAACCTCAACCAGTTCACGAATTCTTTAAAGCAGCGTCCTTGGAGCTTGATCCGCACCAAGCAGCCCGGGGACCGCCAGGTTCCGAAATAGGGGGTCGGTGAGGAGAAACGATATGAAAAAACTTCCGGTGGCGCTTGCATTGATGGTGACGCTGTTACCCGCTCTGTCCGGATGCGGCAGAGTAAGATACCCCGCATATTACACGCTCAATTTGCCGGCTCCGCCGGACCCGCCCGCACCCGAAAGCGTCCGAACCTCAATAGCGGTACGAGAATTCCAATCGCCTGGTTATCTGCGGCAAGGGCCCATTGTCTACCGAACCACGCCGGAGGAAATTGGTTTCTACGAATACCACCGCTGGGCGACTGATCCGCGCACGCTCGTGACCAGCGCAGTCGTCGATCATCTGCGTGCCAGCGGTCAGTTCTCCGTGGTCTCTATGTATGACGGCCGCCCGAACAACGACTACGTTTTCAGCGGAAAAGTGGAAAAGCTCGAGGAAGTGGATTACGACTCCGGGGTCAAGGTGGAGGTTGCAATCTCCGCACAGATCACCAGAGTCGCGACCGGTGCAACAGTCTGGAGCAATGCCGTTTCCGAAACTCGACCGGTGTCCCAACGAAATGTACGCGGGGTCGTCTCCCAGATGAATCGGACTGCGGAGCTAGCCATCAACAAACTACTATCTACCGTTCCAGCGTCGCTGGGGAGTGAGAGATAGGAATCGGCTGGAACGAGACCGTCGGGGTTAGGATCTCTTGGAATGATCCGGGTGTCGTTGCAGAGGGAAACTGGTTGGCAGATACTTGAAGGCGCAAAAATCAGGGCGCAGCAAAACGGCAAGCGTTTCCAGCATCGCGAGAGCCGCTATCGTCGAACCAGGCTGTTCGGATCTGTAAACCGAGAATTGCGGAGAGCTCACGTACCATGACCCTCACCGAAGACCGATATCGAAGCCTGCTGGGTGCGTCCAGTGCCCTAGCCGATCAGCCCACCGTCAAGGCCGTTCTGCACAGCCTGCGAGGTGTTCTGTCCAGCACTTCCCGATTGCACGGGGCCGAACTCTATGTGCTGAGCGATGACGGCGAGAGCTTAGCCACTTTCGAATTTGATCGAGATCCGGATGCTCCTGCAATCAAACGTGGAGCCAAATTGTTGCTCATTGGCCCGGTGGCGCAGGTGCTGGACGAACAGAAGCCGGTGTTTGTCCCGGACCTATCTCTGGCAATGCTGGAACACCCTGACATGGCTCCTTTTGCAGCCGAGGTTGCCGGTCGAAGCACCTATTTGTTCCCAGTATCAACCGCGCAAAAACGCTACGGAATTCTGTCAACGCCAAAGTTGCAAGGCCAACAGTTTGCCCCCGAAGACGTCGAGATGCTCAGCGCCCTGGCCTCGCACGTTGCCGTCGCGCTCGAGTGCGCACTGGCAAGAGATAATGCCGAGCTTTACCACCGAGAGGTCGTGACGCAGCGAGATCGGCTCAGCTTGTTGCTGGAAATCAACAATCATATTGTCAGTAAGCTGGAAGCGGAGGAACTGTTTCAGGCTGTGGCAGGGTCGATGCGCAAGCACTTGGTCAACGATCTCACATCATTGTGGCTCTTCAATAAGCAGACAGGTTGTTTCGAACGTAGGTTCCTCGATTTCCCGGGTGGAAAAGGATTTCTAGAGAAGGTCGTTATCGCCGAGCCCAACAAGCTATGGAGCGAATGGTCGCGCCTCCGGACGCCGCAGTTTTACTCCCCGACGGAAGCCGACATACCTCCGGCGCTCCGCGAGGCGTCCCGAGCGGAATCCCTCCTTTCGGCCGTCATGGTGCCACTTCTGGGCGCCGACGGCCCCTTGGGCCTGTTGACCATGTGCAGTCGCAGGGCTAATGGGTTCAACGAGGCGGACCGCGACCTGCTATCGCAGATCGGCACCCAGATCTCTTTGGTACTGGAGAATGCTCTGGCCTATGGACGGCTCCGCGCGTCGCGCGACGATCTGGAAGAGCAGAGGCTCTACCTTGAATCGGAAATCGAATCTGAATACAACTTCGAAGACATAGTCGGCAAGAGTGCCGCTCTTCGCAAAGTGCTGGACCAAGTCGCGATCGTTGCGCCAACCAGCTCCACCGTGTTACTGCACGGCGAGACCGGTACCGGGAAGGAACTGGTGGCCCGGGCAATTCATAATCTCAGCCCGCGGCGGGAGCGCACCTTTGTTCGGCTGAACTGTGCGGCGATTCCTTCGGGTCTGGTGGAAAGCGAACTCTTCGGCCACGAAAAGGGTGCTTTCACGGGTGCCCTCATGCAGAAGCGAGGCCGTTTTGAGCTGGCGGATCACGGCAGTCTTTTTCTTGACGAGATCGGCGACATCACCATGGATTTGCAGCCGAAACTCCTGCGTGCCCTGCAGGAACAGGAGTTCGAACGACTCGGAAGCACAAAGACCATCAAAGTGGATGTTCGTTTGATCGCGGCTACACATCGCGACTTGGAGGGCATGATCCGCAATAATCAGTTTCGCGAGGACCTTTTTTATAGGCTGAGGGTCTTTCCGATCGAGATTCCCCCGCTGCGCGAACGGCGTGAAGACATTCAGCTCCTGGTCCACTTTTTTGTGTCGCGCCTCTCCCGCCGTATGCAGAAGCGCATCCGGTCTGTTCCCAGACCCGCAATGGAGGCTCTGGTGAATGCCGATTGGCCGGGAAATATCCGCGAGCTGGAGAACTTCATTGAGCGCTGCGTGATACTCACGCCAGGCGACGAGTTGAATGTGCCACGAGCCGAGCTGAACAGATCCGGTGGCCGCACTGTTATTGCGGCAGCGTCGACCTTCGAGCAGGCAGAGCGGCAGGCGATCCTCGATGCTTTGAAAGGCGCGTCCGGAAGAATAGCCGGCAAGGGTGGGGCGGCAGAGCGCCTCGGGCTTAAGAGAACTACGCTGCAGAACAAAATGCGCAGGCTAAGTATCACTCGCGCTGATTATTCGGCCTGACAGCATGCGGTCCCCCGCCAGCATACGGGCAAGCCAAAGGCGCTCGTGTGGCCCCTCGGTTCGTCCCTAACGTATTGTCTCCCAAACGCTTAAGTCAGGGTCGCGTTTCGGCAATAGATATGCTCATTTCCTAGTGCCCCGCTCTAAGAGCTCCACAGAGGGGACTAAACAATTACCGAGGGAACTAATCAATGAAGAAGTTGACCGAACTGGCAATTATTCTCGTTCTTTTTGGAATCTCGTCCTGGGCTCAGGAAGTCAGACACGAGGTGACAATTCAAGGTTCCGGTTTTTTCCAGAAGCAGACCACTGCGGGCGGGATCACCAACGAGCCAACGAACTCTGGCGGCGTTATGGCCGGATACCGATTTAACCTCAAGAACTGGCTCGCGGTCGAAGGGGATTACGACTATTTCAGGAATCATCAGACGTTCTCGGGGAGCAGCGGCACCACATTTATACCGATGAATGTTCACGCCGCGACTGGTGTTGCCATTGTGAAGCTTCCTTCCTTCAAGATGCCTGCCGTCAAGTTCGTGTCTCCATTCGTGCTCGCTGGAGGCGGAGCCATGTTCTTCGATCCACGTGGGGGATCTGTATGCAAGGAGCAGACCCGAGGTGCGTTCGTTTATGGCGGTGGATTCGATGTGCCGATGGCTAAACATATCGCCTTGCGCGCACAGTATCGCGGATTCGTCTATAAGACTCCCGATTTCGAGATGACCAGCCTCAAGGTGGACAGGTACACTCATTCCGCCGTGCCTTCGGCCGGCCTGGTATTTACGTTTTAGACTGTCCGGCTTCCTCCCTTCTTTCCACTCTTCAAGGCGGCTGCTTCAGCCGCCTTGATTTTTTAGCCCGCACAAGACTGCCCGCATGCTGTCACTGCCCGGTATTGACGGCAGCATACGCCCGAAAGAGCGTTTAGTCTCAATAGGTTGCGCTAAGAGCCCCTGGCAAAACAGCTGCAAGGATGACGATAGCCAGCCATTTGAGGCTGCTAACGAATGTCGAGGGGCCCATTATGCTACGTGTCCAAACGCAAGAATCAGACGGTACTCTGATTTGCCGGCTCGAAGGACGATTCACTGGCAAGGCAGCTGAGGAAGTCCGCACGCTCGTCACGCGCTGCGATAGCAAACTGGAATTAGTTGTCGATCTTACGGACGTGATGTTTATCGACCCCATCGGGGAAGAGGTGCTTTTGTTTGTCAAGAGGCTCGGATCTCAGTTCGTCGCCGAGACTTCGTATTCGCGGGACATTTGCGAACGGCTTCAGCTCCCGTTTATTGGCAAACGTAAGTCGAACATGCAAGTGCCGGGCAATTCCGACGGAAACGGGCATCATCCTCGCCGCTGGTGAGCAAGCTGTTCAATATGCAGACCTAACCATGACGGGCTCAATGGCTTCGACATTGACTCCTCTTGTCCCGTTGCCTCCATCCGAACAACGCGTGCCCATCTAAATCCTGTGCCCCTCAGCGGATGCTTCGACTGCGAGTGTGAACTTATCTTCGAGTGCCACGGACAGGGTCCTCATCGTTCTCGGGTTGGGTGTCGAACGCTAGCCACTACGCCAGTGCCCGCATAAGGGCAGCGCCCATCGACCGGATATGGGCATTCTTCAGCATTCTTGGACGCCCGCACTTCTGATTCAAGAACTTGCAAGCAACTCCAGGTTGGCACGGCACCTGCAATCTTGGTTCACATGAGCGACGGCACGATTCGCTCAAAGTTCAAAGTGCCGTCAGGCCTCAGCCGAAGTTCCAGGTAGAAAAATAATGAAATCGAACCATCTTGCACTGCTTCTTACAATTCTCGTCATTGCGTCACCGGTTGGGTCGTTCGCCCAACAGGGTGCGCAAGACGTCCCGCTTCTTACCCTTGATGACGCAGTCTCCATTGCACTCACCAACAATCGGCTCGTGAAGAACTCAGTCTTGGAAGCGCAAAAGTTCGACTTTCAGGTGAGCACGATTCGCAGCAGGCGCCTGCCACATTTTCAATTTTCGGTCCTCGGGGGCGAACTGCTGCAGCCGTTTGATTTCACATTCGCGAAGGGAGCCTTCGGGACGTATCCAGGAACGGGGCCTATTCCTTCAACAGACGCCAAGGTTCACACTCCGGCACGTTTGACAGCGTTTTTGAACGGCAGCATCGATCAGCCACTAACCCAGCAGTACAAAATCGGGCTGGGAATTCGCGCCGCAGAACTTGGCCGTGAGATCGCCAAAGAAGACATTCGTGCTGAGCGCCAGAAGATCGCGGCCGAAGTGCGAAGTGCATATTTCGAGCTGGTAGCGACGCAGGCTGCGGTGGATGCAGCACGGGAAGGAGTACGGACTCTGGAAGAGGCACAGCGAGTTACCCTGCGTTACATGGCAGAGAAGACCGTGCTCAAGGGGGATGCGCTGGAGGTCGATGCACGCTTGGCCAAGACGCAGTACGACTTGTCGGTCGCCGAGAACGGACTCAGCACACAGCACGAGCACCTGAATCAACTCTTGGCACGGGATCTTGCCACCCCATTTCGCGTCGATTTTATCCCTGAGGAGGACACCACTACTCTGAGTCTGGAAGAGGCGCGCCAGCAGGCGTCAGAGAATCGGCCTGAGATCCGCCAGGCTCATCTCAAGGAAAAACAGGCCGAGTACGACCGCCGCATTGCGAAGGCCGAATACATTCCGGATCTTGGTCTTGCGGTCAGCTACATGGGGGTTCAGAACGTGCAGGTCCTTCCGACGAATGTGGGTGTGGCCGGCTTTGCGTTGACTTGGGAACCATTCGATTGGGGACGCCGCCACAATCGAGTACGCGAGAAATCGAACACGCTGGCGCAGGCGCGGAACGGTGCACACGAGGCAGAATCGCAGATCGGGGTTGAAGTCGCCGCGAAGTACCGCAAGTGGAAAGAGGCTGCGTTGTTGCTGAAGGCCACCCGCACCGGTCATGAAGCTGCGACCGAGGAATTCCGCGTCAGCAGCAACAAGTACAAAGAACAAGCAGCACTCGTAAGAGATCTATTGCAGGCTCAGGCTCGAAGTTCAGAAACCGCTTTTCAGTATCAGCAGGCGCTCGCTTCTTATTGGAGTTCCCTGGCAGACTTGCGCCGTGCGATGGGAGAGGAATAAACGTGAGAACCACAATCGCAGTATTTTCATTGATGCTCGTCATGGCCGGCTGTGGCTCGAATAAGCCACTCAAGCAACCTCCACAGGGCGTCCAGGCTCAAGCCATTGAGAAGCAAGCGGGCTTCAGCGCCGACGGTTTGCGTTTCTCGGCGGTAGTGACGCCCGATTCGGAAGTTCCCTTGGCATTCAGAATTCCCGGATATGTCATTTCGCTCAAGCAGGCGCGCGGCCAGGACGGCAGGATGCGCGATGTTGCCGAAGGGGATCGGGTTAGCCGTGGCGCAGTGCTCGTCCGCATCCGATCGTCTGAATACGAGGACAAGGTACACCAGGCGTCCTCGCAGGCAGCGGCCGCGGAAGCCGTCGCTCTGAAGGCAAAGCTCGATTTCGATCGTGCCACGCATCTGTACGACACGCAGAGCCTTACGAAGCCAGACTTCGATTCCGCTCGCGCGCAATACGATGCCAGCCAGGAGCAGTTGAAATCCGCTCGAGCCCTGACGAGCGAGGCGGAAATCGCTCTGCGCGACACCTCGCTGATTGCGCCCTTCGACGGCGACATCGTGAAGAAAGCCGTCGAGCTCGGTGCGTTCGTCGGACCTGGCGTTCCCGCATTCGCGCTGGCCAAAACCGACGCCGTCAAGATTGTCGTTGGAGTGCCCGATACGGTTGTCCGTTCCGTAAAGGTAGGCCAGCCTGTTGATGTCGCCATCGACGCGTTCCCCACACGCACCTTTCATGCGCGAATCAGCCGCATGTCGTCGGCGGCGGACACGATTACGCGTAATTTCGAGGTCGAAGTCGCGATACCGAATCACGATCACTTGCTGAAGGTGGGGATGATCGGCTCCTTGCAATTCGCGAATGCCGACGGCGCAAGTCGAACGTCGGCGCTGCTGGTGCCACTTTCCGCAGTGGTGCAAGCGAAGGACGGGAAATATGGCGTGTTCGTTGTTTCAAGCTCGAGTTCCGGAGAACTAGCTCGCCTCCACAGCGTGGAAATCGGCTCCGTCACTGGAACCGACATAACCGTACTCAATGGGCTAACCCCAGGCGATCGCATCATCACCACCGGCGCTAATCTGCTTAAAGATGGCCAGCGTGTAGAGGTCCTTCAATGAGAGCCGAAAACTCCAATAGCAGTCGTAACGTCGCGCAATTCTTTGTCAAGAACCGGCAGATTGCCTGGGTCGCTTTGTTGGCAACTCTGGCCTGGGGCGTGTTCGGGTACATGAACATGCCCAAGCGGAAGGACCCCGACATCCCCGTGCGCATCGCGCTGGCAATTACACCCTGGCCCGGTATCTCGGCCGACAAGGTCGAGCAACTGGTGACGCGGAAGGTCGAGCAAGCCATCACTGGAAACAGCAAGGTGGACCGTGTGGAGTCCACCACCCAGGACAACATTTCTGTGGTGCAAGTCAGGCTGTTGGACAATATCAAGAACACCCAGCAGGAATTCCAGGACATCGGACAACGACTGAACCAGATCACGGACCTTCCTGACGGAGCGGGACCTGTCACCTGGATCAGCGACTTCGGGGACACGGCAGCGCTGATGCTGACGGTCGCCAGTCCGACGGTTCCGGACCTTGAAATCGCGTTACGCGCCCGCGGAGTGCGCGATGCGATTGAGAAAGAGCGTCCAGGAATTACCAGCGGGCGGGTCACCGTTCTCTATTGTTACCCTGCATCCGTGTCAGCGGCGGTGATTGAGCGGCCGTTCGTGATGCTTGCTGCGCAGGCCCAGCGAGATGGGTTCGCGCAGGATGTTCGTTCGTTGTCCGTGGGAAGTTGTTCCGGAATCGATTTTGCAACGACCAAGTCGGATGATGAAATCCGCGCGTATGGACAGCAGTTCATCGAGAAACGGCTGCAAGAATATGACTTTCATCCCGACGCATGGGGTCCGATTATCATTCGCGATCCTCAAGCCACCAAGGAACGCATCGCCGAAGTGGCGAACAACCGGTACTCGTATCGGCAGCTTGATGACTTCACCGATCTGATCCAGCGCACGTTGCAACGTGTACCCGAGGTAGCAA
>JBBIPV010000018.1:0-84457 GCA_037442635.1 Terriglobales bacterium | reverse complement strand
TACGGGCAGAAGTTCATTGACGCCATCAACGGCGACTGGGGCGGCGCTCCGTTTGAAGACCTGATGAAGGGCCTCGACTACGCGGAGCAGACTTATCCGTTCATCGACAAGGACCGCGAGTGCGCGCTGGGCGCCAGCTACGGCGGATACATGATCAACTGGATCCTGGGCCACACCGGCCGCTTCAAGTGCCTGGTGTCGCACGACGGCATGTTCAACGCCGAGTCGGCCTGGGGCACGACCGAAGAACTCTGGTTCAACAACTGGGAGTTCAAAGGCACGCCCTACGACAATCGCGCGTCGTACGAGAAGTGGTCGCCGCACCAGTACGCGAAGAATTTCAAGACGCCGACGCTGGTCATCCACGGGCAGCGCGACTACCGGCTCGACGTGAGCGAAGGCTTCCAGCTCTTCACCACGCTGCAGATGGAAGGCGTGCCGTCGAAGATGCTCTACTTCCCGGACGAAAGCCACTGGGTGCTGAAGCCGCAGAATTCGCGGCTGTGGTACCAGACGGTGAACGATTGGGTGGACCGGTGGACGAAGTGAACGACGGCGACCAACTCGGCAAAGCACAATTTTAGCTTTGTCATCCTGAGCGAAGCGAAGGACCTGTGCACTACGCTGGCAGTCCCGAGACTGCCGACAAATTTATAGGTCCCTTCGACTTCGCTCAGGGCAAGCTCTTCGGCGGGCAAAGAGCGCCCGCCTCAGGATGACAGGACATTAACGTTGCGACCGCGGCATTGACTGCGCCGATCGGCCGATGGGCCGTGGTCTGGCTACTACCGGGCCGTTTCCGCTGGCCGGCGCGGGTAGCAGTTCCAGCGGATCGTCGAGCGCTGCGCTGGTCCCGGCGGTGATGGCAACATCCACTTCCAGCGGGCCGCTGAAGCCTGCGCCCGTGGGTGTGACGGTGGCGAGTCCGTTGACGTCGGTGGCAACGCTGGATTGGCTCACGCTCAGGATCACCGGCATGGCGGGATTGCCGGTGTTGGTCTCACCGCCGCCCGACGAAGACATCCCTCCGGGCCGTAGCACCGTGATCTGGAACATCACGACCGCTCCCAGCACCGGGTCGGGTGGCGAATTGAAATCCGTGACTCGCACCACGACTGGCTGGAAGGCCTGTCCCGTGGATACTTGTCCGGCTCCCGCCACCGGCTGCAAGTGCAGCTGCGACAGGGGCACAGGACTGACGTAGAAATTCTGGCAGGGAGCATTGCCCGGAGCCACGCAGGCGCTAACCTGCACCGGTGCGGCAAGCTGGGTGAGCGATAGCGTGACGCTCGCATTGCCGTTCGCATCGGTTTGCGCGCTGTGCGCGCCGAGCGTGCCCGATCCGGTGGCGACGGTGTAGTTGACCGTGACATTCTTCTGTGGCATGCCATTGTTGAGCACGCGCGACGCTAGAGGCACGGTCACACTGGCTCCCTGCGCGACCCACATGTAAGGCGAGAGTCCGCCGATGTCAGAGCTGGACTCAGTCGCGTTGAGCGTCGTGCTGACCGACTTGCTGGGGCTATAAACCCCCGGGGCGAGCGTCGCGGTGATGGTGGAGGTGCCTGTGGCCGTCGGCGTCAGCCAGGTCGTCGAGTTTCCGCTCTGATCGGTCAAGACCGTGCACGACGAGGCCGCATTGCAAACGGAAAGCTGCAGACTCTTGTTGGCATTCCAGCCGATGGTCGCGCCAGCCACAGGAGTTACGCCGTCGGCGGCCAGCACGCGCACGGTGACGGGATGTGGAGCCTGCGCTCCCACCGGGGTGGATGGGTTGAGCCCGTAGAGCAGAGAGATGGTGTCGGTGGCTGCGGCTCCGACTACCAGTGCGTTGCTTATGGCGGTGGAACTGCCGCTTGCCGGATCGGTGATAGTGATGGTCTGCGGGCCGTCGGTGGAAGCAGGCGCGGCGAGAATCATTTGTCCGGCACTGATGGCAAGCGGAATGGCTGTACTGCTGCCGACGGTAGTGGTGAGTCCCGTAATGAAGCCTGTGCCTTTTACTGTTATCGCACCGCCGGCGGCGGAGATCCGCGACGGCGCCACCGAATCCGCATACAGCACGTGGGCCTGATAGTGGTAGTCGGGGCGACCGTCGCCGCGCAGGTCGGCAATGCCGATCAGGAAATTTGTCGAGGTCGCGATCTGCGCGTCGAGCCGCGTCTGTCCGAAGTTGACGGTGTTGAACGGAGAGGGCGTGTAGGCCGGAGGGGCGAGACCTTGCGCGTCGGAAGCGGCCCACACGCCAACGACGGGCTGGGCTTTCGATTCGCTGGGATTGCCCGTTTCATCCAAGGCCCTAACCGCGACTGAGAGCGTACGGCTGGCCTGCGCGGGAAGAAGCATGAAGATGGTGTCGCCGTAGTCGGTGAGCGATGCCGACCAGTCGCCGGTTGCGGGGATGGGTGCTGGCGCGGTCCAGGTGTGCGATGACGACCACGGGGGGAGGGGCTGAGCGCTGGCCGACATTAGGATATCCTGAGCGACATCCTGCCCTGCAGTGAGGGTCACAGTGATGGGCGCGGCGCTGCCGCTGGGCGCGACCAGATACGGTGCGTAGGGACCGACGCCTGCAGACCAATTCCGGTCCAGCGCCTCTACGGTTAGCTCATATTGCGCGCTGCCGCCGTTCGGGAGTTGCAGTCCCGCCAGATCAAAGGCTCCTTCGAGTGTCGCGCTAGTCGAACCCCATTCGCTGAAGCGATCTGCCAGTGCGTCATAGAAGCCGGTGATGGGATTGCCGGCATTGCCGGTGAAGAGATATCCGGAGACGGACGAACCGGCGTAATGGCGCGAAGGCAGCCCGGTCGAGGGATCAATCCAGCGCGCGACCACATTGACGCCCTGCATAGGCTGCGTAGGGTTGCCGAAAGCGTCGGTGAACCAGACGGAGCCATGAATGCGTGCGGTCGCGGAAGACAAAACCTGCTTGCCGGAAAAATTCGGCTGGTTTTGCGCCGTGACGGGATAGAGGCGCGAAAGAGCGGAAATGTCGTCGGGCGCCAGTTGATATGGGTGCGGATAGCAGTTGGTGATCGGAACGCAGCTCACCGGATCGGAATCGTGCATCACGGGGAATCCGGCATAGTCGGCGGCCGAGGGTGGAGGATTGCCGTTAACCACATTCAGATTGAGCTGCGACCAGCCCAGACCAAGGACCGTGCCGATGACCCGCACGAGGCGGTACTCGACCTCGATCAGCTGCGACGACTGCAGGGCACACTGTCCGTTAATGACGATGAGGGCGTGTTGGAAGGTGGCGAGCGCGTTGTAGTTGTCGTCGCCTCCGTAGACGGCGTGGTAGAAGCACTGGCTGGCGTCGCCCGCGCCGCTGCCGAGCAGTGCGTCGGTGACGGATCCGTCGTAGTCGTAAACGATGCCTATTGGCGTGCTGGTTGCCGAAGGCTGAACGTCGGCGGGCACGGAGATGGAGCCGTTGGGGTTGCGAATGACGTTGGCGCCATTCACGTCTTCGGCGAGCTGGCCGCCGCGGGTGGCGGCAACAGCGGCGGTCGGGACCGAGGTCCACTGGCTGAACGCATCCGCGACTAAGGCGTCGGCTGCGGAATTGGGCAGGATCGGGCTGAGGTCGCCTTGATCGGTGTAATAGGTGATCTGCCCGAAGGGCCAGGTGAGAGGCTGGCCCGTGGTGGTGGCTTCGAAATAGCTTGTTCCGGCGACATATTTTGGGCCACCGGCGCGGGCGAGCAGGGCGAACAGGAAGACAATCCCCGCAGCCAGGGCCAGCCTGAGGAGGAGTGAGCGAACGGTAAATGCCATGTCGGTTGTCATGGTCACCTCGTCGATTTACGCTCACTCCTCCCCGTGGGCTTGCCGCACCGCCAAGGCGAAGTCGCTGAAACTAACGCGCGACCTCCCGCCCAGAACGGGATCTCTCCGGAAGGCTGAAATCTGCTGGGCTGAGAGCGAGACGCGTCCCCACGGATCGAACGCGAGACGGCCCAACGGGCCCCCGACACAACTGGTCAGCCCCAGAGTGCTTGCGGGATAAAGAAACAGCAGCAAGCGCTCCCCGACGCGATAGCGCTGGCCATTCGTCCACAGGCCCATCCACTCCGAGATGGTCAGGTTGTCGCCGGGCGTTGCGCCGCGGATGGCATGCTCGACATGAAACGTAATGTTCACCGTTTCGACCGCATGCGCGGTGGTGGCTGGGTGATGACCGATTGCCGTGACCCGGCCGGAGAAGATTACTCCCGCGGCCTTTACCATCTGGACTAGGCCGAAAGTCTGCGGCGGGATAACCGGCGCTAGGGGCGGACGGAAAGGCCGCGAGATTTCACCGGCAGGGGTAGGTGCGAATCGTGTATCAGGATGGGCGCCGCCGGTCTGCCCGCACAACAGAGGCGGCAAGACGAGAAGTGCTGCCACGAGCAGACGCATAGATCTCCCGTACATGGGAAGGCCTCGGGTGAAATGTCCGCTCGGAGGGAACGCCGGGAAACGGGAAAGTCTAGCTCTGACGCGAGAACAAAAGCAGTGACGGATGTCACATTCTCCTGTGGAAAACGGTGATACAGAGATGCTGTGGAAGAAATTAAAGAGGGGTAATGACTCTGCAAGGGAGGGTGATCAGGCGCTTCACGATAGGGACAGTGGTCTGTGCCGGCCTGCTGTTTCTGCCGGCGGGCTCACTGCGCTACTGGCAGGGTTGGATGTTTCTGGTGGTTACCTGGGGGTTCTTTATCCCGGGCGTGCTGTACCTAGCGAAACATGACCCTGAGTTGATGGAGCGGCGGATGCGGATAAAAGAAAGAGAGCCCGAGCAGCAGATTTTCAAAGTAGTGGCGAGCTTGATCTACTTTCCCGCGTTCCTGCTGCCGGGACTGGACTTCCGCTTCGGCTGGTCGAGGGCGTGGCTGGGTCCGGTGCCGCTGTGGATTGTGCTGGCGGCGCAGGCGGTTACGCTTTCCGGGTACGGGCTGGTGTTCTGGGTGATGAGAGTGAACACGTTCGCCTCACGCACGATCCAAGTCGAAGCGGGGCAGAAAGTCGTCGCAAGCGGTCCTTACGCGGTGGTGCGGCATCCCATGTATGCGGGGATGGTTCTGATGATGCTGACAACGCCGCTGGCGTTGGGATCATACGTTGCCTTGCCGTTTTTCGCGTTGATGGTGCCCCTAATCGCGTACCGGCTGATCAACGAGGAGAAGGTGTTGAGGCGGGAACTCGCTGGCTATGCGGAATACTGCGAGCGCACGCGGTTCCGGCTGGCGCCCGGGGTGTGGTAGGCGCCGAAAGTGGTCAAAAGCTCGTCCATTTATCTCCGATTAGGTCCGGTTCTGTCTCAGGAAAAAAACCACAGGTGCCAGCCACCGTGACAAGTTACGCCGATGGCATATAATGACGCGCACAATGGGGCTCAACTCTGGGACGAAACTAGGGCCGTACGAAATTCAATCGCCGCTGGGCGCGGGCGGCATGGGCGAGGTGTATCGCGCGCGCGATACGCGGCTCAATCGCGATGTAGCGATCAAGATTTTGCCGGCGTCGTTTTCCGCCGATCCCGACCGGCTGCAGCGCTTCGCGCAGGAATCACGGGCTGCGGCGGCGCTCAACCACCCCAACATTCTTTCGATCTACGACATCGGCGAGGATCGCGGCGCGCCCTATGTCGTGTCTGAATTGCTGGAAGGCGAGACGCTGCGTGACCGCCTGCGCAATGGGCCTCTGTCTTCCACGCGCAAAGCGATTGACTACGCTCAGCAGATTGCTCGCGGACTGGCGGCAGCGCATGAGAAAGGCATCGTCCACCGCGATCTGAAGCCGGAAAATCTTTTCATCACCCACGACGGCCGGGCCAAGATTCTGGACTTCGGGCTGGCCAAGTTCACTCGCCCCGAGGCCGACGTATCCAACGACGCGCCCACCATGCAGGTGGCCACCGAGGCGGGGACGGTGCTGGGCACAGCGGGCTACATGTCGCCGGAGCAGGTGCGGGGCAGACCGGCCGACTCCCGGTCGGACATTTTCTCGTTCGGCGCGATCCTCTACGAGATGCTGTCGGGCAAGCGCGCCTTCCACGGCGATTCGGCGGCCGACACGATGAGCGCGATCCTGAAGGAAGATCCCCCCGATCTGAGCGAGACGAACCGCAACATCTCGCCGGCCCTGGAGCGGATCGTTCGGCATTGCCTGGAGAAGAGTCCGGCGGAGAGGTTTCAGTCGGCGCGCGACGTGGCTTTCAATCTCGAAGCGCTCACGGATGTCTCCACGGCGACGCGGGGCGGGTTGCGGGCATTGCCGGAAGAGAAGACTAGACGGCGCTGGCTGCTGCCCCTGATCGGCGGGTTGCTTTTGCTGGCGTCATGGGCGGGAGTCTATCGCTACGCTCGGCGTGGAGTGGCCGCGTCCAATCCGACTTTCCACGAAGTAACCTTCCGCAACGGCAACATCTGGGCCGCGCGCTTTGCCCCCGATGGGCAGACGATCGTGTACGGCGCGGCCTGGGATGGGTTTCCGCAGGAGCTTTTCTCGACGCGTTTCGACAGCACCGACTCCCGGTCCATCGGCCTGCCGCCGGCTCAGATTCTTTCTATCTCCTCGAAGGGTGAGATGGCCATTGCCCTGCACCCAATGAATTCTGGTCCCTTCTCCCAGTCCGGTACGCTGGCGCGGGTTCCGCTCGCTGGTGGCGCCCCGCGGGAGATGCTGGACAACGTTCAATGGGCTGACTGGACGCCCGATGGGCAGTCTCTGGCCGTGATTCGTTCCGTTCCCGGCGGAAGCCACCTGGAATTTCCTGCTGGCAGCGCGATTTATGAACCCAAGAGCTGGGTCAGCCATGTGCGATTCTCCCCCAGCGGGGAGTTCCTCGCCATGGCCGATCATGTGCAGAGCGGCGACGATGGCCGGGTCGTCATCCTGGACCGGCATGGGAATCGCAAGGCCAGTTCCTCCTATTACTCAAGCGTGCAGGGTTTGGCCTGGGCCCCAAGTGGCAAGGAGGTGTGGTTCTCCGCGGTTCCGGCGGGCTCGGCGCGGTCCATCTACGGGCTGGACTTCTCCGGCAAGGAGCGCCTGATCTATCGAGCGCCCGGCGGGCTGACGATCCACGACATCAGCCGAACCGGCCTGGTTCTGTTAACGGCGGACAAAACCCGTCTCAGGATCTCCGCGCTCCCGCCGGGCGAAACCCGCGAACGAAGCCTCTCCTGGTTCGACTGGTCGCTGCTGACGGACATGTCGGCCGATGGCAAGACCATCGTATTCTCCGAGACCGGAGAAGCCGTGGGTGCGAACTACAGCGTCTATATCCGCAAGACGGACGGCTCGCCTGCGGTTCGGTTAGGCGACGGTGGCTTCGGTTTTTTATCCCCTGATGGTCAGTGGGTGCTTGCCCGCTCTGGTTCTCCGGCCAAACTGGTGCTTCTTCCCACTGGTGTGGGCGAACCCAGGCAGCTCACCGACGATAAGACTGACCACTTTGGAGTGGCCTGGTTGCCGGACGGCCGATCGGCCGTGTATTCCAGCGCCGAGCCGGGCCGACCGCCTCGCACCTACCTGCTGGGTATCGACGGCGGAACCCCGCGCGCGATTACTCCCGAGGGCACCACGGGAGCGATTCTCACTCCGGACGGCAAGTTCCTGCTAGCCATGGACGTCAAACGCGAGCGTTGGCTCTACCCGATCGCCGGCGGGGAGCCGCAGAAATTCAATGTGGTCACCAACCCCAACGAACGGGTCATGAGCTTTTTTGACGGGGGGAAGAGCGTGCTGTTGCGCACCGTGACCATTCCCGTCCAGATCACCCGCGTTGATATCGCAACCGGGCGCCGCGAACTCTGGAAGGAGATCGCTCCCGCGGATCCAGCGGGCGTGCTCAGCATTCCCGGCATCAGGTTCAGTGCCGACGGAAAATCGTATGCCTACTCCATCGGCCGCCTGCTCTCCGACCTGTATGTGGTGGACGGGCTGAAGTAGGCGGCGCTAGCGGCGGGCTTTCGTTGACTTTGTTTCCTCTTGCACCCTAAGATGGCTCGCCGGAATTTCCAGCTTGGCCTTGCGGGCTACGCCACTGCGAACAAAGCCACTAAGAACAAAATGATCGGCCAGAACATCTCTCACTACAAGGTGATCGAAAAGCTCGGCGGCGGAGGGATGGGCGTAGTGTATAAGGCCGAAGACACACGGCTGCGGCGCTTTGTGGCCCTGAAGTTCCTGCCGGAAGACGTGACCCGCGACCCGGGGGCGCTCAGCCGCTTCCGGCGCGAGGCGCAGGCGGCGTCGGCGCTGAACCATCCCAACATCTGCACAATCTATGACATCGGCGAAGAGGGCGACCAGGCCTTCATTGTCATGGAGTACCTGGAAGGCGAGACCCTGAAGCACCTGATCGGCGACCGGCCGGTCGAGATCGAAAAGTTATTGGCGATTGGGATTGACGTGGCGGACGCGCTGGACGCGGCACATGCCAAGGGCATTGTGCACCGCGACATCAAGCCGGCGAATATTTTTGTGACCCAACGCGGGGCAGCCAAGATTCTGGACTTCGGCCTGGCCAAGGTGACGCAAGAGGCCAGCCGGACGCTCGATCCCACGGAAGCGACCAAGACCGAGGGCATGGCCGAGCACTTGACCAGTCCGGGATCAGCCTTGGGCACTGTGGCCTATATGTCGCCGGAGCAGGTGCGGGGCAAAGCGCTGGATGCGCGCACGGACCTGTTTTCCTTCGGCATTGTGCTGTACGAGATGGCGACTGGGGCGTTGCCGTTCCGGGGAGAGACGTCCGGAGTTATTTTCGACGCGATCATGAACCGGGCGCCGGTGGCGCCGGTGCGGCTGAATCCGAATCTGCCGCCCAAGCTGGAAGACGTGATCAACCGGGCGCTGGAAAAAGACCGCGATCTGCGCTATCAGCACGCGTCGGACATGAAGTCGGAACTGCTGCGGCTGAAGCGGGACTTGGATTCGGGACGGAGCGGGGCGGCGACGTCTTCGGCCTCGGAGGTGGCGGAGAGTGCGCCTCCGGTGACGGCAGGTTCGGTGCAGCCGTCTGCGCAGCGCACCAGCGGGAAAGCTGCGGTGGCTTCCTCGTCCCCAGCTTCGTCGGAGGTATCGCGCGCGGCCGCTTCGAGTGCTGCTCAATCGGGCATTGGTGCGGCAACGGATCCCTCCCGGGCGTGGGTCAAATGGATGGTTCCGGCAGCGGTCGTGTTGACGCTGGCGGTGATTGCGGTTGCATTTTACCTGCGCAAGCACCAGTCGGTGCAGCTGACGGACAAAGATCAGCTCATCCTGGCCGACTTCACTAATCAGACCGGCGACGCGGTTTTCGATTCCACGTTGAAAGAAGCGCTGGCGATTCAGCTGGAGCAGTCGCCGCTGCTGCAACTGGTGAGCGACGCGGAACTGCACAGCAACCTGCAGTATCTGGGGCAGGCGAAAGATCAGAAGATCACGCCGGAATTGGCGCAGCAACTGGGCCAGCGGCTGGGGGTCAAGGCGTATCTGGCGGGGACGATCGCGAACCTGGGACCGTCGTATGTGATTTCGATCAACGCGGTGAACGTGGCCACCGGGGAGGTGTTCGCGCGGGAGCAGGAAACAGCTCCCGACAAAACGGCCGTCTTGCAGGCGGTTTCAAAAGCGGCGACAGCGATCCGGGCGCGGCTGGGCGAATCCATGGCTTCCATCCAGAAGCTGACCACGCCCTACACTAACGTGACCACGGCCAATCTGCAGGCGTTTCACGCGTTTTCGCTGGGCGAAGACGAACACCGGATGGGCCACGACTTCCAGGCGCTTTCGTTTTATGCGGAAGCGGTCCGGCTCGATCCCAACTTCGCTATGGCCTACGCCCGGCTGGGGGTAACGTATTCGACTCAGGGTTCGATCGCAAAGGCGCAGGAGTACATGAAAAAAGCCTACGACCTGCGCGAGCGCGTTACCGAGCGCGAGCGCATGTACATCGAGTCGCAGTATGCGCTGCAACTGTACGACATGCCGAGGGCGCTGGAGTCCTACAAGCTGTTTGCCGCAACCTACCCCAGGGACGCCGCGGCGTGGAACAACCTCGCGATTGTGTATTCGAACATTGGCGATTTGGAGCAGTCGGCCGCGGGTTTCGAGAAGACCTGGGAGATTGCCAAATGGGACAACGTGGCGGCCAGTAACGCCGCCAGCGCTCTGATTGGCATGGATCGCTTGCAGGAAGCGGAACGCTACCTGAAAGAGGCGAAGGAGCAGGGCGGCGGGGACGATACCAATTTCCAATCCAATGCCATGACAGACGAATTTCTTTCCGGCCGAACGGATTGGGAGAAACATCTGCAGTGGGCGGCGGGCCGTCCCGACGGCTTCAACGTGGAAGCGACCGCGGCCATGTTCTATCTGTTTATGGGCCGGATGCACGATGCCGACCACGCCTGGGAGCACGCCGCACAGAGGGCCGAGCAGCAGCACTTTGCCGATGCCGCGGGTGGGCTCTACGCGGTCAAGGCGTTGCACGATGCCCTGGTCTCCAACTGTCCCGCGGCTCGGCAGGCCGCTCACCACGGTCTGGCGCTTGACCATTCCATCGCAACCGTTCCCGATGCCGGACTCGCTCTGGCGCTATGCGGCGAAGCTGATCCCGCGGTGAAGGAGATGGAACGGTCGGCCGCCGAGGCGCCGACAAATACGCTGGTCAACGATATTTATCTCCCCGAGGTCAAAGCCGCCGTTGCCCTTGCGCAGCGCCATCCCGAGCGGGTGGGTGGGCTGCTGAATCCGGCTATGCCCTATGTTCTGGTGTCCAAGGTGCCCCAGATTCTGGGACACGCCTCGCTCGAAATCAAGAACCCGCAGCAGGCTGTCTCCGATTTTGCGCCGGGGCTACGCTACCGCGGGTTGGCCCTGGGAGAAGGGACGGGGGGCACGTCCCAGGCCCCCGACTACGTTCTCTGCCTGCTGGGCACGGCGCGGGCGCAGGCGCAGTTCGACCGGACGGCGGCGACACGGAGTTATCAGCAACTGCTCGAAATTTGGAAGGATGCCGACGCGGATTTCATTCCGGCTCAGGAAGCCAAGCGCGAGCTGGCGGCGCTGTCAGCGCAAGCCAAAAACTAACAGGTCTTTCATTAACCACAGGGGCACCGGGGATCACGGGGATATGTTCGCCGATACAACCCTGGAGGCGTTGTTTCATCGTGCGTTAACACATCGAAGGTCTGCCGATTTGCCCATCTCTTGCCTCCAATGGGACAATAGAAATCTATGCAAAAATCCCTCAACGCTCTTGTAATTCAACTCCTGACGCTTGGAATCATGCTGGCGGGTAATCTGCCGGGGCAGACTCCGGCGGCTGCGCCGTCTAAGACCGCATCTCAACCCGCATTTCCGAAGACCACGCCGGCCAAAACACAAACGGGCGCTGCGGCGAAGAAGACCCCGGTTGCCACGAAAGACGCGGCTCCAGTGGTGCTTAAGACACAAAAAGACAAGGAAAGCTACGCCCTTGGAATGAAGATCGGGTCCGATATGAAGCGGCAGGGCGTAGGGGCGGTGGTGGACGCAACCATGATGGCGCGCGGACTGAAGGACTCGATTACCGGCGGCAAAACGGCGCTCACAGACGACGACGTGCGGAAGTTGCTCACCCAGCTTCAGACCGAAGTGCAGCAGAAACACGAGGAGGAGGCGCACACCGCTGGTGCGGCCAGTCGCAAAGAAGGCGAGGCTTTTCTAGCGGCCAACAAGAGCAAAGAAGGTGTCGTAACGCTGCCCAGTGGGCTGCAGTACAAGATTCTGACGCAGGGCAATGGGCCCAAGCCGACCGCCAGTGACACCGTGAGCTGCAACTATCGCGGGACGCTGACCAATGGCAAAGAGTTCGACAGCTCTGAGAAGCATGGCGGGCCGGCCTCGTTTCCCGTGGGCGGTGTGATCAAGGGCTGGACCGAGGCGCTGCAACTGATGCCCGTGGGATCGAAGTGGCAGTTGTTTATTCCTCCGGATTTGGCCTATGGCGACCGTGGAGCGGGTGCGGACATCGGGCCGGGCGCGACGTTGATCTTTGAAGTTGAGTTGCTCTCGATCGGCGAACAGAAGAAGCAGTGAGGACATCGGCATCATTGCAAAGCCGGTTTTGCAAGGCCATCTGTCAGATTAGATGGCCTTTTCTATTGCGACTGTGAGGCGAGTAATGTTCGGTCCCTTGGCTGCCGATGAGGAGTAATGGCAGCGGGAGAGGAACGTGAAAATTCTCTTAGTCGAGGACAGCAAGACCATTCTGCTGGAAAACCAAACCGTTTTGGCCAACGCAGGATATGAAGTAATTTCCGCGCAGGATGGAGAGCGCGCGCTGCAGAGTGCTCGGGAACAGAAGCCGGATTTGATCCTGCTAGACATGATCCTGCCGAAACTGAGTGGACCCGAGGTGTTACGGCAGCTGAAGAACGATCCCGAGACGGCCGAGATTCCGGTGGTGGTTCTGAGCAGCCTGACGGAAAGAAACCGGCAGAAGCTGCTCGAGGAAGGCGCAGAAGACTATATCGAGAAAAACACCCTGATGCCGATTCGTGGCATCAACCTGCTCCCTAAGATGCTGGAAAACATTGTTTGCCGAATCAATCGCAAGCGTGGCATTGCCTTTTCGAAGCTGCCAGTCCGCTAGCAGGCGGCTCAGAGCGCGTTGCGCAGATGCTCCTCCGCCGACAGGTGCGCTCCCGCCAGTAGCAATAGTCCCGACAGAAAGGCCCAGAACATCAAGCTCACCGAGAGCGCAAAGGGGCCGTAGACTTCCTGAAAATTCAGCCAGGGCAGCGCCATGATGTAGGTATATTTGAGGGCCTCGGAGAGCAGTCCCATGATGATGGCCGCCGGGAGCACCGCGCGGGCCGGGACTTTGCCGTTGGGCAGCAGCCAGTAGATCAGGAAGAAGATGGCGATGCTGGCGGCGATGGCGAACACCTTCATCATGAGAAATCCAACCAGCCGCACGAAGCCTGTCCCATAGCCGCGCAGCAGGAACCCCATGAAGGCCATGGGACCGGCAGTCAGCGCGATCGAGAGCAAGGCCAGCGCTCCGCAACTGAAAGCCAAGCCCAAAGAAATCATCTGATTGCCTAGGTAAGAGCGGTTGTTCCCGAAGCGCCACACGCGGTTCAGCGCGACTTCGAGCGGAAGAAACACGCCCGAGGAAGTCACCAGAAGAATGACCAATGAAACCAACTGCACGCGCTGGCGGGAATTGACCATGGCGTTGAGGTTGCGGATCACAAAGTCCTGGCCGGCGGGCAGGTAGTCGCGCAGAAGTTGGATGACGACCTCGCCCATGACCCGGGAGCGAAAGACGCGGCGGATAAGCGTCATCATGAGCACTACGAAAGGGAAGAAGGACAGGATGGCGTTCGCCGCGACGGAGAACGCAAAGGTGTGCACGTCCGTCCGCATGAGGTATTGCACGGTCGAGAAGGCCAAACCCGAGGATTGACGTGACCTCTGGCGGGTTGGGGCGCTGGGCTTGGCTGGGGCCTCGCGCAGCGTCGAAATGGGCGGCTCGGGCACAGAGAATGGCTCCATCCTACCAGAGGGCCGCCGGCCTGGCTCAGACCACGGAAACTGACGAACACAATTGAATATTCCTTTATCTTTGTTAAATTTATCGGCTTTCCAGAATCCGGTAAGACGGTCTGCCGCTGGAGTTTACGATTACTTCCTAATTCTTCTTGCGAAACGTTTTAATAGTGCTTATTATCTGTTGCGAAATTGGTCCGGTGGTGAGACCAGTTCGATCCGGGTTGACGTAGGTTTGTGTGGTAGAAACGCGCCAATGAGTCGGCTCCAAAAGTCCCGTCTGCGCCACTGTCGCAGGTGCAGGATTGAGAGGTTTTCTTTTTTGGGGTGATTTTCGGCCTTGCCGCACAGCGGAGACGCCAACCAAACGTTCTGCCGGTATCTTTGAGGGGGCTTCGGTCGGCCGGGGCGGTCGAAGACGTCGGAAGAACGATTCTTCGCGATTGCGAAAGGAGTAGTATCCGTGAGAGAGAAAGGAACAGTGAAGTGGTTCAACGGGGCGAAGGGATATGGATTTATCCAGCGCTCCACGGGCGAAGACGTGTTTGTGCACTTCTCCGCGATTCAGGAGAACGGCTATCGCACCCTGAACGAGGGTGAAACCGTGGAGTTTGATCTGCTGAAGGGCCCCAAGGGCTTTCAGGCAGCAAACGTCGTGCGCGCCTAGAATCGAACCATTCCGTAGACCCTCCCGTTCCCTGCGGGAGGGTTTTTCATTTGGGCGCAGAGTGGAGCAGGAGCGATTCAGCTGACAGTCCCGATGTTGAGAATCGGCGGATTCGCAAACCGTCGGCAGTTAGCAGCCAACGCGGAGCACCGTCTCAAGCTACTGCAACTTCGCGTACTCGGCCTTGGCTTCTTTCAACATGGGGACATCGGGGTCGGCGTCTTTCCAGAGCGCGAAGAAATCTTGGTAGGCCGTGCGGCTCTTAGCCAGGTCGCCGGAGAGCTTGTAGGCGCGGGCCAGGCCGAGCTGCGCAAACGACATGGTGGGATCGGACGGAGAAGAATTCCTCAAATTGAGTATCGCTTGAAACTCCTGCGCCGCATCCGCGCCACGGCCGGCCGTTAACAGCGCACTCGCCCGGGTGTAGAGAGATTCCGTGTTGGCATGATCGAAGCCCTGGCCCGCCTTCATCAGCTCCAGAGCTTTGTCCGCGGAATGACGATTCAATTCGAGGACCGCCCGAACCATGGGCGCGTTTACTGACTGGACAAATAAATCGTCCGGACGTTGCTTGACGGCCTGCTCGACCAATTGCCGAGCCTTGGCGTCTTCGCCAGCGCGCGCGTACACATCGGCTGCGGAAAGCATGACGGTTGGCGTTTGCGAATCTTTCAGGGCCGCGTCCGCTCTTTTGATCGCTTCTGAGCGGTTTCCCACGATCGCTTCCACCAGGGCTTGATTCAGCATCGAGTTGACTACGCTCTCTTTGAGTTCGAGACGCTGCGCAGTGGCCTGGACCTGCTTGGACAATTCGCGGCTCCGGTTCAGTTGGCCACGGACCGCGGCCAGTCCGGTATCACGCTGGAGCAGGCCATACTCGCTTTGGGGATTGGCGGCTTTGGCCAGCGCATCCTCTTTCGCCAGGGTAGCCATGTCGCCCTGCGCCAAAGCAATCGTGCCCAGTTGCTCGTGGATACTCCCCGACCCCAGCTTGCGTTGCTGAGCCGTGCTCAGGACGGCCTTGGCATCATCCAACCGGTTCATGGCGGTGTATGCGTAGGAGGCAATGGAGTATCCGTTATACCTTTCCGGGCTCAGTTGGCTGGCTTCGAGCGCGTTCTCCAATGCCTTGTCCCATTGCCCCAAACTAAGGTAGGTTACGGCCAGGTTGACCCGGGGACGGTCATCTCGTGGATAGACCTGCTTGTACTGGTTATAAACGTCAATGGCCCTATCAATCTGGCCGGTGTACTGATAGTAGTCACTGGTGATCGCCAGCTTCTCCCGTTCGCTGGCGCGGTCCTTCAACTCAAAAGCCTTTTTGATGTACTGCAACATGGCTTCGGATTGCCCGAGGTTGCTGTATTCCACGGCAAGACCCCGGTAACCCATGGCGAAGTTGGGATCGAGTTCCACGGCGCGCTTGCTCAGTTCGATGCCTCCGAGAAAGTCTCCGTTGTTGTTGCGGGCTGCGGCTTCGGTGGACAGCTTGAGGGCCTCCAGGGACGGAGTGGTGGCCTCGGCGAGGGGTTTGTCGAACTTCTGAATCGAAGCCAGCGATTCTCCTAACTCGCTTCGCAGCTTGGTGCTGGCTTCTCCGACGGCGTCAAGGACTTTTTCTTTGGTCGAGGCCTGAATCTGCTCCTCGCCAATGGAACTTCCGGTGGCAGCATTCATGGCCTCCAGAGTGACCACATAAGCGCTGCCCATGCTGGCGATGGAGCCGTGGACCAGCGCCTTGATGCCGTTGCGCTGGCAGATTTCGCGGCCGATTTCCGGTGTGACACGGGTATCCGGGGGCTGGCCCATGAGCCTCAGGGTTCGCGACACTTCCGGCTGGGGAACAAGATTAAGAAAAGGCGATTGCGCCAGGCTGACCTGCAGAGCCGTCTTCAGGGTGCCGTCGAAGACCGAGTCTCCGGTGGTATTGGTGAAATCGGCCAGCAGGATGGAGTCTTTCTCGGTCAGTTGGCTGGTATGGGAGCGCCAGAAGAATATTCCTGCCACAGCGACGATAACGACAACCAACGCCGCAGGTATGATCATTCTCCAGCGACGGCCCCCGGGCTCGGTCACTACCGGAATAGCCGAAGCCGACGCAGCTTTATACTTGCCGGTCGAATGTTGCTGCACTACGGGCGTCGGAGCAACCTCAACGCTATCCTCCGACACCGAACTGGCTATTGCCACTCGGCCCGACTGGGATTCACGCTGCAGCCGTTTCAAATCAGCTCGAATATCAGCGGCATGCTGATAGCGCAGTTCCCGGTCTTTCTCTAATGCTTTATTGATGATCCGTTCCAGATCAGGCGGGATATCACGATTAAAGCGAATCGGCGGGGGTGGAACAGAATCGAGGATGGCTTTGAAGATGACGCCCGAGCTCTCGCCATGAAAAGGCAATGCGCCCGTCGCCATTTCGTAGAGCACGGCGCCGAAGGAGAACAGATCACTGCGCGCGTCTAGTTCTTTCGCACGGACCTGCTCCGGCGACATATAAGCTACCGTTCCCACCATGGTGCCGGGACTGGTCAGATGCTCTGAGTCGACCGTCTGCGTGTTCAGAGACGCAATCTGGCTCGACGAACTGCCCGCCACACTGACCTTCGCCAGACCGAAGTCAAGAATCTTGGCATGGCCGCGCTTGGTCACGAAAATATTGGCGGGCTTGATGTCGCGGTGGACGATGCCTTCGGTATGAGCTGCATCGAGCGCGTCGGCAATCTCAAGCGCCAGCGACAGAGTCACCTCGTTTTCCATCGGTCGCCCTGCGATGCGGTGCTTCAGCGTCATGCCATCCAGAAACTCCATGGCGATGAAGGCCTGGCCATGCTGGTCGTCAATTTCGTAAATGGTGCAGATATTCGGATGATTCAGAGCGGAGGCAGCCTTGGCTTCGCGCTGAAAGCGGCTGAGCGCCTGTGGATCTTTAGCTACGTCGTCGGGCAGGAATTTCAGTGCCACAAAGCGGCCGAGTTTGACATCCTCGGCCTTGTAGACCACGCCCATCCCGCCGCCGCCAAGCTTCTCGACAATGCGGTAGTGCGAGATGGTTTGGCCGATCATCAGGGGCAAATCTTACGTGGGCGAAACGGGCAAGTCAATGAACGCGACCGGGGGGGGCGGCGGGTCGGATGGAGCACCAACGCGTTGCAGTTCGCCAGAGGTTGCCTCGAATATGTGAAACGGGGCAGTCGCCGGGCCCGCCCCGTCCTTTCCGAAATGAACTAGCGTTGCGCCGACGCGAGCGCATCGTTCTTCAGCAGGCTGACTTCGACTCGTCCGCCGCTGATGCGCTTGGTCTTGGAGCCGTCCTCGATGGGGGTGTTGCCCATACCCAGCACGTAGATGCGATACACCGGGATCTCATGGTTGAGCACCAGATAGCGAACGACAGAATCAGCCATTTTCTGCGAGGCGGCAATTGCGGTTTGGCCCTGTCCAGCGGAGTAGCCGCGGACCTCGATCACGTAGCTGTGCTGGCCCTTCAGCGGAGCCGCGATCTGGTCGAGTGCATCTTTGGCGTTCTTGCTGAGCAGGGTCTGGCCGGGAGCGAAACGAATCTCGGTCAGCGCGCTGGCCTTGTATTGATCCAGGCTGCCAACTTTCTGCTCGACTGAGGAAACCCGCGTGGAGGCATCGGTGGCGGCCAGCTTAGCCATCTGAGCCTTGTTGCCGGCGTCGCTGGCGTGATCGTCGGCTAGGGCGGTCCTTTCGGAAGCGAGTTGCAGACCGTGCTGGGCGCGGGTGTCCACGTCCTTGATCGCGCTGGCATTGGCATTGGTCAGCTGGTCGAGTTCGGACAGGCGATCCTTGATCGGGCGCGTCAGCCGCTGTACATACTTCTTGTTGGCAAACGGATGCGTGACGAGATTGACCAGGTTGGGATCGTCGCCGTCCCAGAAATTGGTCGAGGTCGGGGCCGACAGGGGCTCTCGGACGGTGTCGCCCGGCTGCATGCCGGCGGTCTGACCGGCCGATGCCGACTGACCGGAACTCTGCTGCGCGTACGCCGCTGGTCTCGATCCGGGAACCGTGAGTGCCGCACAAACCAGCAATGAGACGGGGATAAGGGTCTTCATTAGGGACCTCCTTGAATGGGCCAGGCACCAGGGGGCCAGACCAGCCTAAGACCAGTACTGGCTCAACTATACATTCTGCGCCTAGTCAGGAAAAGGTGCAAGGGGCGCGGCTTTGGGGCGCTGTTCCCTGCCGAAGACACTGCGCGACAATTTTCACGCGATGTTCCCCAAACGCTCGGGCGGGCTACCTGACTTCCAGCGACACCAGATCGCCGTCGGTCAGGCCGCCGGGCTTGTAGTTCACGTTGACCTGGCGGTCTTTCCAGGCGCAGGAGAAATCGTCGGCTCCAATGAGCAGCAACGATTTGTAATCCACGGCGCGAAGCTTCAGCACGACTCCGTCGGCGGTGACGGTGAGGACCGCGCCTGGGGACTGGGAGCAGTCCACGGCGATGAGGCGTCCCCTGAAGAACTTTGTGGCACGCTGGTCGGCCGTGCCTCCGGACTTGGCGGCTTTTTCGGCTTCGGCGCGCTTGGCGGCATCTTCATCCAGAACGTCGAAAGGCGTCTTCTGCGGGGTGAGCTTGGTCTGCGGAGTGGTCGCGCCGGCGATGCCGTACTTGCGCTCGCTGGCGGACTGGGCCAGTTTTTCCCGAGCGAGGGTTGCGATTTGCGGATTGTTGCTGGCACGCAGCCGGTCAAGCAACGCTTCAGCCGCTTCCCACTTCTTGCTGGCAATGTAAGTCAGCGCCAGGTGGTAGACATAGCTCTCGTTGCGCGGGCTAAGCATCATGGCGGCGCGCTCGGCCTGCATCGCGGCGGGCGTGCTTCCGCCTTCGTTGCGCGCCTGGGCCAGCAAATCATAGGCGTCGGCGAATTCCGGATACCACTCGAGCACGGCCCGGAGGTCGAGCATCATGTTGGCCAAACCCTGCATCTCGGTGTGCTTGGCCTGCGCCAGGCGCTGTTTCAGGACCGAGAGGTAGTAACGGACCCAGAGGTCGCGTGGATTGAGCGCAGCCGTCGAGCTGAGTTCGTTGAGGGCATTGTCAAACTCGCCGTGCTGAATGTGGTCCCAGGCGAGGATGCGGTGCGCCAGCGCATTGCCCGAGGCATTAGTGGGAAGCCGATCGGGGTCTTCGGAATTCTTCTGGGCTTTCTCTTGTTTGGTCTCAGCTTTAACGTCTGCCGGGGTGGGTGCTGAAGCGAGGGCTTGGAGGTCCTTCAAGCCAATCTCTCGGCGCTCGGGGATGCGGACTTGCACGCCGGCATAGAACGCGCGCGCATCGGCCTCAGGCACCGGTTTTGAGAGGATCGCCGAGTCGTCCGGTGAGACCGGAGTCGGGGAAGTGTAAGCCTGTTCGGCGTTGGCCGGGTTGGCAGCGTGTGCCGTTTCCTGGTTCTTGGGACGGGCACTGGCGAGCGCGTTCAGCAATGCGGTTTGGGAATGGAAATAATCCTTCACCGCCTGTTCCATTTGCGCTGAGGTCATGCCGTACGCTTTCTGGATGGCGTCTTCCACCAACACGTGCTGATTCAACACGAGATCGAAATAAGTCCCGGTCTCGGGAAGCTCTTTTTCGTGGAGCAGGTAATGAATCACGATCCAGGATTCGGCGTTGTAAAGCGTGCGGCGCGTGCCTTCGCTGAATGCGGTGGTGTCTTGCTTCGCGGTGAACAGATCGGGCAGCGAGAGCCAGGCCTGCGCCCCGAGAATTTCAGTCAGCGACTTCGGAGCCTGATTGTCATGTTGATTGCCGGTCAGATCCTGAGTAACCGATGGACTCAGTTCAGGATCGCCGCCGATTTCGACCTGTTTATTGTCGAGGCGAATGGAGCTGAAATATTCCGCCAGGCCTTCATCGAACCATCCCTGGGCCGGGGGATAGTTGTAGTTGATCAGCATGTGGGCGAAGTCGTGGGCGACGGCGCGCCAGGATTCTTCTTCGGTGAGATTGAGAATGATGAAGTCCTGATCCTCGCCGTGCAGGAAGAATCCAGGAACGTCAATGGGTTGGACATTATTCGACTGGCCCTGGCGCAGCGGGGCGGCCTGGTAGTAGGCCTTGTCGTTCTTGAGTGCAAGGATGGTCAGCGGGACCGGCTGGTTGAGGCGGTCTTTTCCGAGCAGGCTGGCGAAAACGGCGCGCATCTGCTCGAAGCGCAGGGCGACCTCGCGGCCTTTCTTGTCCCCGGCGTCGGTGATGACGGTGAAATGCGCGGAGTGGATCTCGAGCCAGGGCGGCTCAGCGGCGCGGGCGGGAAGCGGTACCGCACAAACGCCCATCAGGAGAGCCAGAACGAGAATGCAGCGATTGCGGGCCATGCGCATGCCTGAAGACGCTCTGTAATGAAATCGTAACAGAGTTCAGATTCTTGGAAAGCGGCCGCCCCTTGGTGGTCGATCGGAGCGGGCCCTGCCGACCACGTGCGGGGCCTTAATATCTTGGGCAAAGCTCTCAGTCGCCGCTGGCGTGGTTTTGCGTCGGGACCAGGACCAGGCGCGGGCGGGCCGCTTCAGGCTGCGCGGGGCGGCCGAAAGTGGCCAGGATTGCGAAGACTGCCACATAGGCGGCGAGGACCCCGAAGCTTACCGAGGCGAGGACGGTGGCGAAGAGAATGAAGGGCATAAAAAACGAGATCACGGTCACCAACCCTGGCGAAGTTCAGAATCTGCTGCAGCGGCTCTCCCATCCTTAAGTTTCTGAGCGGGACTTTTCAATCTACCCGCAATTGACGCTCCGCGCTGTTGCCGACTAAGATACGGAGTAGAGCTGCGCAATCCCACTTTTGAACATTTCTGCGGACCTGTCCACGTTACGGAGGGGCATCACACCCGGCGCGAGTATGGCGATTACCAAGATTTCGGTCCGGGGTGCCCGGCAGCACAATCTGAAGAACATAGATGTAGAGATACCTCGCAACGCCCTCACTGTGGTTACCGGGCTGAGCGGGTCGGGGAAGTCGTCGCTTGCCTTTGACACGATCTATGCCGAAGGCCAGCGGCGCTATGTGGAGACTCTGTCGGCCTACGCACGGCAGTTTCTGGACCAGATGGAACGTCCGGATGTTGATGCAATTGATGGACTTAGCCCGTCCATCTCGATCGAGCAGAAGACCACCAGCCGCAGCCCGCGCTCCACCGTCGGGACCATCACTGAGATCTACGATTATCTTCGTCTCCTGTTCGCTTCTATCGGAGTGCCCCATTGCCCCAAGTGCGGGCGGGCGATCAGCCGCCAGTCGGCCGACCAGATCGTGCAAAGGGTCATGGCCCTGACCCCGGAAGACCGGGTCATGGTGATGGCGCCGATTGTCCGCGGGCGCAAGGGCGAGTTCAAGAAAGAGATGGAAACGCTCGTCAAGCACGGCTACACGCGGGCGCGGGTGGATGGCGAACTGGTCAATCTCGACGATGACCTGCAACTGGACAAGCGTAAAAACCACACGATTGAAGTTGTCATTGACCGGCTTTTGGTGAAGCCGGGCATCGAGCATCGGCTGGAAATGTCGGTCGGGCTGGCCATGAAGCTGGCCGGCGGGCTGGTACAAGTCGCGGTGATAGGAGGCGAAGAGCAGCTTTATTCGGAGAAATTGGCTTGTCCCGATTGCGGCATCAACGTCCCGCAGCTGGAGCCGCGGTCGTTTTCGTTCAACAGCATGTACGGAGCGTGTGCGGAGTGCCACGGATTGGGCAGCAAGTACGATTTCGATCCGGCGAAGGTAATCAACGATTGGTCGAAGCCGCTCCTCGATGGCGGCCTAGGGCCGGGATCGGCGTCGCAGCACCTGATTCACATGCTGCAGATTGCGGCGGCCGCGCACGGCATTGATCTGAACACTCCGTTCGAGAAGCTTCCCGAGAAGACCCAGGATTTCCTGCTGAATGGAGAGTCTGGCCGCAGCGCGAAAACCGGCTTCCACGGCATCTTTGGATATCTGAAACAGAATCTGGAGGAATCCACGTCAGAGGGCTATCGCGACTGGCTGATGGATCACATGTCGGCGGCGGAGTGCCCGCTGTGCAAAGGGAAGCGGCTGCGGCCGGAGAGCCTGGCGGTCAAGGTGAATAGCATGTCTATTGCCGACTTTACGGCTATGCCGGTGGCGCGGGCGCTCGAAGTTGCTCAAGGGATCAAACTGGCCGGGCGCGAGGCCGCGATTGCCGGGCGCGTCATGCATGAAGTGGTCGAGCGGCTGCAGTTCTTGCATGCGGTGGGGCTGGGATACATCTCGCTCGATCGATCGGCGGCGACGTTATCGGGGGGAGAAGGACAGCGCATCCGGCTGGCGACGCAGATCGGCTCGCGGCTGCGCGGCGTGCTGTATGTGCTGGATGAGCCTTCCATCGGGCTACACCACCGGGATAATGGCCGGCTGCTGAATGCGCTTGAGAATCTGCGCGATCTGGGGAACACGGTGCTGGTTGTGGAGCACGATGAGGAGACGATCCGGCGGGCGGATTATGTAGTGGACCTCGGGCCTGGTGCGGGACGTCATGGCGGGAGCCTGGTGGCGTACGGCACGCCAGAAGAGATCATGCGCGAGCCGAACTCGCTGACCGGGGCGTACATCTCCGGGCGAACGCAGATTGAGATGCGGCCCGAGCGGCGGCAGAAAAACGGCGCGGCGCTGACGATTTTGGGCGCGAAGGAAAACAATCTCAAGAACCTCGACGTGACCTTTCCGCTGGGCGTGATGACGGTGGTGACCGGCGTTTCCGGGTCGGGGAAATCCACGCTGGTCAATGACATTCTGTATCGCGCGCTGGCGCGGCAGCTTTACCGCTCGCGCGAGAAGGCCGGTGAGCACAAGGCGATTTCGGGCGCGGAGAACATTGACAAAGTCATTCGCATAGATCAGTCGCCGATCGGGCGTACGCCACGGTCGAATCCGGCCACGTACACCGGCGTGTTCACCGCAATACGGGATCTGTATGCCATGCTGCCGGAGTCGCGCGCGCGTGGCTACAAGGCAGGACGGTTTTCGTTCAACGTGACCGGCGGTCGCTGCGAGGCGTGCCAGGGCGAAGGGCAGCGGCGCATCGAGATGAACTTCCTGCCCGATGTCTACGTGCTCTGCGAAGTCTGCGGCGGGCGGCGGTACAACCTGGAGACGCTGGCCGTGAAATATAACGGTAATTCGATCGCCGACCTGTTGGAGATGCCGGTTTCCGACGCGCTGCCGATTCTCGAGAACATTCCCCAAGTGAAGCAGAAATTGCAAACGCTGGTGGATGTGGGGCTGGGATACATACATCTGGGCCAATCGGCAGTTACGCTTTCAGGCGGTGAAGCCCAGCGCATCAAGCTGGCGCGCGAGTTGTCAAAGCGGCAGACGGGCAAGACCCTCTACCTGCTCGACGAGCCAACCACCGGGCTTCACTTCGACGACGTCAAGAAGTTGCTCGACGTATTGCACCGGTTGACCGACCTGGGTAACTCGATCATCATCATCGAACACAATCTGGATGTGATCCGCAACGCCGACTGGATCATTGATCTTGGCCCTGAGGGCGGCGAAGATGGCGGGCGCATTGTCGCTCAGGGCACGCCGGAGCAGGTGGCGAAGGTGAAGAAATCGTATACGGGGCAGGCCCTGGCGGGGTATTTTGGGAAGGCAATTCTCAGTTCTCAGCTGTCGGTTCCCAGTTGAAAGGGATTCGCTCTCTGTCTTCCTCCGACAATCCGCAGTTTGACCCGCCGCCTCCGGCGAGCGGCGAGCAGTCGGCATCGGTCGCGGCTGACGCGCTTGCTACTCCTCCCGCTCTCGCTCCTGCGACCTTTGCTCCCGGTCCGATCGCGCCGCCTCCGGTGGAGAATCCCGTTTGGAGCGGCTGGGATGTGCTGCTGATTACCGGCCTGACGCTGGTCAGCATTCTGGTGCTGCAACTGGCGGTGCTGCTGGTGGCGCAGGTGTTCGTTTACCCTCACGCGAACCTGGCGATGGTGGCGCAGAAGCCGATTCTGCTGCTGGTTTCGCAGTTCCTGGTCTACCTGGCCGTGGCCGCGTGCATGGTCATGCTGATCGAGGGCAAATACCATGTGCGGTTCTGGCAGGCGGTCCGGTGGAACTGGCCGCGGTCGGAATGGCAATCGCTGGGGATGGGCGTGCTGCTGTTTATGGCCCTTGCTCTGCTGCAGAACTTCCTGCCGATCCCCAAGGACACGCCATTCGAGCATCTTTTTGACCGCCCGCGCGACGCCTATCTGCTCTCGCTGATCGCGGTCACGCTGGGTCCGCTGATGGAAGAGCTATTCTTCCGCGGGCTGCTCTATCCGGTGCTGGCGCGGCGCATGGGGATCTTCTGGGGGATCATACTGACAGCGTTGCCTTTTGGCCTGATTCACCTGCCGCAGTATGGCTGGGCCTGGGGCGCGGCGCTGGTGGTTTTTCTGGTGGGGGTGATGTGTGGGGCCGTACGCGCGGCGACGCGCTCGGTCGCAGCCAGTTTTCTGGTGCATGTGGGGTACAACGGCACGCAAATGCTGATCGCCGTGGTTGCGACGCAGGGATTTCGGCACATGGAGAAAGCGATATTGTGTCTGTAGCGGCTCAGAATCCGACCAGACTACAGTTTGCTCTGCCCGTGCCGTTTTGCGATACTCGTGCGTTGCTGAGGGATGAATGAGTGATGAAAAGGAGTAACTATGAAAGGCAATCCTAAAGTCATTGCGGAACTGAACAAGGCGCTGCGCGAAGAACTGACCGCCATCAACCAGTACTTTCTGCATGCCGAGATGTGCGAGAACTGGGGCTACGAGAAGCTCTCCGACTTCATCAAGAAGCAGTCCATCGGCGAGATGAAGCACGCCGAAGTGCTGATTGAGAGAATTCTGTTTCTGGACGGCAGCCCGTCCATGCAGCCGCTGGAGCTGACTGTCGGCGGCACGGTCAAAGAAATGATCGAGAGCGACCTGAAGCTGGAACTAGGGGCGGTGAAGCAGTACAACGACTCGGTCGCCATCGCTACCAAAGAGGGCGACAACGGCTCGCGCGATCTGCTGGTACAGTTGCTGAAAGACGAGGAAGAGCACGTGGACTTTCTCGAAGCCCAGGTGCACCTGATCAAGGAACTGGGCTACGAGCGGTACCTGGCGCAGCAGATGGGCGAGGACGAGGAAGAGTAGCCAGGTTGACAGGCGAGGCTCGAAAGTGAGTCCGGCTTCTACTTGGCCTGCGGTTCAAGCTCGGCCGTAATCCTCTGCGATCCCCCGGCAAGCACCTGAATCGTCTTCTGGTAGGGCTTGAAACCTTTCTTTGAAATGGCAACCACCCTTTGTCCAGGCATCAGAGGGATTGTCGCAGGTGTGTTACCGAGCAGCGCCCCATCTACCTCAATGTCGGCTCCGTCAGGGGTTGACGTAATGGTTATGTTGGATGGAGCGCCCGTGGACCCACTGCGCGCTGTTTGGGACCCAACTGAGTCGCTGGATGCCTGAACCACGCTGATCGAGGGGCTTGCCGGAATCGGCACAATTGCAGATGGCCTAACGCCGAACTTGGTTTGTATCATCGTTGCCAACTCCGAGGCGGCGAGCGAGAAATTTACTCCCGGTGTTCCGGTGCCCCCGAATGCTAGGGTATTGATTCCGACAACCTCACCAGACCGGTCCAGTAGTGGCCCACCTGAATTGCCGTGATTGATGGTTGCGTCGGTCTGAATCCAAGTTCCTGCCCTCCAAGGGACCGATTCCGTCGTGGTTTCGGAGAACTTCCTGATGCCGCTTACTATCCCTTTCGTAACCGTGTTGGGCAATAGAACAGTCCCATTAACGTCGTTCGCCCCGGGAGTACCTATCGCGACGACCTCCGATCCTGGTGCTGGTAGGGCGAGATTCAGCTTCAAGAATGGCTGCCCCTGCACGGCTACTTTAAGGAGCGCCAAGTCCCTGTCCTCGTCGACATAGATGAGTTTTGTCTCAACTGCTTTGCCGGAGGAAGTAAGAACCGTTGCGGAGTTCTGGCCCTCAACGACATGGGCATTCGTGACCACTACGCCATTCGGGGTAACGAAGAAGCCACTTCCGCTCCCCCTCGACGTTGACACTTGAACCACTGCCGGGCTTGCCAGCCGTACCATCTCTTCCGTCGAAGGCGCTGCTGCTGCGTGATCAGCGACAAGGACGGCTCCGGCTGGCGGTGTCTCTGGAATTAAGTCCTGAACTGGATCAAGCCGAAATTTATACTCCTCGGCGGTAACTAAATAGTAATCATACAGATTATTGCCGTAGAGATTTTTCCAATGGATCGGGCCAATGGTAAGGTCCACGGTCTTGGGGACGTAGCCCGATTTCGTGAGCCTGATCCGGATTGGTTCCATGCCGTGCGCACTAAAAGCCGTCCGCTTCTTTCCAAAGTAGTAGCTTGGCACCTTCAGCACGCATGGGGTCGTACAGGTGATGCTCCCATTAACCTCTACTTGCGCCGCTGACGGAGTTGTGTCTAGGCGGACTTGCTTATCCCCAGCGAAGGCTACGGCCGTCGCAAGCAAACACAGCAGGGCCCAAGACATTAATCTCGACATAGGCCGCCTCACGGTTTGTCAAACGATGTCTGGAGAAAATGGAATTCTGACACGGGGAAAGTTCGGTAGCAATTGCCTTTGCGGCTACTTCACCGTGACGGTCAGCAACTGCGCTCCGCTGACCACATAATCCAGCGGCGGGGTGGACGTTTCGTCCACGTTCGATTCTCCGCTGACGATCATTTCCTGGTTGCCGCGCATCCCGTCCATTACATTCATGATCGAAAGCGGCAGAGTGGGCATGACTTTGTCGGCGACGCGGGCTTCCGGATCGGCTTCGAGCAGCGAAACATAGATGCGGTTGTTGGCGTGCTCTTTGTTCAGGACCGCGATGGTTGAAGCCAGGTCGAGCTTGCGGCCGAACGCCGGGTTAGTGCGTCCCATGTGGTCGAGAGTTTCGCCATCGCTCACCAGAATGCGCAACGGTCCCTTGCTGGCAGAGGTGGGGATCTTCACCGAAATCTGGCGAACGCTGCGCTCGCCGCGATAGGGTGCGAGCACGGTCTCGACCGTGATCTGGTCGCCGGGACGCGCTTCGGTCACGTCGGTGCGGGCGCTTTCCAGACGCGCCCAACGGCGCTCGCGGACAAGATCGAAATCGAGTTTCACGCCCTCGACCGCCGGAGCGCTGTAAGGATTGTCGTAGATGCGTCCGAACCGCTCGCCCAGCGAGAGAGCTGCGGCCATGGCGGCGGGCTGTCCGTTTTCGGCAGGAACGAACATATTCTTCAACGCCACTTCAGGAAATCCCTTGACGTGGATGCTGCCCGTCAGACGGTAGGTAATTTCCTCGCCATACTCATTCACTCCGTGCAGCGCGTTGAACACAGTTGCCATGATGGCGACGGGGCTGAGGCGCGGGTTGTTGAGGACTTCGTAGTGGAATTCCTTGGCTCCGGCGCTGCTGCTAATGTTGAGCGTCACCGGAATCATTTCCGGCTGCTTGTTAAAGACCCCGAGAATGCCGGTGTGACGGTCCTGCACAAAGACGCCGGCGGCTTCAGTAGTGTTGACGATCTTGAAGGCGTTGAGCGGCGAAGGCAGTGTGGCCAGCACCTGCGCCTTGTTCATCGGCAGATCCACCGATCCGAACTGAAGCAGGGGGTGTCCGCAGGCCAGCAGGCGCTGTGGGTCAATGTACGTGACGGTGCAGGTAGCGGTGATGTCCATGTCGCCGCGGACGAGGGTTGCACTCACCGCCGATCCGGGCTCAAGAGGCTCGGGCTGCTTCTGCTCGCTCACCGAACCGGCGCCCATCACGGGGACGATTCCCGCAGAGGCAAACTCGGGCGCAAACCGGCGCACGGCATCCTCGGAAAATCCGTTGAACACCAGCGGAGTTTCGATCGGCTGGAGGTAGTTGGCGAAATCCTGCACGGCCGTGGGTAGGGCACTGGCCTCGCCCGGAGCCGCAGTTTTTCCGGCGGCGGTGACGACGGGCCTGGTGGCCGAAGTCTCCTCTGCGGGCGACTTGTCGAGAGCATTGATCTCGAGCATGTACGTAATGGGCGTGACCCCGGCGATCGGTTCCTTGGAGAACTGTCCGATGCGGAAGGCCAAGGCGCCGGCCAGCTTGCCATCAAGGTAAACCGGGCTGCCGCTCATGCCGGCGACCACGCCGGTATATTCCACCTTGGTACCGTGCAGGCGGATGAGAATAATGTCGCCCTTGGGCCCGTTCACATTGCGCAGAACCCCGAGGACTTCGACGTCCATGGGTTCGGGCTTGACGCCTTCAAACACGGTGTAAGCGATGCCATGCATCCCGGCATGAACCTGGTCCAGGGGGAATATTGGTTGAGAGGTTTGCGCCAGCGCCGGCGCGGAAAGGAATAGAGCCCACCCAAGGACTGCGAAAACTGCTTTTTGCATCGAAGATGCCCCGAAAGGACCCGCCAGCAGGCCCTGCTACTCTGGATTAGACACGAACGTTCTGGAACTCGTTGCCCGGAGGGATGGTTCGGGGGACCGGGAAAACATCCCAGGAGCCCAATCCTTGCGTCTATACTAGCACAGGGGCGTTTGCGGGGTTTCGCTATGTGGAATCGGAAGTCAAACCAAGAGTTCATGAGCCGTTTTGCGGGCTGGAGCGGGCTGATCGCAGGGATATTAGTCGTAATTCTGACCTGGGGCAGCCTGCCATTGTGGGCACAAGATCCGCAGGGACAGACCCCGTCCGTGCCAGCATCGTCGCAGGGCCAGGATACGGGCAAACCGAAGCAGGATGTGCCGGCCGAGGCTGGCGGACCGACGGACAACGTTGGACCCTACGCCATCCCGAGGAGGAAAGCGGAGGACGCGCCCACGCCCCCGCCGCCGGTCAGTCCCAAAAAAATTGAGGACATGCCCGACTATTCGCTGAAGGTGAACGTCCCCCTGGTGAATGTGGACGTGCTGGTTACCACGAAGGATGGGCAGTTCGTGCCCGGACTGAAGAAAGAGAACTTCCGGATCGTCGAAGACGGAGTGCCGCAGTCCGTCAGCAGGTTCAATGTGTCGGAAGCGCCGATCACGGCCGTGCTGCTGGTGGAATTCGCCAACATCTACTACGTATTCACGATCCAGGCTCTGCAGGCATCGTATGCCTTCGTCAACTCGATGAAGAAAGACGACTACGTCGCCGTGACCTACTTCGACATGCAGCCGCACATCCTGGTGGACTTTACCCAGGACAAGAAGGCAGTCTACGGAGCGCTGAACCAATTGCGGATGCCGGGGTTTGCCGAGACCAATATTTTTGACGCCCTCTATGACACTCTGGACCGCCTGGACCGCGTGGAAGGAAAGAAATACATAATTCTCGTGACAACCGGCGTAGACACCTTCAGCAAGATCACCCTCGACAAAATGATCAGGAAGATCAAGGACACCAAGGATGTAACCATCTTTCCGGTCAGCGTGGGATTTATCGTCCGCGAGTATTGTGAAACGCATCCGGGATATTGCGGCGGAGTGCATGGCATGGGCATTCCCGTGGGACGCATGGACTATCTGCAGGGCGATAACGAGATGAAGACATTTGCCTCCATGACCGGAGGACGGGCCTACTTTCCTCGCTTCGAGGGAGAGCTGCACGAATTGTTCGGCGATATTTCCAACGACATCCGCCACCAGTATTCGCTGGCCTACAGCCCAACCAACACCAAACTCGACGGCACCTACCGCAAACTGAAAGTGCAGGTAGTGGCTCCAGACGGCGGTCCGCTTAAGGTAAAGGATCAAAAAGGCAAAGACGTGAAGATCGAAGTATTCGCCCGGGACGGATACACGGCCAAGCACACGGTGGATTAACTCGTACCCAGTTGTCAGTGCCCGGTTCGCGGCGGGTGACGCGATGTGCCTTCTGGGTACTGGGTACAAGGTACTGACAACTGATTTCAGTGGACGTGGAATAACCTGTCCAGCACGAAGAATATTGCCGCGCCGACAAAGACCAGCAGCGCCATCTTCACGGCAGGCTCTTTGTTGACCTCGGGAACCAGGTCGGATGCGGCGACATAAATCGTGACCCCGGCCGCCAGCGGCAGACCCGCGCTCACGTGATGGCGGAACAGTGCCATTATCAGAACTCCCGCCAGAGTGGACCCTCCTAAGATCATCGAAGCGCCCCAGGCCGTTCCGCGGCTGCGCCCGCTGGCCAGCATGACCGAACTCACAGTAAACCCCTCCGGAATCTTGTGCAGAAAGACGGCAAAAAAAATGAGCCAGCCCAGCCAGTTCGACACCAAAAATCCGGACGCAATGGCGATGCCGTCGAAAAAGGTATGGATCACCAGCCCGAACAGAACCGAGTAAGAACTGTGCGAGTGGATGAACTCGTCGCGATGGGTCTCTTCTCCAAAGTGGAAGTGCGGCGTGACCGTGTGCTCGAAGAAATGGATGATCAGGTAGCCCAGCAACACCAGCCAGGCTGCGGACTTGCCCCGCAATTCGAGGCTTTCTGGAATCATCTCGACGATGGCCGTAGCCAGCATGAATCCCGCGCCCAGCGCGACAAAGTAGCGCAGATAGCGGCGTTCCCAGTGGCGCTGCACGATGATCGCGCCACCGAAAATGTTGGCGGCCGCTGCCGTCAGGCCGAGAAGCACGCTGATGAAGATGGGATTCATGGAGCAGCGGGGATCATACCAGCCCATGCGGAAATTCACCACGGAGGCACAACGACACGGGGAAACCTGTTGGATTCCTCCGTGCCTCAGTTCTCCGTGGTGAACTGGATTCACCCCGAATGCCGAATATGCATCACGTCGCCGTCCTGCACGATGTAGTCTTTGCCTTCGAGACGCAGCGTGCCTTTGGCGCGGGCGTTGGCTTCCGAGCCGGCTTCGAGCAGTTGGTCCCACCGGATGGTTTCGGCGCGGATGAAGTGCTTTTCGAGATCGGAGTGAATGGCGCCGGCCGCTTCCTGGGCGCGAGTGTGAGCGGGAATCTGCCAGGCCCGGCACTCGTCCTCCCCGGCAGTGAAGAATGAGATCAGTCCAAGAAGCTGGTAGGTGGTGCGGATGAGGCGGGTCAATCCGCTCTCTTTCAGGCCATAGCTGGAGAGAAATTCAGTGGCATCGGCGTCGCTCATCTCGGCAAATTCGGCTTCGACTTTGCCGCAGATGGCCGTGGCCGCCGAGTTCGGCCGCGACGCCGCCTCGGCCACCTTGTACTTTCCGACTGCTTCCTCGAGTTCTCTACCCAGTTCGCTGGACTCACCGATGTTGAGCACATAAAAGATCGGCTTCTCGCTGAGGAACATGAAGCCGCGCAGGCGCTTCTTGTCTTCCGGAGTCATCTCCATTTCGCGCAGAGGCTTTTCCGACCCGAGGTGCGCATTGGCGCGCTTGAGCAGCTCGAATTCTTTTTCGAGTTCCGCCGTTTTCATCTTCTTGAGGTCTTTCTCCAGGCGTTCAAGCCGTTTCTCGATCTGGCCGAGATCGCTGACCATGAGGTCAAACTCGACGTTCTTAATGTCGCGCAGCGGATCGATCGCGCCGACGTGTGGAATGGCCGGGTCTTCGAAGACCCGCACCACGTGCGCAAGCGCGTCCACCTGGCGCAGATGGCCGATGTAGGCGGTCTCCTTGAGCGCATCCTGGCCGATGGCGCCGACGTCCACGTACGCCACCGAGGTGTGCGTCAGTTTCTTGGGGTTGTAAAGGGCGGCGAGACGGTCAAGGCGGTCGTCGGGGACCTTGGCGACGCCGATGTGGGCCTCGCGCGGATTGGCCAACGCGTGCTCGGAGAGGTGCGCCTTGGTGAGGATGCGGAACAGCGATGTCTTGCCTACCTGGGGCAGGCCGATAATACCGGTTTTCATAGAGGCTCTTGGCTGTTAGCTCTTGGCTCTTAGCTGAGACTGCACTAGAGGACAGCAACGACAGGGCGGCCAGCGAGCGTCAAGTAACTATCCAGAATAAATGATCGCGGAAGAATTGCCCAAGCCGTCATGGCTTCTCGGCGGGGAAGTTCAGGTACAGGCCGATGCGGTAGAGGGTGGGCGGACCTATGTTGAAGAGCGATCCCCCAGCGACCGGCGTGTTCGCCACCTTGTAGCGAACGTCGAAAATGTTCTCGGCGGCGGCGAAGATTTCCAGGTTGCGCGTGAGATTGCGCCCAATCTGGAAGTCCATGGTGTAAAAGCGTCCGAGGGGATAGAGATTCTGGTCGTCGTCAAACTGATTGCCCACGAAGCGGCCTTCCACGCTCAGCAGAAGGCGCGAGGGGTTCCAGTAGCGGGCTTTCCAGGTGAAGACGTGGCGCGGGACCTGCGCCACTTCGTTGCCCAACAGCGAGATCTCGCCCTGGGGAACCGTGTAGTTCACGACCCGGGCGGCAGTAAATTCATAGCCGGCTGTGATCTGAAGGTCGCGGCTGAGGTGCACGACGCTGTCGAGTTCCAGCCCGCGGGAGCGGATCCGCCCCACATTTTGCTTCTGTCGCATCACCGGGCTTGAGGTCGGATTGGTGGTGACGTTCTCGACCGGATCCACGATGTCGCTCCAGAAGAAAGTTCCGCGGAGATCGAGCTTGCGGTCGAACGCGCTTACCTTCACCCCGGCTTCGGCGCCAGTCAGGTGTTCCGCGTTGAGATAAGGATTGTTCAAGGTCAGGACGTTGGCCACGCGGAACGTGCGATAGAGTTCATTGAGAGTCGGCGCGCGAAAGGCGCGGTACATCGAACCGGTCAGTGAGACATGCTGGTTCAATGCGCGCAACACAGAAAGTCGCGGACTGAATGCCAGATCGCTGCGCTGCGGATAGAGCGTGCTGGGGGAAGTGCAGGTTCCTGAAAACGGCATGCAGATTGAACTCGCGTTGAAGTTGTTCCAGTCGTCCACGCGGCCGGCCAGAATGACGGTCCATTTATTCCAGCGGATGAGGTCTTCGCCGAAAATCCCGAGTATGCGTTGCCGCCCGCCTGCAGCGTTGTTGCGGGTGTGCGTGCCGGAAGAGAAGAACCGCTCGTCGCTGGCGCCCATGACCTCCATCAAATCTGCGCCGGCGATAAGAGTCTGATGTGCTCCAAAGAGATGAGTCCACTGCGCCGCGCCTCCGCCTACCTGTTCGGGAACATGTTGATAGTCGGTGAGGGACTCGCTGTTGCGATTGGTGGCAACCGAGGAGAAACTCTGGTCATAGCCCAGCACCAGGCCATAAGCCCGAACCGTCAGCGAATCGCTGTTTCCGAACTGCTTGTCCACGCCCAGAGCGCCTTCGCCGAGACGAGTCTGGTTGGTCTGGATCGGCGTGCCGTTGTTTCGGAATTCGGTGAAGAAGTTCCCCCGGGCAAAGATGCGGCCCTTGTCCCCCAGCCGATGCCCAATGTTCAAGTCCACGGTTGCGTCTTCAGAATTGGCGGGCGTATCAATGCTGCCCCGCTGGGACATGGGCACGATGATGAAGCCGTCGGTACGGAACATTTCCGACGCGAGCGAAAGATCCCACGGGCCGGTCTTGGTTCCAGTCCAAAAAGAGAGATCGGGCGTGCTCTCGTTGCCGTATGACGTTTCCAGGGAGAACGCCGGTCGCTCAGGCTGCCGGCTGAGAAACTGCACAATTCCACCCAAAGCATCGCTGCCGTAGAGATTGGAATTGCCGCCGCGAAAGACTTCCACGCTGGAGAGTTCTTCGCGCGGGACACGATCCCAGTAAACCCAGCCGCCGAAAGCATCCACCAGCGGAAGTCCGTCTTCGAGCACCAGCGCGCGACTGGCGGCGGTTCCGCCCAGCCCACGCAGCGACACGCCTTGATTCGACGCATTCGCGGTGCGGCTGTCGGAGCGCCGGAAAAGCGAGAAGCCCGGAACCTGGCGCAGTGTGTCGTCAATCCGCACGGCGGGCGTGGCTGCCATGTCGGCCGCCGAAAGCAGCACCGTGCTGCCCGGAGCTTCCGACAAGCGCACCTCAGTGCGTGCTGCGGAAACCGTGACCTGCTCGCGGGCAGAAGCCGGTAGGAGCACGATCTCCAGCTTGCTGGACTCCGAAGCATTCCATGCCCGCGAGGCGGGAGCAAAGCCGTCATGACTGACCTCGATGATTCCCGAAGCCGCCGGCACTTCTGGAAACGTGAAATGTCCTTTGGCGTCGGTTCCGGTGGCAGTGCGATACATGGGTGCGCTGAGCACGACGGCCGCGCCGGCAATCACGGCTCCGCTGGGATCGCGGACAATGCCCTCCAGCCGAGTGGCTTGGGCGGAGGCGGACGGCTGCGCAAGGGCTGAGACGAAAAGAGCCAGCAGCACTCCTGTTTTACGGCCAATCATGGGCAAGGGGAAATTGTTACGCTAACAGAGCGCGGGTGCGCCTCCTATGACTGGAATCACACGAGGGGTTACCGAAGGAACATCCGAGGGAAATCAGCGGTTTGCCGCCTTGGCCGCGGCTACTGGAATCGCGATCTTCACCGAATCCGGCTGTGTCCAGACCGCCTTTCCGCTGCTCAAATCCATGCGGTTCATGGTGACTTTCAACTGCTGATGGTCCACTTCGACCAGCAGGTAGTGGTAGTTCACTTCTTTGCTCTGGAAGGGATCATCGGCGGCGCGTTCAATAGGATACGCGTGCGCCGCCCCGCCCCCGGTCACGAAGTACGTGACGCCGCCATGCTCATGGCGCTCGTAGTTGTGTACATGGCCGGAGAAGACCACGATGCGATAAGGAGCACGGGCCTGACGCGCCTCCAGCATTTTTGCCAAGGCGTGCTCTTGGGTGCGGGACGAGTGTCCGCCGCCGAACTTCTTGTCATCAGAAGAGCTGGTGTAGGGAGGGTGATGCAGCATCAGGAGCACGAAATCCACGCCGGCCGGAACGTGATCCAGCTTATCGGTCAGCCATTGGCCTTGGGCGCCGGATATTTCGTCCTGCGAACTGTCGAGCACCAGCACGAGAGCATTGCCAGCGCGCCCTGAGTAGTAGCGGCTGCCTTTCAGATCGGAGAATCGCTGGAAGTAATTGCCCAGCGCGACTTCTTCTTTTCCGTGCAAATCATGGTTGCCGAGCGCAGGGTAAACGGGAATTTTCCTGTTGCGCCAGACGCTGGTCTCGCTGTCCCATACCTTCCAGTCTTCGGGATCATTGCCGTTATAGACGATGTCGCCGGTGAAACAGATAAAGGCCGGGTTAGCGTCGGCGATCGCCTGCACCAGAGCCACACGCACTGCGGGATTGGCCGCATCTGTGTCTTTGGGGTCGTGGAAACGCGTGTCGCCATAGGCCACGAAGCGGAAAGGCGCTGCGACGCCGATCTGCAAATCCGCCGGGTTGGGAGCTTGCGCGCTCGACTTGTTGGTGCAGCCCAGCAAGGCGAGCAGTGTCGTTGCAACCAGCGATAGCAGGGCGGTACGAGCGAGTGTGCGGGATCGCGAATCCATGAAGAGGCTCCGTCGTCAAATCAGGAAGTCTATTCTCCCATGACCGGCAGTTCGAACTGTCCATTTTCGGCGGTGGGCAGGAAAATGCGGTGTGTCTTCGGATCGAACCGGCGGAAAGTCAGGCAGACGATCAGAAAGGGCAATTCGGGATCATGGGGTAGCAGATCCTTGTACTCACGCAGCAGGAAAGCAACCTGAACGCCCCTCAGAAAACCTGGCTTTTCTTCCCCGTCATGTTCGTTGTCACTTCTTCGGTTCGTTCGACAGCGTATAGCGCAGGCCCAATATGTAGCTGGGTTTGTAGTACTCGCGCTGAATGGGATATTGTTCGCTGCCCTGGTAAAAGCCGAACACCTCATTGGTCAGGTTGAGACCAGAAACGATGAACTGCAGGCCGCGATACATGCGGAACGCAGCCTGAGCGTCCACCTGGAGGTGCGGGTAGAGATAGACATCGCCATTCGGGCCCTTAATCCCCAAGGGCTGGGTATTCTTTGAGCCGTCCGGGTTGAGATCGGAGTAGTTGTACTGGAAAATGTTGGCTCCGTTATAGGAGAGCCCTAGCCGTGCGGACACGCGTCCAAGGTCGTACGTCGGACTGATATTCCACGTGTTCGGGGCTTGCCGCGCCAATGCAGGTTTGTCGCTTCTGTTTGGAACTCCATCGGTTGAGGAGTTGGTGTAACTGTAGTTGGCCGAGATGCCAACGCCTTTGAGCGCGCCGGGAAAGAAGGTCAGGTGCTGCTGGTAGGAGATCTCAAGGCCATACAGTCGCGCGCTGGACCCGTTGATTGGCCGAACCAGGTTCCAGCCCCCTGAGACATAGGGATCCTGGGGAATGCCGAATTGGTTCGCAACGTCTTTCGTGATAAGGGTCTTCACTCCTTCGTAGATCGGATCGGAGACCTGCTTGTAGAAAAACCCGGCCTGGATCAGACCCAGGGGCTTTAAATACTGCTCATAGAGGATGTCGTAATTGTTGGCATGGGTGGGCTTCAGAGTGGGGTTGCCGATGTCCACTTCAGTATTCGGGCCGTTGTGATTGAAGTACGGCGGCAGATCCGCGAAATTAGGCCTGGCGATACCGCGTCCGTAGCCCAAGCGAAGAGCAGCGTCGTGGGGAAGTTGATAGCGTAGTTGCACACTGGGGAGCGGGTCCAGATAAGAAGTGTTTTGGACAACCGGGGCGATGGGTTGAGTCACTCCCGTGCAGACCGGGTCAGTATCAGTCGGCGTGCAGAGGAAGCCGACGGTATCCAGGTACAGCTTCAGTCCCGAGACATGTTCGGTGGTCGCCTCGAATCGCAGTCCTCCAATCAGGCGGAACTTGCCGATATTGATGCTGTTCATCATGTAGCCTGCCGTGACGCGCTCGATCAGGTCATAGTTGTTCGGAAGGGTGTTCTGTTGGGTCGTTGCACAGTCGAAGGGTAGCAGGGCAGTCTGAACGGCATTCGGATCACACGTATACGGTGAGGAACTGGGTCCTTGATTCGCATTGAAAAATGCGCGGATCTTCTTGTAGTCGGTGGTCGGACCGAAAGCGTAGGCTTTGTCGTAGTAATTCGTGTTGGTGAAGGTGCCCAGGAAGTCGGTCATTTGGTAGGGCTGTAAGTTTGCAGGCGGGGTTTTAGGGTCGACCGCGTCGTAATAGTTGTCCACCGTGTCTTGAAACTTATGTGCATTCCGGAACTTGAAACCGATTTCGAACGTTCCGTAGTGCCCCCTGGTCGTATAGCTGCGAGCGAGCGAAAAACCCGTCTGAAGATTAATCTGCGGGCTATAGGTGTAAGCCACGTCGAGAGCGCCACCGGAGAGGCTGCCCAATGGGTTTGTCCCCGCGATGTAGTACTGGGCGGGATCATAGAGGTTGATGCCGCTCGGGGCGACGATCTTCGGCGTGTGCGGGTTCGTCGTGTCGAGAGTGAATGGAATCTCTCCCCCCAGAATACCCGCGCCCGCAACGCTGGGGTCAAGCGGCTGGAAGGTTGCGCTGGCGTACCCCTTGTCTTCCTCGCTCGAGCGCGAAACCGAAAAATCGTAGGCCAGCGTCCATTTTGTCAGTACGTGCTTGCCTCCCGCGTCCACGCCTCCGATGACGTCAACTGGGCGTCGGATCGACGAGTTGTAAACCATCATGCCGTCTCCGTTGTTGGCAGTAGCGTTGGGCGGTGCGAATGAGCCGAAGGTTGGAGTGTAGACCCACCGGTCGCCGAAATTGTTGAAGTGGGAATAGATGCCGTGAATGAAAAGGCCGGAGAATTCACTGAGCTTGTAGTCTATGCTGCCCGCTGCTCCGTAACGGCTGCGGTAGTATCTGTATTCGCGGAGATCCACTTTCTTATAGGTAGCGTAGTTCGGGGCATTGTCAGTCTGCGGGCTGGTGTCACACGCCGTGGCATTGCACTGCGAGGTCGTGGGCGACGGTTCCACGTCGTCAATGCCTCTGCCGTTCCAGTCATAGCTGGCGCCGATCAGGATGCCCAGTTTCTTGCTCGCGCCGAAGCGCTTGCCAATCGTGGTATCGGCCTCATAGAGAGTACGGCCGCCGACGATCGGCGTGTAGCCGCCGATTCCGTTGAAGTAAAGCGTCGGTTTGTCTTCGGCCTTCTTGGTGACCAGGTTGACAGAGCCGCCGATGGCGTCGCCATCCTGATTCGGGGCTAACGTCTTATTGATTTCAACCGATTCGACCAGATTTGCTGGCATGGTGTCGAGTTTGATCTGGCGGACGCCGCCTTCTGGCGACGGCACTTCCATTCCATCAATGGTCACGTTGCTCCACGCCGGTTGCGTGCCGCGAATCTGCACGTATTTGCCCTCGCCTTCGTCGCGCTCCAGCGTGACGCTGGGTAAGCGGCCGAGGGCGTCGGCGATGTTCGTATTCGGCAGGCTGGTGATGACCTCGACGGGCAGGACCTGCAGGATATTGTCCGAAGCCCGCTCGCGGTTGATGGCCTCGGCCTCACCGTGGACGCGTTCGGCCGTCACCGTGATCTCCTCACCCGCCGTGGCGACTTTGAGCGTGGCCTCCACACGTGCGGTTTGCCCAGCAGTTACGTTGACTCTGGTGCTGAACGTTGCAAAGCCAACGTAGGAAATCTCAACGGTAGATTCCCCGGAAGGGACGCCGGTAACGGTGAATTCGCCCTTAGCATCGGTAGAAACCGCTATCCCCTGGGGTTGTAGAACCACTCGGGCGCCTTGCAGCACCGCGCCGGCCCGGTCTACTGCCCGTCCAGAGACTGTGCCGGTGCCATGTTGGGCGGACGCGCACATGGTCAGGAACAGAGGAATGACTAAGGCACCAAGAAGTACACGACGGGATGCGAATACGAAGAGCAGGCGACAGCGCTTCATGAGATTGACTTCTCGGAGCAGAAATCAACAGCGCCGGTGCTTGAGCCGGATCGGGAAGAAGGCATTCCGTTGGGGCTAAAACATCTCTCTCCGGACCATGGTCAAGCCGCTCGACCCACAATCGTAGGAAGAGCTTGTGACTCAGGGATGAAAGACAAGTTAATATTTCTTCAGGTTTCTCTTCTGTGCTGGGCGTTTATTTTCTTGCCGTCTGCTGCAGATTCCGTTCTAGACTTCGGAGGGATGGCACCGGATGCTGCCGGCGCCCCGCGGCCCAGGTCAGAGCGCCATGAACCTGCTGATCGTCGAAGATGAAGTGCGCATGTCGGAACTGCTCCGCAAGGGACTGCAGGAGGAGGGCCACACCGCGACCTGTGCCGCGGACGGGGCGGAGGGGCTTGCCCTGGCGAAATCCTACGAATTCGACGTAATCCTTCTGGACCTCATGCTGCCTAGGATGAGCGGCTACGAACTGGCCAAGCGCCTGCGCGCGGAAAAGATACGGACGCCGATTCTGATGCTGACCGCGCGCGATTCCGTGCCCGACATCGTGCGCGGGCTTGACCTGGGCGCCGACGACTACATGACCAAGCCGTTCTCGTTTGAGGAACTGATCGCGCGGCTGCGTGCGGTCAAGCGGCGCTCCCTGGCGGCTCAGGACAACCATCTGCGGGTGGGCGATCTGGTGCTCGATCCTGCCAGCCGCGAAGTGCTGCGCGGCGACGCTCGCGTTACCCTGACCCGCACCGAATACAATCTGCTCGAGCGCCTGATGTACCGTTCCGGCAAAGTGGTCTCGCGGCGATCTCTGATCGAGACCGTATGGGGATTCGAGCGTGAGATCGAAGAGAATACACTCGACGCCTTCATGCATCTGCTGCGCCAAAAGATTGATCCGCCGGGCCGGCCCAAACTGATTCACACGGTGCGCGGCGTGGGCTACATGATCCGCCAGGAAAGTCAGGGGTCGTTGCAGCCATGAAGAAACTTTCCATTGGCATGCGGCTCACGCTCTGGTACCTGGCTATTTTCGCCATGGCTCAGCTCATCTTCGGCGTGGGCATGTGGCTGATTCTGCGCAGTCATCTCTACGACCTGGTGGACGACAGGCTGGAAAGCCAGGTCGAAGATCTCAAGAATTTCATGGCCTCGCAGAAGAAAGATGCAACGCTTGCGAAGCTGCAAGAAGAAGTGAACGAGACCTACGTCCTCGAGCACTCGGGCGACTATCTCGAGCTTTGGGCCGAGAATGATACGCTGCTCTATCGTTCGAGCTTTCTGCAGAATCACCCGGTAACCTTGGTCCGAGCGGGGGAGGAAAGGCGGCCCATCTTCCGCAACCGCCGAATCGACGGACGGATTTTTCGCTTCACCCTGCAGAAGATCGAGGTCAACGGCCACGTTCTCACGGCGACCATGGGGACTCCGACGGACGACGTGGTCGAAACCCTCTCCCTGTTTCGTTCCTACCTGCTGATGTTTGCGCCTGCGCTGCTTGGAGTGGCGGCTTTGGGTGGCCACTGGCTGAGCCGGCGGGCGCTGTCTCCAGTGGATGCGCTGGTGCAGACAGCGCGCGAGATCGGCGGGGCCAACCTCCATAGCCGGGTGCCACAGCTGGCAACCGGGGATGAACTGCAGCGGCTCTCCGACACGCTGAATGAAATGCTGGCGCGCATTGAAGGCGCGTTTCTGCGGGTTACGCAGTTCACGGCTGACGCCTCTCATGAACTACGAACTCCGGTATCGTTGATCCGCACCGAAGCGGAACTGACACTACGCCGGTCACGCGGCGAGTCTGAGTATAAGAACGCGCTCCGGCACATTCTGCTCGAGGCCGAACGTACCACCGCGCTGATCGAGCAACTGCTGTCCTTGGCTCGAGCCGATGCGGGCCGCGAGGCTCTCCATATGCAGCCCGTGAATCTGGCGCAGATGTTAGGCGGAGTGGCCGAGAGCTGGCGGCAGGTAGCGGCGATCCGCGATATCGAGTTCTCGGCGAATATCGCGTCTCAGGATGCCTTCGTTCTGGGCGACGAAGCCGCTCTGCGCCGTCTGGCCGATATCCTGCTCGACAACGCCTTCAAGTACACACCGCCGCCCGGAACCGTCCATCTTGCCTTTGAACTGGCTGGGACAAGCGTCTTCATGAAGGTTCAGGACTCGGGTGTGGGCATTGCTCCGGACGAGCAGGCGAAGATCTTCGAACGCTTTTACCGCGTGGACAAGGCCAGAAGCCGGGACCAGGGAGGCGCGGGACTGGGGCTGGCCATCGCGCAGTGGATCGTCAGCCAGCACCACGGCACGATTCGCGCAGAAAGCCGCCCAGGGAGTGGTTCGATATTTCAAGTCGAACTGCCGATGATTGCTGCTCCGGTGCGGAGTCCCCTTCTGGCATAAAGAAAAAAGTGGCCACGGAATCTCCGTGGCCACTGATTGCGGACTGTTGGACGGACTATGCTCCGGCGGCTGCTGCCCGGACTTTCATTTCTGGACTGGCGGTTTCCGCCGCCTTACCAAAATACGTCCGGTAGGAGCGGTGGACCCCGTACATGACCGGGAACACCGCCAGCGCCAGCGGCCAGCCCAGATGCGAACTGGCTGTCTGAACCAACGAGCACACCCCTGCACTCAGCACGTAGTACGGGAAGGACAGGTGGGCCAGACTCCACCAGATGGTTCCGGCGGCCTTGCCTTCGCTGATCCCAATGATCCCGGCGACGGGTGCGGTTTGTCCCAGGAACAGAGTGACTCCCGCCAGTGCCAGGCCCAACGCGGTGGAAGTCCACGGCGCATGGCCCAACCACTGGGCATGGCTGATCAGGCTAGCCATGCAGGTGGCGAACGTCATCATGCTGAGGTTGAACGTCATCTGCTGCGGGTTGAATTTCGCGCCCTTCCGCGGCCAGCACTGCACTGCGGTTGAGACGCAGGCGACCAGGACCGCTTCCGCGGCGCTCAGGTTCACGGCTGCGGTCAGCAGGAATGGCAGGTTGACTGACATGTTGCCGTTCATTCCCGGCAGCTTCACTCTCATCCGCGATGTGACTGCCGACAGCACCAGTACGGCTGCCGCGTAGTAGACATGCAGCGTATGGCTTGAGAATGCTGCATATCCTGCAGCGGCTGCTGCGGCCAGAGTCATCGCGCCGATGAACATCTTAGTTTGCCGTGTGTTGTTCATGATATCTCTCCTTTCTTTGGTAGTTGCACACGGCAGTTATTGCTCGTCGTCGCCCGCGTCCGAAAACGCGGAGTTGGTACTCGTCGCCGAACCCCAGACCACGCTCGTGGCCGAAGGGCCGGTACCTGTGCTCGAACCCCAAACCACACTGAAAGCGCTCAGCGTACTGTCGTTCCAGGGCAGCGAACTGCCCCAGACCACTGACGATCCCCAGACCACCGAGGAGCCCCAGACTACCGACGAACCCCAGACCACCGAGCTTCCCCAAACCACGGAAGTTGTGGCAACACTGGAGTTTCCGTAGACCAGCGAAACCGTATGGGTAGCGGGGTCGTAGGCGGCTGACGGCGAAAGCGCCGCGCCGACGTTGGCCGGAGCCAAATCGGTATTGGCAACGGCGGCCTGCACATTCAGCAGACCTGACCCGACCGAGAACATGTCGTAGAAGTCCGTGAAGGTCTGTTTCAGATGGGGCACGTTCGCCACGGTAGAAGTCAGTCCTATCTTGTAGGCGGTTTTCATCAGCCGGGCCTTCACTTGGTCCGGAGTGAGCGTGCTTTGTTCTTGCAGCAACAAGGCGGCCGCTCCAGCGACGGCTGGGGTCGCCATACTGGTGCCGCTCAAGCTGAAATAGTGCGCCTTGCCGTCCTTCCCGTTGGCCAGGGCAGATGGATAGGAGCCCTCGAGAGTGGCTCCCGGAGCCAACAGGGAAACGATGTCGTTGCCCGGCGCCATGATGTCGGGTTTCACCACGTGATCGTAGGTGGTGGGCCCCTTCGAACTGTAGCTCGCCTTGGTCTCACCCGCCGCCGATGCCGACCCGTTGTTCTTGGTGGCGCCTACGGTCAGAACGTATGGATCGTTGCCCGGCGCAGTGATAGTTCCGAAGCCGTTGCTTCCATTGACGCTCAGACGGCCATAATTGCCGGCCGCCACAACCACCACAATGCCACTGTTCCAGGCCGATTCGACCGCCTGGCAAAGAGGATCCTGCGTATAGCTGGTCCAGATTCCGCGGCCCAAAGACAGGTTGATAACGCGGATGTTGTAGGTGTTCTTCAGCGCGATGGCTTGCTGAATGGCGGCGATGACCGTGCTGTCGCTGCCCGAGCCATTGGCGTCCAAAGCCCGCAGATCAACCAGATTAGCGGCAGGAGCCACACCTTCGTACTGCCCGCCCGAAAAGTAGCCGTTGCCAGCGATGATGCCAGCCACATGCGTGCCGTGCCCGTACAAGTCATACTGGGCGCCGCTGGAGTTGGTGGTCGCGGTTCCGGTGAAATCCTGGTGATAAACGACGCGCGAGGCGGTCTGCGTCGAGTTCCACAGATCGGGGTGGCTGTCGTTGATGCCGCTATCAATCACCGCCACTCCAATGCCCGCCCCAGTAAAGCCCGAACTCCAGGCCGTCGGCGTACCGATCGCGCCGTTGGTGAGATCGTCCATTACGTTCATGGGATGGTCAATCGTTACCGAGGCGATTTCCGGATCAGCTTCGAGCAGCGGCAGAGCGCTGACCGGAATGGTGAAGGCTGCAGCCTTGATCATGTGCAGCCGCAGGTGCAGGCGTGCTCCTCGGGATGCCATCGCCGAATAATGCACGGTCGTGGGCACCCGCTTGTACTGCACGATGACTCTGACGGTCTGGCCGCCAGCGGTTCCGTGCTGGGCTTTGGCAAACAGCCCCGAAAGCTCAGAAGCGACTCTGGAGCCGTAGGGACTGGGCCGCTGACCGAAGGCCATGCCGGTGACCAGGAGCAGCACCATGGTCAGGCGCTTGCCCCAGGCGGCGCTATGGCGCTCATTGCGCCCCGCCGGTTTCGTTGATTTCTGTGTCCGCATCATGAATCTCACCCTTTCTTACTCAGTTGGGAAAAGATCGCACTTCACACCCGCTCTCTCATTAGCACGGGCCGGGCCAATCGGCGACTGGTAAGTGACTGATTCTGCTGGAGCTAAAGTCGGTTTGCGGACGCCGCGCGGGCCAGTCTGTCCCCACCCTAGGGGCATGGGACATTGTGTCCCGCCAGCCCGGCCGTTCAGGTTCCTGATTACCAGAGAAAGGGCCGCTGACTCGGGTCAACGAGTGATATGACGATGCGGCAGCTAGTGGACTGATCCTGTGTGATTCCGATCACAGTTGGACGCGACGATTGTTCTGCTGTTCTGCGGAGTGCGGATACCGCTGACAAACTATTAATTTTGCCGTCACATTATTCCGGCGGAGCCGGCGTATGGTGGGGCCGAGCGTTTTCTTACACAATCAATTTCATCTTTCGGAAGGCCTATGCCCCTCATACGCTCACTCCACTCTTTCCTGACAGTTTCCTGCACGCGGGGTTTGCGCTCCGGCGTCGTGTTTTTCGCCTTGATGGTGAGCCTGCTCGTCGTCGGCGCCGCCCTGCCAACCTTGGCCGCGACCGACACCGTGACCAGCCTGGCCGACGACGGCTCTGCGGGAACCCTGCGCTCGGTATTGGCCGCCGCAGCTCCCGGGGACACGATCGTCTTCAACGTGACCGGCACCATCACGCTCGACACGATCAGAAACGTGCTTTTTATCGGCACGCCGGTCACCATCAGCGGGCCGGGCGCGGGCAACCTGGCCATTAACGGGAATAACTCAACCACCGTGTTCCAGGTTGCCTATGGGGTGGGGGCGACCATTTCCGGCGTGACGATTGAGAATGGGAACGGCCAAGGTGAGACCTACCCCGCCGGCGGCATATTCAATCAGGGGACGGTGATCCTGATCGGTTGCACCTTCTCCGGTAACAACGGTGTCATTTCCAGCGGAAATGCGGTTCATCCTGGGACTACAGCGGTGACCGTGAACAACAGTACATTCACCGGCAACACCGGCGTCGCCATCTCGAGTTATGGACCGCTGAGCGTGACCGGCAGCACCTTTTCCGGTAACACCGGCGGCGGGATCTCAAACAACTACTCTGGTGGAACGCTGAACGTGACCAACAGCACATTCGCCAACAACGGTGGCTACGCCATCTCGAATAACGGAGCCCTGAGCGTGCTTAACAGCACTTTCTTCGTCAATGGCACTTACGGTCCAGAAGGGGGAATCTCCAATAGTGGAGCGGCAACCGTGACCTTCAGCACATTCTCCGGCAACAACGCTTTGTATATGCTTGCGTCCTCGCCGGGAACGCTGACGCTCAAGAATAGCATCGTAAGCGGTACCTCCAGCCCGAACTGTTACGCAGGCGCGAGCAGCGGCAACATCATCGACGGCGGCGGAAATCTGAGCTGGCCTGACACAAGCTGCCCCGGCATTAACGTGGACCCGCTGCTCGGGCCCTTAGGGAACAACGGCGGCATGACCCCAACCGTTCCCTTGCCCCCCACCAGTCCGGCGGTGAACGCGATCCCGGTCAGCGCATGCACAGGTCCGTTGGGATATCGAATCAACGTTGACCAACGCGGCGTCGCGCGTCCGCAGGGATCAGACTGCGACATGGGAGCCTACGAGTTGCAGGGCGCGAGTCAGACCACCGTCAATGTGACGCTTTTCACCAGTCCGGCAGGCGCGACCTTCTCGGTGGACGGCACAGCCTATGCCGCAGCCCAGAGCTTCACCTGGACGATCGGATCGTCGCACACCATCGCGACGACCTCGCCTCAAGCACTGGGTCCCGGCGTGCTGGGGGCGTTTGCCGGCTGGTCCGACGGCGGCGCTTTGAGTCATTCGGTTACGGTTAATGCCAGTACCACAAGCTACACGGCTGAGTTCAACCCCTCGTACTTGCTGACCACGGTGGCCAATCCAGCCAGGGGCGGCTCCGTCGCGCCGGCATCGGGCACGTACTACCCTGCGGGCACAGTCGTGAACCTGACGGCGACTGCCAACACGGGCTACATCTTTGCGAACTGGACCGGCAACGTGGCCAACGTCAACAGCGCCTCGACCACTGTGACCATGGGCGGACCCGAAACGGTTACAGCGAACTTCAATCGGCAAACTCTGCACTTTGTTGGAGCTGGTAATTCGATCCTCTGGCAGGACTTCGCGATCACTGCCTTCAACGACCTGGGGCCTGCGGCGGTGACTGCCTGCCAGACCAACAACCCGGGCCATGTCTGCGCTCTCCGGCACTGGTCTACCGGCAACACCGCGTATGTGAAAGACAGCCGCACCAACTACGTTGGTGCTTCGCCGCAATCGCAGTATGCAAACACGTGGGTGGTCTGGGTCGAAGACACTACTGCGAATACGACGACAGACCTGTGGTCCGCCATCGCCCTTGATGATACGCAAGCCGTTCGCAACTATCTGGCGGCGCCGCACGCGATCTTAGGCCTGGCTTCTGGGGCGTCGGGCAGCGCGGGCGTAAACAGCATCAGCCCGTCCTTCTTCGCGGGGGCCGCAACGGATTCCCCTCTTGATGCCACTGCCTATGCCGTGGTCAACGGGCAGCCCCTGACGGCCGGTTTGACCTCGATTCGTCCGGAGGATGCTCTGCTGGCCACCTATCGCGCTTTGGGCAGCACCAGCGACGGCACCGGCAATCCGGGAGATACCGTTCCGGCATTGAGCGGCCCGTATGGCCCTCCGTACTGGGACATCTACTCGTTTGCCCTGGGATACTCCGGCTTCAATGCGGCGGGGCAGGCCACCAGCCAGGGAATCGGGAACTATATTTATAGTGGAGAACCGGGTAGCCAGCAGAGAGTTCAGCCCGTGTTGTTCGGCCTGCCCGGCTTTACCGATCCGCTGAGCGGCGGAGCCGTCAGCAACACGATCCAGGTGTTCCCGGTGGGTGAGTCTCCGATTCTTTTCGCGGTCAATCGCTCGAACCCGAATGGCTTTGGCCAGATCATCGCCAGCTACGTCGCCAGCCCCGGCAACTGCTACGGCCCGGGCCTGACTAATTGCCAGCCGGACAACACCGGCCAGCCTGCCAGCTATGTCAGCGACGGCAGCTACTACGTCCGCAATGTGTGGGACCAGCACCCCTGGCCGGCGCAGGCGAATGTTTATCCGGGCCTGGACTTCCCGGCCACCGGCGTCTGCTCGAATGTGGCGAACCAGGGTCTTCCGGAATGCCACGTAGTCCGGCGTCCGCTGGGGAACTTGTTCTCCGGTGGCGATTGCGAAGGCGACAATGCTGCTTTCACCTGGCCTCTCGACCCCAGCGCGCAGGGCTTGAGAGCGCAAATTCCCAATCGCCAGGTGTTCCCCATTACCTTGTTCCCGCAGGATCCTCTCTCGGGCGCTTATACCACAACTGAGTACACCGAGATTCGGCGATATGGAACCCCGGGCGGCAGCAACGCCGGGCCCGGGAGCGACCCGAACGTGACATGGTACGAGCGGCCAGCGTATATCTCGCAGGAATCGAATGTCGTCCAGCCTGGAGATTCGGCGCTGAACCAGCTGTGCCAGGCGGACTTCGGGGAAGTGAATTCGGCCAACGAGGGATACCGCATCCGCGCCATCGGAAACGGAGAAGCGCTATTCGGGCCGGGAACACCGCATCTGAGTCCAGGAGACGGCCTGCAAAACACTCCCGACTCCCTCGCGTACTCATTCTGGAGCTTCAGCGGTTTCAGCAGCCTGGCGGCGAATGCAAATTACGGCTATCTGATGATTGACTCTATCGACCCGCTGTTCGACAACTACGAGAACGCTTTCGGCAACAGCTCGAATGTCCAGGGTGAACCACTCTGCGAAGGCGCGGGAGCAGCGGGCACTCTGTGTCCGCTGGCGCGGCTCTATCCCACTGCCGCCAATCCGGGCCAGCCAGCAAGCCCAGCCAATCCTTTGAGCTGGGGCCAGTTCCCAGCCTGCACGCCGGGCGGACTCGGCTGCACGGCTTCCGCCATCTGGGGAACGAACCCTTCGTATCCTCACCTGCGTGACGGTTCTTACCCGGCCTGGTCGGAGCTGCGCCTCCTGTGCGATACGGCAGCCCCGAATTGCACGACTACTGAGGATCCACTGGGAGCCGAAGGTCTGATGCAACACTTGCAGGATGACATTCACAACAACGCCACAGGCAGCGTAGCGGATTTTCTGCCTTTCAGCGACGACCACAGCTTTGGAGTCGGGGGTTACGGGGATGTGGCCTTTGTTCGCGACCACTTCTCCTTTGCGGCGACCAGCGATGCGAACCTCGGGGCTGGGCTGCCGCCGTTCCCGCTTACTTCGCCCACGACCTCGCACCAGTCGAACGTCCAGGTCGTGTTTGCGTGCAACGGCGGGGTTCCGTTGAATGGTTCTACACCGTTGCAGGAATGCGGCGGCGATGTCGGTGGCGCGATTGTACCGGCAGGGACCGCTGCCGCGACCGACAACCTGCAATAAGCGTCCGTAGCTCGGAGTTTGCTAGACGCCGGCGGCTTTGCTCGCGGCGGTTCGGCGCGGCATCTCCGGCAGGGCGGCCATTAATCGCCGCGTGTATTCGTGCTGCGGAGCGGTCAGGACCTGCTGCGTCGTTCCCAGTTCAACGATTTGGCCTTCGTGCAGGATGGCGATGCGATCGCAGATGCCGGCGACCGAGGCGAGGTCGTGCGAGATGTAGAGAATGGCCATCCCGGTGCTGCGATTCAGGGTGCGGAACAGCGCCAGGATCTCCGACTGGGTGATGACATCGAGCGCGCTGGTGGCTTCGTCGGCAATTAACAGTGCCGGACGATGCATGACCGCCATGGCGATCAGGACTCGCTGGGCCTGTCCCACGCTCATCTGCGAGGGATATTTCCTCAGGAAGTCGTCGTTCGAAGGCAGGCTCACACTCGTAAGCGCGGCGCGGATGGCCGCTTCGCAGTCGGCGCTGGTTCCAGACGCGTGCGCCCGCCAGGCCTCTCTTAGCTGAGTACGAATCTTGAGAGCGGGATTGAGCGATGACAGGGGGCTTTGCAGCACCAGCGCCAGCGTTTTGCCGCGGAGGCCGCGCAACTGGCGTTCGCTGGCATGCAGCAAGTCGCTGCCGCCGAACAGGATCGAACCATCGGTGCCCGCACGCTTCCGGTCAAGCAGCCCGAGAATCGCCATGGCCAGCGTGCTTTTGCCCGAACCGCTTTGTCCGACGAGGCCAAGAACTTCTCCCCGGAAGATGGACAACTCGATGTCGCTCAGAACGGGAGGCTTGTCCCCATACCGCACCGAGCATCGTGCGGCGAGAAGAACATCGGATTGAGGCGTGCGATCCATTCCCTCGTCTGCCTTCGTGCCCTTCGTAGTTGAATGTTCTTGATCCGCGAAAATCGGTGCCCGTGTTCTATTTCACGCTCAGTCGTTCCACGTTCCAGTAGGTCTGCGGCATCAGAACCACCGGGCTTGCGCCCTGCACCGTTGAGGCGACAGCCGACAGTGCATTCTTGTTGACCAGATAAATGAACGGCGCCTGCTCGACGACAATTTCCTGCAGGCGGTCGAAGCTTTCCTTCCGCTTTCTCGGGTCGGCTGAAGAAGCCTGCGCCCGCATCAGCTTGTCAATCTCCGCCTCCCACGCGGTTTCCGGCGTCTTCTCCTGCGGATTCCACTGGTGGTTCTCAGACGAACTGAGCCACACGTTCATCTGCTCGTTCGGGTCGAGGCCGACGTTGGTCAGGCCGAGAAGGATGGCTTCGTAGTCGAAGGTCTGAGTCATGCGCTCAATCAAAGAGGGGAAGTCGAGCGTCACCACATTCACATGAATGCCGATCTTCTGCAGATCTTCCTGGATCATGGTGGCCATGCGCTCGCGAGACTTACTTCCCGCGTTGGTGATGATGGAGAACACGACGGGGTTGCCGTAGGTGTCCTTCAGCGCGCCATTTTCCAGGCGGAAGCCCTCCGCCTGCAGCCGCTTTAGAGCGGCGTCGGGTGAGTAGGATTCTGGCTTCAGGGTGGCGTTGAACCAGAACTTGTTGGCGGGCGAAATCGGGCCCACGGCGGGCTGCGCGTGCCCGCGGAAGACCACGCGGCTCAAGTCCTGGCGGTTGATGGCCTCAGAGATGGCGCGGCGGAAGGCCGCTGACCGGAACCATGTCTTCTTGTAGGCCGGCAGGGGAGACTTGGCGACCTGGTTGAACCACATCTGTTCGCTGTCGAGAGACGGCCCGGCATCGTGCACGAGTTGCGGCGAAGTCGCTGCCAGCTTGTCGAAGTATTCGCTGTCAAGGGTGTTGATAAGGTCGAGTTCACCGCGCTTGAAACGCAGCATCTCGACATCGCGGTTTGGCTGGATATCAAGGCGAATCGAATCCAGATAGGGCAGCTTTCTGCCCTGCGCATCGGTCTTCCAGTAGTTTGGGTTGCGCTTCAACTGCACGAACGCTCCCGGCTTGTAATCGGCGACCATAAACGGGCCGAGCACCGCCATTTCTTTCTTCGGGGAATGGGCGGCGAGGATTGCGACCTGATCGAATTGCCGGTCGAGCCCGGCTACGGGAGCAGGGAAGGTGATCGAAATCTGAGTTGGGGAAAGGACCTTCGTCTCAACGTTTCCCGGGCCGGAGCGGAAGGTGTCGCCTGTAGGCGAATGCAGTGCGGGGTCCATCAGTTGCTGCACCGTATAGGCGACATCGTCGGCCGAGAACGCGGTGCCGTCGGAAAACGAAAGCCCGGTGCGCAGTTTGAAGGTGATCTGCCTCCCATCTTTCGAGACCTTCCACGACTGTGCCAGTTCGGGCTCCAGGGCCTGAGTCTGGCGGTTCAGGCGCACAAGCACGCCGCCGGTGAGGTAACGGATGGTTCCCGATGCGTCATCCTCGACCTTTAGTGGATCAAACGTCTTCGGCTCCATGTGCAGACAGAATCGCAGTTCGCCGCCGCTTTGCGCCGCCGCCATCCCCGCCAGGAGACCCAGGTGGAGGAGAGCAACGGCACACGCATTGCGATGGGTCGTCGAGAAAATTCCGGCTTTGAAAACCTTATTCATGACTGCCAACCTACTTCGGCGGCCGCTTAGGCGGCCGCCTCATCCTGTTGCGAAAGCACGAGTTGGAACGACGTTACGACCACTACCAGCAGCACGAGCGGAACGAACTTCCACGGCTCCTCGCCCACCGAAACCAACCCCTCCAATTCCTTCAGCAGACTTCCCCACGACGGCAGCGGCTCGGCCACGCCCAGACCGAGAATGCCCAGATTCGCCTCGCTCAAAATGAACGCCGGAATGGAAATCCAGAACTGCGCGTACAGCACCGGCTTCAGGTTCGGCAGCACGTGGACCCAGAACAGGCGTGCGCCGTGAATGCCCGACGCCCGTGCCTGTCGTACGAAATCCGAGTTGCGCACCGATCCCGCTGAAGTGCACAGCACGCGCGCCGCGCTGGTCCAGCCTAGTAGCCCCAGCATCAGGAAGGTGACCAGCACGGAGACCAGCGGCGATACATTCAGCGGCATTATGGCCCGGACGGTAATCAGTAGGAACAGCCAGGGCAGCGAGAGAAACAGATCCGTCACCGCCATGGCCGCGCGCGCCCACGCGCCGCCGAGATATCCCGCCAGCCCGCCGATCAGGGCCGCCATCAAGGTCGAGAGCAGGGCAGCCGCGGGGGCCAGCAACAGCGAAATGCGCGTTCCATAGAGCACGCGGGCGAAGCGGTCGCGGCCAATGTCGTCGGTGCCGAGGGGATGCTCGCGGGACGGAGGAGCATCGGCAGCTTCGCGGTACTGCAGGGCATACCCTGCGGGAGCCAGCCAGTTAGCCGCCAGAGACACGCCGGCCACGAGCAGCAAAACCGCACACGCCACCCTGCGCCAGGCGTTGATCGGGTAACGCTTCATGCTTCCTGGCCCCGCACCATATATCCGATTACATCGGCCCCAGAATTGGCGAGCAAGGTTACTAGCGTCACCAGGACGGTGATGTTCATCAGCAAGGGGAGGTCGCGGGCCAGTGCCGCCTGCCAGGCCAGTTGCCCGACCCCGGCGAGTCCGGTCAGTGCCTCGACCGGGATCGCCGCACCCACCGCGATGCTGACCGAAACTCCGGCCAGCGCCAGCAACTGCGGGCCGGCGACCGGAAGCACGTGCCAGAAGAGAATCCGCAGTTCGCTGAGCCCCTTGCAGCGCGCGGTGATGACGTGAGGCATGGAATGAGCTTTTGCCAGAAGGTTGCGCGTGTAGCGGTAGACGCGAGGAAAAACGATCAGAGCGATAGCCAGCGATCCCGGGACATTCCAGAGCACAGACAGCAGTGCCAACACAGCCGCCGGAATGCACAAGAACGTTCCGCTGATCACCGTGGTGAGCGCGTCATAAGCCGAAACTCGCAGCCACGCGGCGCTCAACCCCAAAGCCAGGGCCGCGGCCCAACTCAGCAGCAGGCCGACACCGACCAGTCGCAACGTGAGCGGAACCCGCTCTCGCAACAAAACGTTCACGGGCTGGCCTAGAGAGATGGAAGTGCCAAGATCTCCGTGGGCTGCCCTTTGCACGCAGTGCAGGTAGAAATGAAAAATATTTCGCTGATCCTCACGCACCTGATGCAAAGCGCGGACGCTCTCGGAATTAAGCCGCGGGTCGAGTTGCGCTTCGTCCGTATCGAAACCCGGAGCCAGGCGTACCAGCGTAGCCGAGAGAAAACCTCCCAGCAGGAGCGTCGCCGCCAGGGCCAGTCCATGCCGCGCGATTCGTGGCCACAGCATGGTTCCAGCCTCCTATTTCGCCGCCTGCCCGTGCGCCTTGGATTCGTGGGTTAAAGATCCGGCATGATGGTTCTGCTTCATGGAATACATACGGCGGTCGGCTTCGGCCAGCAGGCGTTCCACGTCGAATCCGTCTTCCGGACAGAATGCCGTGCCCACGCTCAAGGTGATGAGGTCGCGGCCGCACACATGGCGTCCTGATTCAATCGCGGCCTGGTTGAGCCGCTCGGACTTTTCCTGCGCCGCCTCTAACGTCAGACCCGGCGCGGTGATCACGAATTCGTCTCCGCCCATGCGCGCCACGTAGTCATATCCGCGGCAGGCTTCCTTCAGCCGGGTGGCGAACTCGCGCAGCAGTTTGTCTCCCTCCAGGTGACCGAACGAATCGTTGATCTGCTTGAAACCGTCAATGTCGCAGACCAGCACCGCCAGCGAGGTTTTCATTCGGCGACTGCGCGCGACTTCCTGGGCCAGATGCACGAACAGCGACCGGGCATTGGGCAGTCCGGTCAGATAGTCGGTCGTGGCAGAACTCTCGGCCTGCTGATATTTCAGCGCGTTCTCCACTGACAGCGCGACCTTCGAGCCAACGGCCAGCAGAATCCTGAGGTGATCGGCGGTGAAAGCGTCGCGGCTGGTGTGATACATCGCGAGCACGCCGACTACGCCGTTGATGCCCTCGAGTGGTACCGCCAGAGCAGACTGCAAGGGAACCTGCTTCTCCGGATTCTTGGGATAGCCCACTTCCACCTGCGGATTGCCGTTCATGATCGGCTTGCAATTCTCCGCGACCCATCCGCACAGCCCCTCGCCGACGCGGATCTTCAAAGAAGACAAGGCCCGGAAGTTCTCGCCGCTGACCAGTTCCGGCAGCAGCCAGCCGTTGCGATTGACGAAGACGGCAATGGAATCGTAAGGAATCATTCGCCGCAAACGCATGGACAGTACCGACAAGGTTTCGCTCAGGCTCAGTGAAACGCCGAGGTCTTGGCTGAGCTCGAACATGGTTTGCGCTTCCTGACGAGCCGATGCAATCAGCGAAAGGAAGTCCGGGTTCTCCTGTGAGCTGGCGGCGGGTTCGGAGCGTTCGAAGCCGGTGGCTGGAGCCAGACCACGATCCACGCGTACCGCAGGCGACAGGCCCCGGAGCGCGGTCTGCTCCTCTTGCGCCTGCGCCAGTTTCTCGATCTCCAGGTAGCGTTGCTCCAGAACACCCACCACCCGCGGGTCGAACCAGGTTCCTGACTTTTCCTGCAGCCGCGACATCGCTTCTTTTAACGGCACGGCAGGACGGTACTGGCGATCCGAAGCCAGAGCATCGAGGAAGTCCACTGCAGCTAGAATGCGGGCGCCGATCGGAATCTGTTCTCCTGACACTCCGGCGGGATAGCCGGATCCATCCCACTTTTCGTGGTGCGAGCGCACAATGGGCGCGACCGGATACGGAAACGCTACCCGCTCAAGAATTTCCGCGCCCACCAGCGGGTGTACTTTCATCTTTTCAAACTCTTCGGGCGTCAGCTTGCCCGGCTTGTTGATGATTTGCTCCGGCACAGCCAGCTTGCCAATGTCATGCAGCAGGGCGGCGGCGCGGAGCGCCTCAATTTCGCCCTCACCGAGATTCAACTCTCTGGCCACCTCCAGCGCGTACGTGCGCACGCGTTGCAGGTGCGTGTGCGTCGTGTGATCCTTGGCTTCGATGGCCAGCGCCAGAGCTTCGATCGTGCGCATGTTCAGCGACGCGATCTCTTCCACGTGGCGCTTTTCTACTTCCACCCGTTGTTTTTCTGCTTCGAGGCGGCCCAAATACATCCGGTAAGAGCGGTAGACCCAGTAGATCAGCGGCAGCACCAGCAGCGAGGTTTCCCAGCCCGCGGAGCGGTTCACGATTCCGACCAGGCCCACGGCGGCGGCGCCTACCAGGTAGTAAGGGAAGGACCAGAAGTAGCACTCCGACCAGACTTTCCGGCTGGACTTGCTTTCGGTCATGGCAATCACGACCGAGATGGGAATGGTATTGGCGAAGAAGAAAACCAGCGCCGCGATCATCAGCAGGATCGGCTTATTCCCCCCGGCGCGCACCGAGAGCCAGTGATAGCTCACGTAGGTCAGCGCACTGGCGTTGGCCATCATGCCGGCAACGTTGAACAGTACCTTGACCGGGTCGAGCCGCTTGCGGGTCTGCCAGACGCTCTGCACCAGAGTCGCCGTGCAACCAATGACAACAGTCTCCGAAAGGCTCAACTCCAGAACGCCCATCAGGATGAACAGGAAGTTCACCGACATGGTGCCGTCAATACCGGGCAGCTGCACTTTGAGTCCGGAGGCCAGCACGGCCACCGCCAGGTAGCAGGCAAAGCGCATCAGATCCTGCGATTGCCAGTGCGCAATGGCGAAGCCCAGGACGACCAGGCCCAGGGACGCAGTGAGGCCGACGAAGAGCTTGGTCTGCAGCGTCAGTTGTTCGTTCTCTGCCGGCATCGTTACCTTGCGGAGTTGTTCGAGCGCAGGGATAGCGGCGTGCTCGTTTTGCGCGAACAAGCAGCCTGATCCCCCGCGAGATTTGACAGCTCCCGCTCGGCCCGGTTCCACACTGGGCCTTGGCCGAATGTTATTGCAGAGATTGAGGGTTAAGTAGCTTACCAAGGTAACGCGCGCAGCGCTCAATTCCTCTCAAGAGCAGGGAGTGCACCTGAGGCAAGGAGTTACGTTCGTTACCAGGAGACGCACACGCTTCTCGGTCTGCAGGGTTCGGCTGTGTCAACATCGTCTCCAAACGCCCTGCCATGCTTCCCGTGTCACAAAACTCGAAACTGGCGTCACCGACCGGCGGTACCCGCAGTGAAGCGGCGATGACCTCGAAGCGGCCCTCAGCCATGGCCGTTTTTTCGACAGATCTCGACGGGGACTTCACTGCTTGCAACCTGGCATTCGCGCAACTGGCGGAATACTCGCCGGCGGAGATCCTGGGGCGTAACTTTTCCGCGCTGTTTGTTTTCGGTGAACCCACCAATGGCAGCGATCCAACTCAGTTGAGGAAGTCCGTTCTGGAGGCTGTCGCCGTCCAAGGCAATTACGACGCGCAGATGCGCGTGCAGACGAAATCGGGGGCGAGCGCTCCGGTTCAGTTTTCCGCTACTCTGCTGCGAGATGAGGCGTCAAAGCCGGCCGCCCTGGTGGCAGTCGTGCGTCCAGCAGAGCGCAATTCTGCGGCTGCCGCCGAGCGCACCGCGGAGGGTAAGGCACCAGCGGGTGTCACGTCGCGCACGATTGAGGGAATTCAGTTCATCCTGGCCAGTCCGATCATGCATAGATTCATGGGATTGGTGGACCGCGTCGCCGGCCACACCGAGACGGTCCTTATCACGGGCGAGACCGGCACCGGCAAGGAGCTGATTGCTCGCACGGTTCATGAATCTTCGCATCGCCGCAATCGGCCCTGGGTGGACATCAACTGCGCCGCACTCCCTGAGAACCTGGTTGAGAGCGAACTGTTCGGATACGAAAAAGGAGCCTTCAGTGGCGCCGACTCTTCCAAGCCGGGACTGTTTGAACTGGCGGACAAGGGCACGCTGTTTCTCGATGAAATCGGCGAGTTGCAGTTGCAGACGCAAGTCAAGCTGCTGCGCGTGCTTGACGGCCAACCCTTCTACCGGCTGGGTGGCCGCCGCAACATCAAGGTGGATGTGCGCATCGTGGCCGCCACCAATCAGGATCTCGAGAGCGCAGTCAAGGAAGGACGCTTCCGCAAAGATCTCTTTCACCGGTTGAGTCAGTTCCATTTGCGTGTTCCGCCGCTGCGCGAGCGCCCGGAGGACATTGTCGCACTTGCCGAATACTTCCTCGGACTTAAAGCGCCGGGAAAGTATTTCTCCTCGCAGGCGACCTCCGCTCTGCTGGGGCACGATTGGCCCGGCAACATCCGGGAGTTGCGTAATTTCGTAGCCAAAGTCGCTATGGATTCGTCTGGACCTGAGATTGATTTTCCGCCGCTGAGTGCGGCTCTGACGGGCGAGCCGTCCGCGTTTCGCCAGACCGCCTCCGTGCCGGTTGGCAACCTCGAGAGCATGGAAGAGCACATGATCCTCACGGCCCTGGAACGCACCGGCGGTCGCCGTGCTCTCGCGGCCGAACAACTAGGCATTTCGCGCCGCACGCTCAGCCGCAAATTGAAGGAATACAACATCGGCTCCGACATCGGAGCCGGCCGCACCCAGCTTGGATTTATCAGCAACGAACAGCAAAAATTCTTCCGGGCGCGCGTCGAAATACCGGTGACCATCAAGAACACGCGCAGCGAAAAAATGGCGGTGCAGGGGGTGAATCTCAGCACCGGAGGCATGGGGCTGGCCGGCGTAAAAGACCCGATGCGCTGGTCGGGATTGCTGGAGGTCAGCTTCGTGCTGCCGGACAGTCAGACGCTGTTTCAGGCCAAGGCCCGGCTGATGTGGGTCGGCGACGAGGGCCGTGTCGGCATTCGCTTCGTCGTAATCGAGCCGGCGCTATTTGAGCAGTTGCAGCACTGGACCAACAAGAAGGTGCGAGAGGAAGGCTGGGAATTTCCCGCCTGAGCGCGGCCGCTTCTGCCGGAAAAGCGCGGCGGCGTACGAAGCCCGCCAGGCGCTTACATAAGCCACAATGTCTTTGCGCTCCATCGATCCGTCATCAGACGGAGGCCGTCCAAATTGGGATGTAGCGCGCCGCAATCAGCGCTTCAGCAGGTTCGCGAAATAGCGGTCGTTGTAATAGGCGTTGGTTTTCTGAACGTGTTCCAGAATCTTGACCATGCGTTCGCGGCCTTCGCGGTTGACCTCGCGGAACTGCACCGCGACTCCGGACCCGGGATCGAGCCTCAGCACTACGCCTTCATTGGTCAGCGTGCCGTCTTCCATGGAGAAGACCAGCTTGATCTGGCTACCGGGCGCGAGAATGGCGCTGGTCTCCAGGTAGCAACCGCCCATGCTGATGTCGGTGAGATTGGCGAAAGCGGGAGCGGCTCCTTCCTCGGTCTGCAGTTCGATCGTGACCCGGCATTTCGTCCGCGGATGCGCCCGGCGATCTTTCGAGGACATCTGCTTCTGCTTCTCGACGTACATGCGGCGGTCGGCTTCGGCCAGCAGATGTTCAGCGTCCTCGCCATCGGCAGGATAGACGGCGCGCCCCACGCTCAGAGAGACAATCTGTTCGCCGCAAATCTCGGTTCCGGCCTGCCTGGCCAGAGTTCGCATCTGTTCGGCTTTCTTGCCAGCTGCGTCGGCGGCCAGTCCCGGAGCGATCACCACAAACTCATCGCCGCCCATGCGTGCGACATAGTCGTACTCGCGGCAGCTGTCCTTGAGCGCCTGCGCGAACAAGCGCAGCACGCGGTTGCCCTCCAGGTGTCCGAAGCGGTCGTTGACCTGCTTGAAGCCATCCATGTCGGAGACCATGACGGTGAGGCTCGAGCGGTCGCGTTTGCAACGAGCCAGCTCGCGCTCCAGTTGCAGGAATAGCGAACGTGCATTGGGCAAGCCCGTCAGGTAGTCGGTGACGGCGGAGCTCTCCGCTTGCTGGTACTTCAGGGCATTTTCAATAGAAAGGGCCATCTTGCCGCTGACGGCAAGCAGAATGCGCAAGTGATCACTGGTAAAAGCATCGCGTTCCCCGCGATAAAGCGCGAGCACGCCGATGACCCCGTTGACGCCCTCCAGCGGCACTGCCAGCGCCGAACGCAGGGTGCTCACCAGGGACGGATCATTCAGGTATCCCGGCTCGACGGAAGGATTACCGTTGATGATTGGTTTGCGATTGTGTGCCACCCAGCCGGAAAGACCCTGCCCTATCGGAATGCGCAACGAAGCGAAGAGCCGGTAGTTGTCGCCATTGACATACTCGGGAACCAGTTCTCGATCTCGCAAGATGTAGATGGCAATGGCGTCGTAGGGCACCATCGGCTTGAGTTTGACAGAGAAAACGGACAGCGTTTCGCCCAGACTCAACGACGCGCCCAGGTCTTGACTGAGCTCGAACAGGGCTTGTGCTTCCTGACGGGCGGCGGCGATCGAAGAGAGGAAGGTGGCCTCTCGTCCTGCATGGTCCTGCGCCGTTGCGTTCTCAAATCCGGCCGCGGGCTGTACTCCACGCTCAATCTTGATGCCGGTGGACAGCGGTGCGTCAGGATCCTCAGCCGATTTGGCCAGTGCGAGGTGCTCCATATCTTCATAGCGCCGTTGCAGGACCGTGACCACTTTCGGATCAAACGACTTGCCCGACTCTGCCGCTAGCTTCTGCATCACTTCCTTCAGAGGCAGCGCCCGGCGGTACTGGCGGTCGGACGCCAGCGCGTCAAGGTAATCCACAGCGGACAGAATGCGGGCGCCGATGGGAATCTCGGCGCCTTTCAGCCCCAGAGGATAGCCGGACCCGTCCCACTTTTCGTGGTGGGCGCGCACAATCGGCACCACAGGGTAAGGAAAGCGCACGCGTTCCAGAATCTCGGCTCCGACCAGGGTGTGAATCTTCATTTTCTCGAACTCTTCCGGCGTCAGCTTCCCGGGCTTCGAGATGATGTGTTCGGGAACCGCCAGTTTGCCGATATCGTGCAGCAGCGCCGCCGCATGCAAAGCTTCAAGGTCGGAACCGGTAATGCCCAGTTCCTTGGCGACTTCGATGGCATAGATGCGAACCCGCTGCAGGTGGGCGTGCGTGGTGTGGTCCTTGGCTTCAATCGCCAGCGCCAGGGCCTCGATGGTTCGCAGATGCAGGTTGGCCATCTCCTCGACGTGGCGTTTCTCGTCCTCGAGTTTGCCGAGGTATAGACGGTACGAGCGGTAGATCAGATACACCGCTGGGACCAGGAGCAGGGAAGTCTCCCAGTTGAAAGCCTCGTCGAGCCAGCCGACGGCGGCGGCAATGCCGGCTCCGACCAGGTAGTACGGGAACGACCAGAAATAGCAGTCAATCAGAATGCGCGAGATGGGTTGCCGCTCGGTCAGCGAAATGACCATCGCGATCGATCCGGCGTTGGCGACGAAATAGGCCGATGCTGCCAGGCCAAGCAGCACCGGACGGTTGATGGTGGTCCAGTTCAGCCAGTGATACACGCCATAGGCAAACGCGGTCGAAAGGGTGCAAGCGCACACATTGAACGTTACCTGGATGGCCTTGGGCCTTTCCGGATACAGGCACTGCGCCAACATGGAGACGGCGCCAAGAATCAGTGTCTCGGTAAAGCTCAGTTCCAGTACGCCGATCAAAATGAACAGGAAGTTCACCGAGAGCGTGCCGGTTATTCCCGGAAGATTTACTTTGAGCCTGGACGCCAGGATGGCAATGCCGAGATAGCAGATGAATTCGGCGATGTTCTTGCTTTGCTGGTGAACGCCGCTGTAGACGAGGATCGCAGTTCCGGCCAACACGACAAGGGCAATGAAGACTCTGGCCGCGAGCGACAAGCCTCGCCACGCACCCGAGGGCGTGACGACACCTTTCCCAAAAATGGTGGCACCGGTCATAACAGAATGCGCACACGTCGGCCAAAGGCCTGGCGCAAGATTCAGAAATACCAGTTAACGCTTTTAGAAACAACAATTTGGATGATTTCTGCCAAACTTCGGTAATCTTCTGAAGCGCCTTCGGGGGATTGACAACGAGACCCGGAATCCAAGAGTAAGCCGACATTTGGGAAAGCCAAGCTCTGGCCGAGTTTTATCCGCCTGCGGGTGACAAGAAAACCAAACTGCAATAAGCTAGAAGTCGCATCCGTTCAAGCCGGGATGGCGGAACTGGCAGACGCAGCGGACTCAAAATCCGCCGGTACTTAGTACCTTGGGGGTTCGACTCCCCCTCCCGGCACCAGCAACTTTGGTTTCAACCGGTTACGGTCGTTACCTAGTACTCCCCTAGTATTCCGGGATACGTTTCCAAGGGCGGAAAGGATTCGCCCATGAACAGACGCGTGTCCGTGTGGAAGTACGTCCGTATCGGTAGGAAGTGGCGCTATTGCAAACCAGCCGTCGGAAAAAATGGAAAAATCAGACCCGACTGGGTGATCGTGCAAGGTAAGGAAGAGCACCATCCAGAAGGCAACTTCTATCTTCATCGTTACGAAGGCAACAAAGAAATCTGGAAAAGAATTGGACCCAATGCTCAAGACGCAGTCAACGCCGCCGATTTCGAATCCACGTACCTAACCGCAAGAGCGAAGGGCATTCCGGTCAAGCAACTCGACACTCCTGATCTTTCGATCCAGGCGGCTGCCCATGGATGGCTTGAGGAAGTGAAACTGTCGACTCGGCCTGAGACCTACGAACTCTATGAGCACACCATTGATGAATTTTGCGAATGGAACTCCAAACATGGACCTCGGCGAACAAACCTCTCAGAACTCACTAGGGTGGACCTGCTCAAGTACAGAAAATGGCTGATGACCGATGTCCATAATATTGCCCGAACTGCCGGCAACAAACTCTCGCGGGTTGCGCAATGGTATCGCGACGTGATGAAGGTGAGACCCGGGGAAGGACTGGTCACGGTTAAGGACACACGAATGGGAGTCGTTGAACGGGAGCCTGAGGTTTATACAGAGGCGGAATTGAAAACGTTCTTCGAGGCCTGTCACAATCATGACGATCTCCTCTTTCAGATATTCTTGCTGACGGGATTTCGGGAAGACGAGATTAAATACCTCACTTGGGACGATATCGACGGCACAACGGCAACTCTAAGAGTCACTCCAAAGCCCCAGTACGACTTCGAGATCAAGGACCATGAGGAGCGAGCCGTTGTAATTCCGTATCAACTCCTGGGCCACCTGCTCCTGTACAGAATGATCGTGGAAGGCGCCGCGAAAAACGAGGGCAGAGACGTTTACCCGCTCATCTTCCCTACAAAGACAGGGCGCCCGAACGGGCACATGCTAGAGAAGTGCAAACGGATTGCAAAAAGAGCGGGCCTCGATCCCACTCGGTTCTGGCTACACAAATTCCGCTCCCATTATGCGACGATGCTCCTGCGCTCGGGCTTAGACATCATCACAGTTCGGAAGATGCTCGGCCATAAACCCGGCTCCGAGGCGACATTCCGATATCTGGCTCCAATGCACCACAAAGAGGTGCGAGACAAGGGTGTGGACCGGATCTTCGAACATATCCTCTATCCTTGGCTGAAGGACGGACCGCGAGTTTCCGGTGAACTCCAAATTCCAGAGGACTTGGCAAAAACGTCAGACTTCTTTTCCCGGCTCGCAGCAGAAGCGAAAGTTGGGGCGCAGGAAAAAGCAAAAGCCGCCCGAGTGGGTGGAGAGACTGCGTCCGATGATTGAAGTCGCCGACTGACGGCCGATCAGCCCGCTAAGAGGGGGGGATCCGCATAAATATTGATTGATTCTGATTGGCTGTGTGCCGGTTGTGTGTCGGATCTTGAGATCAGGCGTTCGTTAGAACGGTGAGTATGGGTCTTGGTCCCCGCCAATTGCGCCGCAGGTTGAAGCAGATGGCCGTCGACCGGGCCGCACAGTGCCCGGCGAATTATTGGGAAGTAGCACTTCTGCAGCGTCTCGCAGCTTCGTCGGACTTCACCACTATGTATTCAGCTAACTTGCTTGAATCCTCACCGCACGGCGCAAGAGCTTGTCTGGACTCCCGAGAATGATGCCTACACTTAGCGCGCCCTGGAATGACTATTGTTGATATGCCGGCAATGCTTGTGCGGGTGGTCCTGGAGGGCGTGCAGTGCGCCAACGCTCCAAGGCCTCACGCAGGATGGAGATTTTGCGCGCGTCGTTCCCGAGCAAGGACAAGAGTACTCTGTCTTCCGCTCCTGCCAATGTTTCTCGCGTCGTCATACCGGCCTCGCAGAGCCGCCGATAGTCCGACCGCTCAAGTCCACGTTCCGCGAACCGCGCGAGGTCGACTGCACGGCCCAGAATGCCGAGTTCGAGCCGCAACAGCAGTCGCGCGGTCCGTTGTTCCAGATCAACGCCGGTATGAAGCAGCTCAGCTGCACGAGAAATCATCGGAAGTACGTCACAAGTGCGGCCTGTGACCGATCGAATCGGTCCTGCCGCGCCATCAAAGGCCGCACCAAACTGTCCCATGGCACGCTCGATTTCCTCAATGCCCATGCCTGTGATGTAGTAAAGACAGGCAACTGCCTTCTTGGCCGCACAGTGTCCTGCATTTTCTCCGTGACATTGCGCTGCAGGTTGCCCAGAACCGCATATGAGACACCTTGTTGCCTCAGCTCACCCATCCAGTGTTGTGGCTCCTTCTGCGTACTACGTTTGTTGACTGGAAAATAGACACCATCCAGTTCAACGCTTGTCTGGGAAATCGCGATCAACGCCGGATCGGTCAGTTCTTCCGCACGCAGGGAGCGTAGACAGCCGACAGCACGAATCAACGTCTCGACCTCGACCGCGCTCTGTCCTGCGAGGCGGCCAAGCGCGGTGAGATGAAAGCGCCCACCCTCCCCCTGTTCAACGAGGCCATGCCGTGCGAGATCGTCGAGTGCTCGTTCAAACGTATGCCGATCCCATCCCCGACCGCCGCCTCGCTGCTCCATCTGGAAAGAGCCAAAACTGGATTCAAGAAATTCTATGATCTCGTTACCCCCGACCCCACCAGAAGCGCGTCCCATGGCAACCAGGACACGGATAATCAATGTCCGAGGGTCTGCGTTCAGGAAGCGGGAAACTAGATCTTCGGGCGACGCAGAGACGTAACGGTGCCAGTAGTGATGCTCCTCGTTCGCACTTGTCGCAACGAGGTAAGATGTGCCGCGCTCGGTATAGCCAAGGCGCCCCGCGCGTCCGACCAGATTCTTGTATTCAGCAACGCTGTATGGCTGCGGTCCCGGATGTTCAAGCCCCACAATTACCACTGCGGACGCCGGCGTGTTGACCCCCATTGCGAGTGTCGTGGTTGCAACGATTACACGCAGGCGCGTGTCACGCCGCCGAAAGTGCTCCTCGACGACCCTGCGCTCGTCCGGATGAAGATGGGAATTGTGGAACGCGACTCCGTGCGCCAGGACCTGGCGCAAGTGCCCTGTGGCTTGAGACGGGTCTCCGGCAGGGAGATCGGTCAATGCTTCGTCAGCAGAAGGAAGCCCAAGCGCCTCGGAAAGGTATAGAGCTCCGTGTCTTGTTTCGCCCGTTGTTTCACGAAAAACAATTACCTGCTTACCCTCCTGCATCAGTCTCTGGACCAGCGGAATGACCCAGTCCCGATGCTTGCCCTCCCCGTACTGCGGTCGTATGAACCGATCGACAGTACGCTCCTGCCCCGTGTCGCCGTCGAGACACCGAAAACGCCCGTCCGAACAGATGATCCCTTCATCGAGCGGCACCGGGCGCTCGATCCGGCGTAACAACCGGCCGCCAAGCCATCGTTCAAGCCCATTAGTATCCCCGATAACCGCCGAGAGCGCGATGACCTGCGGCTCCAGCCCATCGCGCCTCCGCATCCGTAACAGTGTCAGAATGAATTCAAGGTTTGCCCCACGGCTCTCATCCGCGATCATCTGGACTTCGTCTACCACGATGGTTCCGACCTGCTCAAGAATGTATGGGTGAGTCAGCGCAATCGCTGTGAACTTTTCGTAAGTCAGCAGCGCGATGTCGTATTGTGCCCGCAGCAGCGGAGTGATGTTGTCAGTTTCGCCGGTTGCCTCAATTGTGCGAATGCCGAACGGGCCGTAGACACGCCGAAACTGCCGAAGCTTGTCGTTGACCAGTGCCTTCAGCGGGAGCAGGAACAGAGCCCTGCGTCTATCAAGCGCGCCGCGTACGGCCGCGAGCTCGCCAAGCATTGTTTTTCCTGACGATGTCGGCGCCGAGGCCGCCAGATGCTCGCCCCTGAGAATGCCGTATTCGTTGATCGCGTCGAGTTGGAGTTGGTTCAGTCTCGGGATCTCGCCGGCCCAGGCCTCGATCACGGCTTGCGGGAAACCAAAACTGCCGAGGCTGGCGACCTCGGCTGTTGCGACCGGCCGACCGCGATCAGGGAATGCCGCCTGGAAAATCGGCCCCGGCGACAACACCGGCCACGTGAACTCCCCGTCGAACGTCCCGCGCACGGCAGGATGTTGCTCTTTTCGAATTTGTCTTGCCGCGTCAACAACACGCCGGGCGACGTAATCAATCAGGCGCAAGACGCCCATTCGATCACCATCGCGGATTTCGACGGGCCCCTGTAAGGCTTCGAGGAGATGCAGTGTGAGAAAACCATGCCCGAGTCGCGGGCTCTCCCACGCTTTCTCCGTTGGACCTGAAGCGGTTAGGATCACGCGACCTTGACCGCTAATCTGATTGAGTTTTCCTTCTACTGACTGAATGTCACGGGGTATGCCTTCGACCTGTAGGGCCTTGGCACCCATACCTCCAGAAAAGCAACAGTCGAGAACAATCAGGAGTCGGCGTGCAGGGATGCGTGCGCACCATTCGCCGAGCATCGTGAGCGGAATCGTTGTCGCAGGAAGGTCGTAAGGATCTGTATCGTGAGCGACCAACTCGTGCGTTTCAGTTCCGTGCCCTGAGAAGGCAATGACCACGACATCATCGGGATCGCTGGCAGCCAGCCTGTCGAAGCACTCTCTGATGGCGGCTGTGGTCGCCTGTCCATCCGTCAACAAGGTCGTCTCGCCACCGAGTGAGTCAGTGAAGAGCGCGTGGAGCGCTGTCGCATCGCGGTTTGCACAGCTCAGCCAATTGATTTCCGGAGATACGTAGCGGTCGATTCCGGTGAAGAGTCCTTTGAACGTCATGCTGAATTCTTTCCGTTGGCCGCCACCCCGTTATCCGGCGTCGGAGGACTGACAGGGACTGATGACGTGGCTGCCGGCACGAGAAGAGCTTTGAGATTCTGAAGGCTCAGAGAGTAATTTACCCGGTAGCTGCCAAACGGATGGGACATACTCGTCGGAATCTCGCTCCAGGCTTTTACATCCCACCCAGCTTCGATCAGGTCTGATGCTGCGAACACGAATTCCAGCGTATCTGTGAAAAAGTTCACGGCGTTGAAATTTGCGCTGTAGTCGAAGCGACGCTTGCCGCCATGAACGTAATAATTCCGGCAGTTCACGGCCTCATCGATAACAGAAATAAGCTCCGGGAAGCGATTGCCGACCGCGTCGATGAGCGGCTGAGCACGATGACGAATTTTCCGTTTGAGAGTGCTCTTTCCGATCCGACCCAGAGCACCCAGAACACTGTCGCGCTCAGGACTCGGCGGCAAGGGACCGAAAATCTTTCGAGCGGCCTCTTGGGCAGCCTTCAGTTCGTCCGGGAGCATCACGTCGGCTGGCACAGCCGCGCTGGGGAGAATGTCAAACATGTTCGCAGAGCCGATCAGCCGCTCGATACTGTAGCTCTGTTGCTCAGCAAAAGAATTGGAAAACCGCAGTCGGGCGTCATGCCATGACTGCTGCCGCTCAAGCCAGCTTGTCAGGACGCGCGCAAACTGCTCCGGCTGCCTTACGGCATCGAGCAGGACTTCTGCAGGATGCGGTCGGTTCTCTTCGTGGGACGGGTCGCGCTTCGGCGGCAGACTCCAATAGACACGGAGAAAAACGAAACTTTCCGGATCGGATCCAATACGCAGGTTGAACTTGAGAAGGTTTTGCGGACGGCCGGCCAACATTCCCAGATATCTGAGCAGGGTCAAAGTATGGAACGTCGCGTCGTCAAATGTTACCGCTTCTTTGAAGGTGATCGTAACAAAGATCGTGTTCTTCAGGTGCACTCCATTCGGCCCTCCCAGATTGTGGCTGGGGCTGTGCACGGCCGAGATTCTTCCCATCACCGTGTCGGCCGTAAAAATCTCACGCTTGCCCGTGAAGTAGAGGATTTGCGGATCCGGCCCCGTCTTGATCTCGCGCGGAAGAGCATTGGCGTGGGCAATCTGCTCTATGTGGGGCTTCGCATCAAGCAAGATGCCGAAGGCGTCGAAGTCATAAAACAGAGTCGTTGCGTCGTCCACGACGAACTGGACCTCGGTGATCGTCTTCTCGTTCGGGTCAATATGATGAGCCCCATACGCGACAAAGTGAGGAAAGATATTGGCGAAATGATAGCTCTCGTCTCCGCGACGGCCGGACCCCGTGCCGGATGTCGTGATGCACTGGATCAGAGAGACCTTCGCCAAGTCGTGCAGGACGCCTTTCACGCATTGGCCGGGGATGGCGTGCGTGCTGAAGAATTCCTTGTCGTGGAGATAAAGCGAAGTCTTCGCTTCCGCGAGCGTGAGCTCACCGTAGACCTCCGTGCCGGCTGAGATAGTAAATCTCCCCGTCTGTTTTGACCCTTCAAGCTCATCCATCATATTTGCTACCGTCTTTGCAAGCGCTGCGGGTCCCCAAACTACTTCGGTTTTGGTTTCAGGTTGAGACTGATCGCATTGCAGGGGCAGCGCAGGGACTCGGGAGCACCGCGCGGCGTAACGTAAACCCAAGACTCACAGGTTTCACAACTAAAACATCCGAGAAGCTCCTTGAACGCAGCCACCACTGGTTCGAAATCCTTCTTTCCGAAGTTGGCCCACTCGTTGTAGTGAACAGCCTTGTTGACTGCCCACCGCTCGACGCTGATTGCAGCATTGGAAGTGGATAGCAAAGTCTTCCGTTTCGCCGCCTCCTCCTTGTCAGCGGCTTTACCCCACGACTGCGCTGCTTCCGCGGCCTTGCCATAAAGGTCTTTCATGCGTTTCAAAACGCTGGGGAGCAGCTCCCCCAATTCGTAGTTTCCATCCGCACGAAATGGTGGAGTCGCACCGAGTTGGTCCGCCAGGTGGCGCGAAACGTATTCAAGATGGTGACGGAGGGCGGCGGCAGCCGCCTCGACCTTTCCCTTTCCGAGCGCAGCGGCGATCTCGTCCCAAATCTCCAGACTCGATTCCACTAGTGGACCGGTATCGATCGTCCAGCTATGGAACGCGATGGACGTCTTTGCTGTGACAAGGCCGGCCGACTTCATCTGTTCGGCCCACAAACGGTCATGCGTCGTGATAACAAATTGCGTGTTCGGGAAATACGTTTTCAGGAGTTTGCAGAACTGATAGCGGTGGGCGGCATCCACCGACATGACCACATCGTCCAGAAGCGCGAATGTGAATCGATCGCCGAAGAGCCGCTTCATGAGCGCGAGGTATAGACAGACGCCCATGCCGTCCTGGTGGCCTTCGCTGTGGTAGGCGCCGGGCGGAAACAGGCCGCGCTCATAGAAGTTAACGTCGAAATCCAGCCGACCTTCGCTCGGGGTGAGCTTCGCCGTGAACTTGGCCTCATCGCCTTCGTTGATTGCCCGATAGAAAGTGCTGAAGTCTTCCTGCACATCGTCGTAGAGCGTGTTCAGCTCTTCCTCCATCACGCTGCAATACGCTTCGTACGCTGTATTTGCAGAAGTCCAGGCGATCTCCGCCGCCTTGTTCTTGCGCAGGGCCTCTCTGTAATCCCCGAGGCGAAGCTGTGCAGTCGTAAGGAACGTCTGCGCATCGAGAGCTGCCGTCTGGTCGGGCTTGGCCTCGATATTTTCGGTCAGGGCTTTCAAGCCTTTCGGAAATGTCTTTGGTATCGCCAGCCAGCCCGCTGTCAGCCGGGCCTTCAGGCCCGTAAGTCCGTCCACACTCGTCAGCTTGGCCTTCAGCCCCTCCAAATCAGATTTCCAGCCCCCCAGAACCTGTGAAAACCGTTTTCTCCCTGGCCTTCCGCAACCTTCTGGACGAGCCCCACAAGACCCAGCACGCCCATCGCTGCCTTTGCGAGCGCCGCGCCATTGTTGAGCAGCGCTTCCTGAAGCTTCCGGGCTTCTTCCGATTTCGCCAACTTCGCTTTCAGGTGTTCCCGGAGGTGCTGCGCATTTTTCCACGAGTGGTCACAGAGCGGGCATTCGGGGCCATCGACCAGGTCGAGCCCCTTCTCGACTAACGCTCGGCGCTGCAAGGCAGCAAGAAGCGCCGGATCCGCTTCCAGTTGTGCGAGGTCAGTAAGAATTGCGGCCGCTTCCTTCCTCGCGAGATTGGGAAATTTATCTGCTGCATCGGACAACGCCTTAAGATCCCTGAGAGCGGACTGCTTGTTGAAATCCGGCATCTTCGCTGCGGCAGCAAGGCCAGCGTCGAGCTTCGTATCGGCCGTCAGCTCCGCGATTTCCGGCAGCGCGAGCACCTTCCGCCGCTTGTTCACGGCCTCCAAAAGATCCTCCGACCGTAAAGTTGAAGTCTGAAGATGCAATAGGAGGGCATCGCGATCGGTCTGCGCCTGTGCCGCAGCACTGCGTTGCGCAGTCTGAAGCTTGTTCTGAGCCGTATTCAATGCGCTCCGAGTCTGGCCGATCTCATCCAGCTTGAGAATGGTTTGAATCTCCTCCGAGCGCTTGGTTGGTTCGACGAGAATGAAGCGGAGAATCTCCCGGCGTGACAGCATGATTTCCGGGTGGTCGGCGACTTCCGCGAGAGCGGCTCTCACGTCGGCATCAGCGGGAACAATCTTGGGCTTTTTGGGCGACGATACCTTTCGGGTGATCGTTGCCGATTTTCCAATCTCGGGAAGAAATACCTTGAGCTCTACGAACGCGGCATCTGAGAATTTCGTCTTATCGACGTGGGGGCCATGTTCCGCGACAGAGAGGCCCTTGGTGCCCCTCCCCGTCAGCCGCCCGATTTGGGCCGTGAGCCCGAATTCAATAGCATCGCTGACGCCGCTTTTTCCCGATCCGTTCGGGCCCGAGATCGCGAACGTGCTCTTTCCGAAATCAATGTCGAGCTTTCGGATGCCTCTTACTTCCTCGATATGGGCGGATTCGAGTTTGATCACTTGAGATCACCACCGGCAGGGAGCGAGAAGACCTTTACGAACTCCTCAGCCTTCAGCTTCTTGCTATCCGCAAGCAAGGCTCGAAGCTGGTCGATTTTATCGGCGTCGACCTTTTTCGATTCCGCAAGCTTCGCAAGAAATTTTCCCGCTATCTGTTGCTGCAGCGTGGCCATTGGGACTCCAGTTGATCTGTCTTCATTATCTCTCTACCGCTCGTGGACTTCTGTCTGCACGCTCCGCGAATCCGTTGTGGCGCTTGCCCGGCTTCGGCTCCTTATCTTTCACCGACGGAGAACAATATTGCCGTCGAGCATGCTTAGCGTACGATCTTTTTCCGTTTCGTGAGGTGACCCCGATTTGTGCGACATTCTCCGCAGCAGTTCAACAATATGAAAAAGGCCTGCCTCCGAAAAGCCCTTTACGGTCATGGAGTTGGGCCTTCGGCCCGGATTGCTTCTGTCGCGTTTCATGCTCATAATTACGCGTTATTAGCGGATTAATGTACATGAAACATTTGGATATGTATAATCATGTTCATATTGACGCCAATAATGCGGATAATTGAACATGATGATAGAAAAAAGTGAAGCCCTCTCGTCCTACATGGCGCGCCTGCTCTCGACGGGCCGCGTGGTCTTTTCGCGCGAAGAGGCCAGGACGGCGCTTGGCATCAGTCAAGGTGCTTTGCTGGACGCGGCAGGGCGCCAGCAGCGCAAGCATCTTCTCGTCAGCCCGCGGAGCGGGTTCTACGTCATCGTTCCTCCCCAATATCTTTCATGGGGCGCGCCGCCGCCGGCGTGGTATATCGACGATCTCATGCGACACGAAGGCCGTCCTTATTACGTCGGACTGCTCAAGGCGGCGGAACTGCACGGCGCGACGCATCAAGCGGTTATGGAATTCCAGATCATTACGGATAAGCGCCTGCCGAAAATCCGCGCGGGACGATCCGCCATTGCCTTTTACTACCGAAAGGACATGGCGGCGGTGAGTGGGGCGCTTGAAGACAGAAAAACGGACACGGGCAGCATGAATATCTCTTCTATCGAGCTGACGATGCTCGATCTCGTGCGTTATCCTCGTGCCGCCGGCGGCCTCGACAACATCGCCACGATCATCTCCGATCTCGGCGAGCACATCGATCCCGGAAAGCTGGCCAATCTGTCGGCAGCGTTCGAACGATCCGTCATTCAACGCCTCGGTTATCTGCTGGAAAGCGCCGGCCACGCCGACCGCGTGCAGGCATTGCATGACGCCATGCCCAAAACGCCGCCACTGCCGTGGATCGAACTCGAACGATCGCAGACGGCTGATCCGGACTTATCGCCGAAGCCCAAAGAACGGAATGAACGGTGGCATGTCATCGTCCGCCGTGAACCGGAGCGGGACGAATGATCCCGATGATGAACATCATCGCCTGGAGCAATGTCGTCCCATGGGCGGAGCTGCGGCAAGTCGAGCAGGACCTGATTATCAGCCGCGCCATCGTCGATCTCTTCTCCGATCCATTCTTGCAGGAACAGATCCGCTTTCGCGGGGGCACCTCCCTCAACAAGCTGCACTTCCCGGCGCCCATCCGGTACTCGGAAGATATCGATCTGGTTAGAACGACGGCCGGGCCGATCGGTCCCGTCCTCGACCGCGTGCGCGAGCGATTGGAATCCTGGCTCGGCCACGCGAATTTCGTGCAAAGCCCGGTTGCTCCCAAACTGAGATTCCGGACTCAGGGGGAGGACGCTGACGCGGCGGCCCCCATCCGTCTGAAAGTCGAGATCAACACGGCTGAGATTGATGCCTACGATGCCCCGCAGGTTATTCCGTTCCGCGTCGAAAACCCCTGGTTCACCGGCAACGCGGACATCCCCACCTTCTCGCGGGAGGAGATCCTCGCGACCAAACTTCGCGCCCTGTTGCAGCGCGACAAGGGACGCGATCTCTTTGATCTCGCCCACGCTCTGGACGTATTCGAGGGTTTGAACACCGGAAACGTGGTCAGGTTCTTCGGCCAGTATCTCGAAAGATCGGGACTCAGGATTTCCCGCGCCGAAGCGGAGCAGCGCATGTTCGCCAAGCTAAATGATCCAGGCTTCCTTGCCGATATGCGCCCCCTCCTCGCCGCCGCGCAAGCGGAAGGCCTGACCCATGAAACGATGAAAGCTGCGTTTTCAAAGGTGTTTTCGCAGTTTGTGGTTCTGCTTCCCGGTGAACCGTGGGCGCGTTCCGAGGACATGAAGGAGCGCTTTCAGGTCTTGCTGTAGTTTTCATTGCCGATTTCTCTGCGGCCAGCTCGTCTCACCGGCGAGATCATGGTGGCGATTATCATCACCATATACGACAACCTCGCCACTTCTCGCTGGCTTCCGTCTCCTACTTGCCGGGCGTGCGAAAATGATTACATGCATCGCCCCATTTTGCCCCACGGCGCCCGCGGCATCGAGGGCGACAATTTTGCCCTTCAGTTTGGCGCGGACAAGATCGTATTCGTGCCAAGATCCGCCGCGAACGGAGAGCACTATACTTTTCACGCCGGACCGGCCTCGGGTGTTCTCGACCTGCACGAAACTCAAATGACATCGGGGCGCAGCGAACAACACCGCACGCTCTTCGCCATGCGACGTGACGACATACCGGCAGCGCTCGGTGAGATGACACCACTCTTGGCAGAATTGCTGGCCCTGCTGCGCCCCTTGCGGCTCGGATGGCTGAAGCATCGCGACATCGGCATCGCCCGTGGGATCGACCTCATCAGTGACGAAGACATCGCCGCCGCCACGCGCAAGCGAAAAGGCCGTCTTGCCGTCGATCCGGAACTCTATCAGCAAAATATTTTCGTGCCTGAGTTTCTGGAGCAGGTCTACGATTTTCCGGACGGAACCTTCGCTTTGTTCCGGCGCCGTCGCAGGATCGGCATCGGCTTCAAAACGACCGTGGCCGGTGGCGATGTGCGGCTTTCCTGGATAAAGCTCACCGACCTCATGCGTTTCGGCCGCATCTGGGAGCCGAAGGTGATGAATGCACTCGCGAGCTTTGCCATTCCACCGGAGCGTTATGCAGACTTTCCCCCTCTTCAACACTAGCTAGTTGAGACGACTACCTCTCTAGCCCCGGGCTTCTCCTTGTTGTCGGTTTTTCAATTCATGGCGCGACCATGGCCGGTTCAGCAAGGCCGGCATGATCGAAACCCTGAAGGAAGCACGCGGCACCGTTGCTCCCGCCTGGGAAAAGGGGGAGAAATCCGACCTCGCCGCCATTGCGGAGCGCGAGGTCGCCGGCACTGGATGGCTTCCCGCGCCCCTGCGCCGGGGCGGCCTAACGGTTTTCGCCATATGGCCCGCCACGCGGCGGGCCGTCGTGTAAAAGCCGGAGCGGGGCTCTGGCGCTCATGCCGCCGAATGGCGAACTATCTACTTCGAGTAAGTGATATCGCCCGGCAGTCTCTCAAGCTCGGAAACCCCCGGCGTCGTAATCCAAGCCATAAATTCTTCAGGCGACAGAGTCTTTTGCAAGAGCCGCAGAACAGCTTCGACGAATACACCGTTCTCGATTAGCGTCAGATCGGTTGAAGCGGCCGCCTTCCGCTTGGAAGTCTCGTCGAACGCGGGCTTGCCGAGCGTGATGCGCCGCATCTTCAGGTCGAAGTCGGTTGCCTTCTGGATCACAGCCCACGCATCTTCCTTGTTGATGAGTGCAGGATTCTTCGTGGCGCTCTTGCATTCGATAAGGGCTTCAACACTCCCAAGTTGAATGAGAAAGTCCGGCACATTTTGCCGCTTGCCGTCATCGATCACTGTGACCGTAAATGCCTTTGTGTAAACCATGAGATCATGTATGGCTTTTTCATATGCGGTGCCATTCTCCGTATAGCAGCGTTCAACGAGCGATTCGGCTCCAAGCTCTTTCGCGACGCGCATGTGCGCGGAACGCATCGCGCTGCTATTGTGACCAGTCGTCACCTCGATACCCTTTTGAAGTGCGACCACCCTCAGCGAGCTTTTTAGAATGTCCAACAGTTGATCGCTGCCGGCCTGCAGGACATCCTGCAGCGTATGAAACCCACGCTTGACCAATGCCATCGCTCGTTGCCGGCCCACTCCTGGAACGCGATGCCGTTCGGCGACACGCAGAAGATCCAATGTGCTTGCAGGAACGCCCCACCTCACTCTGCGGGCAAGGAGATCAATTTGATTGCTGACCGGCTGCGTACATCCGATCTCAGGAACCGTGGATATCAGATGAAGGCCGTCCATGACCCAGGAAATGTCGCCTGACAGCCGCTGAATCATCCCGGATGACACGCCGGTCTGGTGCGCTATGCGGCGCTCAACTTCTCCGCCGATATACAAGGCGATCGCCTGGGCGCACTGCGCCGTCCTCAAATCGGCTTCGTCAACCTTTACAGGTACTTTTCTTGCTCTCCAAAAGTCGATGGCGCCATACGCTTCGCCGCTTGTGAAAGGCAAATAACGCGACGGGCGACTCGACGTGTATTCCTTCGACGAACATGCAGCGTAGATAAGGCCATCGCTGTGGCTGTCGAAGTCCGCCGCGAGCGCAGCCGCGCACGATTTCAGCATTCCGGCGAAATCGACTGCTGTATCGGGCAGGAGACCCGAATGCGCCGTCGCCTTTCCGAGACGCGTGATCGAAAGGAAGCCATCCTCATCAAGTATGAGCTTGTTGGCCGTCAGCCAGGAGACTGCTTCACCGCAAAGGCTTTGGAGGTGAGACAACTTTTTTGGGTTGTTATTCAGCGTCTGATACCAATACAGCGTGTTCCTGAAAAATTCGTCGATGGCGTCGAGGCTGTTTGCGATTCGCGCGGCGACCAATGATAAGAGCGTCTTGCGAAGACTCAGCTTAAGCAGAACCGATTCGAGCTTTTCGTTGACCGGCAGTACCAACCTGTTCGCGTGTGTGATCTCGACCGTATCCGTCGGAAGAAGAACGGCATATCCGTCTTCGTGCAGCCCGAGTCTGCCCGCCCGTCCGGACATATTGCGATAGTCGGAAAGGGACAGTCTTTCGCCGTCGTCGCGGTATTGATAGGTGAGCTTGGGAAAAACGATCGTCCGAAAGGGAAAATTGACGCCAGCTGCCAAGGTCGAGGTTGCAAAGCAGACTTCAAAGCGCGATTTGGCAAATCCGTCTTCGAGAACCTGCCGTTCCTGCGCCGACAAATCGGCAGTGTGAAACGCAACGCACTTCTCGGCAAAACTCTTCAATTTCTCGGAGGATTCCGTCGGCTCCGAAAACAGTTCCAATTGTTCTGCGATTTCAATCCCGGATGTGGTTCGCAGACGATTCCCGATGAAGTCCTCGGCATACCGGGACGCTTCTTTACGAGTTTCGGTAAAGACGAGGATTGGTCCCCGCCCCTGCTTCAGCAGATACGCAACGACATCCTTCAGATCCTGCGAGCGAACAGGACAGCGTTTCTCCAATGCTATCTCCTGCCCGAAAGTCAAAGAATAGACGCGGCCCTGGGCCCAGATTTCCTGGTGAAGCGGCGTGCTGCGAACCGAACTTTTCACAAGCTGACAATCAAGCCAGCCCGCGAGGTCTTCGGGATTTTCTACCGTCGCCGTCAGCGCAATAAACTGTTTGACATGGCGCTGCTTGAGAATGGCGCAAAGAGTTTCAATATCCGCTCCCCGCGATGCATCCGAGAGTATCTGAAGTTCATCGGCAATCACCAGGGAGTTGGCAGGCCGAATCTGTCCGGTAAGAAGTAGTCCGATGGCTTTTTCATACGTCGCGACCCGGACCTCAGCATCGACGTTTCCCTCCGACCGGTCGCCCGTACTCAGAGCCACGTGCGCAAGCGGCTCTTTCGCGCGCTCCCCGATTCGTTCAGTGAAATCCAGGAATTTCTGGTCAGCAAGAGCCCTGTGAGACACAAGGTAGGTGACTTTCATTCCCCGGCGGAGGGCCGCCAGGATGGCGATTTCCGAGATCAGAGTTTTTCCGGAGGATGTCGGAGCGCTCACGATCAAGCTCGTTCCGGAAGCCGCTCCTGCGCTCACGGCCTTCTCTTGAACATCGGTCAGACTGGTGATGCCCCATGAGGTAAGTTTCTGGGACAACCAGTCATCCAGGCCCTTGTATAGCAACTGTTGCTGACTCATGAGGAAAACTCCTCGAAATCCCGATTTACAGCATACCGTATGGACACGTGCGGACTTGTAGCGGTGAATTTCGAAATATTCGCCAAACGACCTCCCTGGCAAGGTGCGGGGGATTGTATTCTTCGCAGAGTTGAATTCTTGCTTCGCGGCGTGCCCGGCTGCTCCAGCCGGCAAGTTGTCTCGGCCATCCGGTAACGACTCCTCACGCAAGAAAGTAAAGCGGGGCGTGCCGCACCTTTCCGACAAGCACTGGACGCGTAGCGCGGGCCAAGGGGTTTCCCCGACCTTCCGCCACTGCACTTCGTGCAGGCCGGGCGATCCCCCTCATCTCGTCCGGTACTTGACGGAAAACCCGCTCATTGGCGCTCGCTTAACTCAGATTCGCAAAACGACTGACTGTCGGTCAGCGCTCACCGCAGTGGGGCAAACATCCGCTCGAATGCTCGAATCGAAAACCTTACCTTCTGGATTGCTGACAAGGACGAAGCCGCTGGCGCGGCGGACGCTACCGCGTGGATGGGTCGCGAGCGTTCAGGAGTTGCTGACGTAGTGTGGGTCATAGGGAAAGGAGATTCCTGTGACCCGATTACGAAAAATGATGCTGGAAGAACTCCAGCGTCGCAACTATTCTGAGATCACCACTCGTAAGTACCTGCGGGTGGTAAGCGAGTTCGCCAAGTATTTTGGCAAGTCCCCCGACAAGCTCGGTCCCAACGAACTTCGAACCTATCAAGCCTACCTGCTCAAAAAGCGCAAGCTGACGCCCGGCAGCGTGATCAACCAGGTAGCGGCATTGCGATTCTTTTTCGTCAAGACGCTCAGGCGTCACCAGTTCCGCGAGTTCTTGCCGTACCCTCGAGACCAACGCCGGCTGCCCACGGTGCTGAGCCGCGAGGAAGTTGCGCGCCTGATCAATGCTGCCGGAACGCTGTTTCGACGAACGTTGCTGATGACGCTCTACGCCACCGGCATGCGACGCAGCGAACTGGCTTGTCTCAAGGTCAGTGACATCGATAGCCAGCGCATGATCCTCCGCGTGGTGGAGGGCAAGGGTGGCAAGGATCGCGATCTGCCGCTCAGCCCCGCATTGTTGGAAACTCTACGGGAATACTGGCGTTGGCGCATGCCCAAGACCTACTTGTTTCCGAGCCGCGATCCCCGGCGGGGACCGGAACAACCCATCTCGGACAAGACCGTCTGGATTGCATGCAACGAGGCCGCACACTGTGCTGGCATCCGCAAACGCGTCACCCCGCACACGCTGCGCCACAGTTGGGCGACCCACTTGTTGGAGGCGGGCACGGACCTGCGCACCATTCAGGTTCTGCTCGGGCACGGAGATCTGGAAACCACCGCCCAGTACCTGCATCTGTCGCAGCGGCATCTGCAAACGGTGACCAATCCGTTGGATGGCCTCGTGCTATCGAGCACCGCAAACATCAGCCGCAGCTTTAAACGAAAAAGCGAAAAATGACTCGGCCCACCTTCGAGGTGGCCGACATCTTACGCGTGCAGGGCGATCGCTTCCTGGATCGGTATCGATCCAGCTTTGGCTTTCAGCAGCTCAAAGCCTTTCGCGCCATTCTGCACTGTCGCACCGCAGCGCTCGGCGGCCATCGCGATGCCTGTTCGAACTGCGGTCATCAGGCCATCTCTTACAACTCGTGCAGAAACCGGCACTGTCCCAAGTGTCAAACACAAGCCCGCGAACGCTGGCTGGCGGCCCGCGAGCGCGAGCTGTTGGCCACCAGTTACTTCCATGTCGTGTTCACTGTGCCTCACGAACTCAATGTGCTGGCCCTGGAGAACCCACGTTTGTTCTATGACCTGCTGTTCACCGCCAGTGCTCAAACCTTGCTCGAGATCGCCATCGATCGCAAACACCTGGGCGCCGAGATCGGCGTGATCAGCATCCTGCACACTTGGGGTCAGAACCTGCTCCTGCATCCCCACATTCACTGCGCCATTCCCGCGGGCGGACTCTCGCCAGATCATGTCGCTGGATCCGCTCACGCTATCCTTTCTTCTTACCCGTAAAGGTCCTCAGCCGCGTCTTTCGCGGCAAGTTCCTCGCCGGCCTGAAACGTCTCCACCGCCGCAAGAAGCTATGCTGCGCCGGCCCCGCCGCCGCTCTCGCCGACCCGCACCAGTTCGCCAAACTCCTCCGCCGCCTGCACCGCCACGACTGGGTCGTCTATGCCAAGCAAGCCTTCGGTGGTCCCATGCAGGTCTTGCGCTATCTCGGCCGCTACACCCATCGCGTGGCAATCTCCAATCATCGCTTGTTGGCCTTCGACCAAGAACGCGTCACCTTTCGCTGGAAGGATTACGCCCACGGTGGCAAGCATGGCAAGAGGACTCTTGCGGCCACCGAGTTCTTACGGCGCTTCTTTCTGCACGTGCTCCCCAGGGGATTCGTGCGCATCCGTCACTTTGGCTTCCTCGCCAATCGCTTTCGTGCTTCCCGCTTGGCTCTATCCCGACATCTGCTGTCGAGCAATTCCTCCACGCTAGTCGAAACTGGACCTTGCAAAGCTTCGGCGGAGAGTTCTTCTGTTTGGCATTGCCCACGCTGCGGCGCGACCATGATCGTGGTTCAGAGATTTACGGCTGCGGAATTATCAACATGCTCTTACTTCGATTCTTCATAACCCCTCTACCGCTCTCGACCCGAGGATGTGCTCAGGCACGCGGACGCACGCGTGTGTCCGCTTCCTCTCCACTGCCTCGCAAGCAACTCTCCGCATGCGCTCTTGCTCATCTCAGCCGCCACTCCGACCATCCGGATGACATTCCCACCACGCCTCGCCGCTCTCCCCAAGCTCTGTTCAGATCCAGGCTGCCGTTCAAATCCCATAGCGCACCGCGTCCGCCGCAAACGCCAGCGGCTTCCTCCTAGTCTCCTTATCGAAAACGCCTCGGATCGAGATCCCGCTCCGTCCCCTGCAGTCTGCCCCGAGGCGTTTCCGATCAAGGCTAGCGACCACTCGTCCGCAAAGGAATCTGACCCACAAAAATGCCCTGAATCTTACCGAAGAAAAAGTCTTGCAGCTGATTGGCCCACGTGCGGGATTGTCAAGTGTCCCCTCAACCCAGACCCTGGAGGCAAGATAGTTTAGAGCAACGGATCGATACGTTCGCATCGAAGACCCCATTCTGCTTGAGAATCCGTTCTACGAACCGGCTACGCCCCTATGAGCTCTGTTCCGCGTCGTTCCTGATCGTCCTGAGCATGCCGGAAAAAATTAGCGCGTGAACCGGGTACAACCCACACCAATAGATCTCTCCGGCCAAACCGCGCGGCTGGAACCATGCGCAGCACCGCAGAAGCGTGCGGCTATCGGGTTGGCGTGTCAGGTTGAATTGCAGCCATGCTTCGCCGGGCACCTTCATTTCTGCCCGGAGCAGCACAGTGCTCGGCGCGTCGGCGCGTTCGACCTGCCAGAAGTCGATGAAATCGCCGGTTTCGATACCGGACGCTCGTGGCCGGCCACGTTTCATTCCCACTCCGCCGATGAGTCGATCGATCCAACCGCGTACAGACCACAAAAAGTTCGCATAGAGCCACCCGTTCTTCCCTCCGATGTTCCCGATCAACTCAAACACGTGTTCGGGCGGAGCGTCGACAATCGTTTCCCTTACGTCGCAGATGATTCCCTCGGCGCGAAATGTCCGGTGCGAAGCTCCGCCCATGGTCGGCAGCGGCATCAACGGTGCCGGCCTCTCCAGTGCTCTTTGGACGGCGGCGGCGTACGAGATCGGACGGATCGCAGGAAATAATCTGGCGGCCAGCGTAGTGGTGCAAACGGATTCGCTGCGGAGACCTTCTATGAGCGGGCGAGATACGGCTGGCGGCACCGCCGTGACAAAGTCCAGCCAATAGGACGACAAGCGCGGAGTCAGCACCGGAACGCGCATCAACAATCGGTGGAGCCCACGATGCCGCGCATACGCAAGCATCATGCTGCGATAAGTCTCGATGGTCGAACCTCCGACCTCGATCGGTTCGTCCACCGCCTCGCGCAGGTCAAGCGCAGCTTCGAGGTATTCGAGTACGTCGCCAACCGCTATCGGCTGAGTTTTTGTTACTACCCAACGAGGACAGATCATGACTGGCAGCCGTTCTGTCAGGCAGCGAATGATCTCGAAAGACGTACTGCCATTGCCAACGATGATGCCGGCCCGCAGTTCGATAAGAGGCGGCCCAAATTTTCGCAACACCGAGCCGGTTTCGTGCCGGCTCTTGAGATGCGCTGAAACCGTGCCTCCAGTCGTCGCCAGTCCACCGAGGTAGATCACACGCCGCACCCCGCACTGCTTGGCTGCTATCGCGAAGTTGTGGGCGGCCTGGCGATCCCGCAATTCAAACTCTTCAACTCGCCCGGACATCGAGTGAATGAGGTAGTAGGCTACGTCGATTCTCTTTAACGCTGGTGGAAGTGTCTCGGCTTGCAACGCATCCGCCTCGACGAACTTGATTAGCAGGCTACGAAACTGGGGAGGCCGCGCGGCATTACGAACCATACAGGTGACCTCGTGCCCCGCGTTCGAAAGTTTGTCCGCCAGTTGCCGGCCGATGTAGCCGGACGCACCAGTAACCAGGACCTTCATGCTACGCCTTTGTTCAAGCGCCAGATTCCGAAGTTCAGGTAGGAAGCATAGAGGACCCAGGCGGCATAGGGTGTCATCAGCCAAAATGCCAGACGTGAGAATTCCTCGAATCGCATGGTGGTCAGAGCGATGGCAGCCAACAAAATGATGATTTCTACCAGGGCCGCTCCCGGCCTTCGCAGACCGAAAAAGACAAAAGACCAGAGTCCATCGAGGATCAATTGCGCCGTGAACAGTGCCAATGCCAGCCACACATCTTCGTGAATTCGCTGCCGCCAAACGAGCCAGGCAGCGGTCGCCATCAGCAGGTAAAGGAGCGACCAGACTGGACCAAAGACCCACGGCGGCGGAGTTCCGGCGGGCTTGAGTAGACCGGGATACCATGTCTTCGCCGAACTGGGCGTGAATACCGATCCACTCGCACCCACAGCGAAACAAATTCCGAAGAAGATCAGGAGCGCGACCCAATCCCTAGTCATGTGCCCGCTCCAACTCGCTAATCTGCGCAATGTAACTCTTTGAGTCGAACTTCCGTCCGGTGCTGGCGAGCGACATATATCGCACCTGTCCAAACACTTGACGCTCGAACCAAGGGCGATCATGCTTGCCTACAATGGCCCACGCAATCCCCGCGTAGCTGTTGGGGTCGCGTCCGTCGAGTTCATAACGGTCATTGAGCCAAACCGCACGTTGGTAAGCGGTAGCGACTGACGGACTCCACTCCAGGATTTTCTTGGCCCAGTACATCCGCATGTAGTTGTGCATCCAGCCCGTCAGAACCATTTGTTTCTGAGCAGCGTTCCACAGTGGATCGTGAGTTTCAGCCTGCTCGAGTTGCTCCTCGTCATAAACAATAGGGCGACGGTCGCCGGAGTGTTGCGCGAACGAACGATTCGCCCAGGGCTCGAGGCATTCGAAGGAATCATAGTACGAGTTGTAGCGGACGAAATTCACCGAGAGCTCGCGTCGGACAATCAATTGCTCCAGAAATGGTTGTTTCGCGGCGGCCGGCGCAGAAGCTGCCTGCACGGCGTGCGCGATCGTGAGCGGGCTAATGTGGCCAAAGTGCAGGTACGGCGAGAGCCGGCTGGTTCCAGAAAGTTCCGGATGATTCCGGTCTTTGGGATAGTCTCGCAACCCGTGGTCGACGAAATCAGCCAGCATGCGCAGGGCGTTGCTGGTTCCGCCCTGCAAGTTCTCTATCGGCGAAACCGAGCGGTCGAGCGCCCAACGGGCCGTGAAATCATCATGCACCGAAAGGGAATGCAGAGTCCGTGGCTTATTCCATGGAATTCGCGCCTTGACTACCTTCGTTGGAATTAGGAACTGGGGCAACAGTTCCTGGAGCCGCGGGCGGATCGTGCGGGCTCCATAGTGCTCTTTACCCATCAGCCGCGAGGGCACCACGACGTCGGCATCAACGGTCCAGAAAGGCACCTTCAAGTGTTGGGCGGCACGGACTCGCCAGTGCTCAGTTTCGCGCAAGGGATTTTCGTCGCTAATTACGATGGCTGGGCGGGCCTGTTCACAAAATTTTGCCAGGCTGTGATCAGGATAAGTCTGCAGTACAAAGCCGACACTACGTTTGGAGAGTCCCTCTTCGATGTCCGGAATTCCCCCGGCAATAAAGCGGTAGTGACGCAGATTAGAGTGCGGATAAAAAGGCACCGGAGCAAAGAAAGCCACGACCGGCTTGCCGAGTTCGTTGCCAAGCTCAATCGCCACATCCAAAGCTGGGTTATCCAATGCCCGCTGAGCACGCTGCATCCAGTAGACCACGCACTTTCCTTCTGGATTAGGCGCTCCGGGTTTCCGCACGGCGACGCGGGGATCGAGACTGAGTGTTTCGATTTTCATCCCAAGTAAAGCAGGGGAGAACGCAGATACGTTCTCCCCCGTCTTCCATTTTCCTTTAGCGGGCGTGGGCCGGAGCCGATTCGTGTCCCCAGCGATGCTGAATGGCCTTGAAAGAGAAAGCCTGGTACAGAGCGGCCAGGCCAACCAAGGCATAGACGACGGAACTGAGTGTTGAAGTTTCGCCGAATTTCATTCCGAAAATAGCGGCCACCAGGTCGAAGTGCGCAACGCTTACCAGACCCCAGTTCAGTCCGCCAACTACTAGAAGCACAGCTGCGATCACATCTAACGTTTTCATCTTTTCCTCCATTACTTAGTTTTTGGGTAGGAGCACGGTGTCGATCACGTGAATCACACCGTTAGAGGCCAAAACATCCGCCTTTACGACCTTGGCGTCATTGACCATGACGGTGCCGTCATCGACCGTCAGTTTCAGGTCCTGGCCATTGACGGTTTTCGCCGACGGCAGTTTCACCACCTGCGCCGCGGTCACGTCACCCGATAAGACGTGGTACAGCAGGATCGCCTTCAACTTTTCCTTGTTCTCGGGCTTGAGAAGCGACTCGACCGTACCCGCCGGTAGCTTGCTGAAGGCTTCGTCTGTCGGAGCAAATACGGTGAAGGGTCCCTTGCCTTTCAGAGTGTCAGCCAGACCAGCGGCTTGAAGCGCCGTGGCCAACGTGTTGAAGGTTCCCGCGGCGACCGCGGTGTCAACAATGTCCTTTTGGGCAGGGCCGGCAGCTGTCGGCATGGCGCTTACGAGGACGCTGAGAATCAATGCGAAACTGGCTGCGTTCATTCAATCTCTCCTTATGTTCATTTTCTTGTTCTCTCTGTTTTCGGTTGCAGTCTTGCCCGTTTGCTGTATTAACTATAGAGAACAATAATTGTCGTAACACGACAAACAACGAGATTCTGAACTCCATGTGAGTACCGGTCAAAAATCCAACCGGTTCTTGTACTGGGGAGAAAAAAGGAGACGCGAGTGGTCAACCAAACAATTCTGGGAGGGCTTCGGCCCTATGCTCTGGGCGAGAAGCTGCGGAGCCTGCGCTTGCGAAAAAGCATGGGGCTGGTGGAATTGGGCAAACACACCGGCCTTTCGGCGGCCATGCTGTCAAAACTGGAGCGTGGCAAACTGTTTCCCACACTGCCCACGCTGCTGCGTATCGCCTTAGTGTTCGGGGTGGGGCTCGAATACTTCTTTACTGATGAGCGTAAGCGTCATGTGGTGGCGATTGCACGCAAGAAGGAGCGCTTGCGCTTTCCCGATAGTCCGGACGGAAGGAGCATCGCGTATAACTTCGAGAGCCTGGACTTTAAGGCTACAGAACGCAAGCTGAATGCTTTCTACGCGGAATTCGAACCCATTGCCGCTGACAAGTCGCGGCCCCACCAGCACCCCGGCGTGGAATTGCTTTATCTAATCTCCGGGAAACTGGACCTCACGATCGGCTCCGAGACGTTCAACCTCGAATCAGGGGACGCCGTGTACTTTGATTCGGGAGTGCGCCACAGCTATCACCGTGCCAGCAAAACTCCGCGCACTGGCGTCATCGTCACCGCGTGACAAACTGCAGCGACACCAGCATCACTGTTTAATCAAGCCGGGCTCTGACTCTCTCGGGCAAGTAAGAGACTCTTCGCCGTCGTACGGCTTGTCCTACGAGTGGATGTTCTGAAGGGATCCCGAAATTCCGTTACTAGAGAAGTTGGAAGCATCCTGGGCGCTTGGCTCCGATTGTGGGCGGTTGACGGGCAAACCTGAAATCGAGAAAATTGCGATCCAATTTCCCAATTGCCGACGAACTGCCCGGCGGCAATTTGCCCCTTTTCTCCGACAGGCCAAGCCGCAGCCGAATGCGTGACAGGCAGCCGTTCGAGGCCACCTCAACTATGTTTCTATTGGTGCCATACCGCTGAGAGCGCTTCCCATAGGCCCATGGTTTCGACCCACCGGCTTAGACACGTTCCGCAAACGAAAGGTTAGATTCCATCGCACTCCCGGTTTGCTGCAATGCCCGAACTCGCCCTGCCACCACGTCACGCTGGGCGCAACCCAGGAGAAGCGAACAATCGTGGTCAGAGTAGTGTTCAAGCACCGACATGACATACACAAAGCGCTCGAACGGGTCGAGCAGGAGAACCGCTGCAATTTCTGGCGGCTCTGCCGCCAGCATCTTGTCATTGCTGCCGAAGCTAGCTGGGGCATGTTCCTCAATTGGTCCCGGGTGGATGACTCGGACGGCGCTCTGAATGATCGCTCGCCGAGCCCATGAGCGTGCCCATTCTTTGAACACGGGATTGCCCTTCACGCAATCCTCCACTCCGGAGACAAAGCACTGGT
>JBBIPV010000017.1:0-99198 GCA_037442635.1 Terriglobales bacterium | reverse complement strand
CGTTCTGCTTCTTGTCGAGCATGCCGGCGCGGTGCCAGTCTTCGCCGAACTCGGCCCCGCCGCGCAGGTTGGCCACGGCAAAGACCCCGCCGTGCTCCAGCCAAAGATAAGTCGCGCGCCGGAAGTCGGGCGTGAGGCTGACGTTGAATCCGCCATAGCCGGTCAAAAGCGTGGGATTGTGCCCGTTCTTCTCTTTTTCGTTCAACAAGCCTTTTTTGTGCACCACAAACATGGGCACGCGCGTGCCGTCTTTCGACTTGAACCATTCCTGCGCGACCTCGTAGGCCGACGGATCGATCGAGGGCGCGTCAACTTTGGTCCAGAGAACAGGCTGCAGATTTCCAGCAAACTCGGGAATGGCACGGCTTCCAGCCGTGCCATTAGAGTCCGGCAATGACACGGGCTTGGGCCCCTGAGGTTCGCTCTTGAGATCAACGAGATAAACACTCGGGGGTACGGTGAACGATTGAAATCCGAAAAACGCCTCGTCACGATCAAAGCGGCCGCCAGTTCCAAAGACACTACCGATGCCGGGAAGCGAAATATCACTCAGCTTCTTGCCCTCGAGATCGAAAAGCTTCAACTGGGAAGACGCATTCTGTTCATACTGCGCGAACAGTTTGCCGCCGAACACCGCTACGCCCTGCAGCACCGCGTCGCTCTGCGGAAGGATTTCCTTCCAGTGCTCGCGCTCGAAGTCTCCGGCGTCGGTGACGAATACGCGGTAGCGCGGCGCATCTTCATTCGTCGTGATGTAGAGCTTGCCTTCATACACTTCACCGCGATAGAGAAAATTCTTGCCCGTGGTCACGCGGCTGGCCGGCCGGTCGGAGTGCAAGTCCTGCAGGAACAACTCGGACTTGGTCCATCCCTGCTCCACGTCAATCAGCAGCCAGCGTCCGTCGTTCGAAAGATGCACGTTGGGCCAGTCCTCCGGATCGCGGCCTTCGCCGAAAATCGGATCGTCGGTGTCGGGATCGGTTCCGATTTCGTGATGGAAGACGTGGCGGTTATACATCTCCTGGCCGTCAGCCACATCGCCCTTTTTCGGATAGCGCGTGTAATAGAACCCGCGATTGTTGTGCTCCCACGCGATTGACGCGGCCCGTGTGCGCTCGATCGCGTCGGGAAGCAGCGTGCCGGTCTTGGTCTCGATGATGTGCAGGGTGCTCATCTCCGAACCGCTCGCGGACGTGCCGTAGGCGATATAGCGGCCGCCTTCGCTGGGCTCGAACCAGTCCAGCGCGACCGTGCCGTCGGCGGCGAGTGGGTTCGCGTCCACCAGGACGCGGTCGCCTCCGTTGAGACCTTCCCGCACATAAAGAATGGGCTGGTTCTGCATCCCCTCGCGCTTGGTGTAGAAATAGTATCGGCCGGCAATCGCCGGCGGCGTGACGCTGCCGATCGAGAGCAACTCGGTCAGGCGTTTGTGAATGGCTTCGCGTCCCGGCAGCGGATCGAGCACCGAGCGGGTGTAGGCCATCTCTTCTTCCACCCACTTCTGCGTCTCAGCATTCTTGCCGTTCTCCAGCCAGCGATAGTTGTCCACGACCTTGATGCCGAAAAAAGTTTCGGCGAGAGGCTTGGGCGTAGCTTTGGGAACCGCCGAATCCGCCTTCGCAGACTTCGAATCGTCGCCGCCATACACCGCCGCGGCCAGCAGAAAAAGGGAAGAAAAAGACCAGAGCAAACGCAGACCTCCTGTCACAAGCACCTCAGCAAGCGCCACCGCAGGGCCGGCGCGAGGTCATATTCTATCGTTACGCTGGTAAGCAAAGCTGTGGTTTTCAGTTTCAAGGCAGAATGCTATGATGATGGAGACAGTCGTAGGCCAAGCCTTCTGCGCTTGACCTCACCACACTCCTCAGTAGCTCAATGGCAGAGCATTCGGCTGTTAACCGAAGGGTTGTAGGTTCGAGTCCTACCTGAGGAGCCATTCTTTTTCCGCCAAGCTTATTTTTTCAACTCTAAGTTGCTCCGCGTTCGCCTCGCCTATTCGTCTTTCTTCTCTGGTTCTTTGGGGAGTGGGGGTTCTATGGGTTTGCGGGGTAGCATCTGGTCGCGCATGGCGGCTTCGTAGACGAAGCTGGCGACGATGACGGAAATCTGTTTCAAGTCTTCGGGCTGGAGGCGGTCGTAGACGTCCATGTTGGAGTGGTGGGTGCGGGTCTCGTACTCGATGGGATCCTGGATGAACTGGAATCCGGGGATGCCGGCGGCGTCGAAGGACTGGTGGTCGGTGCCTCCGGTGTTGCGCATGGTGAGCGTGGTCATGCCGAGATCTTTGAAGGGACGCATCCAGGCTTCGAAGATGGGGGCTACGGCGGCGTTTTCCTGCAGGTAGAGGCCGCGAATTTTGCCGGTGCCGTTGTCTACGTTGAAGTAGGCGGAAACCTTGGCCTGTTCGGGTTTGGGCGTGAAGGGGCCGGCTTCGCGGCGCATGAGCGTGGGCATGTCTTTCATGTTCGGATCGTCGAGGGGCGGACGCGATCCGAAATGCTGCTGGACGTAGAACTGCGAGCCGAGCAGGCCTTGTTCTTCGCCGCTCCACAGGCCGATGCGGATGGTGCGGCGGGGCTTGAGGTCGAGCGCCTTGAGGATGCGGACCGCTTCCATCATGACGACGGATCCCGCGCCGTTGTCGGTGGCGCCGGTGCCGGCGTGCCAGGAGTCGAGATGGGCACCGAGCATGACGATTTCGTCTTTCCTGTCGCTGCCGGGAATTTCGGCGATGGTGTCGTACTGCATGGGGTCGTCGTCGTAGAAGGTGTTGGCGACGTTGAGTTCGAGGGTGACTTCTTTCTTGTGTTGCAGCAGGCGGGCGATGCGGCTCCAGTGCTCAGAAGCCATGGTAAGCTGGGGAACGGTGGTGGTCTCGCCGGGCTTGTAGGATCCGCCGGACTGCACGAACACGGTGCCGCCGCCTGCGGTGCCGCGGCTGTGGTCAATGACGGCGAGAACTTTTTCGTCGGCGAAGAACTGGTTCAGGTCTTTGGTGAACTGCCGGCGGCGCATCATTTCGGAGATGCGGAAGGGCGGGCGCTCGCTGGGAATCTCGTATTCCCCGGTTTTGGCGAGATCGTCGTCGCTGTAGCGTTTGAAGGGAGCCTCGATGATGGGCTTCACTTCGGCGTCGGGGCCGAAGATGACGATCATGCCGGCGAGTTTGCCCTTGTATTTGTCGAAGTCTTCTTTCTTCTCAATGGTGACACGGATGCACTTGCCGGTGACGACGCCGTTGGTGCCGGGCGTCCAGGCTTTGGCGTAGGCGATGAGAGGCACAACGTCGGGTTCGGTCATGCGGGCGTTGACGTATTGATTGGACCATCCGCGGCCGAAGGGGCCCCAGGATTCCAGATGCGCGTTGCTCAGGCCCATGGCGGTGAGCTGGTCGCGGGTCCATTCGTTGGCGCGCTTCATGTTGGGGGAGCCGGTGAGGCGTTCGCCGATCGAGTCCATTAAGCCGGAGGCCAGCTCCATTACTTTGGACTCGCGGAAACCCACGTAGCGAATGCGGGAGATGGTTTCGAGGTCGAGTTTCTCCTGGGCGCGTGCGGCAGGAATGATGGACAGGACCACAACGAGGCAGGCGAGAAATGGCTTCGAGCGGTTCATGGATGGAGGCTCCTGAGCGGAAATCAATCGGGGATTATACAGCGGCGGTGGGGGTGAGGCTGAGGATGGGATTGTAAAGATTGTTCAACGGGAGATTGTTCAACCGGGGGATGCCGCCACCCACCCTCTTCGGCTCCGCTAAGGGCAGGCTCTTGCAAAGAACCCAAGGATGGGGCCCCCTCAGTGGGAATGGTGCACGCAAAGATCGCTAAAGGTCGGCCACCCGCCCTCTTCATTTGTCAGAGACGACGCCATCCTCGTCCAGAAATCTCAGAAATCCTTCAAAATCGTTTTTCATCACTCGACGGGCTGCACATCTCAAAAATGGCAGCCACTTTAATACAACTTCTCTATCCTCCGACTCATCTAGGAGGAGGAATTCTCCTGAATCTAAACTTCCATGCGCTACCTTGTGGCGGAGCGGACGTAGTTGATTGTCGAAAATGTCATTTATCTTCCTTCCCAACACCTCGGGGATGAAAATCTCTTGCAATATCCCATCGTCCCAAGCGCGATTTACATGAAATAGGGCCGCCAGCCACTTTTCCATTTCCGGTTTGCTCTGGCCGGTAGGAATTCTCTCACCCTTTCTCAATGGCCCTAGCACTGCCTTTTGACTGCTGTCGAGCCTATCCCAGCGATTTCTGCTTGTTTCAATGATTTTGTAAAAGCAAAGGAACCTGTATATCGGAGTGTTGCTATTCAGCGCCTCTCTATACAGTGCCATCGTATGGCGTAGCTCAGGATCATCCGGAGTCTCATGGGCACTGACAGCCATCGCGGTGATAGGAAAAGGGGCCGTGAACGAAATTCCTCGGGCCTCAGTCGCTAGCTCTGTCACCTCTACGATTTCAATTATGAGCGGAATATCAAGCTGAGCAGATAGATTGCTAAGCAGGTAGCGCATTGCAGTTGATGCGGCCTTCTCAGCTACGCTTCGACTCGCAGCGTAGAATGGATCGCTAATTAATTTAGCGAGGTATCCAGCATCGTTAGGGCGCCCGTGAAATGTGAGGCTTTGGGTCGGGCTCATGAAGGACAGCAGCACTTCATCCGGATCAATGTCGATCATCACCGCAGGCTTTGCGATTGCAAGATGCGAATCACCCCGGAGTGCATCAGCAAATTTGATGTCGTTTTCCGGCGAGTTTCTACTATGGGGCTTGGCCAGGACAAACTCTACCGTATACAGGCCGGGCGCTCCGATTGGCCCGCTCGCATTCAAATTCGCCTTGCTCCCAATGTAATGGGGTACTGCGACCAGTCCTTGATTCTCTCCTGGAAACCCCGTCAGCTTCGCGCGCGGCTTCTGAGACGGAGAAGTCGTACCGCGCGGCGAATCTTGCAATTCAAACATAGACCTACCTCTTATACCGCAGCGAACGACCCCGAGCCGACAACATTATCAAGGCCAGCGCCGCCAGTGGTCTCGGGTGCCGTATTCGGTGTCCCGTACCCTCTCAACCTCGATTGTGTCGTTCGGAAAAAGTTTCTCGACCTTTTCCGCCGTGCTCTTCTGGGTAACGCCGGTTGCTACAGTCCGGCCATTCCGAAGAGCCCTATAGGTTCCGTCATCTTTACGTTCGACCTGGGTTAGGGCCATACGTTCCTCTGCGGGAAGATATAGCAGATTGAGAAAAGTCCTTCCACATCAGAATTGTCGGGGGGCTGACCCAGGCGGGTGGCCCGCCATCCGCTTGAGGCAAGAAACCTGGGGTGCCCCATCCTTTCGCGTTTTGTGCGGAAGGGTGGGCAGCACACACCTCCATTCCAAACTCGAGGTGCAAGGGGTATGGGTCCGAGGTTCCCACCCTTGCAAAGGACGCAAGGGTGGGGCACCCACGGCGATCCTTATGATTTCTTTTCTGCCGGCTTGGCGGTGGGCTCTTTGCGTTTTTCCTGGGTGTCGGTGGAGAACAGCATGTAGTGATCGAAGCTGTGGCGGCGGTAGTAGCGGTGGTGGCGGAAGTCGAGGTAGATTTCGGCGGTCTTGGGGAGCCAGAGGGAGATATTTCTTTTCTGGAAAGGGATAGGCCCGTATTCGACGACCTGGTGTTCGCTGAGGAGTTGGATTTCGGGCATGGGGCTGACCATCTCGGCTTCGATGCGGACAATCTGGAATTTGTCGGCGGTGATCCAGGCGCGGCCTTTCAGGCTGACCGAGTGATAGTTGTTTCCCATCTTGTAGCTGTGCATGTGGTTGGGGCGGTCGTTGCGCTGGCGGAAATGGACGAGCCAGGCAGCCTGTCCGCGCCAATCGCCCTGGCCTTCGCATAGCATTTCGAAGTTGCCGCGCATGTGTGGATGAAAGACGAGCGCGAGAGCGGCGAAGCCTGTGCTGGCGATCTTATCGGGATAACCTTCGAGAGTGAGCTTTTCGGCGCGATACTCATCCACTGCGAGAAATCCCGGCTGCGGCTCGGAAATGCTGGCCACGTAATTGAACTTGCGGGTTTCGGTGCGAACGGGAGTGCCGTATTCGTCGAGCGCCTGATGGAAAAGGTCCTCGACGGCGGCGAACTTGGTGACGTCTTCGACGAGTTCCTGGACGCGCTTGCCGGACTCTTCGATCACTTTTTCGGAGGGGCAGGCAACACCGGGAACCACGCTGAGTTTGACTTCATCTACGCCGGGCGGCTGCCAGGCGGACACAGACAAGTGGGCCGCGGGGAGAGCGGACAAGGGATCGACGCCGGAGAACGTCGGCTTGGCGGCATTCTCGGCAGACGGAGAGGCTGAGCCATGCTCTTCGATGTCGGCAATGAGCTGACGGACCTGGCCGGCGACGGGATGCTTGGGCGACTCATCGAGGAAAGCCTTCAGCGCCTGGACGCCCTCCTTCTCCTGGCCCAAGTTGAGGAGAGCCTGACCAAGAACTAACTGAGCGGAGTCGGCGGCGGTCTTGTCTTTGCTCTTGTTGATGGCGACCTTGGCCTCGTTGCGAGCTTTGTCGTAAGTCTTCTCGTGCAGGTAAGCGTCGGCGAGCAGGCTGTGCGGGAGCCAGTTTTCGGAATCGGCGAGCACGGCTTTTTCGAGTGCAGATCTGGCGGCGGGATAATCGCGCCGCTCGAGATCGGCTCGTCCGAGGAGGGTGAGGGCTTGCGCGTTCTGAGGGTTGAGGGCAGTTGCGGTTCCGAGATAAGTCGAGGCCTGGGCGAAGTCTTTTTTCTGGAAGTACAGATATCCGAGCAGAAAGCTGAGGCCTGGGTCGGAAGGCGCGGACTTTTGTGCGGCCTCCAGATGTTTTTGCGCGTTCTTCAGATTGCCGGATTTCAGGTCGGCAATGGCGCGCTTGGATTCTTTGCGCGCCTGGGGCGAGAGGATGGAGTCGGCGAGGTCGAGGTTGACCGCAGCCGGGTCGAGGTGGAGGACGATGTCGAACTCGAGGATGTTGCGGGTGCTGATGAGCTTGAAATCCTGATGGGAACTCAGATAGCCGACGGCGCTGACCTCGGCGTCATAGTCGCCGTAAGGGATGTCGGTGACGGCGCGTTCGGAGTTCTCGCCGGTGGGTGTCCAGGTGGCGGTTTGATCAGCCAGATTCACCAATTTGATTACCGCCTGCCGGTTGAGGCGGGCGCCGATGCGGTCGGCGTAGACCTTGAAGGTCACGATGCCGGTGTTGGGAGCGGTGCTTAGAACAGTTCTGACCTCATCGGGGTGGCCGTAACTGCCGGCCACCTGAGCTAGAGCGGCGGCTGGGAGCAAGCAAATGAGGGACAGCGCGGCACAGAAGCAGCGTGGGGGAAGGTCAGACAGGCGAGCGATACTACGAGGCATATTCGAGCCAGGAGGTAGTCTGGCACAGTTCTTTACTGAGGGCAACCGCGGGGATTCGTGGTCGAAGTACCTCAGGGGCTGGAGCCCCTGAGGACGCAAAGGCTTTGTCGCAGCGCTGGAAGCGCTGCGCCACCCAAAGGCGAGTTTTTCAGCAGAAGGGTACGCCCGCTGACACCCTTCCCGAAGCGATTTGTGAGAGAGGCTTTAGTCGTGTCCGGCTTGCTTCTGGGCAGTGGGGTTGTGAAGGTTGGGGCTGGATTCACTGCCGGCAGGGGCGAGGGGCTCGTCTTCGGCGTTCTTGATGACGTACTGCACGATGAGCGAGATGCGGCGGTTGGCGGGATCGAGGGGGGCGTCGGGCCTGCGCAGACGCTGATCGGCGAAGCCGCGGACCTGTGTGACCTGGCCGGGGCCGAGTCCGCTGGCTTGCATGACGCGGCGGGCGGCGTTGGCGCGGTCGGCGGAGAGTTCCCAGTTGGTGTAGTTGGCGGAGGGAGCGTAGGGCTGAGAGTCGGTGTGGCCCTCGATGGAAATCTTGTTGGGGAGCTTGCCGAGCTCGGTGGCGAGGGTGGCGAGCATTTCGAGGCCGTCGGGCTTCATTTTGGCGCTGCCGGTATCGAAGAAAGTGCCGCTGGCGGATTCTGAGAGTTCGATGCGAAGGCCTTCGGCGGTAACGGTCATCTCGATGTGGCTTTTGAGCTTGTCGAAATCGTCCATCTGGCGGATGGCCTTCTGCAATTGTTCTTTCAGCTTGGGCATGTTGTCGCGGGTAAGGATGAAGTTTTCTCCCGCGCCTTCCATGTTGGAACCGACTTTTTTGGACTTGCCGGTGGGGTCTTTGAAGTATCCGCCGACGGCTACCTGGATTTGTTTGCTGGCGTTGAGCAGCCAGAGAACGATGAAGAGGGCCATCATGGCGGTGACGAAATCGGCGTAGGCGACTTTCCATGCGCCGCCGTGGTGTCCGCCGTGGCCGCCTTTTTTCTTGAGGATGACGATGGGGCGTGGCTTTTCCATGTGTTATGCAGACGCGGCTGCGGCAGCGGCAGCGTCGCCGGCGCCTCCACTGCGGCAGACTGCTTCCAATTCCTTGAAAGATGGACGCACGTGGCCGGGAACGGCACGGCGGGCGATTTCCACGGCCATGATGGGGGCGCTGCCTTTGAGGAACGAAACCATGAGGACGCGCATGACGTAGAGATAGGCGTGTTCTTCTTCGGCGGCCTTGGTCATGTTGGCGGCGATCGGGCCGACCAGACCATAGCAGAGCAGGATGCCGAGGAAAGTTCCGACCAGGGCGGCGGCGACTTTGTGGCCGATTTCTTCGGGCGGGCCGCCGAGAGCGCCCATGGTGATGACGACGCCGAGGACGGCGGCGACGATGCCGAGGCCGGGCAGGGAATCGGCCATGGTGCCGAGGGCGGCGGTGGGCTGAGTGGCATCGTGGTGGTGGACTTCCATATCGAGATCGAGCATCTGGTCGAGGTCAAAGACGTCCACGCCGGTGACGGCCATGCGCAGGGAATCGCAGACAAAGTCGCGAACGTGGTGATTCTTTACGAAGGCGGGATTCTTGGAGAACACGGGGCTTTTCTCCGGCTCTTCGACATCGGCTTCGAGGGACATGAGGCCGTCTTTTCGGGCCTTGTTGAGCAGGTCATACATCATCTTGAGGGAATCGAGATAAGCCTGCTTGGTGAACTTGGAGCCAGTAAAGACGGTGCCGATTCCTCCGGCGATTTTTTTGATGATGTGCAGCGGGTTGGAGATGAGGACGGTGCCGACGGCGGCGCCACCGATGATGACCAGTTCCGCCGGCTGAAGGAGCACGCGGAGATTGCCGTGCTCCATCAGGTAGCCGGCGACGATGCAACCGAAGACGACGACAATGCCGATGATGGCGAACATGATCGTTAGCTCCCGGAAGTGCCTGCCTGCGCAGAGGCGGCCTGCGCGGCCGAAGGGGTGGGCAGAGACTGGCGCAACCGGTCCATGACCGCCGCGAGATCGTCGCCGGGTTGGGCGGAGGCTTGTCCCATGGAGACGGGCAAGGAGCGCTTCTCGCCCCACCACTCAATGCCAATGCCGGCCAGGGTGCGGCGGATGCGCTCGCCCACGGAGGGGAGCGAGGCCGCGCTGCAATTGGTTAACACGGCGAGGAACTGGTCGTCACTCCAGCGTCCAATGAAGTCGGTCGTCCACAAAGCACCTTGCAGAGTGCGGGCGACGGCGCACAGCAGGGCGAGGGCGGCTTCAGGTCCGCAGGCATGACGGAAATGGTCGAGACCATCGAGACGGAAGCAAAGCACGGCGCACGGTCCCGCCGCCTGCGAGAGATTGGCCAGAGTCTGCCGCAGAAAGGTGGTGGTTACCACAGGACCGGCGACGCCGGTGGGATCGTCTGACGGGCCGGGGAACACGAGGCTGGTGTCGGCGGAATCGCCGGCGGCGTGGAGTATTTCGAAAGTCTCGACCGCGCCGATGATGGAACCGTGCGCATTGTGCACAGGAACGGCGCGGACGTAAACGGGAATGTCGTATCCGGACTGGTGACGCAACGAGGAGTTGGCTTCGGCGGCGTGGGACGTTTTCATGGCGCGGGCGAGAGGACAATCTTCGTGGCACCACTCACAGTCCTTCTGATTGCAGTGCAGCAGGACTTCTGAGATGCAGCAGTGGCCGACGACCTCATGACGAAGGCGTCCGGTGATGCGCTCGGCGCCGTCGCTCCAGAGCAGAATTCGCTTGTGGAGATCAACCACGCAGAGTCCGATGGGCAGACTCTCGAGAATGGTGCGATAGATCTCGGAATCGAGAAGCGAAGACATAGGGGCAGGTGCCAGAGTTGTCCTGACAAGCGGCACATCGGCAGGATCGGGCGGGGACTTCAGGGCCGATGGGCTCTGGTCGAGTTTCTCCAGGAGGGCGGAAATCCAGATGTTGCAAGAAGATAACCTTGTGGCACTTTCGCGGGGATTGAATAGCACGGAAGTGCCATAGTCAGAAGCGCAGCCCGCGTTTAATTTTTTCCGTGAGCAGTTCTGGGGGAGGGCTGCCCGGGCGTCCTGGACTCTTATGAGTTTCAGGACGCTCGTTATTTTTTGGGGGGATTGTCTCCTCGCGATGGCATGGCGCGAGTGGAGAAAAATGCACGCCGTCGCGGAGGGAGTTGTCGCTCGCCGTAGGATTGCAACATGCTGGTTGCGAATCCGACCGCAGCAAGTTGATCGCAAAGCACCCTGGAATCGAACATGCGCACGCGGTGAACCTCGCGGCTGCGACGGTAAAGCTCGCCAGTCCTGCGAAAAGTGTCAATATTCCTGACCAGCGTGCGCGATTCGCGGTCTTCCGTTGTCTCCACTAACACAGCCCAGTCTTCGCCGCTGCTCCAGAATTTTCGTGTGAGGGATTCGGAAGAAGAGCTGCCCAGCTCGATCACATCAAAAATCAGTATTCCACCAATGGGCAGAACGTCTGCGACGCGTCGAAAGAAATTCTCGACCAGGCGATCGCCGTCCGAGTTCTCGTGGTAGGTTAACGACTCGCCTACGGCAAGAACGGCTTCGCAAGCGGGAATCGCGGTCTCATACACGGACGCATTGATGAACCGTGCCTTGGGGACGGATGCACGCGCTATGGCCAAAAGCTCGGTCGAAGGGTCAATGCCGGTAACGTCGAAGCCTGCGTCCGCCAGAGCGGAGGTCAGAGGTCCGGAGCCACAGCCCACGTCCAAGACTTTGCGAATCGGGATCGAGGCAGACTTGAGCAGCCGCACGATCTCAGGCGCGGCGCCTCGGGCCAGGTCACTGGAGGCGGTCGCGTGAATGTAGGCGAGATCGTGCTGGTAGAGCGGTTGCACCCTATCGGCCGTAGCGGCCCATTGTTTCGCCCTGGGCCAGGATGTGGCCTTTCATCGCGGCGTCCAGTTCTTTCTTGCCTGATTTGGGCTTGAGGTCGAGTCTGGAGTCCAAGGCGAATAGTTTGAAGTAGTAGCGATGAGGTTTGCCTGGCGGGGGGCAGGGGCCGTTGTATCCGGTCCTGGGGAAATCGTTCAGGCCCTGCTGGGTACCGTCGGGGAGGTTGGATTCTTTGCTCAGGCCCTGGGGAAGGCCGGACAATTTCGGGGGCAGGTTCCACATGGTCCAGTGATTCCAGTTGCCGCCGGGCGCGTCGGGGTCGTCTACCAGGACTGCGAAGGACTTGGTGCCGTCCGGGGGATTGGACCAGACAAGTTGCGGAGAGATGTCGGCTCCGTCGCAGGTGAACTGCTTGGGGATGGTTCCGCCGTCGGAGAAGCTGGGGCTGGAGATGGTGAGCATGGATTTGGCTCCTTTCTGTGCTCCCGAGCGCGCAAGAAGTGAGGGATGTGCGGACGGGGAGATGGTGAGGATGAGCGTGGCGGCGAGAAGATGGAAGCGGGATGGCGGCAAGACGGCCTCGGGGAACAGTCTATCGCGGTTCGCAAGTTCGCGGTGATCGCAGCGGCTGAAGACGCTGCTGTTGGGGAGTCTTCATGGCACGGCTAAGGGCGCGAATATGTGAACGGGACTCCCCCGACTCAATCCAAGGTGCTCGCAGCTCTTGGACCTTCTCGAGACCGAAGTGCGAACCATGCGCCGATTGAGTAGGCAATGCAGTTCATGATCGGAAGTGTCAGAAACATAGCGCCGAGGCATTCACCACGGCACGTTAAGAGCTGCTCATATTCAGCCGCAGGAACAGAGTACCGCACGAGCAATAAGCCGACAGCAAGTACGGGCAAGACCCAAACCCAACAAGCTGAGTGGTGCCGCATGCGTCTGTTGAACCAGAGGCCTATTAGCACTGCTGCTCCCCAGTAGAAAGGGCTAAACAGGCTTCTGAACAGTAGGGCATACAAGGATGCCGACAAATGGAAAGCTGCTAGGCCGACCACTAGAACAATCAAAAAAGTCACCAATGGGCATAGAACCACGGCCAGCAATTCGTGAATCAGAAAACCGAAGAATTCGTCGAGCCATTTACTTTCCGCGAGCATATGGGTCATCAGTTGACATAAGAGTATCCAGCCCCATTTGTATTGCGGCCTCTTCGAAGCAGTCAGTGCCGGGATCTTCACCCAGCCTTTCTGCAGGGCGCACGGATGGCGATTCGGATGGTAGCACGCCAGATTCCAGAAGAGCAGCGTCCAAGTCCCCAGATACGAGGCCCTAGATCTGCGACGAAAGTCTGACTCAAAACGCTAGTTGGTGGAGATGGTGAAGTTGACGGTGATGCGGGCCTGGGTTTCGACGGCTTCCGAGCCCTGGTAGTGGGGCTTGAAGTGCCACTGCCGCACGGCCTGTTCGGCAGCGCCGGCGAGGATGGGCGGGCCGCTAAGGACGCGCAGGTCCTGGATCAGTCCGTCTCGGCCGATGAGAGCCTGGAGGATGACCGCGCCCTGGACTTTCATTTGGCGGGCGAGCATAGGATAACCGGGATTGACGGGGCGGCTGACGACTTCCACGGTGTCGGCCGACATCTGGACGCGCTCGGAGGCGGCATTGGTCACGCCGGCGGCGGTTTCAGCGACGGTGGTGGGTTCGGTGACCGGCCGCGTAGGCGCTCCGGGTTGCAGGTCTACGTGCACGGAGTTGGTGCCCGGGCGGACGGTGCGGTGAGTGTCTCCGGCGACGACTTCGACTTCGAGCGGCGGGAGCACGGTTCGGCGCGTGGTAGCAGTGACGGGCGCGGTGGGTTCAGCCGGGGTTGCTTCCTGCGTTTGCGGCTTGGCGATGGCGTGCTTCTTTACCGAGGAAGAAGCGGCGGTTGCGACCACCAGGGCCGGGGATGCGGGAGCGGCAGGTTTTTCCACAGCGGGAGCCGGGGCCGGCTGATTTAGCGGCTCATCGGCTTCCTGGGTGTCGTCCGGGAACCAGAAATCGCGATCCTTGTAGAGCAGTAACCCCAATGCGACCAACAGCAAAGCGAGCGCTCCTGCCATCAGGCGGCGCTGCCGGCTTTCGATTGGCTTACGCGGGGGCAACGTCAGAAACGGACCTTCGGACTTGGGTACAAGCGTCTTCGATTCAAACATGGGCACCCTTGTCGCGCTTGGGGATGAGTCTTGAGATAGTATGCCTCGAAAGGCGGCTAAAGGCCAGAAAAAGCAACGGTTTTTGGGTCGCTGGCATGGCCCGTTCGTGCTATCGTTTGGTAACTTTTTCGGTACTTGAGAATCACATTGTGTGGCCTTGGGAAGGAAGAGCATTTGGAACCGAAAGCCGGCAAGCCGCCCCGCACGAAAGTAACCGACACTATCATGAACGAACGCCGGTTTGCCCAGGTAACCCGCCGTGAGCTGCTCAAGGTGGCGCCGGTCATTGCTTTAGGGGCGTTTGCGATTCCGGGCCTGCAGGAGCCGCTGCTCAAGAAGGGCCTGGGATTCAGCGACTGGGCCTCGGGGCTGCTGTTTCGGCGGGAGCATCTGGCACCAACGTTTGCGGATTCCGAACTGACTCCATTCGAGAAGTTCCCCATCAACGGCTATGACGTAGAGGATCCGGGAGTGATTTTGGAGAACTGGACGCTCACCGTGGGCGGGGCGGTGCAGAAGCCGGGAGACTTCACGCTGGCGCAGATTCAGGCCTTGCCCAAAATGCGGCAGAACACGCGGCACGTGTGCGTGGAGGGATGGGACGTGATTGGGCGGTTCGGCGGGACGAGATTTTCGAACTTTCTGAACATGATCGGGGCGGATACGACCGCGAAGTTCGTTACCGTGACTTGCGCCGACGATTACTACGAAACGCTGGACATGGCGACGGCACTGCATCCGCAGACGCTGTTGTGTTGGGAGATGTATGACCGGCCGCTGACGCGGGAACACGGCGCGCCGCTGCGGCTGAATGTTCCGACTAAGGTTGGATACAAGCAGGCCAAGTATTTGACCGACCTGAAGGTCACGAATGTGCTCGACCGGTTCGGGTATTGGGAAGATCAGGGGTATTCGGAGTTTTATGGGCTCTAAAGGCGATTGTTGGTTTTTGATGGATGATTGTTGATTGAAAATCCCGCCGGCTATGTGCTCTTTATCAACAATCAACAATTATCAATCAACAATTCGGATGCGGAGAGATTCATGAGCGGCGCGGTTATCGAAATCACGCGGGCCAAGGGCGAAGAGACGGAAACCGTGGGGCGGGCGGTGTATGAGCATCCGCTGGTGGTGCGGCTTTGCCATTGGGTGAACGCGATTTCCTTGTTCGTGATGGTGGGCAGCGGGCTGCAGATTTTTCGCGCGTTTCCGAGTTTCGGCGCCAAAATTCCGCAGAAGGATCTGTTGAGCTGGCCGAAGGCGTTCGCCATCGGGGGATGGTTGGGCGGGGCGCTGCAGTGGCATCTCACGTTCATGTGGATCTACATCGCGACCGGGCTGATCTATCTGGGCTACCAGCTTTTCAGCGGGAATTACCGGCAGGTGTTGTTCACGCATCGGGACATTCCGGGGGTGTGGCCGATGGTGAAACACTACTTCTTTTTCGGGCCGAAACCGCCGGTGCGGGAGGCTTACAACCCGCTGCAGAAGCATGCGTACACGAGCGTGATCGGGCTGGGCGTGCTGTCGGTCGTGACCGGGCTGGCAGTGTGGAAGCCGGTGCAGTTTTCGTGGCTGGCGTGGCTGATGGGCGGATTTCACTGGGCGCGGCTTTGGCATTTTCTGGTGATGTGGGCGATTCTGGCGTTTGTTCTGGGCCATCTGGTGATGGTGATTCTGCATGGCTGGAATAACTTCTACTCCATGCTGACGGGTTGGAAGAAAGATCCGGAATACTGACGCGGCGGGCGAGATGGCCGAAGCAGATATGGTCTTGAACAATCCGGCGGCAGGGACGACGCGCGAGCAGGAGTTGATCGCGCAGGTGCAGCGCGGCCAGAACGAGCTGTTTTACGAACTGGTGCGGCCTTACGAGCGGCGGGTGTATGCGGCGGCGCTGGCCATCCTGCGCAACCCGACGGACGCGGAAGATGTGGCGCAAGAGGCCATGCTGAAAGCGTTCGCCAACATCCGGCAGTTCCGGGCGGAGGCGCGCTTCAGCACCTGGCTGATTCAGATCACCGTGAACGAGGCGCTGATGCGGCGGAGAAGGGAGCGGACGGTAGTGATGGAAGGAATGGACGACCGCCGCGAGGAAGAAAGCGACTATACGCCGCGGGAGTTTGCCGACTGGCGCGAGATTCCTTCCGAGGCGTTGGAGCGGAAGGAAATCCGGCAGAAGCTGGCGGAGGCGCTGACCTCGCTCGATCGAAAGTATCGCGAGGTGTTCGTGCTGCGGGATATGGAGCAATTGAATATTCAGGAGACGGCCGAGGCGCTGGGAATTTCGGTCGCGTCGGTGAAGACGCGGCTGCTGCGGGCGCGGCTGATGTTGCGCGATCTGCTCGCCGGAGGGTGGGAGCAAGGCTGGTTGAGCCGCCTGCCGTTCGAGAAGGGGACGAAGCCATGGTGACCGGTGAAGTGAACTGCGAACGGGTGTGGCGGGAGATTTCCAACTACCTGGACGGTGAAGTGGATTCCGCACTGCGCGCGGCGATGGATGCGCATTTCCCCACCTGCAAACGTTGCACGTCGGTGCTGGAAGGGACGCGGAATGTGATCCGGTTGTATGGAGACGAGCGCATGATCGAGGCGCCGGCAGGGTTCGGCCGGCGGCTGGAAAAAAGACTGGCGCAGAGCGCGCGCGGAGGCAGTCGCTGGGCGGTGTGGTCCACTTGGCTGGTGCCGGTGGTGGCGGTGGCGTTGGTTGCTGGCGGACTGCGGGTGGCGAATTCGCTGACTACGGGGCAGCCTTTAAAGTCCGAACACGCGCAGGCCGGTCACAATATTCCTCCGGACATGGTGGTGGTGGTGGCGGCCGATACCAAGGTTTTTCATGCTGCGGGATGCCGGTTCATCCACAACAAAGAGAAACTGACGACGCTGACGGCGAAGGAAGCGATGCGGCAAGGGTATGTGCCGTGCTTGCGCTGTATGAGGAAATATCTGGAGGTCGCAGAGGCAGGACACGGAGCGCCCGGGACCGGGGCAGAATTGGATGCCGAGGCGGAAGAACCGAAGGAGTGACCCCAGGGGCTAAAGCCCGCATCGTTACTAGCTCTGGGCGGCACGGCTGAAGCCGTGCCCTTCCCAAATTGATTGGTGAGTAGTTCTAGTTGTTTTTCATCTCGTCGTGCTTCATGTTGTCGTCTTTCTTCATGTCGTCTTTCTTCATGTCGTCTTTTTTCATGGCATCTTTCTTGGCCTTCTTGGACTTCTTGTCCTTCTTCATCTGATCGTTCTTCATCTGGTCATTTTTCATCTGATCGTTCTGCATGGTTTCTTGCTTCTGGTTGTCTTTGGACATGTTGTCCTGCTTCATCTGGTCCTGGGCGACAGCGGCCAGGGAAGCGGCCAGGGCACACGCCAGCGTGAGACTGCTGAAAAGCTTTTTCATGGATTCTCCTGAGATGAGGTTTCGATTTGCGCAGCGTCTTACCTGCGGACAGAGATGGGATGAGTCAGGCGGGGAGAAGTTACAACGAAGGAGACATCTTCGGCGGCGGGAGCGCGTCAGGGGCTAAAGCCCTTGTTCTTTTGAGGCGGCCGCTACGCGGCGGTGAAGCGCCGCTCTTCCACCTGTTAGTCAGCAGGCCAGTTGGTCGCGGGAGATTTTCAGGCCGTTGAGATTGCCGAGGGCGGTCACGGCGACGGATTCGGCCTTGAAGAAATCGTTGGCCAAAGCCGTCAAATCCTCGGCGGTGACGGCTTCGATTTTTTCGATCAGCTCATCGAGATCGTAGAAGCGGTCGAAATACATTTTCTGTCGGGCGAGGTTCGACATGCGAGCCGTGCTCGATTCGAGCGACAGCATGAGGCTGCCTTTGAGCTGGGCCTTGGAGCGGCGAAGTTCTTCGTCGCTTACCGGAGAGGTCTTGAGGGTGCGGAATTCGTTGATCACCGACTGGACGACTTTCGGCGCCGAGGCCAGCGAAGTTCCGGCGTAGACGGCGAGGCATCCGGTGTCGCGATAGGGATTGAGGTCGCTGTAGATGGAATAGGCGAGTCCCTGGCGTTCGCGGATGTTCTGGAAAAGCCGGGAGCTCATGCCGCCGCCGAGCAGAGTATTCAGCACGTAGCCGGCGTGGCGTTTCTCGTGGGCGATGGGATGCGCGGGCACGCCGATGCAGAGCTGCACCTGCTCCAGGGCTTTCTTGTTACGGAGCGTAATGCGGGAGACGGTTTTGGGCGCGGACGAATGGAAGCCGTTGCTGAGCGGCATCATGTGCTCAAAGTGCCCGGCCACCAGGGCGACGAAGCGGTCGTGATCGAGATTGCCCGCGGCGGAGACGATGATGTTGCCCGGAGAGAAGCGGCTGGTGTAGGCGTCCACGACCGGCTGGCGCTCGAAGCGCTTGACCGTTTCCTTGGTGCCCAGGATCGGCTTGCCCAGGGGATGATCCTTCCAGAAATTCTGGGTGAAGATTTCGTGGACGAGATAGTCGGGGTTGTCTTCGTCCATCTTGATTTCTTCGAGAATCACGCCGCGCTCGCGGGCGATGTCGGAGGTATCGAAGACGGGCTTGAGCACCAGGTCGCTGAGAATGTCGAGCGCGGTGGGAACGTGTTCGTCGAGAACCTTGACGTTGAAGCAGATGCATTCCTTGGCGGTGAAAGCGTCCATGTTGCCGCCGATGGAGTCAACCTGGCGCGCGATCTGTTCGGCGGTGCGGTGACTGGTCCCCTTAAAGACCATGTGCTCGATGAAGTGGGAGATGCCGTTCCACTCGGGATCTTCGTCGCGGGAGCCGGTCTGCAACCAGATGCCGATCGAGGCCGACCGAATATGCGCCATCTGCTCAGTGATGACGGTCAGCCCATTGGGCAGCGCGTGCACGCGAATATTGCGAACTTCCTGTGCCATGAGGCTTTCCTGCGGAGATAACTACGTTCGGGTCCCGGTTCAGGTGCGGGAGCGGATCTTCACTATTCTGACATAGGGGCGGGAGGTGTGCGAGAATAGTTTAGTCTTTTAGAATCAGTCGGTTAAATGTGCTGTAGCGTCGAGGAAGCCCGGTCGAAGGTTGGGTTCCGGGGGGGCCGGTGGAGAATCCGTCAAAAGTCGCGTTGTTGGGGTTGGACCGGGGCGAAGTATCGGCGCTGGTGGAAAGCTGCGGAGAGCCCGGCTTTCGCGCGCAGCAACTGCTGGACGCCGTGTATCGGCAGCGAGTGGAATCGGTTGAGCAGATTTCGACACTGCCTCAGGGGCTTCGGCAGAGGCTGACTCAGCAGGGCGTTTCGATCGGGATGCCGGTGATCGAGAAGCGGTTTGTGTCGCAGGACGGTACTGTGCGCTATCTGATCGGATTTGGCGACGGGCAGACCGTGGAGACGGTCTGGATGCCGGAAGGGGACGGCGGGGAAGCGGGAGATGGCACCGAGGCGGGGGATTTAGAGAGTGCTGCCGAGCTTTCGCTCGGCGGGACGGCCGAGGGCGGCCGTTCCCACATGTTCGGGGACGAAGGACGCAGATGGGGTCGGGCGACGATTTGTGTTTCCAGCCAGGTGGGCTGCGCGGTGGATTGTCAGTTCTGTCTGACGGCGGCGCTGGGCGTGAAGCGAAATCTGACTGCTGGCGAGGTGGTGGGACAGGTCTGCGCCGTGCTGAAGGAGCAGAAGGTCTCTCCGCCTGGGGATCGCATCAATCTCGTGTTCATGGGAATGGGCGAGCCGTTCCTGAACTACGACAATTTCATGAAAGCGGTGCGCTTGCTGGTGGGAGAAGTTGGAGTGGCGGAGTCGCACATGACGGTTTCGACGGCGGGCATTGTGCCGCGAATCCAGGATTTCGCCAGGGAAGCGGTCCGGCCCAAGCTGGCGATTTCGCTGAACGCATCGAATGACGAGCTGCGGACGCGGATCATGCCACTGAACCGCAAGTGGGACCTGGAGAAGCTACTGGCGGCGGCGCGGGAATTTCCGTTGCGGAACCGGGAACGCATCACGTTTGAATACGTGCTGTTAAACGGAGTCAACGATGCGGATGCGAACGCGCAGGAAGTGGTGAATCTGCTGCGCGGGATGCGGGCCAAGGTGAATTTGATTGCGCTGAATCCCGGGCCGGGGATTAACTTCGCGACCCCCGCAGAAGAGCGGGTGCAGGCGTTTCAGCAGGCGCTGAGGAGGGCGGGAATTCCGGCGTTTATTCGCCGTCCGCGCGGCCGGGACATCTACGCGGCGTGCGGCCAGCTCAAGCGGACGGTTGAGATTGCCACAGCACCGGCACCGTAGGCGACGGCCGTTTCAGGGGAGCGGATTCGGCGGCGGGAATTTCAATGCGCAGCTGGATGCCGCCGTCCTGGTGCCGTTCGCGCGCGAGAGTGCCGCGATGTTCCTGGAGAATGCCCTGGCACACGCTCAGGCCAAGGCCGTCTTCCGGATCGAGGGAGGAAAATTCCGGCGTATGGACAATGGGCGCCGAAGACTGAGGCTCAGCCGAGATTTGAAGCAGGCACATGCCTGCCCCGGCCTCGGTAGTAACACTCAGAGTTCCACCTCGGGTTCCCATGACATGCAGGCAGTTCCCGATGAATTGCTGGCAGACCTGCAGTAGCTGGTTAGAGTCGCCCAGGACCCTGGGCAAGTCGGGGTCGTACAGTGTGCGCACCTGAATGGGGAGAGATGCCCATTGCGGCTGGGCCAGTTTGATCGCGGTGCGCAGCAGAGTGTTGAGATCTATAAGTGTCTTGGGCGCTGGACCCTGGCGGGCGAAGGCGATAAGGCTTGCGACCAGGGACCGGGTGCGGCGGACATAGTGGCCGATCCTGGCCGCGGAGGGCTGCTGATCGGCAGTGAGACTGGTGGCGAGCAACAGGTCGGAATAGCCGAGCATGGCGGTGATGGGATTGTTGAGTTCGTGGGCAGCGCCGCCGACCAACTGGCCGATCGAAGCCAGCTTTTCGGACTGGAGAATCTGGGCCTGCAAGCGCTTCAGGTTGTCGAAGGATTCGCGGGAGAGGTTGAGCAGGCGGATGAGTTCGCGTTCCAGATAATACTGGCGCACGAAAACCATAATGCCCATGGCGAGCGCGGCGGCCAGAGTCACGACGAGGCGGAAGGAGCGGACGCGGCCTGGAACCTGAGCTTCGGAAATGGACCAGAAGGCGAACAGCGGCAGAGAAAACACCGCGATCATGCCGCAGCGGGCGATCCAGACGCCGTAGATGGTGGATATCTGGCCGTCCTCGGTCTCGTGAGCACGGGCTTTGTGACCATCGCCACTGTGGCGGAGGCCGATCCAGGTCAGGCCGGTCATGGCAGCGGCCAGAGGAATATCGTAAAAGCTGCCGCTATAGTACTGTTGGCGCGCGATCGCCCAGTTCGCGATATAGGAACTGGCAGCGTAGATGGAATAGGCGCAGAACAGAGATCCGTAGAATCTGCGCCAATGTCCGCGACTGCCGATCCAGGATGCGATCAGAGCCAGCAGGAGAGCAATTTTTTCGACGAGATACACGGAGTTCAGGTTGTGGGCATATAGAGCCGCCTGAGGCGAGGCATATTGCCAGGGCATGACGACCAGGGTGTAGAGATACAGCCACCAGATGATCAGGAGAAGAAAATCAAGCCGGCCGACGCGAGCGGCGTATTCATCCTGGACGGTATGAGGGCGCAAGGCCAGAGCGGCCATCAAGGGCACGATGTTCAGAAACAGCACCACATCCCCGGCGAACAAATCCGGCACATCCTGACGCAGGAAAACCTCAATGTAGGTCCAGAGCAGCTGGTACGACAGCCAGAGGCCAACGCCCAGGGTGATGAGCGACCAGAACAGACGCACGCGGCCGCGCGCGCGGAGCAGCGAAGGGATGAACGAAGCGGTGGCGGAGAGCAGGAGCAGGCACTGGATGAGGTCACTAAAGGCGGTGAGGCGGAACGACTGGGGCCACAAAAAAGCGGCCAGGATCTGGGCCGCAAACGCAGCCGTCACTGCCGCCAGCCAGAGTTTGGCAACCGTGCGCAAGACGCTCTCTCTCTCCGTTCTGATTCTAGATTGGATATTCGAGAGAAGGTGGTTACTGTAGTACCCTAGGGCCGGGTTGGGGACGCGCCTGGAGAGGGTGTGGGCGTCCCTCCGGACCCTTGCTGGAGAATGATTCGATTGCGATCCCGCACTGAGCGCTACCAGCCATCGTGGAGGCTGCGAATTCCGCCGGATCCTGGGGAAACCCGGCGGATCGAGCGGTGGCTGGCGACGGCACGCGTGTTCCTGGCGATCTCGACGTTGGTGGCGATTCGAATGGACCCGACCGAGTTGGGGCATTCCTGGGCCGCCTACGGCTTGTTTGTGTTTTACCTAGCGAACGGCATTCTCATCCTGATGCTGTTGCGGCGCCGGCAGCAATCCACGCCGGCGTTTCGGCTGCTGGTGCACGCTGCGGACATCGTCTGGCCTGCGCTGATTTCCATTTTCTCCGAAGGACCCAGGACTCCCTTCTTCCTGTTTTTCTTCTTCGTGCTGGCGGCGGCAGCTTACCGCTGGGGCTGGTGGGAGACCTTGGGTACGGCGGCGGCCGAAGTCTTCCTGCTTTGGCTGGAGAGTATCTTCCTGCTGCGCCTGCCCCTGGGAACCGGACAAGCATTGCCCTGGCCCATTCTGAGCGGACTGCATGTGAACGTGGGGACCTTTCAACCGCAGCGCCTGTTCATGCTGTCCATCTATTTGCTGGTGATGGGGCTGCTGCTGGGATATCTGGCGGAGCGGCAGAAACATTTGCGGGCGGAAAAGGCGGTGGTGAACGGGATTCTGTCGCGGGTGCGGGTGGAAGCGGGCCTGACGGGAACGATGCAGCAGATTTTCCAGGAAGCGATGTCCATGTACGGGGCATCGCGGCTGATTGTCGCATCCCAGGAAACCCACAGCCACCGCGTATTCGTGGGCGAACTGAACAGCTCGGCGAAGGGGCAGCCTGGGGAATTCCGGTGGCAGGACTCGAAAGCGCGCGATGCCAAGGTCTATCTGGATGAGATGCCTGGCGATGTGTGCTATGCCTGGCTGGACGGGCAGCGCTGGGCGATGCTGGCGCTGGATCGGGACGGCAATCAGGTGCCTGAAGCCGACAGCTCGGCGATCTCGGCCCTGCGCGAGACGGAGGCGTTCACATCGTTGATTGCAGTCTCGTTCCTGTTCGGCGAGGCATGGCGCGGCCGAGTTTTCCTGTTGAATCCGTCGTGGCGGGGCGAGAAACAGGAAGAGCTGCGTTTTCTGCAGGATCTGATGCGCCAGGTCGGTCCGGCAGTGTATAACGTTTACCTGCTGCATCGGCTGCGGCGGCGGGCAGGAGCGGCCGAGCGGGCGCGTTTTGCCCGCGAACTGCATGACGGCGCGGTGCAGTCGCTGATTGCGGTCGAGATGCAGGTGGATGTGCTACGGCGACAGGCCGAGGCCGAAAAGCCCATCGGCGGTGAGCTGGGACGCATCCAGGGCCTGCTGCGGGAAGAGGTGCTGAAGCTGCGGGAACTGATGCAGCAGATGAAGGCGATTGATGTGGACGCGCAGCGGCTGCTGGGAGTTCTGAACGACGCGGTGGAACGGTTTCAGCGAGAAACGGGAATCAGCGCGCGATTCGTCACCGACATCGAGGAACTGGATATGCCGCAGCGGGTGTGCCGTGAGGTTCTGCGCATCGTGCAGGAGGGACTGGTCAACGTCCGGAAACACAGCGGCGCGCGCCATGCCCTGGTGCGGCTGGGGTCCACTCCGAAGAAATGGAGCCTTACGATTGAGGATGACGGCAAGGGTTTTACGTTTTCCGGACGACTCAACCAGGGTCAGATGGAGGAGATCGGCAAAGGGCCTATGATCATTAAGGAACGCGTGCGTTTAATTGCCGGGGAACTCACGGTAGAATCAACTCCCGGGCAGGGAACACGACTGGAGATTAGTGTGCCGCGCGACGGGGAATTACCGCATGAATTTTAAGCGAGGGCAAGCAGTACGGATTGTGATTGCCGACGACCACCCGATATTCCGGGATGGGCTGCGGCGTTTGCTGGAAGCGGAACAGGATCTGAAGGTTCTGGGAGAGGCTTCCGATGGCGCCGAGGCGGTGAAGTTGGCGCGACAGTTGAAGCCGGATGTGCTGCTGCTGGACCTGGCGATGCCGAAGCATCCCGGGCTGGAGGCATTACGGGACCTGAGCGCGCCGGCGCCGAACACCGCGCCGGTAAGGGTGATTCTGCTGACGGCGGCGGCGGAAAAGAGCCAGATCGTGGAGGCGCTGCAGCTCGGGGCCCGCGGGGTGGTTCTGAAGGATTCGGCGACGCAGCTGCTGCTAAAGGCCATACACACGGTCATGTCGGGCGAGTACTGGGTGGGGCGGGAGAGCGTTTCGAATCTGGTGCAGTACCTGCGCACGCTGATGCAGTCCTCGAGCGATGAGGCGCGGCAGAAGAAGTTCGGCCTGACTCCGCGGGAACTGGAGATCGTATCGGCGGTAGTGGCGGGGTACTCCAACAAGGAAATAGCGGAATACTTCAAAATCAGCGAAGATACGGTGAAGCACCATTTGAGCAACATCTTTGATAAGCTTGGGGTATCAACCCGGCTGGAACTGGCACTGTTTGCGGTGAATCAGGCGCTGCCGCTGAAGAGCATAACCTAAGGCCTCAGGGCTCAAAGGGATGCGAGCGAAGGGGGTGGCACCTTGGTGCTATTGGCCGAGGCTGGTCCGGTGACTAGGATCGTAGTCAACCAACCTCGAGAACACTATTGTGTGTGATCGGCGGTGTCCCCCGCGAGCGGGGTAACGTGTCAATCGATCTAGAAAGGATGGAGCCCGTGGGAAGATTTCTAAAGCAGTTCTGGACAGATGAGCAAGGTCAGGATATCGCGGAGTACGCGGTGATGCTGGCCGTGATTCTGGTGATCGTGGTGGGAACGATCCGGCTCATCGGATCCAACGCCAACAATGTGTTCTCCTCGGTCGGCAGCGCGATCCAGTAGTTCGACTGGCTGTTGACGTTCTCGCGACTGGTGACGAGGCGGACGGCGGGGTTTCGCTGGTCAACTCTCGCTTCGAATTCTCTCCTCTGCTTTCCTGAAAATGAGAGGCTGGTTGGGCCAGAGCGGCGCTCGTGAAGGTGTGGATTGCGCCCTCAGTGGCTAAAACCGAACGGGTGGCGGCCGTGGCGGCACGGCTGAAGCCGTGCCCTTCCCGTTCTTAGGCTTCCTCTACAGAGCATCAAGAAATACTCTATCTCGCCGGAAAAGTATGGAGCTGCGCGCTACTTCGGTTCCGGCGCGGTTGCGGGAGTCGAAGTCTGAGCGACTTTTTGGGTGTTGCCGGCTGGCAAACGCGTGAGATGCGGGAAAAAGGGAGTGATTTCGAACTCCATTTTCTCGTGGGCCGAGGTCAAGGCCACAGCTTTGGCCTTGGACAATTCCACCTGATCGCTCCAGGGATCCACCTTGATGCGGCCGCCCAACGGCAGGGCGGCAATCTGGTCGAGGCGCTTTTCGTCGAGCGCGGGAGCCGCCGAGAGCAAGGTGGACATGCGGATGCCCTTTCCGGACGCCACGCTGTTGCCGAGATGCGGACGAATCAGGTTGGGCAGATCGGGGGCTTTCTGCTGCAGGGCTTTCAGGAATAGTCCGGCATTGCCGAGCTTGTCTTTGTAAGGCGAGTTCTTCAGCAGCTCGAGAGCTTTGGCGTCGGCGGCTTCTTCGTCGGCCGTGTTGCGCTTGAAGTCGAGGCGCTGGAACGATTCCTCGTCGGGGAAAAACATCTTGTCGTTGAACGCGAGCTTGGTGTCGAGTTTGTGCCCCAGCACGATATGGCTGAGCTCATGGGCCAGGACCATGGCCAGCGAGGCTTCGTCGGGAAGGACGTCGAGCAAGCCGCGGCTGACGACGATGGTGTGGCCGATGGTGAAAGACTCCAGAGGCGCGGTGAGCAGCACGCGGCAGCGGAGGTCGCTCTGCACGTCAATGTTATTGGTGACGAGCAGATTGTTGACGACCGTGCAGAGAACCTTGTCCAGTTCGCTGGCAGGAGCGAGCAGGCCAATCTTCTGCAGGCGCTCCACCACGTTGTCTTCGGCCTGTTTTTCCCACATGCGCTCGGCCACGACCGGAGTAGCGTCGGCGGCGGCATCGGTCTGGTCGCTCACGGACTGCGGAGAATCCACGAGAATCTGGGTGAACTCCTCGTTCTTGCCCAGTCCCTTGAGGTCGTAACCCCAGAGCCGGGTTTGCGCCTTGAAGTGCAGGGTCTTGCTGAGGCCGGTCTTGAGATTCGACTCTTCGGTGTAGATGTAAGCGGGAAGCCACATGCCGGGGCGCATGTTCAGGCGCCAGCTGTCGAAGTGAAAGAAGAAGTTGAGCTTGGGCTGGGGATAATAAGTGCCGTTGAATCGGACGATGTTGTAATCCTGGTCTTCGACCCAGATGCGGCCCATGAAGCGGGCGGTCTTTTGACCTTCCTTGGGTTGCACATCAATGACGAGACAGCGCACATCTCCCAGGAACTCGCGCCGCACAAAGGAGAAGTTGTAATACTTCTTCTGGAAGTCGGAGTCGAGCACGACCATCTGGGCGAAGCCCATGGGCAGGAAATGCAGGGAATAGATTCCGGTCAGTTTCAGCAGGAGGCGATGTCCGAATCCGGGCTGGCCCACGAAGGAAATGTCGTCGGGACCGTCGGACATGTCGAGGCGGCCGAGGAAGTAGGAGTCTTTGATCGGGATGCCGTTTCCCGCGCTGTCGTTCTTGAGATCCTGCAGGTAGGTCTCGACCATGGGATGCATGTGGCGCATTTGCGCCATGAACAAGTGCTCGCGTTGCACAACGTGATCCAGCACCTCATTCAAGGTAGTAGCCACCGGAGGCAGCGAGGGGCTCTGAGCTGGAGCGGGGGCAGGAGTAGCGGCGGCGGAAGGTTCAGCCGCGGAGGGTGAAGCACTGGAAGGTATGGCGGCGGGATCGGACGGCCGATCGGAAACCGCGGGCATATCCTGCGAGTACGCCGGCATCAGGCAAGCTGCCACCAGAAGAGTCAACGCTGACAAGGGAAACATTCGCATAAAGAACCTTCTAGAGAAATCACGCTAATTGAAAAATGATGTGCAAGACCGCGGTTGAATCCGAGGGCTGGCCATCCTGCAGAGCGGGTTTGAATCGGATCTGCTCGGCCGCGCGCTCCGCCGCTTCGTCCAGTCCGTAGCCCAAGCCGCGAATGACGCGCAGGACGCGGATTCTGCCGGTTGCCTCAAACACCACTTCGAGAAGGACCTCGCCTTCGACGCGCTTGGCGCGGGCTTCTGGTGTGTAGATGGGAGTCGGCTTGGAAAGGATCTCCGCCGGAACCAATTTTGCGGTGGCCGCCGCCGGACGGGATTTCACGGTGGGCGGGGCGGCTACATCGTCGCCGAAGCCGGCGGAACGAACCGCGGCGCGGGGGGCCTGACGCTCCGGCACCGCGACGCCTCCACCAAAACCAGTGCTGGCCACAACTCCGCGCGCGCCGTTGGCGCCGCCGGTTCCGTTCCCGTAGCCGGGGCCCGCGGGCAGATCGAACCCCCCGGCTTGCGCGATGTTTACTGGGGACTTGCCGGTATTCAATTTCGACGGTACGCCGTTGGGATCGCCGAAGCCGCCGGTCTGCACCTGCTGGGGAGCTTTCTCGATGGTCTGCGGCGCCGAACTGCCGGTCGAGAAAACGTTGGTCCGCACAATCTGTTTGGGAATCGCAGGAGCTGCGGGAAGGACCGGGACCGGCTTGCGGTCAGCGATCTTGACTTCCGGAGCAGCCACATCTTCCGCTTTCGGCTTGGGTTGCGGCGTCGGGGCGGGTAGACGCAAAGCCGCAGGAGGCGGATCAAGCTCCGCCACCACTACCGGCCTGGGAAGCCGCTTTTGCGGCTCGTGATTTACCGGGACCGGCGTAGGAACCAGCTCGATGGCATGATAGTCGTGCTTTGGTCCTGCCAGAATCTCGGGATGCAGAAGCGGAATCCAGATGAAGACCCCGATCGCCACCGCTTGAACGCCATAGCTAAGGACAAACTCGTACCACGGCGTCCTCCACGTCGGGAGGGAAGAGAACAGAACTGGTTCAGGCCTGGAAAACCCCATAGGTCACTTCAGCCGTTCCGCGGGTTTAACCGTTACTGGGATCTAAACCCCGGACCGGCGGCAAAGTTCTTCTTCAGCTTTCTTCTAACCGTTCAATGAAACCTGGGAAACGCTGGGAAACGGGGTTTACACCGAGTGCAACCCCAAGTTCATATTGCACGACAGAGGCCATTCCCGGCCTTTGCCTGGGAACATAAGCCGTGAAGTGTCAACATTTTACGTTTGTCATAATCTCTGCCCCACCGAGGCGGAGGCAGGCCCATGCAAAATAGTACACCCCGAACAGGAAGATTTCCTTAGTTCGAGGGCGATTCTAATGTAGGTCTAACAGGGCACGATCTTGTCGCTGGCGATGCCTCGGGTGGCATTGCGGGTGTCCACTACGAGTTGCGCCTGCTCGACGATCGCCCGATAGTCGTAATCCGAATGATCTGTAACGATGACGATGCAATCGTATTGTTCGAGGTTCTTCAGTTCGACGCACTTCATCTGCAGGTCGTACTTGCGCCCCTTGCCGATGAAAGGGAAGTAGGGGTCGTGGTAGCTGACCTGGCCCCCTTCTTTTTGCAGGAGTTCGATGATGGTGAGCGAGGGAGATTCGCGGAGATCGTCAATGTCCTTCTTGTAAGCCACCCCGAGGACGAGGATTTTGGCGCCGTTGATGGACTTCCTGCGGCGATTGAGAGCGCCGCCAACGGAGGCCAGAACGTGGTATGGCATGTTGGTGTTGATCTCGCCGGCCAGTTCGATGAAGCGGGTGCGGAAATCCCATTCCTTGGCTTTCCAGGAGAGATAGAACGGATCGACGGGAATGCAGTGGCCGCCGAGACCGGGTCCGGGGTAGAAGGGATGGAAGCCGAAAGGCTTGGTAGAGGCGGCTTCGATGACTTCCCAGATGTCGAGGCCCATGCGCAGGCTGAGCAGTTTGAGTTCGTTGACCAGCGCGATATTGACGCAGCGGTAGATGTTTTCGAGCAGCTTGGTCATCTCGGCTGCGGCCGGGGATGAAACTGGAACTGTGCGATTGAAAATGGAGCCATAAAGGGCGCCGGCAAATTTTGACGCTTGCGCATTCAATCCACCGATCACTTTGGGAATGTCGCGGCGCGCGACAGTAGTGTTGCCGGGATCCTCGCGCTCGGGAGAGAAAGCGACAAAGAACTCCTGGTTCGAGGCGGAAGCGCCGCGGGCGGCCTTGAGTCCAGACTTGTTTTCCTTCTCAAGGATCGGGATCAGAACCTCTTCGGTAGTGCCGGGGTAGGACGTGCTCTCGAGCACGACCAACTGGCCTGCTCGCAGATGAGGAGCGATCGAGTGAGCGGTGTCGGTGATGAAGCTGAGGTCGGGCTCGTGGTACTCGTCCAGCGGAGTGGGGACGCAGATGATAATGGCGTCCATCCGGGTGAGTTGAGAATAGTCGGAAGTGGCGGAGAAGCCATTCGCTTGGGCGGCCTGGATTTCTTCTCCGGTGATGCGATAGATATAAGAGCCGCCGCGATTGAGGGCCTCGACTTTGCGGGCGTCAATGTCAAAGCCGGTGACGGGAAATTTCTGCGCGCTGTACAGCAAGGCAAGCGGGAGGCCCACGTAGCCGAGGCCGATGATGGCCACTCCAGCCTGGTGCTGGCGCACCTTGGCGATCAGTTGATCAAACGAAGTATCAGCGGTGGTATCAGCGGGGGAAGATATCGTCATAATCGGGACCTGGGATGGTCAGGGTGTAGAACACGAGACCGCCTCTCAATTTTAGCACTGAAATCGGCGCCGCCGTTGGGGCAGAACAAGCCGGCTGCAAGGCTGGCAGGTTGGGAATCCAGACTGAGGGACAGATGAAGATTGGACCGGCCCGAAAGCGAGCGCGGATGGCTGCGACCCTCACCGCGGTTCTGGTGCTGTTGTGGGCGGCGAATGCGGGAAGAATTCTGGTGGTGGACGCGCCGGAGCGCTCAGACACCATGGTAGTGCTGGCGGGAGAAACTGATCATCGGCCGGCGAAGGCGCTGGAACTCCTGCGCCAAGGGTATGCCCAGCGGGTCGTGATGGACGTGCGGGCGGGGGCCAAGATCTATCAATTCACGCAAGCAGAATTGGCGGAGCAGTACGTGCGAGGTCTGCCGGAAGCGGCGGCGGTGCGAATCTGTCCCATTGTAGGGCTTTCGACTCGCGACGAAGCGCACGATGTCGAAGGATGCCTGACGGGAGAAGATGGGAACCGCATTTTGATTGTGACCTCCGACTTCCACACCCGGCGCGCGCTGAGCATCTTCCGCCGCGAGATTCGGGGAAAGTCGTTTGCCATCGCGGCTACCCACGACGAGGCGCAGTTCGGTGCGCGTTGGTGGGAGCATCGGCAGTGGGCGAAAACCTGTTTCGAGGAGTGGCTGCGCCTGGCGTGGTGGATGATGGTGGATCGCTGGCGTTGATTCCCGTCCTGGGACGCGGAAAGGGTCTAAATGCAATCCCTTTCGTGAGATTTCCACCGAAAAGCGGTGTAGGCGGGCACAATAGGCATTGACTGGCCCCAGTCAGGCGGGTAGGATTTCTAGCTAAGGTTACCAAGACAGTTATTAACGGAGTGTGGGAATGGGCAAGTCCGTCTTCCGCAGGATGGTCAGTTGCGTGCTAATGCTTCTGTTCCCCGCGGCAATGATGGCAGCTGACTCCAACGCTGCCATGCTCTACACCAACGGTCCGGCGTGGGTGAATGGAACGCATGTTCCCCGGGCGAGTTCGGCCATTTTCACAGGGGACCTGCTGCAGACGCGTTCTGATTCTGTCGCCAACATCAACCAGCCGGGATCGACGATCACGGTGCTGTCCGATTCGCTGGTGCAGTTTGAAGGCGCATTGGTGCGGATCGAGCACGGCGGAGTGGCGGTATCAACTTCCCGCGGCGTGGCGACGATGGCGGGCGACGTGAAGGTAACTCCGGCAAGTTTCTCATGGACGGAATTTGACGTGGTGGATGTAGACGGATTGGTCAAGATCGCGGCGCGCAAGGGCGATCTGACGGTCACAGACGGCAAAGAAGTGTTCACTCTGGCGCAGGGGCAGCAAACGACCCGGGACGAGTCTTCCAGCGACTCGGACAAGGACAGGAAGAAGAACCGCAAGGGCTCGGGCGCTTCGCCGGCCGCGGGCGGGGGGATTCTCAGTTCCCCGGTAGCCATTGGCGTAGGCGCGGCCGCGATCGTAGGGCTCACCACGTGGGTGCTGGTGAAGAACGACAACCCGGCCAGCCCGAGCAAGCCTTAGAGCTTCAGCTCATTCCAGCAGATTTCCAGAAGGACAGGTGTGTTCCGCGCAACCGTTCCGGGATAGCTGCGCCGAGCTTTGCGCCTTTTGCCAATGGCGCGGTTCTCAGGGTTCTTTGAAGTGGACTGGCCGATTCATTTAACCTACTTGGCTTCTCAGCGTTCTTACAATTCAGCCGTCTAAGGTCCCTATGAAGAACATACTTGCGTTCTGCCTCGCGGTTTCGGTTCTGTTTTTGGTCAGCGCGGTGGCTCAGAATTCAGCCGGCTCCGCGCCCGTCCTTCCTTACTTACCGAGTCTCGACCTGGATTGGATGGACAAGCAGGTGGATCCGTGCGTGGATTTGTACCACTACTCCTGCGGCGGATGGCAGAAGAAGAATCCGATTCCGCCTGACCAGACTTCGTGGTCGGTGTATGGCAAGCTGCATCAGGACAATTTGAACTTCCTGCGGGAGATGTTGGAACAGGCGGCTCAGCCGGTCCGGCAACGTTCCGCCGTCGAGCAAGAGACGGGGGACTTCTACGCTGCGTGCATGGATGAGGCGTCCATTGAAAAACGCGGCGCAGCGCCCATTCAGCCGGAGCTGGACGTCATCGCAAAGATCAAGTCGTTGAAGGATGTGACTCCCGTGTTGGCGCGGCTGCAGATTACGTTCCGGCTCTATTCCTATACGAGTTCCGTGCTCTTTCAAGCGGGCTCATCGCAGGATCCGGATAATTCCGAGCAGGTGATTGCCGACGTGGACCAGGGCGGCCTGGGACTACCGGACCGCGACTATTACGCCAAGACCGACGCGAAGTCGCAGGAGATCCGCTCGCGCTACGTGCAGCATGTGCAGAGAATTCTTGAACTGGCGGGCGAGAGCCCGGATGCGGCGAAGAAGGACGCGGGAATCGTGATGCGCCTGGAAAAGGCGATGGCAGAAGCTTCGCAGACGCGGGTGCAGCGCCGCGATCCGCACAGCCTGGTGCACAAGATGAAAGTCGGCGATCTGGCTCAACTGGCGCCGAATATTGACTGGAGCGCCTATTACCGGGAGCTGGAGTACCCGCATTTTGAGATTCTCAACGTGGACTCGCCGGAGTTCATGAAGCGGGTAAATGCTCTGCTCGGCTCCGAGCCGCTGGAGAACTGGAAGACCTATTTCCGTTTTCACGTGGTGGACGCGTCGTCGGCGTATCTCTCTTCGCCATTCGTGCAGGAGAATTTCGATTTCTACCGGAAGTATTTGCGCGGAGCCAAGGAAATGCAGCCACGCTGGAAGCGCTGCGTGCAGTACACCGATTACAGCCTGGGGGAGGCGCTGGGGCAGGCATATGTGGCCAAGGTTTTTTCGCCGGAACTCAAGCAGTCCACGCTGGACATGGTGCAGCGGATCGAAGCCGCGATGGGAAAGCGAATTGGCGCGCTCGACTGGATGAGCTCTGAGACCAAGCAGCAGGCGCTGGCCAAGCTGGCAGGTGTTCGCAACAAAATCGGGTATCCGGACAGGTGGCGCGACTATAGCGCGGTGAAGATTACGCCCGACGATTTTGCCGGCAACGTTGCGCGCGCGCACCAGTTTGAGAGCCGGCGCGACATCAACAAGATCGGCAAGCCGGTGGATCATGGGGAGTGGGACATCACTCCGCCGACCGTGGATGCCTACTACAATCCGCAGATGAACGACATCAATTTTCCAGCGGGTGTTTTGCAGCCGCCCCTTTATGACGCCAAAATGGACGACGCTCCCAACTACGGCGATACCGGCGGCACGGTGGGCCATGAGTTGACTCACGGCTTCGACGATCAGGGCAGCCAGTTCGATGCGCACGGCAATTTGAAGGATTGGTGGACCAAGGAGGACCGTGCGAAATTCGACGCGCGCACCAAGTGCGTCGAGGATCAGTACTCGGGATACGTTGCGGTGGAGGACGTCCACGTCAACGGCAAGCTGACGCTGGGCGAGAACGTCGCCGATCTCGGAGGCGAAATCCTGGCTTACATGGCGTGGAAAGACAAGACCAAGAATATGGACTTGAAGCCGATGGACGGACTGACTCCGGAACGGCGCTTCTTTATCGGCTTTGCGCAGTGGGATTGCGCGAATGAGCGTACCGAGGATATGCGTGTGCGCGCCATGACCGACCCTCATTCACCGCCCGAGTACCGAATCAATGGGGTGGTGGTGAACATGCCGGAGTTCCAGCGGGCGTTCCAATGCAAGACCGGACAGCCCATGGTGAAAGCGGCTGAAAATGTTTGCAGAGTGTGGTGAACGATAGGCGCTCTCGCTGCGTCGGTTAAGATCATCCTTAAGCAGATCATTCCAAGCAGGGATGGGAAACAACGTGGACAAACTCTTTGGTTGCACCAATCGCCGTGTTTTCCTGAAGCAACTGGGCGCCGCCGGGTTGGCTGCGGGTCCAGCAGCGGGCTTCACGCCTTTGTATCGAGCCATCGGTGATAGCCCAGCTTCTGCTATGGGAGCGCGTCGAGTTTTCAAGAACCGATCGCCGCTGGCAACGAGTGCTTTCTACCAGCTACCGCTAGGGTCCATTCGGCCAACCGGCTGGCTGCAGCAACAACTCCAGATCCAGGCAGACGGCCTGGGCGGACATCTGGATGAAACCTGGGCCGATGTTGGTCCAAACAGCGGCTGGCTTGGCGGAACGGGGGAATCCTGGGAACGGGGTCCGTACTTCCTCGACGGACTCGTCCCGCTGGCGTATCAACTGGACGATGCCGCACTCAAAGCAAAAGCGCAAAGATACATTGATTGGACGCTGACCCATCAGGCATCAGACGGGATGATCGGCCCGGGCACTAATGACGATTGGTGGCCGAGGATTGTGATGCTGAAGGTCCTGGCACAGTATCAGGAAGCGACTGGCGACCCGCGGGTTGTGCCGATGATGGAGAAATACTTTGCCCATCAAATGCGGGAACTCCCTAACCGTCCCTTGCGCGACTGGGGCAAATTTCGCTGGGCCGACGAACTCTTGACCGTACTCTGGCTTTACAACCGCAACGGAGACTCGACGCTGCTCGATCTGGCGCGTTTGCTGCAGCGGCAAGGCTATGACTGGGAGAGTCAGTTTGCCGACTTCAAGTTCACCGAACCCGTCACCAAGGAATTCATCAAGCTTGGGGAGGGTGGAGGACTCAAAGACCTGGCGCTGGCGACACATGGTGTGAACAACGGCATGGCGATCAAGGTTTCACCGCTGTGGTCCCTGGTGTCCAAGTCTGAGCAGGACCGCGGCGCGGTGGTGCGGCAGCTCATGGCGCTCGACAAGTATCACGGCGTGCCCAATGGGATGTTCTCGTGCGACGAACATCTGGCGGGACGAAATCCGGTGCAAGGCACCGAACTTTGTACCGTGGTAGAGACGATGTTTTCGCTGGAGCACTCGCTGGCCGTTCTGGGAGATGCAGCCCTCGGGGACCGCCTGGAGCGAATTGCCTTTAACGCCCTGCCCGGCACGCTCACCGATGACATGTGGGCGCACCAGTACGATCAGGAATCGAATCAGGTGGAATGCAGTCTTCACACCAAACCCTGGTACACCAACGGGCCGGAGTCGAATCTGTTCGGATTGGAGCCCACGTTTGGCTGTTGCACTGCCAACTTCCACCAGGGTTGGCCCAAGTTCACTGCCAGCCTGTTCATGTTGTCCGAGCAGGACGAAGTCGTGGCTGCGGCATACTCCCCATGCGATGTTCAGACCACGGTGCGTAACACGCCGGTCCACGTCATAGAAGAAACGGAATATCCGTTTCGAGAAACGATCCGCATGCGAGTCAATCCAGCATCGCGTTTGCAGTTTGCCATGCGGCTGCGCATTCCCGGGTGGGCCGAGGGCGCTTCTATCTCAGTCAACGGCAAGCCGGAGGCTCCGCCGGTTCCAAATTCATTCGCGCGCATCGAGCGCACGTGGAACCAGGGAGATGTGGTCGAGATCAACCTGCCGTTCAAGCCGCGCGTCTCCCGATGGTTCCATGATGCCGTCGCCATGGAGCGCGGACCATTGGTTTTCTCCTATGGCATTGGGGAAAGCTGGGTGAAACTTCGGGATCGCGGAATGACCGCGGATTGGCAGGTCTTTCCGACAACCCAATGGAACTACGCGATCGCAGTCAATGCTGAGGATCCAGCAAGGTCTATTTCTGTCAAAGAGAACCCTGTCGGATCGAAACCATTTGGCGCCAAACCGGCTGCGGTGGAACTTCAGGTAAAGGCACGGAAAGTGCCATCCTGGCGGTCAGAAGACGGCGTGGCGAATCCTGTGCCTGCGAGTCCGGTTTCGAGCGCGGAGCCGGAGGAGTCGATTCGCCTGATACCCTACGCTGCGGCCAAGCTTCGCATCACCGCTTTCCCGCAACTCAAGGCGTAGCGGCTCATTCAGCGGCCTGGAAGCAGTCCGGAACCGATCTTCCCGTTCGTCATCCAGCTTCAGATGCGGGGACCAATTCGGCCGATGGGCTGGGTGCCGGCCGGCGTTTTTGGGCGCGCTGAAAAAGCGGTGGAGCCGCGGCGATGGTGCACCAGACATAAAACAGCGCGGCGTTGGCGGGAATCTGGAGATTGAAATCGAAGAAGCTGTGGACCAGAATTCCGGTAACCCCCAGCATGCAGGCCAGAGTGACCGCGCCGGACACGTCGGAGGTCCAACGCCCGATTTTCCCCAACGCCCGGCGGAAAAGCACGATCAGAAACCACACCATTACAGCGAAACCAAGCAGGCCCATTTCCGCGAGCAGTTGCAGGTAATCGTTGTGGGCTTGGTTGACGAAGAAATTGGTGTAGAAGGAGCGGAATTCCGGGTAGACCACGGGGAAGGTCTGCAGGCCCCAGCCCATGACGGGCCGATTGCGGAACATGTGGAGTGTATCGCGGTCAATGGAGAAGCGCATTCCGCCGGAGATTTCAGTGCGGGTTTCGGTTGAGATGGTGGAGACGCGCTGTTTCAATTCGCGTCCGCCGAGCCAGGTGAGCAAGCCGACGAGCACGACGGCGAAGGCTCCGACGCCAACGGCCGTGCGCACGCCTTTTTCCTGGCGGGCCAATAGGATGGCGAGCAGGATGAACTCAGCGAAGATAGCCAGCATTCCGCCGCGGGAACCGCTAAGGAAGACTGTGCCCGTCATGATCGCAGCGGCGACTCCGGCCACAAGGCGCTCCTTACGGTGGGGAATGCGGGTCAGCGAAAGCACCAGGGGAATGGGGACGAGCAACTCCATCATTCCGGCATAGTGGTTGTGGTTGACGTAGGAGCCGTAGATCCATCCGCCGAGGCGCGGCTCACGGAGCCAGAACAGCTTGCCGTTGGGAGCGACTCCCTGCAACAGGGCGAGGGCCGCCATGACGGTGCCGTACACGGCAAGAATTACGGCGAGCCTGCGAGCCTGAGAAGTCCGCAACAGAGTCTGACTTGCCAGGAAAGAGAGCATGGCGTAGGCGCCAAGTAACATGGCGCCGGAGACGGTGTCGTGCGGATACGCGCTGCGGCCGAAGGCAATCTGGAGGAGGACGAGGAGGCCAAAGCAGGCCATGGGCGGGAACAGCGGATTCCACTGGAATTTCAGTTCGCCGTCGAGCAATTGCTTGGCGCACCACAAGAGAGTAAGCACAAGGGAAGCGGCTTCGAGGACAAGAATCGACCAGGGCTCGACGGCACCGAAGGCAACCGGGCCGAACATCAAGACGCCGAAGGTCCCGTAGAGAAGGATCTTGCCGATCCGCTCTGACAAGAGCCGAGGATCAATTTCGTTCCTTTTAATCGAAGACATCAGCGCTTAAGTTCTTTCCGGGCAGATCCTACGACTGTTTCCTGGTGAGATGAAAATCGTTGACCCAGAGCTTACCACGGATCGGACTGCCGGCCGGGAGCCGCCGGAAGCGCAGCACCACCAGCTTGCAGTCCTTGCCGGTGGTGAATGCCCCGTTCACCGACTTCCAGAACCCGGCCTCAGAGAGTTCCTCGCTGTCGTAGTACACGGCCTGGCTGTACATGTCCTGAACCGTGATGTGCACACCGCCGGCGCCTTCGAACTCTCGGCTTTTGTAGTAGGTGGAAAGGTCGTAGGTGGTGTTAGGCTGCACCGCAATGAGCTGGTAGATGCCGGCGTCGCTGATGCCCGGCCCGTCGAGGGTGATCAATAGGGACCGCCGTCCGGCGTGGAAGTCGCTGGGATCCAGCGTGAGATTAACTCCCGATTGCTTCTGGTACTGCCAGTCGAAGCCGGCATTGAGTACGTCGAGGCTGAAAGTTCCGTTGACCATCAGATTGCCGGCCGAGGGCAAGTAGGACGAGAGTCCGAAGCGGCCAACGCCCTCCTGCCAGACTTTGACCGCGTGGTCCACCTCTTTGTGCTGGATCAGATAGTGGACGTAGTCGTAGAGTTGGCGGACCTCGAAGGTCTGGTTGGTGAGCAGGAGTGCATCCCAGACTTTGACTGTGCCGGCGGTTTCCTGTTTGAGCTTGAGCAGATTCAGAAACGCAACATAGGCGTCGGCGTTATTCGGAACCACGTCGCGCAGAAGCGAATCCACATCAGGGTTGATGCGCCAGCAGGACTGGATGGAAGCGTTGGCGAGCGATGTGTCGTTGGCCAGGACGACGCGAAATTCGCGCAGGGCTTTCTCCTTCTCGCCCTGGACGAGGTAGAGATTGGCCGCTTCCCAGGCGACGTCGGGGGTCATGGCATCGGCATGAATGGCGCGTTCCAGGGCGGCGGTTTGACTAGAGGCGTCGCCCGTGACCTGATAGGCGCTCGCCAAGTCGAACCAGTAGCGGGCGGAATGCGGATTGATGCGGACCGCAGCTTTGTAATAGCCGATGGCGGCGGCAGGATCGCGGGCAACAAGTTCGGAGTAGCGGCCGAGATGGTCGCGATATTCGGCGTTTCCGGGATCGAGCCAGGCGGCTTTGTGCAGACTGCCGAGGTCGGCGCGACTGTCGAGCCAGGAGGCAAGATACTCACGGCCGGCCTGGCCGGCGTAAATGGCGGCGAACAGCGAGGCTGCGATCACGACGGTCCGCCTCCGGCCGGGAGTTTGCAAGCCAATCTTGGTCATCTTCTTCGGAAGAACTCGGGCTAGGCGCTGCTGGAGGACGGCGAAGAGATTTCGTCGGCATCATCGCCTCCGTCGTCGGCAGCGTTGCCTTCCTGGTAGTAGCGGGAATACTTTCCCTGATATTCGTAATAGTAGTAATAGTCCGGCGAACTCAGATCCACGGCATTGAGCAGAACTCCGACCACCTTGGCGTTGACCCGGGCGAGGATGTCACGGGAGCGGCGCAGCGCCTGCTTGGTGGTATGGCCGGAGCGTATCACGAGCACAACGGCATCGGCTCGCTGCGAGAGTACCACGGCGTCGGTTACGGACAGAGACGGCGGCGTGTCCACGACAATGTGGTCGTACTGCTTGCTCAACTCCGACAGCACATCGCGCATGTTGGAAGAGGCCAGCAGTTCTGCCGGATTGGGCGGCGGAGTTCCGGCGGGCAGGACGTGGAGATTGGGAAGAATGGCGGTGTGGGTAATGGCCTGTTCCAGCTTGACGCTGCCGGTCAGGACATTGCTCAGCCCGCTGCGCGGTCCCATGCCCAGGGTTTTGTGGATGCTCGGGCGGCGCAAGTCGGCGTCTATCAGGAGAACGCGCACGCCTTTCTGCGCCAGCACGACCGCGGTGTTGATGCTGGTGGTGGTCTTGCCCTCCTGGGGCAGGGCGCTGGTCACCATGATGACCTTGGGCGGTGCTCCCAGGTTGGACAGCAAGAGTGAAGTGCGCAGAGCGCGGTAAGACTCGGCCATCTGCGACTGCGGACGGACTTGGGTGACTAGTTCGACGGCTTCTTTTGAAGAAGCGATGACCAGGCGCTTCGAGTTCGGGCCTTCCCGGGCCGACTTGGAGCCGAGGGGAATCATGCCCAAGGGCGCCAGGCCAGAAATCATCTGGGCCTGTTCGGTGGTGCGGATCGTGTTATCCAAGCCTTCCAGAAGAAAAGCCAGTAAGACCCCGGAAGCTAATCCCAGCAACACGGCGAACCCCAGGTTGCGCGGGATGTTGGGCTCGATCGGGTAACTGGGCGGGCGGGCGCTGTCTACAATGCGGAAATTGTTCGACTTGAGGCCGGCGGAAACGCCCGCTTCTTTCAGCTTTTGCAGCAGGCCCTCGTACAGGGTGCGATAGGTTTCGGCGTCGCGCTTGATCAGGTTGTATTCGATGGCGCTCTCGTTGAGCTTGTTGGCCTCCTGCTTCTGTTTTTCGAGCGCCGCGTGCAGCATGTTTTCCCGTTGCAGGGCGGTCATGTACTGGCCGCGCACCTTGCTGGAGACCTTCTTCATTTCTCCCTGAATCTGCGCGTCTACCTCCTTGAGCTGATTGTTCAATTGAGCCAGCTTGGGATAGGATGGGCCGAACTGGGTGCTCAAGTCGGCGGCCTGAATCTTCAGTTCGGCCTGCTTGCCGCGCAAGGTGTCGAGCAACTGGGAAGCGCTCTGCACTCCAGCCCCTTCCGCGGCCGAGCTGCCGGCGCTGGAGGCTATGGCATCGGGATCGCCGGACTCGACCATGCGGTACAGAGCCTCTTTGTCCATGCGTTCGCTCTCGGCGGAAGTCAATTCCTTGTTGAGTTCGTCGAGCTTGGCGGTGGTGATGTTCTGCTTTTCGTCAATGCCCAGGATTTCGTGTTCCTTCTGGTAGCGCACCAGTTTTTCCTGGGAGGTTTCCACCTTCATCTGCATGTCCACCAGCTGTTTCTGCAGCCAGTCGGAGGCTTGCATGGTGGATTCGAATCTTGCCTTGAGGTTGTTCTCGACGTAGGTCTGCATCAGCGTGTTCACGACGCTGGCGGCCATCTGGGGATCGGAACTGCGGTAGTGCAGTTCAATGATGCGGGAGTTCGGGCTGAGATTGACGCGCAGGTTTCCTTTGAATCCTCCGAGCAACGCCGAGGCGCGGGCGGGATCAACCTGCAGCGGATCGGGAGCCAGTTCGAGCGAGGCGGAAGGGAGGCCGGCGGCGCCAAACTCGGGGCGGCGGTCGAGGTTGAGTTCGCGGATGACCTGCAAGGCCAGCAGATCGCTCTGCAGGATTTTGATTTCTGTTTCCAGTTCGGTGGGATCGTAGTAATCGAGACTGAAAGTGGCGGAGTTCTGGAAATTGAGGCTGGCGTCGGGCTTGTTGATTTCAATGGTGCCGCTGGCCTCGTAGATCTTGGTCATGCGCAGGCTGGCAATGGCCACTACCGAGAAAATGGCCACCAGACAGCCGATGACGAGCCACTTCCGCTTGACCAGCACGCGAATGTAGTCGCCCAGGGCAGACTCGTGGGGAGCGAGTTCGGGGTAGATCTGGGGCCGGCCCGGATCAGAACCCGGGTTGGGCTGCATTTCGCGAACAATGGAGCTGTTCGCCTGTATGATCGGACCAAAATCCACGCCTGCTCCTCAAACGATGCGGAAGCGGTTCAAACGGCCGAGGCGAACCTCTCCCGGATACGAAGGTTGAGTCCCGGTTCGAAGAGGCTGGTCTGTCGCGCAGGAACTTTTTCGCACTTGGCAACAAGGAAGTATCGTTCGACATTCTAGCATTGGATGAGAGCCCGCGATTGGATTTTCTGGGATCCGTTTCCAAGAAGGCGCACCGACCCTGGAAAGTCCGCTATACTAGCGGGCAACGCGCTCTCCAGCCCGCAGGCTGAGTCTCCGACAGCTTTCAGACGCGGCTGCCGGCCGGCAGTGGCCGCGAGGTTCAAATCAGGACCAGCGCCGGGCAGAAGGCTCACCACACAAATTACGAGGCGGAAGGAATGAATTGGTCGGAGCAAGTGGTTCTGGTCACCGGCGGGACCGGATCGTTCGGAAAGAAATTCGTCGAGATCATGCTGCGCGCCCACCAGCCAAAGAAGCTGGTGATCTTCAGCCGCGATGAACTGAAGCAGCATGACATGCGCGCCGCCGGGCTGGATCATCCCAGCCTGCGTTACTTTATCGGCGACGTGCGCGATGCGGGGCGACTGGAGCGGGCGTTTGCCGGAGTGACGGTGGTGGTGCACGCGGCGGCGCTCAAGCAGGTTCCCGCCTGCGAATACAACCCCTTCGAAGCCATCCAGACCAACATCATGGGCGGGCGGAATGTGATTGATGCTGCCATCAATCAGGGTGTGCGCCGGGTCCTGGCGCTGAGCACCGACAAGGCGGTCAATCCGATTAACCTGTACGGCGCCACGAAGCTGTGCGCCGAGAAGATGTTTGTCCAGGCCAATGCCTACGCCGGGGCGCAGGATTCGCGCTTCAGTTGCGCCCGCTACGGGAATGTGGTCGGCAGCCGGGGAAGCGTGATTCCGGTTTTTATGGAACAGCGCCGCCGCGGACGGATTACGCTGACCGACCCGCGAATGACGCGCTTCTGGCTGACGCTGGAACAGGGCGTGCGGTTTGTGGTCAGCTGCATCGAGCAGATGCACGGCGGAGAAATTTTCGTCCCCAAAATTCCGAGCATGCGCATGGTAGATCTGGCCGAGACCATTGCTCCCGGATGCGAGATTGAAACCATCGGGATTCGCCCCGGCGAAAAGCTGCACGAAGTGCTGGTCTCCGAGGATGAGGCGCGGAACACGCTGGAGGTGGAGGATCGCTACATCATTCAGCCGGCGCACTCCTGGTGGCGGCGCGAGAACTGGAGCGAGGCGCGGCCCTTGCCGGAAGGATTCCGTTATGCCAGCGACAGCAACGATCGCTGGCTGACCAACCGCGAGCTGCGGGAACTGATCTCCGCCGGGCCGGAGGGGGAGCCGGTTCCCGAGCGAATTCCAGCCTAGGAACGCCACGTGCATGTGACTTCGATCAGCCCGCAGGCTTTGGCCATCCATGGCGGTGAGCCGGTGCGCTCGACCTTCCTGCCTTACGGTCGGCAATGCGTCGAAGAGGCGGACATTCAGGCGGTGGTCGAGGTCCTGCGCTCGGATTGGCTGACGACAGGGCCGAAAGTGGCCGAATTTGAGGAGGCATTCGCGGCCCGCGTGGGCGCCGCGCATGCGGTGAGCTTCACGTCTGGTACGGCAGCGCTGCACGCCGCGGCTTTCGCTGCAGGGCTGAAGGCGGGCGATGAGGCGATCACGACTCCGCTGACGTTTGCCGCCACCGCGAACTGCGTTCTGTATCAGGGGGCGACCCCGGTCTTCGCGGATGTCACCGCCGATACGCTGAATCTCGATCCCGAACAAGTCGCGAGCAAAATCACTTCGAGAACACGCGCGATCCTGCCGGTGGACTATGCCGGGCACCCGGCCGATCTGACACCAATCCTGGCGATTGCACGGCAGCGCGGACTAGTTGTGATTGAAGATGCATGCCATGCTCTGGGGGCGGAACACGCGGGCAATCGTGTAGGCGGCATCGCTGACATGACCGTGTTCAGCTTTCATCCGGTGAAGCACATCACGACCGGGGAAGGCGGCATGGTCACGACCAACAGGCCGCAGTTTGCCGAAACGTTGCGGCGGTTTCGAAATCATGGGATTTCGAGCGAAGCGCGCCAGCGCCAGCATGCGGGACAGTGGCAATACGAGATGGTTCTGCTCGGGTTCAACTACCGCCTGCCGGATTTTGCCTGCGCGCTGGGCATGCAGCAGTTGAAGAGACTGGATGCGAATCTGGCCCGGCGGCGGGAGATTGCGGCGCGCTATACGGCCGCGTTCCGCGAGATTCCCGGGGTGATTCCGCCAGTCGTGCGGCCGGGCGTGAATCCAGCATGGCATCTCTATCCGATTCGTCTGAACCTGGAGAACTTGACCGCGGACCGGGCCCAGATTTTTCGCGCTTTGCGCGGGGAAAATATCGGCGTTAACGTTCACTATATCCCGGTTCATCTGCATCCTTACTATCGCGGCCAGTTCGGCTACCAGGGCGGCGAGTACCCAGTTGCCGAGCACGCGTATGAGCAACTCATCAGCCTGCCGATGTTTCATGGGATGAGCGATCAGGACGCGGAAGATGTGATTCATGCGGTTGCCAAGACGGCAAAGCATTTCGGCAGGGTGTGATTCCAGGAGGGCCGTTGGCTCTGAACACTCCGAAGACTGACCAGATTCGCACGTGGACCGGCGACTTCGGACGCGAGTACACGGATCGCAACGCTTACACGCCGGCGGAACTGGACGAACTCTATCGCCGCAACTACGGGATCACGCGCAGGGAAGTGAATCGGCGTTTTCTCGAGACGATTCCGCGCGAGGCGCGCATGCTGGAAGTCGGCTGCAATATGGGGAACCAGTTGCTGCTTTTACAGAAGATGGGCTTTACCAATCTGCACGGCATCGAGATTCAGAGCTACGCACTGGAGCGGGCCAAGGAACGGCTTCCGCAGGCGGTGCTGAGCCAGGCCTCGGCGTTTGCGATTCCTTATCCGGACGACTTTTTTGATCTCGTCTTCACGTCCGGGGTGCTGATTCACATCGCTCCTGCGGACCTGCCGGGTGCGCTCACGGAAATTCACCGCTGTGCGAAGCAATGGGTCTGGGGATTCGAGTACTATGCGCCCGAGCCCACCGAAGTGACATACCGCGGGCAGAAGTCGTTGCTATGGAAAGCCGATTTTGCCCGGTGCTATCTGCAACAGTTCCCGGATTTGGAGCTGGTCCGCGAGGACCGGTTCCGCTACCTGAACAATGACAATGTGGACACCGCGTTCCTGCTCCGGCGCAGGGCATAGCCGCGGCGGCAGGAAGACCGCAGGGAGCATCGGTGCGGGATCAAAACGCCAAGGGAGAAGCGTGAGAGTTGTCGCCATCATCCAGGCCCGCATGGGCAGCACCCGGCTCCCCGGCAAGGTGCTGAAGGATCTGGGCGGAGAGACGGTTCTGGCGCGGGTGGTGAACCGAACTCGCCGGGCTGGGCTGCTGGATGAGGTGGTGGTAGCGACTACGATCCAGCCGCACGAGGAGGCGATTGTCCAGGAGTGCGGGCGTCTGTCCGTCGCTTGTTTTCGCGGCGACGAAGTGGATGTTCTGGATCGTTATTATCGCGCCGCACAGAACTTCTCAGCCGATGCGGTCGTGCGCATTACGGCGGACTGCCCGCTGATTGACCCGGAACTGATTAACGCCACCGTCCGCGCTTTCCTCGATCAGAAGCCGGATTACGCCAGCAATTCGGTGGTGGTGACTTATCCGCGGGGTCTGGACGTCGAGGTGTTTACGGCCGAAGCGCTGGGACGCGCCTGGCGGTCGGCCAAGGAAGGCTATCAGCGGGCTCACGTGACCCCGTACCTCTATGAGAATCCGGCGTTATTCAGAGTGCTGTCGCTCACCGCGGATGCGGATTACAGCGGGTATCGCTGGACGCTCGATACCGCCGAAGACCTGGAGGTTATCCGGGCGATCTACGGGCGCTTCGGGCAGAGCGATCAGTTCGGGTGGCGGGAGGTACTGACGCTGATGCAGGAACAGCCAGAACTGGCTGAGTTAAATTCGCACGTGCGGCAGAAGGCTCTGCGAGAGGGCTAGCGCCAGGCAATGCCAGTCTTTCGGGTCAACAACTACGTAGACGCATATAAGCTGCGGGCGCAATCGGAAGATATCCACGAACTGGCGGCGCGGCCGGACAAGAAACCGCTGACTGAGTTCGTGAATCGCCAGATTCTGGAGGCAGTCCAGCCGGGGCCGGAAGATTTTCTCGTAGATATTGGCTGCGGCGATGCTTCGCTGTTAAGGATGGCCAGCGCGCAGGGGATCCGCTGCGTCGGGATTGCCGGGTCTGTCGAGGAGAAACAGAGGCTTGAGTCTGCTTTCCCCGTGCTTTCGGTCGTGGCCAGCCCGGCTCAGTCGCTTCCGCTTGAGTCCGCCATCGCCTCGAAGATTGTGTGCAACGCCACGCTATTCTACCTTTCGTCGGAAGACGCTGTGAAAGCTGCGCTGCGGGAGATGGCGCGAATCGCACGCCCGGGCGCGACGATCTGGATTGGCGAGATGCCGGAGATCGATGAGCCAACCCACCTCGGCGCGTATCGCGGCAACTCGATGCCCGGGTATTTGTGGCATCTATTGAGGCGGAATGGCGTGCGCACGTTTTTGGGTATGCTCAGACGTTGGGCAAGGGCGCTAGCCGGCGAGGAGCGGATCGTGCTGAATTCGGCCGCGATTTTCTTCGCGCCGCCTGACAAGATGGTGGCGCTGGCAGAGGGGTGCGGACTGCGGCTGCAGACTCACTTCCGGCACAGGGAGTTGGACGGGGAAGGCAGAGTGGTGGACTCGGACTTCAGGTACGATTACGTCTTCACGGTGTGATCGAACGGATTGCATGACCAAGCCGGACAAAGTCGCGCTGATTCGGGCCGATGCAAGCGCCGAGATCGGCGCCGGGCACGTGATGCGTTGCATCGCGTTGGCGCAGGCCTGGCAGCAAACTGGAGGCCGCGCGATCTTCGCTGTGGCTTCAGGTGAAGAACTGGAAGGGCGCATCCTGGCGGAGTGTGCAGGGTTTGAGCGAATCGCTGCGACGCCCGGCAGCCGGGAGGATGCACTGCAGACCGCCGCGTTGCGAGACCGCACGCGGGCCGAATGGCTGGTGGTGGATGGCTACCATTTCTCCGCGGAGTACCGCACGAGCATGCGGTCGGCCGCTTCCCATCTGCTGCTGATGGACGACGGAGAGGAGCATTTTCCGTGCGAATGCGATGTGATCCTGAATCCTGATCCGGATGCGACGGAGGAATTGTATCCGGAGCCAGGAAGAGAGGCGCAGGTTCTGCGGGGGCCGCGATACGCGCTGCTGAGGAGCGAGTTCCTGGAATATCACAGAGAACGCCGGGATGTTCCGCCAGTGGCAGCGCGCGTTCTCGTCACGTTTGGTGGGGGCGATGCTCACAATGTGACACTTCAGGTGGTCGAGGCTCTGCACAGGCTGAGCGATTTGGATCTTGAGGTTACGGTTGTCGCCGGCGCCAGTAATCCACATCGGGCGTCGTTGCAGGCAGCGATGGCAAGGGCCCCGCAAGCGAAATTGTCGTGGAACGTGGAGAGCATGCCGGGGTTGATGGCTCAATCCGATCTGGCGATTACGGCGGGCGGGGGAACCTGCTATGAACTCGCTTTCATGCGAGTGCCCATGTTCTTGGTCAGCATCGCGAAGAATCACGAGCGAGCGGTGCAAGCCTATGCCGCGGCCGGAGCGGCGATTGACGGCGGCTGGTTTTCCAAGCTGGGGAGAGATGTCTTGTCTTCCAAACTGCGGCAGGCAATCTGTGATCGGGAGTTGCGCCAACGGCTGGTGGAGAATGCCGGACGCCTGGTGGACGGGAAAGGCGCGCAGCGCGTAGTCGAAACCATGCTGGCGATCTGCCAGCGCGAAAGAAAGGTGACGGCCTGAGCTTCTCGCGAGGCCGGTGATCCGTGCGAATTGCCATCTGTCAGCCGACGTATCTGCCGTGGCTCGGCTATTTTGACCTGATGGATCAGGTGGATACGTTTGTGCTTCTCGACAACGTGCAGTTTGAGAAGCAGTCGTGGCAGCAGCGGAATCGCATCAAAACGCCAACCGGACTGCAGTGGCTGACGGTTCCGGTGGTTTTCCGAGGGCGCCTCAGCCAGAGGATTCATGAGGTGGAGATTCGCGATGCGGCGTTTGGGCGCAAGCATTTGCGCGGCGTTGAACTCAACTATGCGCACGCGCCGTTTTTCCGGGAATTTTTTCCGGCGCTTTCGACGATTTTGAAGGAAATCGCTCCGCAAACACACCTGGCCGATCTGAACCTGCAGTTGATTCAGTGGCTGACTGGGATTCTCGGTATCAGGACGCCTCTGCTGCGGGCTTCGACTCTGGGCGTAGAAGGGAAGAGAACTGAGCTGCTGGCGGGGATTTGCCGCAAGCTGGGAGCGTCGCAGTACGTGTCTCCAATTGGCTCGGCAGAATATTTGCTGGCCGAAATAGACATTCTGGCCCGGGCCGGCGTGGAGACTGTGTTCCACCATTATGAACATCCCAGCTATGCGCAGCAGTTTCCTCCGTTTGCGGCTTTTGCGTCTGTGATTGACTTGATTTTTAATGAGGGCGGCGGCTCGATGGAGATTGTCCGGAGCGGGCGGGGAGTTCCGCTCTGTCCGGGGGAAGTTGCCGCAAGAATCGCGGAACCGAAAGAAGCCTGAGTCGGAATAGAAGGCTGAAAAGCAGGAATGACTGAAGCGACCATCCAGATCGGGGAGCGAAGCATCGGGGCCGGACACCGAGTCTACATCGTCGCGGAATTGTCCGCCAACCATAACCAGAATTTCGATCAGGCGACGCGGATTGTTCAAGCTGCGCGCGAGGCTGGGGCGGATGCGGTCAAGCTGCAAACTTATACCGCCGATACGATCACGATCCGATCGGATCGCGAGTGCTTCCGGATTCGCGGCGGCACGCTTTGGGATGGCCGCACACTGCACGATCTTTATGATGAAGCGCACACCCCCTGGGAATGGCAACCGAAACTGAAGGCTCTGTGCGACGAACTCGGTCTGGATTTGTTTTCCAGCGCGTTTGATCCGTCGGCGGTGGACTTTCTCGAGGCGATGGGGGTTCCGGTGCACAAAGTCGCTTCTCCGGAACTGGTGGACTTGCCTTTGATTCAGACAATGGCGCGGACTGGCAAGCCGTTGATCCTTTCGACCGGAATGGCGACCTTGGACGAGATTGAAGAAGCGCTGGCAGCAGCGCGGGCTGGCGGAGCCACGCAAATTGCGTTGCTGCGCTGCACGAGTTCGTACCCGGCGCCTGCGGAAGAAATGAATCTGCGCTCGATTCCGGACATGGCGGCGCGGTTCGGGTTGCCGGTGGGACTGTCGGATCACACTCCGGGAATCGCCGTGTCGGTGGCAGCGGTCGCGCTGGGGGCATCGCTCGTCGAGAAACACTTAACTCTTTCCCGCGCCGACGGAGGTCCCGACGCCGCGTTTTCTCTGGAGCCGCAGGAATTCAAGTCGCTCGTGGATGCGATCCGTTCGGCGGAGAAGTCGTTGGGGCAGGTGCAATATGGGCCGACGCCGCATGAAGTGAGCACGCGTGCTTTCCGGCGGTCGTTGTTTGTGGTGCGCGATATGAAGAAGGGTGAGGCGTTCACAGCGGAGAGCGTGCGGTCCATCCGGCCGGCGAATGGGTTGCATCCGCGTCATCTGGTTGAGGTGATCGGACGGCGGGCGGCGGGCGACATCGAGCGCGGCACGCCCCTTGCGTGGGAATTGGTGGAGCGCTCCTGATGAAAGTTCTTTTGCTGCATCCCGAAGATTTGCCTTGGAGCGGCGCGTGGAGCCGGGAGCGGTGGGACCTGGTCGTGGATTTGGGCTTCGCAAGTCCGTTCGTCTATGAGGAATGGACCCGCAAGCTGGGAGCGCGGGTCGTCAGCGTTTATCAATATGACGGCCCGATGGAAGGGTATCGCTGGGTCAGCCAGGTCCTTGAGCATGGCCGGGGCCGGCTGCTAGACCGAATTGGGCTGGACTGGTGGGAACTGCTGGCAGTGTGGAGCTATCAGGAACTTCACGCGTTGTATCTGCTGGACAACGTGGCGCGGCGCGAAATTTCCTCCGGGCGGGCTGAGGTGGCGACGACCCGTCCGCATCTTTTCAGCCGCATTCTCGGCGAGGTGCTGGCCTGCCCGGTGCGCAGTTTTCGGGTCAAGAGTGGTCCGGCGCAGCGTGTGAGTCGTATGCTGCGGTCGGCGCGAAAGTTGCGGCCGGCGCAGATTGCCGAGATTGCCTTCGACAAATGGGATGCGGCCTACCGGATCCGGCGCCATTTCAAGAAAGGCAGCCAGGCGCGCCTTTCGGAACCGGCGGTGCTGTTGCCCTCTACGTATTCCAACGTGACGAGAGCGGAACTGGCTTATGCCGGGCAGTTGCCGCATCGGCGGTTCCTATTGGCGGCTACGCGACGCAGCGCCCTGTTGGAAGCTTGCCCCGAGAACGTAGCGACAACTTCTCTGGCGGCCTATGCTCTGCCTTCGAGCTTGACTCATGCCGAGAGCGCGGAACTGTGCAGTGCGTGGGAAACGTTTCGGCGCACGACCTTGCTGGAGGTGAAGGAGTTTCGAATCGCTGACGGCGCGGGCCTGTGGGATTATTTTCCGGCGAATCTGGAAAACGGCCTGCGGCTGCGGGAGGCGTGGCGGCATCTGCTGGAGCGCGAGCCGGTGACCGGAGTGTTGTGCGGGGATGATTTGAATTACTACACGCGGCTGCCATTGATTCTGGCCCAGCGCAACGGCCTTCGTGCCGTGTATTGCAGCCACGGCGCTCTCGACGGCGGATTCCTGTTTAAACTCCCGCAGGCCGACTCGTTCCTGGTGAAGGGAGAGATGGAGCGGGACTATCTGCAACGGGCAAGGGCAATCGAGCCGGAGAAGATTCTGGTGGGAGCGCCGGGAAGGAACGAGATGTACGACGAGTCTGAGCGCCATCCGGAAGCGCTAGTATTTTTTTCGCAACCCTACGAAGTGGAAGGCGGGCGGGCCGAGGAAATCTACCGCGAACTCTTGCCGCGGTTGCATTCCGCGGCGACTCGAAGTGGACGAAAAGTCGTCGTCAAGCTGCATCCGTTCGAGAGCGTGCGGGCCCGCCGGGCGCTGGTGGACTCGATTCTGCCCGCGGCGGCTGCCAGGCAGGTGGAAATCGTGGCTGGCACACGGCCGGAGGAGGTCATGGCACGCGCCTGGTGCGGCATTACCGTGGATTCCAGCGTTGCAGTGGAGTGTGCGCTGCGGGGGATCCCGTTTTTTCTCTGCGGCTGGCTCGATTTTTCAGGCATGGGCTACCTGCGGCAGTTTGCCCGCTTTGGCGTTGCGCGGGTGCTCAACGGCCCGCAGGAAATCGAACAAATCCCCGAGATGGTTGGGGCCCATCGCGCCGATCCGGCGATTCTCCAGCGGCTTTGGCACAAAGCGGATTGCGTTCAACTGGATGAGCTGATGTTTGGAGCGCGGCAGGCGCGCCTGGACCGATGCGCCTGTTGAGTCCAATCCTGGAGAGGTTGGTCTACCCCATGCTGGGGGAAACCGGCTATTTTCACTCGCTTGCTCTGAATTCGCCCAGCGTGATCACATACCACGGCGTTCTTCCCGAGGGATACCAGAGTAGCGATCCATTCCTAGACAATACGCTGCTCAGCATCGAGACATTTCGGCAGCACCTGCGTTTGCTGAAGAAGCACTACCACCCGATTACGCCTGAGGGTTTTCGTGGCTGGCTTCGCGGTTCGGAGAAGCTGCCGAATCGTTCAGTCTTATTGACGTGCGACGACGGGCTGCAGAACAACCTAACCACGATGCTGCCGCTTCTGCAGCAGGAGGGTTTGCAGTGCTTGTTCTTTGTTACCGGCCAGTCGCTTAGCGAGTTGCCGGGAATGCTGTGGTACGTGGAACTGTACCTGATGATGATCGAAGCCAGGGACGAGCATCCCCAGATGGATTGGCGGGGAAGTGCGGTCCCTGCACTGCCCTCAGGATTGGAAGGGAAACGCGCCGTGTGGCTTGACCTGATGAACATGCTGTCGCGGTTCGATGCGACGGGCAGAACCGACTTCCTTCGGCATGCGGAGGAAGCGTGGGAAGTCGATCCGGCGTGGAAACAGCGCTATCCAGAGGACAGGCTGCTGCAGCAGCGCTTCCAATTGCTTTGTGCGGATGAACTGAAGCAACTCGCAGATGCGGGCATGACTTTGGGCGCGCATACGATGAGCCATCCGGTCTTGCGTCAACAGCCGGACGATTGCGCGCGCGCAGAGATCAGCGATAGCCGGCTGCGTCTGGCAAAGGCTTTGGGGCGGCCCGTATGGGCTCTCGCGTATCCGTTCGGAGGTCTAACTGCGGCGGGCGATCGCGAGTTTCACATCGCCGAAAGCGCAGGCTACGAATGCGCCTTCATGAATATAGGAGGCCCAGTTGGCGCGGCATCCGCGAAGTTTGCGCTGCCGCGGGTTCAAGTCAATGCGGATATGTCCTTGCCAGTTTACGAGGCGCATGTCTCGGGTTTTCACGATTCCCTGCGACGCAGGCTCAGACGATCCGGTTCTACATTTTGAACCACAGAGGACGAAATGAGCGCCGCCAATCTTGACGTCTACAATCGGCCAGATGTAGCGGCGCACTACGCAGGGCTCGAATACCTGACTCCGTGCGAGCGACGTCTGTTTGACCTCTACATCAAGCCGGGCGCAGCGATTCTTGATTTGGGAGTGGGTGGAGGACGGACGACGCCATATCTGTCAAGCCGTGCTTCGCGCTACGTGGGAGTGGACTACGCGCCTGAGATGATTCGCGTTTGCCGGCAGAAGCATCCGGGCCTGGAGTTCCTCGTGGCTGAAGCTTCCGATCTCCATTCCTTGACCGCGTGTTCTTTCGATGCGATCGTGTTTGCGTTTAACGGCTTGGACTACGTGATTCCGGACGAGGCCCGTGGCAAGTGCCTGAAGGAGTGTTGCCGTGTCCTGAAGCCAGAGGGAATCTTGCTGTTCTCTTCGCACAACCCGCGGTCCATTTTTGTGCGTCCGCAGTGGAACCGCCTGCATGTCAGGGAACTCGCGAACGCAGTTGGAGGCAGCGGGCATTTAGCGGCTGGCATAGTGTATTCGGTCTTGAGCCTGGCTGCTATTCTGCGCGCATTCTTTCTTGCAGGAGGGAGCAGCGCAATCCGCATTCTGACCAGAGTGCCGGCTCGAGCTTTCCGGCGGGGTGAGGGGTACGGTTTCGAGTGGGCGCACGGGGGCCTCGCGACCCATTATGGAATTCCGCGGAAAGTCGTGGCGGAGGTTGAGCAGTACGGATTCCGCCCACGCAAAATCCTGGGCGATGACTATCCGGCCACAAGCGGTGAGTACACAACCGACTGGTATTACTATGTATTCTCCAAACCGGACCTCGCGGGAGAAGTTCACCGTTGCGCATAGAAGTGCTGAACGAGATACCGGAAGATGCCGGACTGCGCCGGTCCTGGAACGCATTGGCGCTGCGGATGGAGCGCCCGGAGATTTTCTACACCTACGATTGGGCGATCGCGGTGCAACACGCATATCGGGATTCTCAGGCGACTATCGTCTACCTGGCGTATGAAGGTGAGTCGCTGGCTGGTGTTGTGGCGCTGGCGAAGAAGAGAACCGGGAGCCAGGAAGTCGCATTCCTTGCAGCCACCACTGCCGACTATTGCGATTTCCTGAGCGAACCGGGGCGGCGGCAGGAGTTTGTTGCTTCCGTACTTGGCGCGCTGAGAGACCAGAGCGTTGCGAAGATCGTGCTGGCCAACCTGCCTGCGGATTCGCAAACGGTGGATGCCGTAACGCAGTCGGCACCCACCTGCAAGTATCACCTGCATTTGCGGCCGGCCTACCTATGTGCGCGGGTGGTGCTCGGGTCAGGGGAAGAGCGCGCGGCCATAAAGCAGTCGATCGTCACGAAGAAACGACTGCGGCGCAACATTCGCGAATTGGAAAAGCGCGGCGCCGTCAGCATTTTGCACGATACAAGCTGGGATCAGATCGAGCCTGCTCTGGAGCACTTCAGCCGGGCGCACGTGGCCCGGTTTCTGGAAACTGGGAAGATCAGCAACCTCATTCGGTCAGAGCGGCGGGCCTTCCTGTACGAATTGGCTCGCGAACTGTCTGAATCCGGATGGATCGTGCTCAGCCGGCTGCGGGTCAGCGAGACGACCGCCGCATGGAATTACGGGTTTCGCTTCGCGGGGAGCTGGTTCTGGTATCAGCCCACGGTCAATGAGACGTACCGGGATTTCTCGCCGGGATATTGCCTGCTCGCGAAAATTGTGGAGGCCGGGTGTGACTCTCCCGCGGTTGAGATCGTCGATCTCGGACTCGGGGCCGAGTCGTACAAGGATCGCTTCGCAACGGCAGGTCGTCAAACGCTGTACTGCGAACTGAACCACTCCATGACTAGCCATGTGCGAACGGCGTTGCGCGAGCGTGCGGCGGCGATCGCGAAAGCCTCGCCCGAGGTCGAGAGCACGATTCGTAGGGTGCTTTCGAGCGTGGGAAGAATAAAGGCTAAAGCGCGCGCTGCGGGTGGTGGTGGCCTGCTCGTCTGGTTGGTCCGGCGAATGTGGAATTCCATTTTTGGGTTCGAGGAGGTGCACTTCTTTGAATGGGATGAAGGAGGGCGGCATGGTCAATCCTCGGGAGCGAGGCTTTCGCGCTTGGATGCGGATTTGCTGGGGGCCGCTGCGATTGCTCATGCCGATGAACCGGCGACTCTGGACTATCTCATCCGGTGCGCGCACAGGGTTCGGTCGCGGCAGGGAGAGGGATTCGCGCTGCTCGACGCTGGATGCAAGCCGGTGCACTTCTGCTGGGTGGCAAACTTCGAGGGTTTTGAAATGGCAGAACTTGGACGAACCCTTCGTGCGCCGGCCGCGAACGCAGTGATGATCTTTGACTGCTATACTCCGTTTTCCTCGCGAGGCCGTGGCTTCTTCGGCCAGGCCATTACCGCACTGGCGGAGCAGTCGCGTTTGCGGGGCAAAGCGCCGTGGATTTTCAGCGCGGCAACCAATCAGGCGTCGTTGCGGGGAATCGAGAAAACGGGGTTCACACAGAGGTTCTCGTTGTGGCGGAGAAAAGTCCTTTTCCGTTTCGAAGGAAGCAGCCCGGTTTCTGTCAGCAGGCCCGAAAGCAGCGAAAGCCGCGCGGCGGTTCCTTGAACGCGTCGAACACATGAATGCTGTGTCCAACCCGGTTTCGGCTTCGTCCCCGGTCGCTCCGGAAGGGACGTCGGAAGTTTTGAACGCGGAGTTCCGCCGCAACATGGGGCAGATTTCGCGGCAGTCCATCATGTTCTTTGCCGGAACGATCTTCACCATGGGGGCGGGATATCTGGTCAAGATTTACGTGGCCCGGGTGCTCGGCGCGGAGCAGTTAGGGCTGTACGCACTGGGCATGACGCTGGCCAGCCTGGTTCAGTTGGTGGGAATCGTGGGGCTGCATTCCACGGCTGCGCGCTATGTCGCTGTCTACAATGCGACGGGAAGGTTCGAGGAACTGCGCGCCTTCCTGACGCGCAGCGTCGGGATCGTGGTTCTGCTGAACCTGATTTTCTCCGTTGGCTTGTGGCTTGCCGGTTCGTGGATTGCCCGCCGTTTGTACCATGCGCCGGGGCTCGGACAGTACATGGGAATGTTTGCTGTGCTGGCTTTCCTGGGCGCGATCAACGTTTTCTACTGCCAGGTTCTGGGCGGATTGAAAGACGTTGCCAAGCGGACCGTGATTACCAATTTCATCGGAAGCAGCCTGGTGATTGCACTGACGGTTGTGTTCCTCGCGCTGGGCACGGCGATGCGCGGCTATCTGGCGGCGCAGATCATCAACTCGGTGGTGGTGGTCGCGCTGCTGGTGGGGGTGGCGTGGAAGCTGACGCCGCGAGCTGCCCATTTCTCGTGGGCGCCGTTGCCGCCGTTCGATCCGGAGATCAAGGCGTTTGCCGTGGCGGCGTTTGGCATGAGCGCGCTGGATTTTCTGGTTTCGCAGGCGGATAAGATTCTGCTCGGACTTTATCTGAATCCGGGCCTGGTCGGCATTTATGTTCTGGCGTCCACGCTGTCGGCGTTCATCCCCATTATTTTGCAGTCTGTGAATCAGATTTTCGCTCCGGTAATCGCCCATCTGCATGCACAAGCGCGTCATGACGTTTTGCAGAAGCTCTTTCAGACGCTCACCAAATGGGTCGTGGGACTGACCCTGCCGCTTGCTTTTGTGGTCATTGTTTTTGCTTCTCCCCTGATGCGCATCTTCGGCCCGGCGTTCGAGGCCGGCTGGCCGGTGCTGGTGATTGGTGCGGTTGGGCAACTAGTGAACTGCGGGGTCGGATCGGTCGGCTACCTTCTGCTGATGTCAGGAAATCAGCGACGGCTGATCCGGGTGCAGTTTGTCATGGCGGGAATTTCGATTCTGGTGAACATCACTCTGATCCCTGTGCTCGGGATCATCGGTGCCGCTCTAGCTGCCGCGGGGGTGAATGTGGCGGGGAATCTGTGGAATCTGTACTACGTGCGCAAGGCGCTCAACATTTTCCCCTATAATCGAAGTTACTTGGGGCTGGTGATTCCGGCGGCTTGCTCGGTTGCGGCTATCATCTTGTTGCGGATTGGCATGAGCTGGATCATTTATCCCTGGCTGGCGATCCTGCTGGCGCTGGTTGTGTCGTACTTGATCTTCGCGGGGATCGCAGTTGCTTTTTCGCTGGATGCGGATGACCGCATGATTGCTCGAAGTGCGTGGTCGTATCTGCGAGGCAGCATGCAGAAACTCGGAGTGCAGGCCTGATGGCTGAATACCGCACCGTTCATTTGCCGGAAGACCTGTGCGCGGCGGCAGAAAAGTGGACGCCGAAACGGTTCGAAAGCCTGGAAGCGCTCCTTCGTTTTCTGCTGGCAGAAATCGTCAAAGAGGACGGCAGCAAGCTGGATCAGGCCGAGGAACAGATGATTCAGGATCGCCTGCGCGATCTCGGCTACATTTGAGGGCGACGGCAACCGTCACTCCCCGGTAAACAGACGCTGAAGCAGCATCCATTCCTGATTCAATTCGCCTTTGATATTGATGAAGCGACGTTCGCTAGTGCTGGTCACGGTGGATTGCCTGCGAGCCGACCACGTCGGCTTTCAGGGATACTCGCGGCCGGTAACCCCGTTCCTGGATTTGCTCGCCAAAGAGAGCGTGGTTTTCACGAACGCCATCGTGGCCGGCGTGCCGACTTATTTTTCTGTTCCTGCAATGCTCGCGTCGCGGTATCCGCTGAGTCTGGGACGGGATGTTGTCGGGATTGCGCCGCACGAGCCGACCATCGCAAGCGCGATGCGGCAGGCCGGTTCGAGCACGGCAGCCTTTCTGGCCGCGAATCCCTACCTTAGTTCGCGCTTCGGCTATCACGAGGACTTCGAGACTTTTTGCGATTTCCTGACCGATTCCCTTGCGGACGGGGCTACCCTTTCGCGGGCTGCCGAAGACAAGAGCTTATCGGATTTCAACCGCCGGGTACGGATGTTTTCGCGCGGAACTCATCTGACCGCGGCCGCATACGACGAGCTTTATTTCTGGTACTGCCAGTGGCGTTCTTGGCGCGAGAACGTTTCCATGGACGGGCTGCGTCGCTACCCCGCAGCGGACGTCATCGTGGATCAGGCCTGCTCCTGGCTGAGCGGTATCGGGGACCAGCCTTTCTTTCTCTGGCTGCACCTGATGGACCCGCACTATCCGCACTATCCGCCACAGGAAGCGTTGGCGGCGCTGGGCCTGTCGCATTTTACGGCGCGTCGGGCGCGCGTCCTCAATTCTGCCTGGAATCGCGATGACATCGGGCCGCAAAGACTGCGGCGGTACCGGGAGAGGATTCTTTCTCTCTACGATGCCGGCGTGTATTGGGTGGACAAACAGATTTCGCGGCTCGTCAGCGCGTTGCGGGAATGGCAGCGTTGGGACGAGACAATATTTGCGCTTACGGCAGATCATGGAGAAGAATTTCTGGAACAAGGCGGCCGGTATCATTCTCCCGTGACAATGCGGGAAGAACTGGTTCGTGTGCCGCTCCTCGTGCGGATGCCTGGTGTGTCGTCGCGCACGGCAAAGGGTCCCTTCAGCTTGATTCATTTGGCGCCAACGCTGCTTGAAGCAGCGGGCATTGCTCCTCCCGACACTTTCCAGGGGAGGAGTCGCTGGGATCAGCTTTCAACCGGCACGGACCTGCCCAGTGAGCTCGCGATTGCCGAATCGGTGGGGACGGGCAAAAACATTCTGCGGGCGGATGAGCGAATGCGCCCCTGCCAGATGGCGGTCCGCGGCGAGGCCTACAAGCTGGTGATCAACTTCAATGAAAAAGCGGAGCGCCTCTACGACTTGCGAAGTGATCCACGAGAGCAGTCACCTTTGCCGGCGGGTGTTGCTCGCGCCGAACGGGCCCGGCTGCTCCAGGCTGCGCGCGAGCATTTGCAAAAGACCCGGCACAATCAAAATTCCGACCTCGCCCTGCGCGCGCGCCTGCGCGAATTGCGGCATGCGGTGAGCTGACGAGAGTAGAAAGTTCTTATCGCGATTGAGAACCTGCAGCCCGCTTTCCAATGGTCATCAGGGAACTGCCGACCGGCATTGGCAGCCGGCTGATCGTCTTCTGCTCCAGCCGCGAGAGCCGGAATAGTGCCTCGTTGATCCAGCCCGAGGGCACAGTTGCCGGCTTCGGCTCGGAATGCAATATGCGCTCCGCGAACCCCACGGCGAGTTTGGCCGGGCACATCCAGTGGTAGAGATAACGTTCTTCCGTCACGCAAAGCCCCGCGTCTTCGATTACTTTGCAGAGCCGGGCTTTGGTATAGCGCGTGAAGTGGTGGTTCATCACGTCGTGATTGGTCCAGAGCGCCATGAACGCAGGGACGGTGATCAGGAACATGCCGTCTGGCTGGAGTAAATCGGCAACCTGGCGAAGGGCCTCGATGGGATTCTCCAGGTGCTCGAGCACATCCAGCATGAGGATGAGAGAGTACTGCCTGCCGGGGTGGAAGTTGCGGTCAAACGGGCCAACATAGATGCGGTCTCGATCGGGATTGGTCGGATTCAGCAACTCAGCAGATGGTTCAATTCCCTCTACGTCCCCGAATTCGCGCAGGCGCGGGAAGAACAATCCATCGCCGCAGCCGATGTCGAGGATGCGCTCCCATCCGTTCGGCGGTCTGAGGTGGCGCAGGGTCTCGACAATGAAGGCGGTGCGGGCGCGCCACCACCAGTGCTTTTCAAACAGTTCGCGGTAGCGTTCGGCGTATTCGGGATTCAAGGAGATTTATCCGGGCGCCAAGGTGAGCTAATCAATGCCGGTCGAAGTCGCACCGTGGCGCGCAACAGGGGCCGGAGCCTCCCGCCACTGGCGGCCGCTGACCGCGGTGGTTCGGTTCACGACTCGATCCACCACGTAATGAGGCCGGGCCTTGGTTTCTTCGTAGACTCGGCCCACGTATTCTCCAATGATTCCGAGGAAGAACAGATTGATTCCCGACAGAAACGTGATGACCAGGATCAGCGCCGTGAAGCCCTGCGGAGAATGCAGCCAGAACTTGGCATACAGGGAGTACAGGGAGAACAGAACGGAGAAGCCTATGGCCGCCGCGCCGGCGATGGATGCGGCTCGCAAGGGCACAATCGAGAAGGCGAAAATTCCGTCGGAAGCCAGCTTGAGCAGACGCAAAGGGCTGTACTTGGTGCGGCCAGCTTGGCGCGCCGACCGCTCAATGGGGATTCCGATCTGCTTGAACCCGACCCAGCTCCGCATGCCGCGAAGATAGCGGTGATGCTCTGGCATTTTGCGAATTTCGTCAATCACGCGCCGCGACATCAGGCCGAAGTCGCCTGCGTCGAGCGGCAGCCGGACGGGTGAGAGCGCCGCCAGCAGCCGGTAGAAAAGCCAGTAACAGAAACGCAGCCACCACGCTTCTTTGCGATTGACCCGCCGCACGTAGACCACGTCATAGCCCTGCTGGTAGGCCTCGACGAGTTGGGGGATGGATTCCGGCGGATCTTGCAGGTCTCCGTCCATCAGGATGGCCACGTCGCCGGAAACGTAATCGAGCGCCGCGGCCAGGGCCGTCTGGTGGCCGAAATTGCGTGACAGCTCAACCACGACCAGGCGCGGATCTTCCTGCGCAGCCTGTTCCAGCAATGCTGCCGTGTGATCGGAACTGCCGTCGTCTACCAGCACGATTTCGTGGGGTCCGCCGGGAAGGCTGTCGAGAGCGCCGGTAGTTCGCCGAATCAGTTCCGGCACCACAGCTTCTTCGTTGTAAACCGGAATCGCCAGGGAAATACGCGGTGGGCCTGCCAAGCGTCGCTCGGAGATCAGGTCGGGACATGCCATCAAACGGTTTCCTATGCCCGAGTCTCCGGCGTTTTCTCTACGGAGGACTGCGGGCTTGGCGCCTTTCCCTTGAAGTAAATCATGTTCCACAGTGTAGCGCCAAAACCAACCAGGGGGTACGGTTCCACGACCATGGGATCGAAGAGGCCTCCGAATATCTGTGTCCAGGCCTGGAGCGGGCGCGCGTACTTGCCGCGGTCCCAGCGGGCCAGGCTGCGAGCGATGGACGCGCCCTCCGGCATGACCAGTTCGAGAATGTGAATGTGCCCGTCGTCGGTCAGCAGCGTTCGCAGGTGAGACAGGATGTTGATCACATCTGAGTCTGGCAGATGATGCAGAAAGCTGTTGACCAGAATGAAATCGAATCGTTGGTCGGGCGGGACCCGGTACTTGGTGGCGTCCGCGACCAGGAAATTCCGCTGATGGCGCGCCCTCGCATCCTGGATGTAGCGTTCATTCAAGTCAATGCCGAGGTAGTCGGAATGGGCAAAGTGCCGCGTGTTCGTGCCCGGCCCGCAGGCTACGTCCAGCACCCGGCGGATGCTGTCCAGATTGTTATGAGCGCGTACCGGCGCGAACTTCTGTTCGGCGAACGGAGCTTGCCACATGCGGTAAACCAGGGTGTGCTCCAGCAAGCTTGCGGTCAGGCTCATGGAACTTGGATCTCTCCCCGATGCCTCCCGAAATGACAGGCCATTCTCAAGAGGCCCGCTGCACGGGGGTCGGCGCAACCACTTCTCCCAGACGCGCTTCTTTGATTCCCTCGGTGCCTTTCTGGCCCTTGTCGCGCCGATTCAAGGCAGGCCGCTCCACCAGGTAGTACGAAATGCATGCGGCCGCGATTGCGAACGTGATCGCCGGTAATGGCCGGAATCGGGGGTTGGGACAAAACGGTTCCTGCCAAAGATACAGGCTATAGCTGATCTGCCCAAGCCACACTACCGGGCCGCAGTTCAGAAACCAATACGGCCGCCGCACCACATGCAAAAGAACACCGGCGATGGACGCTAGAAAAACCGGGTGCAGAAAGAATACGCTGAAGAGAGTAAGCGGCACGCTGCGAGCCGGGAAGAAGGGGATCAGGAAGATCGCGGCGGTCATCGCCAGGGCCACGTAGCCGGGAATTCGTGGAATCCGCGATTCCAGCATTGCCAGCAGACATCCGATCGCCAGGTTATCGGCGACTACAGGAAAGAGCGCGTCTCCACCCGCGGGAACTTTGAAGTAGTAGAGGATGACATGCAACACCGGCGCGGCCAGCATCACCGTAATCAGGATCGCGACCCTGTGCCGGTACCAGCGCTTGAGGACGCTCGGCCAGAGCAAATAGAACTGCTCCTCGACGCTCAGCGACCACAAATGCCCGAAGATCCAGGGCAGGGAATAGTCGCAGTTGGCCACATAGAAGACCGCGGCCGCGACGTGGTACCAGGTCATGTGGCGCCAGTCTATGAAGACTCCGGCGGCGACGAATACCAGGGCGGCCGGCAAGATGCGGTAAGCGCGGCGGATGTAGAAGTCTCGCAGGCTGATGCTCGACGTGCGGGCGTGCTCGCTGAGCAGGAGTCTGGTAATGAGGTAGCCGGAGATGACGAAAAAGATCCGCACACCGGTGTTCCCGTATGCGCCCCAGGCGGCTGTGGAGTGCAGCGCTTTTGCGACGTGGCCGACGACCACTGCGGCGATGGAGATCGCTCGCAAGCCGTCGAGGGAAGGAATTCGCTTCATCGTTCTATGGAGTACGGCTCAATCCAGTCGTGAACTCAGGGCTTCCACCTTACCTCATAATCAGGAATCTGTGCCTGCTCCGGAAACTCTTTTTCGAGTTCTTCCCGCAGGTCCGCCGGGATCGGGCCTGAAAAACCGGGCGTAAGGTAGATTACGACCAGGTTCACATTGTGGGCATGGATGGCGGCAAGAATCCGTTGGGTTCGGCCTTGTGGCTCGTCCAGGAAATCAAACAACGTGCGCGTGGGATTGCGGAAGCCGGACAGAAAATACACGTCGGGGCAATCCGGGGTCGCATAAATATAGCTTCCAAGAGCATGCTGCGCGATGATCTGCACCAGTTCCGCGCGCAGCCTCGCATCCGGCCCATAAAGATGCAGGCTGCCGGACCGGGGAAGGACGAAATCGGCGACGCCGCCCGGGGGAACGTCGAGCTCGCCCCGGTAACGCAAGAACGTGGGTGTAGCGTCGAAGACCGCGTACAGCAGGCAAAAGCAGAATAGTCCTGCTAACACCCAGCGGGGCGGCTCTTCGATCAGCGAGCCCACAGCCAGCATCGAGAGGATGAGCAGCGGCGCGACATAGCAAAAATAAATGGGACCGGTATAGGGAAACTGGATGAGGCTGCAAGCCGCAGTGACCGCCAGCAGCAGGAATATCTTCTGGCGCCGCTGAGTCTCGATATTGCGGGCTTTCGTCATCAGCAGCAGAGTGCCGACTATAACTGTAAAGGGAAGAGCGTTCCATAGCGGCACCCATAGGGCGTTAAAGATCGTATGGTGGTTGCGCCCCAGCGCCACTGCCACCAGTGCGGCCGCTGCCAGCGCGATTCCGGCCGCTCTCTCGATCTTTCTCCCGATCTTGCCCCGCGTTTTCAGAACCGCGAGCCACACCAGCGCATTTTCGGTCATGCCGAGCAGAAACCTTGCCAGCGACGCCGATTTGACGGTGTACTGCAAGCGCCTGCCCGGCAGCACGAACACGCCGCGTACAAAATCAGCAACGGCTCCCGCGCGCAGGTAGGGGATGAGGAATAGTGCGATCGGAATTGCGACTCCCACTGCGAAGATGAGCAGATTTTCTTCGGACCTGGTGAAGTCAATGCCCTGGCCGCGGCGCTGGATTTGTTGCCAGATGACGGCCGCTCCCACCGTCAGAATTGGCAGGAAGAAATATAGGAAAGATCCGGGGTAGAACGACTTCCGCAGCAAGGAGAACACAGCGGCCTCGTAGGCCAAGACGAACAGTGCAGCTCGTGCGGTGCGATACCACCGGTCCCGTTGGGTGACCCGCTCATTGGCGTCGCCTTCGCGAAACCAGAGGAAGAGAGCAGCGCCCGCCACGTAGTACAGTCCACTCAGCTTGAACAGGAAAGAGACGCCGCCGCACAGGCCAGCCAGTAAAATCCATTTGGGGCGGCACGTTTCCAGGAATCGAAGCAGCGCGGCAACACCAAACGTGGCTAAAAACAGGTTGTACCAGGACGGCATGGGCGTGGAGTAGTTGGGCACGCTCCATGCAACCGCAAGCAGCGTGAACGAGGCAGCCACCCAAGGCGGGCCGAACCTGGACGCGATGTAATAGAGCGCGGGAACCCAGGCCAAAAAGAAGAAATACATCACGTAGCGCATGCTCGCCAGGTTGGTCCCGAACAGGCGGAAAGCCTCCGCATTCAGATAGCTGAGGCCCCCGGTGTAGAGTTCATCGAAATCGTGGTGGGGAATCTCTCCGAGAAGGACACGCTCAGCCGATTGCGCGAGGACGCCCTCGTCATGAGCCAGCCAGCCGCGCCGGAGGCCCGCCGCCATGTAGAAGGCGCTGAGCAGCCAGACCGCGGCGAGCAACAGTCGCGGAGTCATGTTTCTGATTCGAGGGTTCTGGGCGATGGCAGAGCTCTCCACCAGGGCAGCACCACGACGGTTAGACTGAGCGTCGAAGGAAACCGGCTTTCCATTCATGGCTGATTCAATTCCAGTCTAAGCACACTTCACAGACTGCGACTTTTTCGCCGGTTACGTTGTGCAGGTATTCCGCCCAAGCTTTGGCAATTACACTCCAGTCGAACATTTGCCGGCTCCGTTCGAGGGCAGCGCAGCCCAGGCGCTCGCGCTCGGCAGAATCGGAGAGCAGAGCTGAAAGTGCGTCGGCGTATTGCGCGATGTCTTCGGGATCGATGAGGCGGCCGGTCTCGCCGAGGACCTCGGGAATTCCGCCGCGATTCGAGCCCACCACCGGAGTCGCGCAGGCCATGGCTTCGGCATTCACCAGGCCAAAAGGCTCCTGAAAGATCGAAGGGCTCGTGAACAGCGCCGCGCGCTGAAAGAAGCCGGGTAAATCGCGGTCGTGATGAATGTAGCCGGGAAACTCGATGGAAGCGCCGAGCTGGTTCTGGATGGAAGCGGCCAGCCGGCGCACTTCGCGAACATATTCCGTTTCTTCATGTTTCCCGAAGCTGGTGCTGCCGCCGATGATCAGTTTTGCGGTAGGATGCAGCCCGAGCACTCGCGCATAAGCCTCGACGAGCTGAAGTACACCCTTTGCCGGGATGAAGCTTCCTACAAAAAAGATGGTCTTGGGCTCGCGCAACTCTTCTCGCGGGACAAGCAGCTTGGTGTTCACGCCGTTGAAGACGACGCTGGTTTTCTGGGCCAGGGCTTCGGACGATCCGATGGACTGCGTGCGCAAGTAGTTGCTGCAGACGACCAGTCCGTCGAGATCGGGGGCCAAAGCGTCGCGCATCGGCTGGCTCCAGTGACCCAGATGATCATTCTGCAAGTGAACGATGATGGATCCGCAATATCCGAGGGAGCGCAGCAGGCGGGCCCATTGTGGACGATTATGGATGTGCAGGACCGCGAAGCCTCGCAAGCGAGGCATCAGACCGCGGAGCCAGACCTCGTCCTCATAGCGCCGCAGCCCGGGCAGTCGCGACAGTAGCGAGCAGGCGCGCCACCAGCCGCTCGATTCATGTTTGAGGGAATAAGCGCTCTTGGGATCGGTGGGGAAGCCAAAGACGCTGACGGCAATCCGGTCCTGCAGGCGGCTGTACACCTCATAGGTCCAGCGCGCCAGCGCGCCGCCGTAGTAGACGCTGAATTGTTCCCTGCCGGAAAGCAGGACTGCCACTGATAGCCTGGTCATGTACTCTTAGCTGCGAGACTGAAATGGTAGCTGACACCCGCCGTCGAGGCAAAGCCGCCCAACGCTTATTGGCCGCATCATCCCGCCGGTTCGGCAGCGCTTAATATAGGGTAGGCTGAGATGAGATTGCAGAAAGATGGATAAAGTTCGCGTCTTGTTCATGCCCGGCGTGGATGCGGGCAGCACCAACGCGCAAAGTCTGAACGTGCGCGAGATCGCTTTGCGGCTCGATCCTGAACGCCTGGAGAGCACGCTTTGGTATGAGCGGGAACCTGACCTACGACTCGAGAACCGGCCCGGCGTTCGGCTATTGAAGCTTCCGCCGCGCGGCCAGACCGGGCGGATTCTGCGCGAGATGCTGGCGGGGTACGACATCATCAGCTATGTGGACTTCAGCCCGGCGAGCTACGTATTTCTTCACTTGCCGCGCGTGCTGCGGCGACACACAAAGGCAGTGCTTCACGCGGAGGCTCCCGCGGCTCAATTGGTGAATCCGGCGCGCACTCTGCGAATACTTTTTGAGGGAATTTATCCGCACTGCGATGTCTACACCGGGATCACGGAATTCGTCGCACGGGATGTTTCCGCCCGGACAGGGAAGCGACCCGGCCACATTCTTCCCGTTGGTGTGGATACGAGACTATTTACTCCTCCAGCAAAGCGGGACCATCCGTCGCCGGTGGTTCTATTTGCCGGTACGCTCATTGAGCGCAAGGGACCGCAACATGTGATAGACGCCGCCGCACGGTTCCCCGGCGCCAGATTCCGTCTGGTTGGCGGCGGCCGTGAGGGCTATGAGCAGGTATTGCAGCAGAAAATCATGCAGGCGGGATTAAGAAATGTAAACCTGGAGGGGCCTAAGAGCCAGTCGCAGATGCTCGACATCATGCGCGACAGCGACATCTTTCTGTTGCCTTCCCGTTTGGAAGGGATTCCGAAGGTTACGCTGGAAGCCGCGGCCACGGGATTGCCCTGCGTCGTGTTTCGTGACTACGAGACGCCGTCGGTGGTGGATGGTGTAACCGGCTTTCAGGTCGAGACCGTCGAGGAGATGATGCAAGCGCTGGACAGGCTCATCGCGGATCGCTCGCTGCGCGAGCAGATGGGCACTGGCGCCCGGAAGCACGTCGAGAAATTCGATTGGGACCTCGTAGGCAGGCAGTGGCAGAATGCGTATCTTGAAATAGCCGCGATGCAGCCGCAGTGAATCACACTATGGCGGATCGTCTCCACATCCTGACCCTGACGCCGTTCTATCCCACGCGAGAGGATGACGCCGCCGGCTGCTTCGTTGCCGAGCCACTCGACTGGCTGGCGAAACGCGGTCTTCGGCACACGGTGTTTGCGGTGCAGCCGTTTTACCGCGGCAGTTTTCACAACGGCAGTTCGGCAATCCCCGCGAAGTGGTTCCGGTACCTGGCGCTGCCCGGCGGCTTTGGTCTTCCGACGGCGGGCGCGTTTGTTTTTGCCCGAGTAGTGGGCCGGCTCAGGGAATTGCACCATGCGCAGAAGATTGATCTGATTCATGCCCACGGGCCGTTGCCTTGCGGCCATGCCGCCATGCTGCTGAGCGGGGAATTGAAAGTTCCGTTTGTAGTCTCGGTTCACGGCTTGGATGCCTTTTCTACCGTGCAAGTCAGCGGGCGGTCCGGAGAGTGGTGCCGCCGGATATCCCAGCGTGTCTACGCCGCATCGCGGCGCGTGATCTGCATCAGCGAGCACGTGCGTGAGAAGGTTCTTGAAGGGATGGGGCGCAATTGCCGGACTTCGGTGGTCTACAACGGAGTGGATCCTGAATTGTTCTCGCCCACGAGTGAGCCGACCTCGGGCGGGCCGCTGATCCTAAGCGTCGGCAATCTGATTCCGATCAAAGGGCATGAACTTCTCATCCGGGCTGTGGCCGCGCTGGCTGCAGAATTTTCTTCGCTGACGTTGGAGATCATCGGCGATGGTCCGGAACTCTTGCGCCTGCAAGCGCTGGCTCAGGAACTTCAGGTTTCCGGCCGGGTCCCCTTTTTGGGCCGTCAATCGCGACGCCAGGTGGCCGACGCCATGCGCCGGTGTACCGTGTTTGCTTTGCCCAGTCGGTATGAGGGCCTTGGCTGCGTGTATCTCGAGGCCATGTCGGCTGGCAAGCCAGTGGTTGGCTGCAGAGAGCAGGGAATTGCAGAGATCGTCCGACACGGTCAGAACGGTTTCCTGGTTGGTCCGGACAATGGGAAAGAACTGACGCTCGCTCTCGGCATGCTGCTGCGCGATGCCCAGCTACGCAGAAATCTGGGAACTGCCGCGCGCGACACGATTCTCGACCGGCTCACTTTGGAACATCAGGCGGAAAGCCTGGCTCGCATCTACCGCGAGGTCGTCGCATGAAGCGCCGCCTGGTGATCCTGACCGAGATCATTTCGCCGTATCGGATTCCGCTTTTCAACGCGCTCGCACACTCCGGAGAAGTAGATCCCCACGTGATCTTTCTGGCGGAGACCGACCCGAACCTGCGTCAGTGGAAAGTCTACCGGGAAGAAATCGAATTCCCGTACCAGGTTCTGCCATCGTGGCGGACGCAAATAGGCCGGTACAACATTCTGCTGAACCGCGGCCTGGGCGGGGCCCTGAGCGCGGCAAAACCCGATGTCATCCTCTGTGGAGGGTACAACTACATTGCTTCGTGGCAGGCACTGCGCTGGGCCAAGTCGTGCGCAGTTGCATTTCTGCTCTGGTCAGAGAGCAACCAGCAGGACCTGCGTCGCGGCTTTGCGCTGGTGGAATTGCTGAAGCGAAAGTTTCTCAGCCGCTGTGACGGATTTGTCGTGCCGGGCCGGTCGGCTGGCGAGTACCTTCGGGCGCACAAAATTGACCCGGGCAGAATCTTTATGGCTCCGAATGCCGTGGATAACGATCTTTTCGCGGCCACCGCGGCGCGCGCTCGCCGGGATTCATCCACCCGCCGCCGCGAACTGAGCCTGCCGGAGCGCTACTTTCTCTTCGTTGGACGCCTGGTGCGCGAGAAGGGGGTGTTTGATTTGCTCGCCGCTTATGCCAAACTAGACGAACCGTTGCGGCGGCGGATCGGCTTGGTATTTGTGGGCGACGGCGCTCTCCGGCGACAACTGGAGGAGCGGGCGGCCTCGATCTCCCCGGGAGCGGTGAGATTTCCGGGCTTTGCCCAGCGGGAAGAACTGGCGGACTACTATGCCCTGGCTGAGGCTCTGGTCTTGCCCACCTACACGGACACCTGGGGCCTCGTGGTCAATGAAGCAATGGCTTGCGGGCTACCGGTCATTCTGAGCCGGGTGGCCGGATGTGCCGCCGATCTGCTGCGGGAAAACTGGAACGGATTGCTGGTGCCGCCAAACGATCGATCAGCTCTTGCTGCCGCGATGACGAGCCTTGTTCTTCAACCCGACATTTGCCAAGAGATGGGTGCCAACAGCGGGCAGCATATTGCACGCTTCTCCCCGGCAGAATGGGCGAAGGGAATTCTGAGAGCGGTTGAAGCCAGGAAGGAAAGAGCGTGATCGATCGCATTCCCAAAGCGACGCTGATTGCCCTGGTGCTGGTCTTGCTGCTGCCCGCGTTTGCCCTGCTGGCATATTCCCGTCCCGGATACTTCATTAATCCGACCTACGTCGGAGGAGTCGCGCTGGTGGAGTGCCTGTTCGGCGCCATCTTCCTATATCGCCGCGTGTTTTTTCCTGTGGTTATCGTCAGTTTCCTCCTGGCCGGTATGAACCTGCCCGTAGGAGGAGCATGGATCGCAATTCGCTGGCTCGTGCTGGGTGCGGGAGCCCTGGTGGGTTCCTTCATCATGCTGAAAGAGCGCCGCCACCGTTTCGGGCTTTTCCATGCCATGGCGGTGTTTGCGGTCCTGGCCGCGATGGTTTCAGCGGCAGTTTCGCGTTATCAGGGGCTGGCTTTTCTGAAGGCGGTCAGCCTGCTGCTGTTGTTCATCTACGCCGGCACGGGCGCGCGGCTGGCCGTCACCGGGCGCGAGAACCGCTTCTTCAACGGGCTGCTCACCGGCTGCGAAGTGTTTGTCGGAAGCATAGCGGTTCTGTATTTCCTTGGCATCGAAGCCATGGGGAATCCGAATTCCCTGGGCGCGGTCATGGGCGTCGCCGCGGCCCCGGTTCTTCTCTGGGGAACACTGCTCGAACAAGACCGGTCTACTTTGTATCGTCGTCAGATACTCTTCGTCGTTTCGATGTTCCTGACGTTTCACAGTCATTCGCGAGCGGGCCTGGCGGCTGCTCTGTTTTCCTGTGGCGTGCTTTGCCTGGCGCTTCGGCGCTACAAAATGCTGGGGCAGGGAGTGGTGGTCATCCTGATCCTGGTGGCTTCGTCTGCCATTTTCGATCCGGAGGGATTCTCCCGCACCCTTAACTCGCTGAACTCCGACATCGTTTACAAGGGTCAAGATCCGGGGCTGGGCGTATTCGCTTCGCGGCAGAGCCCCTGGCAGGGAGCGATGCAGAGCATTAAGGGACACTTCTGGTTCGGGTCCGGATTTGGGACCACTGACAACGGCCAAGATGCCAGCGAGCGCGTAGGTAAGTACGGGGGCTTCGCCACCAGCGAGGCCGCGACTTCGGAAAACGGCAGCAGCTATTTGAGCATCGTGTCGTGGGTCGGCGTGCTGGGCGTGGTTCCTTTTGCATTGCTTCTGATGGTGCTGTTGGCGAACCTGGCCCGGACGTTTTTATGGATGTTGAACACGGGCAATCCGGCCCATCCCGCCATCCCGCTGGCGGTGGTTCTAGTTGCGGGCCTCGTCCACGCCGGTTTCGAGGACTGGCTCTTTGCGGTTGGATACTACCTCTCCGTGTTCTTCTGGAGCCTGGGGTTCATCCTTGTGGATATCGCGCCCAGGGTGCGCCTGCCTCGCCTTGCTTTCCGCTGGCGTCCCAGGGCAGCGACACCGGCGTGGGGTCGAGTCGCGCCCGGCCGATGATGCATCTGCTGATCAACAGTCTTGCCGCCAGCGCCGGCGGGGGACTTACCTATATTCGCAATGTCATTCCGCATCTCGCAGCCACGCCTGACCTGCGCGTGAACGTCGTTCTGGCTCCTGACGTGCGAAAGAACCTTAGGGAATTCGTCAACGTTGAGTTTGTCGAGGTGCAGGCCTCGTCCTTGCGCCGGTGGTGGTACGAACAGGCCGAACTGCCCGGCCTTATTCGGCGCTGCCGCGCCGATGTTCTGCTTTCGGCGGGAAACTTCGCCCTGCGAGATTCTCCCGTGCCGCAAATCTTGCTTTCGCGCAATTCGATCTACACCTCGGCCGACTTCTACCGTGACTTGCTAGAGCGGCATGAGTACGGAACCTGGCTGGAGACACGCTTGCGAGCTGCATTGGCGAAGAAGTCTATCCACTGGGCCGATGCGACGGTTGCTCCGAGCGGGGCGTTTGCCGCCGAACTCCGGCGGTGGACCGGCGTCAACGTCCACGCCATTCATCATGGGTTTGACCTGGGGGCCTTCACCCGGGACGCCAGCCCGCTGCCGTTGGAAGTTGAGGAAAAACTGCGGAGTGCCGAAGGATCCCTGAAGCTTCTTTTTGTCAGCCACTACAACTACTACCGGAACTTTGAAGCCCTCATTCGTGCCCTTCCGCTGGTGCGCGAGCGCTGGATGGGCCGCGCGGTGAAACTTCTGCTCACCTGCCGCCTGGCAGCGGGAGCAAATCCGGGCGCGTACCGGCCGGAAGGGGCGGCAAGGCTCGTTCAGGAACTCGGGGTTTCAGACATGGTCGTCGAACTCGGAACGATTCCCTACAACCAACTCCATCAACTTTACCGCCGGGCCAATATCTACGTGACGCCCGCTTACACCGAAACCTTCGCTCATCCCCTGGTCGAAGCCATGGCCAGCGGCTTGCCGGTGGTCGCCTCGGATCTGCCCGTGCATCGCGAAATATGCGGCGATGCTGCCTTGTACTTTCCCTGCTTTTCGCCGCAGGAACTGGCGGACCGCATCGCGGAAGTAGCTTCTGCGGCGGATGGTGCAACACGCTTGTCCGCCCTCGGGCTGGCACGCTCGGCGGCGTTCAGTTGGAGAAAGCATACCGATGATCTGCTGGCTTTGGCTCGTTCGCTGGTTTCGGGCGCGAACTGAACGAGCCGACGTTGGTAGAATGTCTTGCTTCTGCTCATCCGTGCGAAAGAGAAATCAGTGACGAGCAAGAGATGGCGCAGCATTCTGGTCGCGGCGTTGCTCCTCGCCTCTGTAGCCGAGTTCTCGGTTCGTGGGCCGGTGCGTATCGTGCGCGGAATGGGATGGAACGATTTTCTCTCTCCCTACATCCAGGCGAAAGCATGGGCGCACGGCAAGGATCCCTACAGCGCACAATCACTGGTTTCGCTTTGGCCCTCCGACAATCCGCGTCCTGACTGGGTGGACGCCGATGCTGCGAACGGAATGTTGGAGGTCAAGCGCGGGATGCCGACTCCATACCCCCTGAGCAGCCTGGTTGTGCTTTCTCCGTTCAGCCTGCTTTCGTGGTCGGTGGCAATGCCGCTGTGGATAGTGATCAGTGTTGCCGCCGTGGTGCTGGCACCGTTCGCGCTGCTCTCGATCTGCGGTTGTGGTCTGTCGGATTTGCGCGCTCAACTATTCCTGGCGATCACGTTTGCTCTTGCCCCTCTGCACACCGGCCTTGGTACCGCAAACCCTGCAATGCTGGCCGTGAGCCTAACGGTCGGCACGGTCTGGGCCGAGCGCGCCGGCAGGAAGAAGACCGCCGGCGTGCTGCTGGCAATCGCGGTCTGCCTGAAGCCGACGGTGGCCGGCGGGTTGTTGCTCTACTATCTAATTCGCCGCCAGTGGAGGGTTGGCGGCATTGCAACCGCCGTTGCCGCCCTGATTTGTGCTGGCGGATTCTTGCGCGTCGGGCTGGCTGGGGTTCCGTGGCTTGCTTCCTATTTCGAAAATACCCACAGAATATTCGCTCCGGGATCGCTTGCCGATTTCACGCGCCCGGCTGCGATCCGCTTCAATATGATCAATGCGCAGGTGCTTTTCTACAGCCTCCTGAGAAACACCTCGGCCGCCAACCTTCTGGCTCGGTTCCTGGGGGTTGGGCTTCTGGCGTGCTGGCTTTGGTTCTGTTGGCGGCGCCGAACGCCTTCGGAGCTGCTGCAAATCAGTGCGATCGCGATCATCAGCCTAATTTCTGTCTATCACAGGTTCTACGATGCGGCGCTGCTGATCTGGCCTTTGGCCTGGAGCCTGCTATCGGGCATCCGACGCTCCACCACGCTTCTAATCCTTGCGACGGTCGCGCCCTTTCTGGTGCCGGGCCCGACGTTATTGTCCGACCTCGCACTCAGGGGTCGTATTCCGGCTAGTATTGTGAATGGTTGGTGGTGGGACACGATTGTGCTTCCCCATGAGATCTGGGCCCTGATCCTCCTTGCAGTCCTGCTTCTCTATTGCATGGGCCGAGAATGGGCAGAGGAATCAGCGCGGCTTCCGCATGCCTCAGCCGCGACGCCGCTCAGACCACGGTCTGCATCTTCCGGATAGCCTTCTTTACTGTTTCGGCAACTTTAAAGATGACCTGAGTGGAAATCTCCGGATAGATCGGCAAGGACAGCACCTGCCGTGCCGCGGCCTCGGCCTGAGGGAGAGATCCCTTGCCATATCCGAGGCCGGCATAGGCGGGCTGCAGGTGCGCCGGTATGGCGTAGTGGATGGCGGTCTGGATTCCTTCCGCAAGCAACGCCGCCTGCAGGCCGTCGCGATCTTCGGCCCGCAGCGTGTAGAGATGATAGACGTGCCGGGCTGCGGGCATCTCGAGCGGTAATTCCGGGCCGCAGCCGCTTAAGAGTTGGTCGTAGCGGCGGGCAATCTTACGCCGCGCCTCGGTCCACGCTTCCAAATGGCGCAGCTTGACGCGCAGAATCGCGCCCTGCAAGCCCTCCATGCGGTAGTTGTAGCCGTGCAGCAGGTGGTGATACTTGCGGTCCTGTCCCCAATCGCGCAGCATGCGAATCGTTCGGGCATACTCGGCGTTGCTGGTCGTGACCGCGCCTCCCTCGCCGTAGGCTCCCAAATTCTTGGCGGGATAGAAACTGAAGCAGGCAATGTCGCCGATGCTGCCCGCCGCTCGCCCCTTGTACTTGGCGCCGTGCGCCTGCGCTGCGTCTTCGATTACGACCAGGCCGCGCCGTCGCGCCACGTCGAGGATCGGATCCATGTCCGCCGTTTGCCCATACAGATGCACCGGCAGGATCGCTTTGGTGCGCGGGGTGATTGCCGCCTCGATTGCCCCCGGATCCATGGTGAACGTCCGGCGGTCAATATCTACCAGCACCGGCCTCGCGCCGGTATAGACGATGGCCGCCACGCTGGCGATGAAGGTGAAGGGAACGGTGATCACCTCATCGCCGGGGCCGATTCCGGCCGCCAGCAATGCCAGGTGCAGGGCGCTGGTGCCCGAGTTGAGCGCGATGCACTCCGCCGCGCCGCAATAGGCGGCAAACTCTTTTTCAAATGCCGCCACCTCGCTGCCCAAAACGAACTGGCAGCCGTCCAGAACGCGAGCAATAGCCTCGTCAATTTCGGGCTTGATGCTCCGGTACTGCGCCTTCAAATCGAGAAAGGGGACTTTGACGGGAGAGTCTGCCATTTCAATCGGACGATACAACAGAACGCGCATGCTAGACAATGCGCCTGTGGGCGGGCGGTAGCGCCTCGGTTTGCATCCTGAGCGGCCTTGCTTTGCGTAGGCGTCATCCTGAGCGGAGCCGGTTTTCAGGCGGAGCGAAGGATCTCGAGCTATACGAGGTCAAGCCTCACGCGAGATCCCTCGCCCCGCTGGTGAGAGCGCGGGGCTTCGGGATGACCCCTTCCGAGAGAGAAGAGATACAAACTAAGGCACTACCCCGGCCGGGTGTCAGCCGAACACCTGCCGCATCGCGTGCACGACGTTCGCGATTCCCAGTGCCGAACTGGCCGCCAGCAGCGGGGCTACTACTCCAATTCCCCACAGCACGCGCCGGTCTTTCGGAATCCAGCGGTAGAGCGCAAGCAACACGAAGGGGAGAATCGGGATCGCGAACCGCGCAAAATTGCCGCGCGCCCAGTACGGATAGTTATAGGTGAACAGGCACCACAAATACGGGATCAGGAAAATCGTTTCGACGGGATGTGAGCGGCAGCAGGCGCGAAACTCGTTGGATCTTGCCATCACAACTATGGAACCCAGAACCACAATGATCCAGCCGAAACTCAGCACGAGGTTGGTCCAGGGCGCGGGATAAAGCAGCGTGCCTTTGACGATGGCGTAGAACGGAAAGCCAAACAGCCATCCGCCCTGCCACTCCTTGCTGTGGTAGCTGTTCACGGTGGCCAACGGATCGCCGAAATGTGCGGCGAACGGCAGTGCGTACAGCACTCCGACCAACAAGCCGATGACTGTGGCCGCGGCAAAGCGGCGGAAGTCCCGCTTCCAGAGCAAAGTCAGCCCAATGCCCAACAGCGCAAACAACCCCAGCGGCCGCACCACCGTGGCAAACGAAGCCAGCAGGGAAGCCAGCAGCCAGCGCTCCCGCCGCGCTGCCAGAAAAGCGCCCAGCAGCAGGCACACAAAAAGCGGCTCCGATCCGCCCAGGCACGAGCGCTGCATCCAGTCAAAATTCAGAACCGCGAAGTAACCGGCGACCCAGCCGTCCCACAGGCGCCAGGCGAGCAGCCCTGCCAGAAGCGACGGCAGCAGCGACCACACCAGCAGCGCGGTCCGGCCGGAGACACCTGTCAGCTTCGAGAGCGCCGCCATGGCATAGGGCAGCCCCCAGAACTGCTTGACGACAATGCCGTGGAAGTCCCAACGTCTTATTGCGGCGGCGAGGTCCATGTAAGCGGAACTGTCGCCGAAGTCTGCTACTGCGGCGGGATAGCCGCGGGCCCGTGCGATCACGAAGATAAAAAGAGCGAAGCTGAGAAGGATCAACGCAGCCAGTTCCAGTTGCGAAGGGGAGCTCGCTTTGACGAGCGATAGAGTTGAAACTGGAGCGGTCGCTGCTTTCTGGGCATCGCGGTCAGGCGTTTCCGGGGACGGCGTCAAATTCAAGCCTTCGATCTTTGCCTCGGGCCTCGCGGTCCGCGGCGTGAGTGACCGGATTATATCGCAGCGATTCGAGATGCCGGGCGTGGTGTAATAGAGGGCGGGAACTTAAGCAAGTGTGCGGCATTTTCGGCATCGTGGCGCGGGGAGCAACTCTCCCGGAAGGAGTGTTGGAGCGCGGGACGAATTCGCTCGCCCACCGCGGCCCGGATGATGCGGGCATCGTCGTTGTGCGCGATGCGGGTCCCGTCCCAGTGGAAGTAGGTCTCGGCAACCGGCGGCTGGCCATCCTCGATCTCTCACCTCTTGCCCATCAGCCCATGCACGATCCTGAAACCGGCAACTGGATCGTCTACAACGGCGAAATCTACAACTTTCGCGACGTTCGCCGGGAACTGGAACAGGCCGGTGCGGAATTTGTCAGCCACTCGGACACGGAAGTCCTGTTGAAAGCCTACGGGCGCTGGGGCGAGCAATGCCTGACGAAATTCCGCGGCATGTTCGCCTTCGCCATCTGGGATGCGCGACAGCACCGTCTCTTTCTGGCCCGCGATCCGATGGGCATTAAACCGCTTTACTACGCGGACACGGGAACGTATTTTCTGTTTGCGTCCGAAGTCCGGACGCTGCTTGGAACCGGACTTGTCGCCCGCAAATTGGATGCGGCCGGGCTGATCAATTGCCTGACGTTCGGTTCGGCCTGCGATCCTCTGACGCCCATAGACGGCGTACACGCTCTTCCCCCTGGTTATGCGCTGACTTGGGCGAGCGGCAGCTTGCGGCAATCGCAATACTGGGACCTTGCCGAGCCAGATGGCAGCACCACGGACGCCGTTCCCGATGAGGAGCAAGCAGCTGAGCAATTGCAACCGCTCCTCGAAGGGGCCGTGCGCATGCAGTTGGTCAGCGACGTGCCGGTGGGAGTATTTCTCTCTGGCGGCATTGATTCGAGCGCGCTGGTCAGTATTCTCAGCCGTGGCGGGGTGACCCCGAGCACATTCTCCATCGTGTTTCGCGAAGCGGAGTTTTCTGAGGGGCAGCACTCGCGCGCCGTCGCCGCGAAGTTTCACACCGATCACCACGAGATCAACGTCTCGCAGGCCGACGTTCTGGCCGCCATTCCCGAGGCGCTGCGCGCGATGGACCTGCCGACCATGGACGGCATCAACACTTATTTTGTTTCTCGCGAGGCGCGGCGCGCGGGGGTGAAAGTCGCACTCTCGGGCCTGGGCGGAGATGAAGTCTTTGCTGGTTATTCCAGCTTCCGAGTGGTCCCGCGTATGGAGTGCTTCGCTCGGTTATGGAGCCACGTTCCCACAGTTCTGCGAGGTCCGCTGGCGTCGGCTTTTGAGGCGGTCTCCCCAGCCAACGATCAGAATCGCAAGCTGGCCGCGCTGGCGGGCGGCAACGGCCGGGTTCTGCATCCTTACTTTCTGGCCCGCACGCTGTTTACTCCCAGCCAGCGCGATCTTCTACTCCGAGACGCCGATTGCGCGGCCGCCGAAGCGGCGGCTGCATCGCAGCGCGAGCTTCTTCGTCAGTCGCTGGCGCTCGACCCGGTGAACCGCGTTTCCTATCTCGAGTCGCGCTGTTATATGCTCAATACACTGTTGCGCGACGCCGATTTCATGAGCATGTCGCAGGGGCTGGAGGTCCGCGTCCCCTTAATTGATCACCAACTGGCGCGGATAGTCCTGTCGTGGCCGGGCGCGTGGAAACTGAATGCCACGCCGAAGAAGCTTCTGGTGGCGGCGCTGGCCGGATCGCTGCCGGAGGAAATTGTTCATCGCCCAAAGCGCGGGTTCACGCTGCCATTTGAACATTGGATGAGGCAGGAACTGCGCGCACAAATCGAGCCCGTGCTCAGCGCGCAGCGAATCGGCAACGGGCCGCTCGGCGGCATGTTGGATGGCACTCAGGTGGAGCAGGTCTGGAAAGATTTTCTGTCGGGGGCTGTTTCCTGGTCGAGGCCGTGGTTTCTTTACGTTCTGCAAAGCTGGTGCGAACTGCACTTATAGCGAACGTCAGGCATGCAAAAGGTCGAAGAAGTCTCAAGAACGCAATGGTCAGCGGCGGCCGGTACGTTGCCGGTCAGCGTGATCGTGGCGGCGCGGAACGAGGAGAAGAATCTGCCGCGGTGTCTCGAAGCGCTGCGCGATGTCGGGGAAGTGTATGTCATTGACTCGCAGAGCACCGACGCGACTCCCGAGATTGCGCGCGCTCTCGGGGCGAAAGTGGTCCAGTTTCACTACCAGGGCGGCTGGCCGAAGAAACGCCAGTGGGCCATGGATAACCTTGCCCTCGCGTTTGACTGGATTCTTTTGCTGGATGCCGACGAAGTCCTTACGCCCGAACTGTCAGCGGAAATTCGCGCCGCGATTCAATCGTCCGGCATAAACGGCTACTACATTTCGCTGCGCATGTATTTTCTTGGCCGGGTTCTCCGCCACGGCGATGCCAATTTCTGGAAGCTGGCGCTCTTCCGTCGGGGCAAGGGCCGCTACGAATGCCGTCTCAAAGATCAAGACGCTTCCATGGCCGACATGGAAGTTCACGAACATGTCGTGGTTGACGGGCCCGCGTTGCGCTTGAAGAATCCGATGATTCATCACAATGTGGAATCACTCTCTCGCTATATCCAGAAGCACGACGAGTACTCCAACTGGGAAGCGCGAGTGCTTCTGCAGGGCGAGCAAACCCGCAGTGAGTTGGCCCCCGCATTTTTCGGCACGCAGGCGCAGCGACGCCGCTGGCTCAAGAAGAGGCTCTACGCTGTGCCGGGATCACCTGTGCTCCTCTTCTTCTACCGGTATCTTCTGCGTTTCGGCTTCCTCGACGGCGTCCCTGGCCTGATCTACTGCGGCTTTCAAAGCGTGCAGATGTTCCACACCAAAGCTAAAATCTATGAGCTGAAGAAGCAGGGGCGGCAGGAAGGCCCAAAGGGGAACTAACCGGGAATGTGCGGGATCAGCGGTCTAGTGAATTGCGGCGACGGCGAAACTCTGGCGCGGATGACCCAGGTCCAGGCGCATCGTGGTCCCGACGATTCCGGCCTGTGGGAGCGCCGTTTCCCCGACGGTACGTACATCGGCTTCGGTAGCCGCCGCCTCGCCATCCTCGATTTGTCTCCCGATGGCCACATGCCGATGTGCAACGAAGACCGCACGGTGTGGATCACCTATAACGGGGAAATCTACAACTTCGCCGAACTTCGCCGCGAACTCGAAAGCAAGGGCCATCGGTTCGCATCGCACACTGACACCGAGGCGATTCTTCACCTTTATGAGCAGGAAGGCGCTGACTGCCTGAAACGGCTGACAGGCATGTTCGCCTTTGCCATCTGCGATTTTCGCGAGGCGACACCGACGGTGTTCGTGGCGCGCGACCATTTCGGCGTCAAGCCTTTTTACTATTTTCACAACGGCGGGCGCTTCGCTTTCGCTTCGGAGATCAAGGCGCTTCTGCAGGTTCCGGGAATCGTGGCGGAACTCGATCCTGAATCCCTGCACCAGTATCTGACCTTCCTCTGGGTTCCCGATCCGAAGACGATGTTCCGGGGCATTCTGAAGCTTCCCGCCGGTCACTATGCAATCTTCCGCAACGGCGAGCTGCAATTAACGCAGTACTGGGACTTGACGTTTCCTCCTGCTGCTCAGAAATATTCCCGCTCCGAGGCCGATCTTGCGGAAGAAATCCGCGAGCGCTTCCGGCGTTCGGTCGAAGCGCAGATGGTCAGCGACGTTCCGGTCGGGGCGTTTCTCAGCGCGGGACTTGATTCGTCGAGCATCGTCGCCATGATGTGCGGGGCGGGAAAAAGTCCGAAAAGCCAACCCGTTCGCACATACACCATCACATTTCCAAGTAAGTATCGCGTCGGCGAAAACACGCTCGACGATCCCCAAGTTGCGAGCAGGCTCGCCCGCCACCTGGGATGCGAGAACCAGCGCATCGTGGTCGAACCGGACGTAACCGAACTGCTGCCGCGTCTGGTCTGGCACATGGACGAGCCTACTGCCGACCCGGCCATCATTACCGCTTACCTGGTGTGCCGCGAAGCTCGCAGGCAGGCCACGGTTCTTCTGTCGGGCGTGGGAGGCGATGAGCTATTCGCCGGATATCGCAAGCACATTGCGCACTATTGGGCGCAGACGTACGCCAAAGCCCCTCTGAGCCTGCGCAAGATCGCGGAGGCCAACCTGGCAGCTTTGCCCGGCCTGCGCGGGTGGCGCTTCAAGGGAGGCCTGCGACTGGCCAGGAAGATGGCGCGCAGTGCATCACTTGCCCCTGTGGACCGATTCATCGCAAATTGCACCTATCTCGATGCCGCGCAGAAAAGCGATCTCTGCACCCCCGATTTCGCGGCAGGGGCCTCGTCGGACGCCACCGCTGCGCATCGCACTGCCTTCGAGCGCGTCAGCGACGCCGATTTCCTGCACCAGATGCTCTATCTCGACACCAAGATTTTCATGACCAGCCTCAACCTCACCTATAACGACAAAATGAGCATGGCGTCGTCGGTCGAGGTTCGCGTGCCGTTTCTCGACCGCGAACTGGCGGAATTTGTCGCTTGGAACGTCCCTCCTGGATTAAAGCTCAGAGGCCGGCTGCGGCCAACCACGAAGTACATCTTTCGCCAGGCCATGCGCGACATTCTGCCTCGCGAAGTCTTGCAGCAGCCGAAAGCCGGCTTCGCCGCTCCGGTAGACTATTGGTTGGCCCACGATCTCAAAGAAATGACGGATGACCTGCTTTCGGCCGAACGCCTGCGCCGGCGCGGGTTCTTTCGTCCCGCCGCAATCTCCCGGTATGTGGACGAACACCGCAGTGGCCGCCGCGACTGGTCCATGCAGCTATGGCAGTTCCTGACGCTGGAGTTGTGGATGCAGACGTTCCTCGACGGCGGGGCGCGGCAATTTGAAACAGGGTTGTCTGTCCCCCAGGCAGCGACGGCATGAAACAAGTTCTACAGCACGCGCGCACCGGCGAGATCACGGTGGAGGAAGTTCCTGCCCCCCAGTTGCTGCCCGGCTGCGTACTGGTTCGCGTTGCCGCTTCGGTGGTGTCTGCCGGGACCGAGCGCGCCTCGGCTGAATTTGCCCGCAAGAGCCTGCTGCAAAAAGCTCAATCCCGCCCGGATCTGGTTCGCGAAGTCATCCAGAAAGTACGGCGCGACGGAATTCTCCCGACGATTTCGGCGGTGCGGAGCCGCCTGGACCAGCCGCAGGGTCCTGGATACAGCAGCGCGGGAACGGTCATGGCCGTTGGCGAGGGCGTCACCGATCTCCGGCCCGGCGACCGGGTTGCTTGTGCCGGCGCGGGGTTCGCTGTTCACGCCGAGATGGCCTGTGTGCCGCGGCTGCTGGTGTCTCGCGTTCCCGCGCGCGATCACGAGACTGGAGACGACGTTTCCTTTGACGAAGCCGCCTTCGCCACCCTCGGCGCCGTTGCTCTTCACGGCATACGAACCGCGGAAGCCAAACTTGGTGACACGGTCGCGGTGATCGGCCTGGGTCTGCTTGGCCAATTGACCGTGCAGCTTTTGAAGGCAGCTGGCTGCCGCGTGCTCGGAATGGATATTGACGCTTCTCGTGCCGATCTTGCCCGCCATCTGGGTGCCGACTCTGTCGCCAGTTCCGCCTCGGAATTTCGCGATCTCTGTCTGGCAGTTTCGCGCGGGTACGGCGCGGACTCGGTTCTGATTACCGCTGAAACTCCCAGCAGCGATCCGGTCAATCTGGCCGGAGCCGTCGCGCGCGACCGTGCCATCGTGGTCGCCGTCGGCACGGTGGGCATAGAAATCGAGCGCAAAGCCTACTACGACAAGGAACTCGATTTCCGCATTTCGCGCTCCTATGGCCCCGGACGATACGACGCCGCCTACGAACAAAAGGGACGCGACTATCCGATTGGCTATGTGCGCTGGACCGAAACGCGAAACATGGAAGCTTTCCTTGCGCTGTTGGCGGGCAGAAAAATTACTGTCGGTCCACTCATCACGCACCGGTTTCCGATTGCAGACGCATCCCGGGCGTACGAGCTCATCACCGGCAAGTCGCGGGAGTCGTTCCTCGGGGTGGTAATTCAGTACTCGGATGCAGGCGACTTTTCGCGCACGCTTTCCGTGGTGCCTTCCGCAGCTTCACAGGCGATTCCGACCGGTTCACTTTCTGTCGGCCTGCTTGGCGCGGGAACTTTCGCCACGGGTACGTTGATTCCCGCGCTGAAAGCTTCGTCCACGACGCTCCTCAACACAGTGTGTGCCGCCACCGGGTTGCATGCGCAACACGCAGCAAATGAGTTCGGCTTCCGCCAGTGCACCACCGACGAATCTCAGGTGATTTGCGACTCCGCGGTCAACACGGTCGTCATCGCCACTCGCCATCATCTGCACGCCAATCAAGTGCTCTCCGCGCTTGCTGCCGGGAAGCATGTTTTCTGCGAAAAGCCGCTCTGCCTGAGCGAAGACGAGTTGCGCGCGATCGTTCGGGCCGATCTCGGGATCCCTTTCTCCCGGCGCCCGGCCCTGATGGTTGGTTTTAATCGCCGCTTCGCGCCCATGGTTGTGCGCCTGAAATCGTTTCTGGCGACGATTACTGAGCCCCTTGCGTTGCACTACCGGGTCAATGCCGGCTATCTTCCCCCGGACCACTGGCTGAACGACCCCGAGCAGGGCGGCGGCCGCATTCTCGGCGAGGCTTGCCACTTCATTGATCTTCTCTCGTTTGTCGCCGCCTCGCCCATCGTTGAAGTCGAGGCTCGTTTGGTGGGGGAGAGCGGCCGTTATGCGGGTGGCAATGTGATCCTAGCGCTTCGCTTTGCCAACGGTTCCGAAGGGACGATCCATTATCTGTCCAGCGGCGACCGTTCCTATTCCAAAGAACGGATTGAGGTCTTCGGCGGGAGATGTGTTGCGGTGCTCGATGATTTTCGCCGCCTTGATCTCGTGCGCAATGGCCGCAAGAATACGATTCATTCCCGCTGGCGACAAGATAAAGGATATCAAGCCGAGTGGGCTGCCTTTGCTCGGTCTGTGAAGAAACAACAAGGTGCGCCGATTAGTTTCGAGGAGATAGTGAACTCAACCCTCGCAACTCTTCGGGCTGCTGAATCGGCCGCCAATGGGGAACGCCTCGACGTGGATACGGCCGCGTTTCTCGATGCGGCCTTGCGTACACCCAACCCGAACGCCTGAAAGTAATGAACCAACCGCGACCGCAGATTCCGAGGAGATCGAGTTAGTTCATGCTCATTCTGGGCCTCAACATGTTTCACGCCGACGCTTCGGCGGCGATCGTGCTCGATGGAGAAGTCAAGTTCGCCGTCGCCGAAGAGCGCCTGAACCGGCATAAACATTTCGGCGGGTTCCCCGCGCTCGCCGTGAAGGCCTGCCTGGACGCGGTAGGCGCAAAGATCTCCGACATTGACCACGTTGCGGTCGGGCAGGACAGCGATGCGAATCTGGCGAAGAAAGTTCAATACGCCCTGGCCAATCCCGCCAAGATCTTGAACTTCATCCGCCTGCGCCAGCGCAAACAGGCCATGCGCGACGTACGCTCGCTCCTGGCTGCGTCACTCGGCGTGGAGTCTTCCCAACTCCGCTTTCAGCAGCATCACCTCGAGCACCACATCGCGCACATCGCCAGCGCCTACTATTGCTCTCCCTGGGACAAAGCGGCAGGCTTCAGTTACGACGGATCGGGTGATTTCGTCTCGACCATGATGGCGCGCTGCAAAGGCAACGACATCGAAGTGCTCGATCGCGTCTTTCTGCCGCACTCGCTGGGCAGTTTCTACACCATGATCTGCGAGTTCATCGGCTACACCAAATACGGCGATGAAGGCAAAGTCATGGGCCTGGCTCCGTATGGCAAAGATACGTATTGCCGCCAGATCGGCAAGATCGTCACGCACAAGAATGGGGGATTCCAGCTTGACCTGAGCTATTTCAAGCCCCTCGGCAGCAATCAGGGCATGCAAGTTCTTCCGGATGGCACAGTGCGTCTGGCCCGGCATTTTTCCGATCGCGTGGAAAAGCTATTCGGCGAGCCGCGCCGTCCGCACGCTGAGATCACGCAGCGGGACATGGATCTGGCCTACGCTCTGCAGCACCGCTTCGAAGAAGTGTTCTTTCATTTGTTGAATCAGTTGCACCAGCACGTCCCTTTGGACGACCTGGCCATGGCTGGCGGCTGCGCCCTGAACAGCGTGGCGAACGGGAAAATCTTTGATGTGACTTCGTTCCGGCGCACCTACCTTCAGCCCGCAGCCGGCGACGAAGGCCTCGCCATTGGCGCCGCCCTGCACACTTGCCACTCCGTGCTTAAACAGCCTCGTCGGCAGGAATTGAAGAATGCGTATCTGGGGCCAGAATTTTCCGAATCGCGCATTCACGCCGCATTAAGCAGTGCTGGTTTAGAGCCTCGAAAGTTGGACCGCGCCGCTTTGCTGGAAGCCGTGGCGCAGAAAATTGCCCAGGGCAACGTCGTCGGCTGGTTTCAGGGGCGGATGGAGTGGGGACCGCGCGCTCTCGGCAATCGCTCGATCGTTGCCCATCCAGGATTGCCCAACATGAAGGACGTTCTCAACGCCCGCATCAAGCACCGCGAGTGGTTTCGTCCGTTTGCTCCGTCCATTCTCGCCGAGTACCAGCGCGAGTACTTCGAGCACGATCACCCCTCGCCCTTTATGCTGCACGTCTACAAAATCCGGCCGGAGAAGCGCCAGAGTCTATCCGCCGTGAACCATATAGATGACACCGGACGTCTGCAGACCGTGGCGCGCGACGAAAACCCGCTCTATTACGACCTGATTTCGGCTTTCCATCGCAAGACCGGGATTCCGGTCATCCTCAATACTAGCTTCAACGAGAATGAGCCGATTGTCTGCACGCCGGAAGAGGCGATTGACTGCTTCCGGCGCACGCGCATGGATGTTCTCGCGATTGGTCCGTTTATGGTTGTGAAACCCGGGGCTGGCGGGGCAGCCCCGATCAGTGCAGCAGAAACGACGTCCCAGCGACGATAATTCCCACGATTCCTAGCACCAGTCCCAGGCCCCAAAAAGTCCTTCGTCCCGAAAGCAGGGTGATGGACGTAATGACCAGTCCAACTTCCAGAAACACCTCGGCGAGGTCGAATCGGTCTGCCCTGTGTTGTTCTTTCGCGAATTCGGCTTCCATTTCCCGAGCCTGATCCTGGATTTCCTTCTGTTCGTCTTTGTAGCGCGCGGACTCCTGCTTGTACTTCTCGCGCAATGTCGCCAGCGCAGGGGCGTCGTTAGTGGGCGATACCGATGTCAGATCAATGAATTCATCGTCAATGTGCTGCCTGACATTCTTTGCCTGGTAATGAGCCCACTGGTCGGAGACTTTCGCCTGCAGCACGACCTCTTCGGTGTGGGCGCGATGCCCGAGCAGTGAAACCACCGCGACAAGAACGGCCAGCACCGCCATGGTGAGCGAGACCGGAGCCAGTCCCGGATCGTGCTTGGCATGCTCGGCATGTTCCTGAAGTTCGTGCAGTTCTTCTGAACTCATTTGTTATTCCCCCATCACTTTCACGATCACGCGCTTGCTGCGCTGGCCATCGAACTCAGCGTAGAAGATGCGCTGCCACATGCCCAGATCCAGTTTGCCGGCGGTGATCGGAACGATAACTTCGTGGTGGATCAGCAGCGCCTTCAGGTGCGAGTCGCCGTTGTCCTCGCCGGTCTCGTGGTGCTTGTAGTCCTTGCGGAACGGCGCCAGATGTTCCAGCCACTGGTCAATGTCTTCAATCAAGCCGCTTTCGTTGTCGTTGACATACACGCCGGCTGTAATGTGCATGGCCGAGACCAGCACCATGCCCTCGCGCACTCCGCTCTTGTGGACGATATCCTCCACCTGCGGTGTGATGTGCACGTAGGCGCGATGGGTCTTGGTGTGGAACTGCAGGTATTCGGTAAGAGTCCTCATGTCTGACTCGCGACTATCGCAGCGTTTCCGCCAGCTTTCCGGCGGTGATCAATTCAGCAATTCGCGCCAGATCCGCGTACATCACCCGGTCCTTCACCATTGTTGGGCAAACGGACCGGATCGCTGCATGCGCCGCCTGTCCGCGCTTTGACGTCTTGAGCGGGGCTAGAAAATCGAGCGCCTGCGCGACGGTCATCGCCTCAATCGCCAGAACATTCCGCGTGTTTTCGACCACGCGTTTCAGCTTGAGCGCCGCTGTCATGCCCATCGAGACGTAGTCTTCCTTGTTTCCGGATGTGGTGATCGAATCCACCGATGCCGGGTGAGCCAGCACCTTGTTTTCGCTGACTAGGGCGGCGGCGGTGACCTGGGCCATCATGAAACCAGAGTTGAGCCCGGCGTCGGCGGCCAGAAACGGCGGCAAACCCTCGCTGAGCGCGGGATTCGCCAGCCTTTCAATCCGCCGCTCGCTGATGCCGGCCAGTGCGCTCAGCGCAATCGCCAGAAAGTCCAGGGCAAAGGCCAGGGGTTCACCGTGAAAATTTCCGCCCGAAATCACCTCGCCCTCGGCCTGCTTCCCGTGGGTGAGGAATACCAGCGGATTGTCCACGGCCGAGTTCGCTTCGGTCCCGAACACCGTCCGGCAATGAGCGAGTGTGTCGCGCACCGCGCCGTGTACCTGCGGAATGCAGCGCAGCGAGTAAGCGTCCTGCACGCGGCCACAGGCGCGGTGGGACTCGCGAATCTGACTGCCCTCGAGCATGTGCCGCAGGTTCGCGGCAGTTCTCATTTGCCCGTCATGGGGGCGAGCTTTGTGGATGCGTTCGTCAAACGCCGCGTCGGTGCCTTTCAGGGCGTCACAACTCAGTCCGCCCAGCACGTCGGCCGAGTCCACCAGGGTTTCCGCCGCCAGCAGCGCCAGAGTTCCCACCGCCAGCATGGCCTGGGTTCCATTGATCAGCGAGATCGTCTCCTTGGCCTCGAGCGTGAGGGGCTTGATTTGCGCGCGCTTCAGGACTTCTAAGCTGGAGATGCGCGCACCTTTGTCGTCAAAACATTCGCCCTCGCCGATCAACGACAACGCCAGATGCGCCAGCGGCGCCAGGTCGCCGCTCGCGCCCACGCTGCCCTGAGAGGGCACAAACGGCGTGACTCCGCGATTGAGCATCTCGCAGAGTGTGTCAATGACCACGGCCCGCGCTCCGGAATGCCCTTTGGCAAGAGAGTTCGCGCGCAGCAGCATCATGGCGCGAGTCTCTGCCACACTGAGCGGTTCTCCCACGCCCACGGCATGCGAGCGCACCAGATTGACCTGCAATTCACGAATCTGGTCGCCCTCAATGCGGACGTCACTCAGTTTGCCCACGCCCGTGGTAATGGCATACGCTACCTTGTTGCCGGCGACAATCTCGTCCACTACGGCTCGCGCCCGGTTCACCGCCTCGCGCGCATCCGGAGCAAGGAGCACGGCACGCCGCTCCACCGCTACCTCGCGCACATTCTCGAGGCTCAGATCGTTTCCGTTGATGTGAAGTGCGTTCAAACGCGTTTCCAATCGTTTTCGCTACACCCAGGTACGAACCCTGTCATTCCGAGCGGGCGAAAACCCGCGAGGAACCTGCTGTCTGCTTCCGCCGGCAGACAGCGGGTTCCTCACCGGCTGACGCCAGTTCGGCATGACGATTGACAACAATGCGTCGCCGCGCTGAAGTCGCGCTCACCGATGCTACTTCCCAACGGCCGTGCGAAAAACCTTTAGATATCTTTCCGGCAGCGCGGCCACCTTCATGTTCATGTCGGTGACGATATGCGTGGTCTCGCCCTCCGCCAGCAAAGCTCCGTTTTCGGCTCGCAGCAGTTCATAGCTGAAGACCATCACGGACTCGCGCACGCCTTTCAGGCGGGTCCGCACAACCACTTCTTCGTCGTAGTACACTGGAGCTCGGTAGCGGCATTTCGCCTCGGCCACCGCGATAAAGCGCCCGTCTTCGCGCTCCATATCGCGGTAGGTGAACCCCATCTTCCGCATCAATTCGACGCGTCCAACCTCAAACCAGATCAAATGATTCGAGTGATAGACCACTCCCATCTGGTCGGTCTCCGCGTAGCGCACGCGCAGACGGGTTTCGTTTACCGCGGAATGAGTGTTGTCGCTCATCGTCCGCTCCACCGCGGCTTGCGCTTCTCGAGAAACGAAGAGATTCCCTCGCGGAAGTCCGCGGTCGTGCGGACCGCCGCGTTCTCGCGCACTGCGGACTCGATCTGCGCATCCAGTTCCGCCCGCGCATGATCGCTGAGCAGTTGCTTGGTCGCTCGCAGGGATGCTGGACTGTTTTCCATCAGCAGCGCCGCCAACTCGCGAGCTCGCGACATGAGCTTGTCTGGCTCCACGACTTCACTCACCAGCCCCAGCCGCGCCGCTTCCTCCGCGCCAAAGATGCGTCCGGTCAGCAACAGATCGCGCGCCTGTTTCTCGCCCACCTGGCGCAGCAGGAAAGTGGACACAATCGCCGGCACAAAACCAATGCGAACTTCTGTGTATCCGAACTTGGCCTCGGGAACCGCCAGCGTGAAATCACACAACAATGCGAGGCCAGTGCCGCCGGCAATCGCTGCTCCGTTGACCGCCGCGATCGAGACTTTGGGGAATTCGTACAGCGACCGGAACAGCCTGACCATGGTCCGCGAATCTTCGAGGTTCTGCTCCGGCGTCCGTCCCAGCAGGGCCTTCAGATTCTCCAGGTCCAGCCCCGAGCAGAAAGCTTTCTGCGCACCCGTCAGAATCAGGACGATCGCATCTGACTTTGCGACTTCCTCCAGCGCACGCAGCAGATCGTCAATCAGCTCGAAGCTGATGGCGTTTCGCTTCTCTGGACGATTCAAGGTAATCGTCGCGACGCCGCCATCGTATGCGAGTTGAATTGTTTTATAGATCATGACACGCCTGCAGCAAAGTCAATCTGCTGCATTCGAATTCGAATACTTTGCCCCGAGTCCGGCCGTCGCCTTCAGCAGCGCATCCAGCGGCTTCAATCTAGGCAATTCTGCCCCGCGCGGGGCAAGTGTCTCGATCACCTTCTCGGTCGGCACATTGCCCACCAAAGTATCCTGGGCAAACGGACACCCGCCCAGCCCGCCCAATGCCGAGTCAAATCGCCGGCAGCCGGCATCATACGCGGCGAGAAGTTTTTCTGCAGCCTGTTCGGGCCGGCTGTGCAAGTGCACGCCAATGTCGAGATAGTCGAACTTGGCCATAACCGCCCCAACCAGGTCGCGAATCTCCTGCGGTGTCGCCATGCCAACCGTATCGGCCAGGGAAATCATGTGCAAGTCTTCCACTTCCAGCAGGCTGATTGCCTCGATGACCTCGTCCGCACTCCAAGGGTCTCCGTAGGGATTGCCAAAAGCCATCGAAATGTACACCACAACATCGAGCCCGGCAGCGTCCGCCTTCTTCTGAACCTTTTCCAGTTCCTCGAGTGCGCCCTCAGGGGACTGGTTCTGGTTCTTCCGCAGAAACGTCTCCGAGATCGAATACGGAAACCCGAGCGTCGAAACCGCCTGCGTTTCAATCGCCCGCTGCGCGCCCTTCTCGTTGACGACGATGCCGATGATTTCCACATCATCCGGCGGATCGAGTTCCTTCAGCACCTCTTCCGAATCTGCCATTTGCGGCACGGCATTCGGCGAAACGAACGACACGGCGTCAATGTGCTTGAACCCCGCGCTGATCAGGGCTTTCAGGTAGTCGGCCTTTAAGTCCGCAGGGATCATCCCTTTCAGCCCCTGCCAGGCATCCCGCGGGCACTCGATCAGTTTGACCGGATTAGCCAATTCTAAGTTCGCTCCGTGCCTCCGTGTCTCTGTGGAGAATCATGTCTGCAATACTCCCACCTTGAACTCCGCCACATCCGGATTCAGCGCCGCCGCTTCCAGCGCCTGCGTAATCGCATCCCGCGTTTCGATCGGATCAATGATCTTGTCAATCCACAACCGCGCCGCACCGTAGCGTGGATCGGTCTGCTCGTCGTAGGTGCGCTTGACCGATTCGTAGAGTTCCTTCTTCTCTTCTTCGCTCAACTTCTTCCCGCCGCGTTCCAGTTGTTTCACCTTGATCTCGACCAGAGTTCCTGCCGCCGAGTCGCCGCTCATCACCGCGTATCGCGCCGTCGGCCAGGCAAAGACAAAACGCGGATCGTAAGCCTTCCCACACATGGCATAGTGTCCCGCGCCGAACGATCCTCCAACAATTACGGTAATTTTCGGCACCACCGAGTTTGACACCGCATTCACCATCTTCGCGCCCGCTTTGATGATGCCGCTCCACTCCGCGTCGCGCCCCACCATAAACCCGTTCACGTCGTGGAAAAAGACGAGCGGAATCAGGTTCTGGTTGCAGTCCATGATGAATCGCGCCGCTTTCTCCGCCGACTCCGTGTAGATCACTCCTCCGAATTCGATTCGCTTGTGGCCCTCGTGGTCAATCTGCTGCGCGTGCAGTTTCTGGTTGGCCACGATGCCGACCGCGAATCCGCCGATGCGCCCGTAGCCGCAGATCAGCGTCTTGCCGTACTCGGGCTTGTACTCGTCCAACCGGCTGCCGTCCAGAATTCGTGCCAACACTTCCTTCATGTCATACGGACGGGCGGGCGACGAATCATAAATCCCGTAGATTTCCTCGGCCGCCAGCGCCGGTTCCACCGGCTTCTTCCGGTCCCACGGAGAAAGGCGCCGGTAGCCCCACTTTTCCACGATGGAACGAATCCGCGCAAGACAGGCCTCGTCATTCGGCTCGCGAAAATCAATGGTGCCGCTGATCCCCGCATGCATGGCAGCGCCGCCCAGTTCCTCTGCCGAGACTTTCTGCCCAATCGCCGCCTGCACCAGCGCGGGCCCGGCGAGAAACAAGCCGCTGCCGTCGGTCATCAGCAAGTGGTCGCACATCACCGGCAGATACCCGCCGCCCGCCACGCACATCCCCATAATGGCGGCGATCTGCGGGATGCCCATCGCCGACATAACCGCATTATTGCGAAACACGCGGCCAAAATCGTCGGTGTCGGGAAATACATCTTCCTGCAGCGGCAGGAATACGCCCGCCGAATCCACCAGGTAAATCGTCGGAACCCGGTTCTCGATGGCAATGTTCTGCGCGCGAATGACTTTCTTCGCGGTCATCGGGAAAAACGCGCCCGCTTTTACCGTGGCGTCGTTGGCGATAATCATTACCAACCGCGTTTGTACCCGCGCCATCCCAGTTACCACGCCCGCCGCCGGCGCTCCACCCCACTCTTCGTACATGCGGTGCGCGGCGTAGGTTCCCAATTCGAAGAACGTTCCGGGATCGATCAGGGCCTCAATGCGCTCGCGGGCCGTCATGCGTCCCTTGGCATGCTGGCTCTCGACGGCCTTGGAACCTCCGCCTTCCCGGATCGTTTCCTCTTCGTTGCGCACGCGCGACATCAGATCCGCCAGAAAACGCATGTTGGCTTCGAAACGGGCCGAGGTCGGGTCCACCTTCGTCGTCAACACGTTCGCCGGGGCAGAATGGTTCGCCGTGGGAGTTTCTTCGCGGTCAGCCATGAGTAGAAGGAACGGACTGTTTACGGTATACCACGCGGGTCGCGCGGTGCAACGCTGGGATCATGCTGGACGCGTCGCACCGCTTCGCCCACCGGATCGTCAGCGACTGCGTCCACCAGTCCCATGCCCAGTGCCTGCCGCGCGCCGATCTTTTCGGCGGCGATAAGGATTTCCATGGCGCGCCCTTTGCCGACCAGCCGCGGTAAACGCTGCGTGCCTCCCCAGCCGGTAATCAGCCCGAGAGCTGCCCCGCGGTGTCCGAAGACGGCGTGCGGTGATGCGATCCGATGGTGGCAGGCCAGCGCCAGGTCAAGCCCGCCGCCCATGCAGTATCCCGCAATCGCGGCATAAACCGGGGTGGGGAATTCGTCCACGACTCGCATGAGTTCCTGCCCCATCTTCGAGAACTCAAGAGCCGACGCAGCGTCCAGCGCCGCGATCTCGGCCAGTTCGGCGCCGGCGGAAAAGAATTTGTCATTTCCAGTCAGGATGAGCGGCCGCCTGTCGGCGACCAACCGCTCGACCGCCTGCGTGAGCGAGGGCACGCAAGCGCGGGTGAGGCGGTTCGTTCCATCCTCCGACTGCAACCGCAACACGCGGACTAATCCACGGTCTTCAATTTGGAAGGAAGATTGGGACATGAGGAATTGGCGTCGGGAAAACAGCAACAGATGGAGACGCCCAGAGTGGCGTTCTATCCCGCCGCCGGCACGCCGGGCCCCTTCACGCGCGCGCGAATGAATTGAACAATGTCATCCATAGCCGTGCCCGGCTGGAAGATCGCAGCCACGCCGGCTTTCTTCAGCCCGTCCACATCTTGGTCGGGAATGATCCCGCCCACCAGCACGATCACGTCGTCCATCTTGTTCTGCTTGAGCAGGTCCATGACGCGCGGCACGATGGCGTTGTGCGCGCCGGAGAGAATCGAGAGTCCGATCACCTGCACGTCTTCCTGCAGCGCCGCATTGACGATCATCTCCGGAGTTTGCCGCAGCCCGGTGTAGATGACCTCCATGCCCGCATCGCGCAGCGCCCGCGCGATGACTTTGGCGCCTCGATCATGCCCGTCCAGCCCCGGCTTGGCCACCAGCACGCGAATTTTGCTCTCAGCCATGACAGATCATTTAACCACAGAGGGCACAGGGGAACCCAGGGGAAACACAGAAAGCACCTCTGGGAGCCGCCGTGCTTGGGTGGTTAAACGGTTTTGATGTCCAGGCTGCGCCACAAATACCAGCAGGCGATGCTGCGGTATGGCCCCCAGGGTTTGGCGATCTTCTCCATAACGTGCGGTTTCGGCAGTTTGCGCTTCCGGTAATGCTTCTTGATTGCCGCCTGCACGCCGTAATCGCCCGTGGGCAGCACATCCGGACGCTTCAACGTGAACATCAGGAACATCTGCGCCGTCCACACGCCGATGCCTTTGACCTGCGTCAGATGCTTGACCACTTCTTCATCGGGCAGTTCCGGCAACTTGGCGAAGTCGAGCAGGCCAGCCTTCGTCTTTGCCGCCAGATCCCTGAGATATGCCGACTTCTGCTTCGACAGCCCCACGCCGCGCAACTGCTGGTCGCTGAGCTTGAGGATTCCTTCCGGCGTAATCGGTTCACCCGCCAGCGCGGCAAACCGCTGGAAGATGGTTACCGCCGCCTTGCCGTTCAGTTGCTGGTACACGATCGTCTCGGCCAGGCTTGAGAACTCTGGCAGCCCAAACTCCATGCGGCACGGCCCCACCCGCTCGATAATCGCGCACAGGATGGGGTCCGCCTTCTTGAGATGGTTGACGGCTTTTCGCATGAATTAGATATTTACCACAAGTCTGCATCCAAGGCGAACAAAAAACGAACGAGGCCTGACCTCCGGCGGCGGTCGCACTGTCTTCCCAGGCCATCTCGCGATGGCCGATACTCATTGGCCTCGCTTTACCGCAATCCCCAGCACCTCGTACCGGCCGCCGCGCAGCAGCTTATCCGTCCCGATGAACGCCCGCGCTGGATAGTCGCCGTGAAAATAGGTTTTATACACGCCGTTAAACGTGTCGTAGAGCTTCAGGTCGGTGCAGAAAACCTGCATCGAGACCACGTCGTCCATGGTCATGCCCGCCGCTTCAACCGTTTGCTTGATTCCCTCCATCACCATCCGCGCCTCATCTTCTGCGCTGGCCGGTGGTTGGCCGGTCTTCATGTCGAGCCCGATGTGTCCCGCGATATAAAGCGTATTCCCCACCAGCACGCCATCACTGAAGGGTAGCCCCTGCATCTGGCTCGCGCGAGGCTGCACGATGTACTTCCGGTCGGCGGCGCCTGCGGAAACACAAACCACGGCGAACAACGCCAGAACAGCAAGACTCTGTAGCTTCATAGTTGGTAGTTTCATAGTCTCCCTGTGTGATGAATGGAGTGAACTTCGGTTCCCAAGACGGACGGAAGACTACCACATTACCGGAAAGCGCTCAGCGCCAGCCCGGCAATGCCTCCGCCCAATACCACCCATGCCGGATTCACCTTCCACCGCAGTAACGCGACCAGGGCCAGGGCTGCGATCCCCCACGAAGGCCAGCTCCGCAGGGCATCCGCCGCCAGGCGAAAGGTCACTCCGGCCATCAGAGCAACCGCGCACACGTTGACCGAATCCAGAAATGCCGCCATCCATGCCGACTGCCGCAGACGGAACAGCGCCGGCGCCAGCAGCGCGACATAGAAAAACGACGGAAGAAAAATCGCCACGGTCGCTACTGCTGCTCCCGGCATGCCACCGAGCAGGTAGCCGATGAACGTCGCCGTGGAGAGCACCGGCCCCGGCGTGAATTGCCCGATCGCGACCGCATCCAGCAACTGCTGCTGTGTCAGCCATGCGTGCTGGCGCACCAGGCCCTGCTCCAGAAAAGCTAGCAAAACATATCCGCCGCCGTAGAGTACGGCGCCAACTTTCAGGAAAAACAGCGCGATCCGCGCCAGAGATGGCCGGCTCGCCACCGGAACCACCGCCAATGCGGCCGCCGCAAGCCCAAACAAGCGCGACCGCCCGGAGAAAATCGCCGGCAACACGCCGGCCGCGACCCGCAGATCGGCGGCACGCAGCGCCAACATCCCCAGTAGACCACCGCCGAGCAGAATCGCAATCGGGTTCAGCCCCAGGAAGAACGTCGCCAGCGAAAGCCCGCCCAGCACGCCTAACCCGGTATTCTTCACCGCCGTCTTTCCGAGCCGCCAGATGGCGATCCCGATCACCGCAATCACGGCTGGTTTGATGCCGTTCAGCACTGAAGCCGCCTGTGCCAGAGTGCCAAACCGCACATACGCCCAGGCAAACGCACTTGTGATCACCGCGGCGGGTAGAATAAAACTCGCCCCGGCGACGCACAGGCCCATCCAGCCCGCGCGCACGAAGCCGGTGTTGATCGCCAATTCGGTTGAAGTCGGTCCGGGGATCAGGTTGGCCGCGCCCACCATGTCGAGAAACTGCTGCCGCGTCACCCACGCGCGTTTGCGGACGATCTCCGCTTCGATCAGCGCGATGTGCGCGGCCGGTCCGCCAAAACTGATCGCGCCCAGCTTCAGGAAGAGCGCGGCCAGTTCCCGCAGCCGGGTGGGCAGCGACGGATGAGCCGAGTCGGGGAGATTCAAGCGGCTGTCCTACGAAAGGAAACGCACGGTTTTCTCGATTAGGTCCGCCGTTGCTGCGTACGGACCTCCGGGAGCGTCGTACTCCATGGAGCAGTATCCCTTGTATCCGTGCTTTTTCAGAATGCCGAACGTTCGCGCCAGATCCACCTGCACGGTTTTGCCTTGCGGGTTGATCTCTCCGCCCTTCACGTGGCAGATACCGTAGGCATGCGCAAACATCGCGTCAATCGCGGGATAGGCGAAGTCTTCATCATGCGCGGCCAGCGAGTTGCCGAAGTCCGGCAGCGCCCGCAGCCACGGGCTGCTGACCTTCTCGATGATCTGCACGATGAAATAGGGATCCTCGCTGACCGGATCGTCGTTCTCGAGATGCACGACGACGTTCTTTTTCGCGGCGTACTCTGCCACCCGCAGCAGCGTGTCGGCCGCCCGCCCTACATCCGGCTTCGAATCCTTCGCTTCCTGAATGTGACTCCGAATGCTGGGCGATCCCAGACCTGCGGCGGCGTCCACCCACCGTCTGGCTGCCGTCAACGCCCGCTCGCGTTCGCCAGCATCGAGCGAGTATTGGCTGTACTCCTCGTCCACGGCGATATTCACCACCGCCGAGCCGGCTTTCTCCACCGACGCGCGAAACTTTTCCAAATATTTTTGGTCGGTCGAAGGGAAAACAACACTCCACGGCTCGATTCGGCGGATGTTGAACTTCTCCACAACGTGCGCAGCGAAATCCTTCAGTTCCACCTGCTGCGCCCTCGGAACTGTCCGTGGAGGATTCCCCTCTCCCTTCCATTCCGCAATGAACTCGCGAAACGGAAACGCCGCCACCGCTACCCGATCCCGCGCGGCAGAGGGAAATCTTACCGATGGCCCGAGATCAACCGCTCTCGCCAGTTCGGATGAGAGCCAGGTTGCGGCCGTCACGCCCGCACCGCGGGCAAGAAATTGTCGTCGAGTGATCGTCCTCATGCGCGCCAGTGTAGCAGGGTTCTTTTCGCAGGGTTTCTTAGCCAGGATAGTTCCGTGCTTGCTCGATCCAGGCATTGACGTCCGCTTCTTTCGCGCCCGCGTTCTTCAGATAGGCGCGCATCGCCGGTTCGGCCATGGATTCCGACGTGCTTACGATTGCGTTCTTCTCAAACTCGATGCCAACGACAATGAATGTCTCCGGCTTCACGCCCTTTACTTTCACTACCCGATATCTCGTCGCCATGATTTCTCCTGCACCTAGGGTAACCATTTCGGAAATAAGGGGCAACCAGCCGCTGTTCGTGTCCGTTTGCTTCCCAGACAAATGAGAGCACATGTATCTTGAAGCAAGAAGACATCTGGGTCTTGGCATGCGCTCTGACGTCGAATTGCCGCAAACTAGCTATTTTCGCGGCCAGCCTTGCACTGCAGGGCTTGTCGAGTTGCCTCGAGGGTGTGGACGAGCGACTCTTTGGGGAGTTTCTGGATGATCGGCTCGATGGCCCATCCCAGACCGAACGGCACATCCCGTGTCAGCGATATGGCTCGGCACTCGATGACTACACCGCGATCCCGCTCCTCGAATCTCCAATACGAATACAGCCGCCAGAGGAACCCGTAACCGGTATCCGGTGGCAACACTTGCTCCTCGGGCTTTCCGGCGTTCTCTACTTGCACAATCCGTGTGGTGTGTGAGCGGCATACCCAGCGCCTTTCGGCGACCGCTTCATAATGCACATCATGATCGGTGTCCAGAACGACGGTGATGATCTTTTTCTTCAAGAGCCGAAGATAGATACGGAAATCGTTAGCCTCGCGCCCGAGCAGCTTCGAGTCAATAACTTCCGGCTTGTAAATATTCTTGTGGTTGTTGTAGTCCTGGATTACTGCAAGTATTTCCTGGATCGTCGAATGAGGAATGAAAGCGGCAGCGATCCAGTCGTGGATCAAAGCGTGAGGTGCCTTCACCGGCCCTGAACCGGACCAGAATTGCGCCACCACCTGGCCCTGAGCAACGTCGTGAGCTCGCCCTGGCGCTGACTCAGACCAGAGGAATGGCCCGCTTCCGTGCAGGTTGGCCTGCATTTCGGTCTCCGCGTGGCGAATGTAAGCGTCAAATGCTTCGATCGTCTGCGGGCTCAGTTGTACTTGCTTTGCAGCTTGCGCCATGGTCCGGACCTTGCGGGAATCGTGATCTGAGAAGGGTAGGTCCGTTGCGGGCAGTGTCTCCGGTTTGCCCATCATCTTTACCTGTGGGGACCGGCTAAGGGACGATGGGAGTCTTCGTTTCCTGAAGCGCCTTCGATTCTCGTACTTCCAGCTCCGCTTGCCGCTGGTAGGTGGCTTCCGCGGGGTCGGTTCCGGCTTTTAGATCGGTTTTCTCGATGAAATAGCGCCAGCCCTCGTGCTGGTCGGACGAGGTCTGGGACTCCTGGAACTCCTTCAGCGTGGATTCCGCCTTCTGCTTGCCCCGCACGACCGTGATCACTCCGTCCGACCTATAGGTTCGGACGTTGTGTCGGATGATGGCGTAGGAGGCGCTCGCGCTATCGAGGGTCACAAGGATTCCATTGGCAACGAAGTCGAAAAACACTCACAAAAAGCTGAAGAGGCGATTTGTTGACATCGCCTCTTCGCAGGATTCGTCGGCTTACAGCGCCTGCACGTTCTCCGCTTGCCAGCCCTTGGGGCCCTTGGTGACGTCGAATTGAACCGTCTGGCCCTCCTGCAGGCTCTTGAAGCCGCCTGCCTGGATAGCTGAAAAATGCACGAAAACGTCTTCGCCATTCTGACGGCTGATAAAGCCGTAGCCTTTGGCGTCATTGAACCATTTTACTGTTCCTTGTTCCATGTGTTTTGTACTCTTGTTCCTTTTTGTGATAGTTACGCTGGAGGGATTCGGATGAAACTTGCGCAGGTTACTGGCTGTTGAGGCGAGAACTGCTCAAGACCGACTCGGTCTAACGCACTCCTTAAATGCTACGCGAACTCCCCGGAATTAGCAAACGGACTGGTCGAGGCGCGTGCTGCTGTGATCAGAAATTCCAGATTGTTGAGGCAGAATGCTTCCAGAAAGGATATAGTTAAGAGCAACTTAACCTCGAAGATGCCACCGAGCACGCCGCGCCTTCGCGATTGAGAGATCGAGAGGCGTCTACTTGCTGCCTGCGACTTGCACTCAACGTCCGGCCTCACGCGTCCCGACGTCGCAACTGCACAGCGTTTCACAACTCACGGAAAACGTCAGGAGCTTATCGTGTCTGCGCTGAATGGTGACAAGTCGAGATTCAATCGGGAGCGGAAACAGAAGATCGCTCGACGACAACGGACCCGCGAACTGCTGACATTGCCGGCTGCGAAAAATAAGAAGGCGGAGGCTCACTCGCAAGCCAAGCCAAAGGCGTTGCCGGTATGAACACGCCGCTGCCAGCCCTTCTGCGCATGCGCCGCCCGGACCATCGCGATGCGTGACAAGCGTGCCCCGTTTCGGGAGTCTGAGGCATGTGCGCCGAAGCGAACCCGGCAGCTTCAACCTTAACCCTGGACGACTTACTAGAGAGGAAATGCAATGAAGAATCTGTACGTGGGCAATCTGCCCCACAGCACAACCGAAGCCGAACTGCGCCAGGTTTTTGAAGCGCACGGGGCAGTGGAAAAAGTCACACTAGTGACCGACCGGGACACAGGCCGTTCGCGGGGTTTCGCATTCGTGGAAATGACCAACCCCAGCGAAGCCGATAAAGCGATCGCTACCCTGAATGGGACAGACCTTGGTGGGCGGCCCTTGACCGTCAACGAAGCCAAACCAAAGGCGGACCGGCCAAGAACTGGTGGCGGACAGCGCTTTGGTGGCGGCGGCCGCAGCCGTGACGACTATCGGGGCCACCCGCGGCAACCGCGCGAGCCTCGCTGGTAGTTGTTCCGCAATGTTGTGAGTTTCGAAGTCACTGCCATACGATTCGGCAGCGATTAACACTCAGCCCCTGGAGTGACGAGCATGCCAAGAGGAAGATCAACTTTTACCAAGCGTCAGAAGGAGCAGACGCGGCAACAAAGGCAGCGCGATAAAGCCGAGCGCAGGAGCCAACGGAAGCAGGACAAACAGACCGACCCGGGCAGCCTCGAAAGTCTGGATGAGCTCCGGCAGAATGCTGAGGCTCAGGCATCCTTGTTCCGCATGGCCCACGATCAGTCAGTTCCGCCGGAACCAACGATCTCCGACAAGAAGCCAGCCGAGTAGTTCCGCCCCGCCCGATCCATTGCAGGGGGGCAATCTCTGGTCAGGGAGAAATGGGCGCAGTCTCATTGGCGACCGATCTTCTCGATTTCCTTTTTTAAGGCAAGTCTGTCTATCGAAGCGTGCGGAAGACAGAGGAAGAGACTGATTCGCCGATCGAGAAGAAGAAAGGCGTCCCGGAAAGCGTGTTGCACGTCTTCCAGTGTGCCAGCCTCCGTCGCCGGATCAGAAACGCCCCAGTGGGCCGTCATCGGCTGCCCTGGCCAGACGGGGCAAACTTCGTTGGCAGCGTTGTCGCAGACGGTGAAGACGAAATCGAGTTTTGGGGCACCAGGTTTCGCGAACTCATCCCAACTCTTGCTCCGGAATCCGGCCGTGGAAATATGCGCCACTTCGAGCTCTCGTAATGCCTCTGGACGCACTTTTCCCGTCGGGCGACTGCCTGCGCTATAGGCAGTGAACTGCGGCCGGCCCTTGAAGTTCATGATCCCTTCGGCCATGATCGAACGCGCCGAGTTTCCCGTGCACAGAAACAACACGTTATAGTGGGGCTTCATTTTGGTCCTCAGTTACAGCAGGTCGGCCCGCAGCACGGCCGCACCGCAGCCCCAGCCGGTTTGACCGCGCGCACGAATGCGCTCATGAACTTCCCGTCTACTTGCGGGGCAATGGCGTCCGCATCAATGCCCTCGGCCGCCAGCATTTCGCGCGCGTCTTCCGCGCGATAAATGCGAGTCGGCTCGATCTCGATCTGTTCGAATCCCGCCGATGCGAGTTTATTCCGGTACTCCACATCTTCGAGCGCGCCGGCTACGCAACCGACCCAGAGGAGCACATTCTTGCGAATCTCCGCGTTTACCTCTCCGCGCGTAACGACATCGGACACTGCGAATCGGCCGCCCGGCTTCAGGACCCGGAATGCTTCCCGTAATACGCGATCCTTATCCGCTGACAGATTGATCACGCAATTCGAAATGACCACATCCACCGAGTTGTCCGGCAACGGGATACTCTCGATTTCTCCCTTCAGAAACTCGACATTATTCAGTCCAGATTTGCGTTTGTTCTCGTTGGCCAGCCCCAGCATCTCGTCCGTCATGTCGAGGCCGTATGCTTTGCCCGTCGAACCTACCCGACGAGCGGAGAGGAGCACGTCGATGCCACCACCCGATCCCAAATCGAGGACTATCTCTCCCGGATTGAGCCTTGCCAGCGCTGTCGGGTTTCCGCAACCCAGAGATGCCAGCATCGCCTCTTCGGGAATTTGCTGGGCTTGTGTCGGATCGTAGAGATTCGACGTGATCGGATCGCACCCGCTCCCGCTGGATGGAGAAGCGCCGCAACATGCACTTCCGCCGCTCTTCACGCGCAGGGCGGCCTGTCCGTATTTCTCTTTGACGACTTCTTTGATGTCACTGACGCTCATTGGAGTCTCCTATCCGCAAATCTGAACGATGTCTTGCGGCTTTAGCGCTTTATTTCGGGTGCAGCACTCGGCATAGAGGAACTGCAGCAGCTCTTGCAGGGCTTCTGTGTTGGCCGTGTAGCGCAGGAAAGTGCTTTCCCGGCGCACATTCACCAAGTCCTCGTTCTTGAGTTTGTCCAGGTGATGAGAGAGGGTTGAATTCGGGATATCGAGTTCCTCCTGAATCTCTCCCACGACCAGGCCATTCGGGTGAGCCGAGAGGAGCAACTGCATGATGCGCAGCCGGGCTTCGGTCCCCATCGCCGAGAACATGTCGGCATACTTCGTTACCTGTTCTGTGTTTTTCTTAGCAGCGCTGCCGAGCATCATTCCATATTTGCAGAAATACAGTATACAGTCAAGGCAAACATGATCTTTCTTCAAGCGTCGCTTTGACGACAGTCTCAAACATCGCTGCCATATACCGGGGTCACTGCCCCGTTCACGTCCCTGCCAGCATCGCCAGCCAGCCAGACAATCAGTTCTGCCACCGTACCGGGACGAATCCACTTGGAGAAATCCGCATCGGGCATGGCGCAATGGACTGGCCCCCGGCAAAACCTCCAACTGTGTGGGCCAGGACGTCAATCCTGCAGGCAATCCTCGCAAGACGCCCGACGGCCGAGGTGTCTGAACAGTACCGTTGTGACACCGGAGGCCGGGGGTGGCGCCGGCGACTGAACCAGAAACGAGCAGAGAAAATTATGGTGGAGGCGGCGGGAGTCGAACTATTCAACCTGTTGATTCTACGTAAGTTATTGGTTCTTCAAGGGCGAGAAACGCCAAAAATGCCCC
>JBBIPV010000016.1:57629-105261 GCA_037442635.1 Terriglobales bacterium | reverse complement strand
GTCCACCGAGTCATACACTTCGACAACCGTATCGAGATTCGTCAGGCTGAGCAGTTCTCGCACCAGCGGATTCACACCGGCGCACTTCAGCGTCGCGTTCTTTTCCAGCGCCCAGTTCTGCAGCATCGCCAGTTCCCCAATGCCGGCGCCGTCCATCGTAGTGACTCCGCTCAGGTCCAGCACCAGCTTGCCGGTGTGCTCCAGCAGTTCTCCGCAGAGCCGGGAAAAGGCGGCCACCTCGTCGCGGTACACGATGCGGCCCTGGCAGTGCACGATCATGACGTCACTCAAATTGCGGGTTTCCAAACTCAGCTTCAATGGCGACTCCTTGAACGGTACAAAAGCAGCGACCCCCCGCTGCCACGCCTCGGTTTGCCAATCTACGTCCATTGGTTGCATGCTATTAATTAGACGCGGATGACCCGGTTTCGGCACCATGAAAACTGGGTGAATTTTCCGCCATCCGCAGATGGCCAGGACTCGGCCGTGGGCAATTTTTGTGCCCCGGGACATCTTCGCCATCCGGTACACTGCATCTAAAGGATTTCGCTCAGAGAAGTGCACTTTTTGCCGGCGTTTTCGCCGGGGAGGAATCATTCGTGTCAAAGACGGCTGCCGTCTCGCTGGCCTTGCTTGCTCTGACTTTGCTCTCGCTTCCCGCATCGGCGCAGCTTCTGCCGCGCGGCAATGTGTACGCCGGAATCTCTTACGGCGACTTTACCCAGGTGGTCAATCGTCAGTCCTATCGCGGATGGAACGGTTCCGCCGAAGACCTTCCTTTCGCCCGTTTCCCGCATCTTGGAATCGTGCTCGATGCCAGCGGCTACTATCGTTCCGGCGTCACCCAATACAACGGGGTGCTCGGCCCGCGCCTGTCGGCCACCTACGGAAAATGGCGCCCCTTCGCGCATGCCATGGCCGGCATCCAGCGCGTAGACTCCAGCGGCAGTATCTATAACCACCTCGTTCTCGATTTCGGCGGCGGCGCCGACTACAAGCTCCCCTTCAAGAATTTTTCCTGGCGCTTGCAGGGCGATTACATGCACACCCATTATTTGAGCGCCAACCAGAGCAATTACCGCGCCTCCACCGGGATCGTTTGGCGGTTCTGACGCCTGCAGGCCACAGCGCCCCCGGGAGAAAGCCACAATTCCATTCAGACCTCGCCATCCATTTCGCCAAAACAACAAAACAGGATTCAGCTGGTTGGCTGGATCCTGTTCTTGTGGCCACGTACAAAAACTTGAAGGAGACCATGTGGGGACCGCCGCCTCGCCTGCCCTGAGCCTGTCGAAGGGGCTGTCCGTTCGGCCGCAACTTGCCAGTGGAAGGCTCTACGCCCGCGGCACGCTGTCCGCCCAGTATTTGTGATCGCGCAGGAAGTGCTTCTCGTTCCAGAAATTCATCGCCGTCCAGAGGAACAGCCACCCCACACGCAAATGCCCCATCTTCTGGAACCGGCGATTCGTCGTATACACTCCGCCGCGGACCACCGCAAAACGCTTCCGCTCCACCTTCTGGCTCAGCCGGTAATCCTCGGCGAAGTGAATCTGCTCATTAAATCCGCCGAGTTCCCAGAATTTCTTGCGATCGAAGAACATGAACATGCCCGTCGCAAACGGCCGGTGCAGGCGCGACAAGTACTGAAAAAAATCGTTCCCGGCATAGAACAGCTTGTCCACCCAACTGCCCTCGCGGCAAAGAATGTTGGTGGTCACGCAGTGCAACCCCTTGCTCTGCGCTCGCTCCACGCAGCGCCGGATCAGCGTGCGGTCGGCAAGTTCAATGTCGGCATCCAGAAACAGAAGGTAGGGAGTGTCCGCCTGCGCCGCGCCCTGGTTGCGGCCGACCGAGGGCATCCCGCCCCGAATCACGCTTACGTTCAGGCGGTCGCAAAAGCTGAGCACGATTTCCGGAGTGCCGTCGGTCGAGTTTGCGTCAGCGACTAAGACTCTGGTACTCGACATCTTCGAGTAGTCCTGAGTCGTCAGCGACGTCAACAAGCGCGGGATCAGCTTCGCCTCGTTCTTCGCCGGAATCACGATCGTCAACTCGTTCGTGGTGCTCCTGCTCGTCGTAGTCATGCTCGTTGAAGTCATGGATCTGTACCCCCTGTTCGTCAATCGTCAAATAAGTGAGCCGCGAGTCCACCCACCCGCCCGAGTTGTAGTACTGGATGCCATCCTGCGCCAGGTGGGTCGCCTCGTGCGTGTGTCCGCAGAAAATGCGGTCCGCGCCGTGATGCCGCGCGTAATGGAGCGCGCCCGTCGCCACCTTCGGCGACATCCGGAGCCAGCGCGTGTTCAGCCGGTCAATCAGCCGGGCGATCGGCTTGTGCTTGAAATCCAGCTTCTGCAGCTGCAGATACAGCGACGTCCCCAGCCGGCTCAGCCGTACCCGGTTCACTTGAAATCCGTCGAACTGGTGGCCGTGAATCGCCACATGCCGCAGCCCGCCATACTCCCATTCATAATGCTGGTACACCCGCACGCCGACCAGGTGCGACATGATGTTGGCCAGCCCGTGGTCGTGATTGCCCTCCACCCACACCACTTCAATGTTGCGCTTGGGATTCGAGAGCTTGCGGATATAGCCGAGAAACTTCCAGTGATCCTTGGTCAGGCGGGCAAAATTCAGGTCCGCAAAAATGTCGCCCAGCAGGATCAGCCGCTCAAAACGGTTCCCCTTCAGCACACGCGTCGCCTCGCGCGCATGGCTGGTTTCCGCACCCAGGTGCAGGTCGGAAAGGATCAGCGTGTTGTAGACATGCGGATCCATACTCTTTTCTTTGTAGCAGGGGATTGTTACGGGGTGATGAAATGTGCATCAAAACTGGTGCAGTAGGTTGACGACTAAAGTAACCCGTGGAACCTCGTTTGTTTGCCGCACTTAGGCAGGATCGTGCCTTCGCAGAGCTTTGGGGTGGCGCAGACTTTGGGGTGGCGCTGCGATTAGTCTCCTTTCCAAGATCGGGCTTTAGCCCCTGAGGTACACGTTCACCGTAATGCCCGGAACCCTGCGCACTGCTGCCCGTCCGGCGGAGTCGTGCTTCCCGCTCCATTCAAATCGGATCGAATCACGCCCTTCTCCGTCGAGCAGAACATCCGCTTGCCCGTGCGATCAAACGCCTCCGGCGCGGCCCCCACAACGTAACTGGTGTTCTCCCCATCCACCGGATTTGCGCCTGCAGCCGCGAAGTGATATCCCGACTTCGCACCCCCGGCCAGGCTCTGGTCCAGCAAACACGCCGTCGCCGCCGACTTGGAGCACGGGTCCGCGCCGCCCAGGTTGGCCAGCGAGTCGGCATATCCGCCGTAGGCCGCCTGGTACTGCACTTCGGCCTGGTTGATGGCGCGGATCGAAGCCACCGCTGAAGCCTCGTCGGCATTGATCTTTGCCTCCTTCATGCTCGGGATCGCCATCGCCAGAATAATTACGATCAGCGCGAGCACAATCATCAGTTCCATCAGGGAGAATCCAGCTTGCCGCCTCATCTGCTTCCTCCTCCACAGAACCCAACCTGTGAGGAGAACGCGCCCTAGGGCGCGGCTTGCGGGAAAAAAGCCACGGAACAGGGCGCTGCGGAACGGTCCTTCCGGACAGGTACTGAGGTAATTTGACCCTGGTATATAGGATTCCTATACTCCAAGCATAGGAATCCTATATTGCGATCCTATCGCGACATGACCAAACGCATTCGCTCCAAAATCGCGCGGGGAAGCGGCGAACTCGCCATTCTTTCCCTCCTGGCCGAACAACCCCTCTACGGTTTCGAAATCGCCAAGCAGATCGGCGAACGCACCGGCGGCGCACTGCAATTCACCCTCGCCTCCCTCTACCCCTTGCTCTACGAGATGGAAAAACGGGGCTGGGTCGAAGGCCACTGGCAGGCCAATCATGCCGGCCGCGACCGCCGCTATTACCGCCTCACCTCCAGCGGAAAGCGCCAACTGGCTCCGTTACGGCAGGAGTGGCGAAGCTTCTTCCAGGCCCTCGACAGCCTGGCCGGGGTGAGCCATGCCTGATTGGAAACAGGTGGTCAAGGAGCACATGGGAAAGCGCGGACTGCCAGAGTCGAGCGAAGAAGAGGTCATTGCCGAACTGGCCGGTCACCTCGAGGATGCCTGCGAGAACGAACACGCCCAGGGGCGCAGCGAAGCGGAGGCCGGCACCCGAATTCTGGCCAATATTCGATGGCGCAAGTTAGCGCGCGCCATCCGGGCTTCGAAGCCAGGGGAGGAAAAGATGAATGCACGAACCAAAACTCTTTGGCTGCCGGGGATGGCGATTCTATTCCCGGCGGGCTTGCTGCTGATGCTGTTAGACCGCGCGCCGGTCCTGCAGCAACTCCTCTTTCTCGGATGCATGGGATTGTTGCTCTGCGCCGCAATCTCCGAAGCCGCTCGCATGAGCCAGCGCACCAGAAGCCTCTGGCTGCCAGGATTTGTCAGCCTGGTTGCCGCGAGTCTGTTCTTGATCGCGGTCGGGTTCGTCCGCGATCCCTCCTACTTCTTCAGCGGAATCAGTCTGCAGCCGCACAATCTGGTGCTGCCAAGTTATGCGCCCGGGCGTACTTTCTACCTCACTTGGCTGCTCGCTCACGTCTTGTTCGGAGCGCTGGGCGCATATCTTTCGCGCCGCGCCGGCGGAACCCGCGCCGCCCGCATGGTCGCCGGTGCGTTTCCCGCCATTCTCATGTTCGGACTGCTTGGCCTCGTCGTACCGATCAGTGCCGTCTTCTTCGAACACAATGCGTTCGTTCTGAGTCATCCAAATAACTTCGCGGCTGGGATTCTGGTTTGGGCGGTAGCGCCAGCCATCCCCGTGCTGATTGGCACAGCCCCATTTCTGAAGGAGCCTGATTTTCACCGTGCTTGATCCCTGGACCATCCACGACTGGCAGGAGACGGTTCGCGAGCACATGGACTCACGCCTCCTGCCTTCAGAATGCCGCGAGGAAATCATTGCCGAACTGGCCGCCCACCTCGAAGAAACTTACGACGACGCGCGTTGGGGTGGCCTGAGCAACCAGGCCGCGTTTGCGCTTGCCGTGCGGGAAATCGAAATCAAAGACGGACACCGGCTGGCCGAGAAAATTCGCGAGGCAAAATCACAGGAGGGTTCCATGAATTTTCGCACCAGAAGTCTCTGGCTTCCTGCGCTGATCACGCTTCTGGGAGCAAGCGTCTCTCTCATGTTGTCTCAGATGATCGGCGTTCAGCCGCGCCTGGTGTGGATTGGCCCTCTGGCGATGACGTTCTACTGGCCCTGGCTCGCCACGCTCCCGGTCCTTGGCGCGTTGGGAGCTTACCTTTCGCACCGCGCCTATGGACCAGCCGCCGCCCGCCTGGCGGCAGGGCTTTCCCCAGCGTGGGTCATGCTCGTTGTGATGTGTCTGATCCTGCCATGGGGTCTGGCGATCGACGGGCTTTCTTTCTTCCGCCTCGTCAGCTTCGGACTGGGTCTGGCCAACTGGGTCGCGCTTCCCGCCCTCGCATTGCTGTTGGGTGCCGCGCCTTTCCTGCGAGCCCCGGAGCGGGCGCAAGCCTAAGCGCACTTCAATGCGCCGGCGGCACATATTCCTTCGGCTTGGCCGACCCTTCGCCGAAGAAAAACATCTCCAACTGCTTGACGATGACTTCCTGGTCCTCGCGCCGCGCCGGGTTCAGCCGGTACTCGTTGAGCAGCATTTTGCAGTGCTCCATCCACATGCGCCACGCTTCCTGGCTGACGTTGTCGTACACCTTCTTCCCCAGTTCATTGTCGAACGGAGGCTCGTCCAGCCCCGGCATCTCTTTCTTGAACTTCACGCAGAACACAGTGTGGGCCATACTTCTCAGTCCCTCCGATGAAGGCAGATTCGTTGTTCTGAGAAATATCTTACACGTGCCGGCACAACCTGGTTGCTTGCGGGGGATTCTGGTGACGACGGGCCGCCTCTGCGGCCCGCTCAACTGGACAGATTCCTCGACGGTTACGGCAGCACTATTTCTTGGCCGGCGCCAGCAGATACTCCGCAACGATCTTTTCCGTCGCCTCATCCAAAGCCACGGTAGAACCGGGATGGTCCGCGGAAGCCCCGAGTTTTCCCTTCACCCCAATATAAACGGCATGGTAGGTCGTGTCTCCGAGGTTCTCCACCTTGTGCTTGAACGGCGGATACCACCGCGCCTCGCCCGGCTTGGCAAAGACTTCGCGCGTCTTCCCGCTCTCATCGGTAAAGCGCAGATGCGCTTCCGTGATGCTCACCACCACGCCACCCGGATGGTCGTGCATTACGGATTTTTCGTGCGGCCCGTACGTCACTGACACAACCTGGACACGATCGTTTTCAAAATCCAGCTTGTAGTGTTTGGGCTCCACTTTCGTAGGATCCTGCCCCAAGGCAATGGAGGAAAGTAGAACGGCCAGGGCTCCGGCGGAGAAGAGATTCCGTTGCATGCTTGCTCCCTGCTTTTCCTGATTTTTGTGCGAATCTCTGGCCAATCTACTTCTGCCTTGGCCCAGAGTCAACGAAAGGAACTGCCACGTCTCACAGTGGTAAATCAGTGGAGATCGGATGGTGGGCCCACCAGGATTCGAACCTGGAACCAACAGATTATGAGTCTGCTGCTCTAACCGTTGAGCTATGGGCCCCCAAAACTCAATCTAGCACGGAACAGGGATCAGAGGTCAGGGGCACAGACCGAAGCCAGTTGGCCAGAAAAGTCAGGGGCCAGCAGCCCGGTCCGGAGGTGGTGAACCCCGGACTGGCCCCTGGCCCCTGACCCTTAGACCCCTGGCCATTGATCACTGACGACTGGCCACTTTTTTTAGTGCGCCGTCGCCTTCTCGGCGCCCAGCCCTGTATTCGACCGCACCAGCAGTTCGTTGAACTTATCCTCCGACGAGGGTTCCGTTGAGACCAGCGTTCCGATGATGGCTCCCAGGAATCCCAGCGGAATGCTCAGGATGCCCGGATTCTCCAACGGGAACAAGGCCTTGGCCTGAATCAGGTGCCTCGCCGCCCCCACCACCGTTGGCGGATCAATCCCCATCAGGCTCGGGCTGATCAGAATCAGCCCGATCGAGGCCAGCAATCCCACCGCCAGTCCCGTCACCGCGCCCCCCGTGTTGAACCGCCGCCAGAAGATGGACAGCACAATCACCGGCAGGTTCGCCGACGCCGCCACGGCAAACGCCAGCGCCACCAGGAACGCGACGTTCGCGGTCTGCAGGACAATGGCAAGCCCGATCGCCACCGCCCCCACCACAAACGCCGAGATGCGCGCCACCAGCACTTCTTCGCCCGGCTTGCGCTCCACCCCCTTGTGGATCACGTTCGTCCAGAAATCATGCGAGAACGAAGTCGTCGCACTGATCGTGAGCCCAGCCACCACTGCCAGAATCGTGGCAAACGCGATCGCCGAAATGAACGCGAAGAAAACATTCCCCGCCAGCGCCTGCGCCAGCAGCGGCGCGCTCATGTTCGTGCCGCCATGCCCTTTAATAAAATCGGGGCCAACGATTGTCGCCGCTCCGAATCCCAGGAAGGTGGTCATGATGTAGAAGCTGCCGATCAGCACCATCGCCCACACCACGCTATGCCGCGCCGTCTTGGCGTCCGGTACCGTGTAGAACCGGACCAGAATGTGCGGCAGTCCCGCCGTGCCGAACACCAGCGCCAGTCCCAGCGAAATCAGGTCCAGCGGCCCGTAGGGCGGCTTGTAGCGCAGCCCCGGCGTCAGGAAGTCCTTCACCACCACGGCGCCCTTCGCATCGTGATACGTAACTTGCGCGATAGCCCCGAAAAATTGGCCGAAGCTGAAGTGGAAGTGCGCCATCACCAGGATGCTCAGCAGCAGCGTCCCCGACATCAGCAGGATCGCCTTCACGATCTGCACCCACGTGGTCGCCAGCATGCCGCCGAATACCACGTACACGATCATCAGCAGCCCCACCCCGATCACCGCCTGGTTGTAGGTAACCATGCCTCCCAGCAGCAGTTTCACCAGCGTGCCCGCTCCCACCATCTGCGCAATCATGTAGAAGGTGCTGACGGTCAGCGTGCTCAGCGAAGCCATGCCCCGCACCGGCCGCGGTTTCAGCCGGTAGGCAAGAACATCCGCCATCGTGTATTTGCCGGCGTTGCGCAGGGGCTCTGCAATCACCAGCAACACCGTCAGATAAGCCACCAGCCAGCCCACCGAGAACAGGAAGCCGTCATACCCCTGGAAGGCAATGATGCCCGCGATCCCCAGGAACGACGCCGCGCTCATATAGTCGCCGGCCACCGCGATCCCGTTCTGCCATCCTTTGATTTGCCGGCTGGCGGCGAAGTACGCGCTCGCCCCGGCGGACCGTCTCGACGCCCAGTACGTAATCCCCAGCGTAATGGCAATGAATACCAGAAACATGAAGAGTGCAATATTCATGGCTACTTGCCTCCCTTTGTATCTTCGGCCTTGTCGAGAATGTCTTTCGCCAGCCGGTCAAAGCCATTGGCGGCCCGTACGTACAGCCCGGCAATGATCCACGCCACGAAGAATTGGGACAGCGCAAACAGATAGGCCAGATTCACCGGCCCAACCTTCGTCGCCATGAACTGCGGCGCATAGCCCACCAGAACCGGCAGGGCAAAGTAATAGACAACGAAGAAGATGAATGCCGGCACAATGAACGTTCTCTTCGTCGCCATCAAATCCTGGAACTGTTTGCTCTCCGCAATCTGGTCCCAGGTGGACTTGGCTGCTTGATACTGCTTGGGTTGAGCTATATCGAGATTCCTTGCGGCGTTTCCCATAGGGATTCCCTTCTTAATCTGTGAAGTTCGACTTGCCACGTGCCCGACTGGCTGCCTGCCCCGGGTAAAACCGACGGGGGACAGCTTACTCCCTCTGTCAAGGGGGAACAATCTGTCCCCGCCGGCCCATGCCGTGCCTAGAACGTAAAGATCGGCCCAAACTCGGAACGGATATCGTGCCACTGCCGTGCCGGCATACCTTCGTACTTGGGGAAGGTGGCCGACTCCGCGAGATTGGGGTTGGCAATCCGGGTTCGATACATGGATTCTTCCAGCACGAACGAAACCAGGCTGTTCACCTTCCAGGAGAGCGTCGCGGCCGCCAGATCGTTCTTCGAACGCTGGTTGCCCAGACGCAGCACATCGCTCGTCTTGGCCTGGTCAAACGCGTAGTGCAGGGCGAACTGCCACCCCGCGCTCCGGCTCGTTGGATCCGCGCCGAAGATACGTCCTAGCGGAAATGCCACATTGATGAACCCACCCATCGAACGCACCGGCCGTTGCGGAGCAAATGCCGCTGCCCCTCCGTTTGTCCCGAAGGTCACCGTCGACGCGCCATCGTTCGATGGTCCCGTACAGAACGCCGGCGCCGCATCCGTCCCGCACACCTTGGCCAGACCGTTTGTGTCGCTGAAGTTCGAGTCCAGCGATCCGACGAAATACCAGCGCAGATCCGATCCACTCCAGAACTTCGTGATGACCGTGACGTAACGCGTCGGAAGCTGCAATTCTCCCGTCCAGCCCGCCCGGTTCGAAGTCAGTTGCATGCCTTGCGCGAACGCCTTCTGGAATACCTTCGGGTCCGGGCACACTAGTATGTCCGTATTCGAGCACAGCGGTATGTCGGAAGCCCGCACCATCACTTTCCGGTTGCCCTGCACGCCGCTGAAAATCAGCTGCGCCGGGGCAACGCCCGGTGCTGTATCCAGCTGCCACTGCAGGACCACCCTCGCCTGCACTTCCGGGCGTCCAGAGTCTGCACCCTGCTTTTCACCGTAGCCAAGTTGATCGGAGATGTTGGACGGATCATTTCCATAGGCTGGCATCACCACCGCGAATTCGGGTTGGAAGAAAACGTTGCGCGATCCGCCTAGTTTGTGGCCGACCCCGAAGCGGAACTGCGGCGCACGCTCGTACAGCGTGCCGAAACCCAGCCCGAGGCCCGTCGTCTCAAACAGATTGGGAAGCGTGGACGATCCGAATGGAGTCCAGTCTTGTCCGAAGAGCACGAAGGCGCTGGTCTCGTCATTGAACTTGTGATCCAGACGGCCATAGGCCAGGCGGATCGACGCCATACTGGACCGAATCGTCGAAATATTCCGGTTCAGCGCGCGGCTATAGTTGCCTTCGAAATCGAACTCCAGTTTCCCGGTGAAGGCGTTGTTGCTGCCTGCAATATCGGGCCATTCGAAGTTCGTGCCCACCCGGGCGAAACGTGCCTTGGCGTGAAACTCAGGGCTCCTGGTCGGTCCCGGGTCGAAACCCGTGCCCGAAGCCGTAATGAAGCCTGGCAGCGGCATGTCGGTACCGTAGGGCGAGGACGTGTCATAGATCACGCTGGTCTTGACCATGCCATAGAGCTTGAGTCGGGCTCCGCTGCCCAATTTCAAATCCGGAACCAGACCGTCAGGCTTGGACGGTTCTAACTGCAACACACGAAGCGGCGCCACCGCTGGAATCACCTTTGGCGCCGCAGGCTTGGCCGGTTGTGCCGCCGCCTGCCCCGTCTGCCCTGGTGTCGCTTCAACCGGCATTGCCATCGCCGCCGGCTGCGCACTCGCCGCCGGCGTTGCGACCGCCGCCAGATCGCTTGCGCTCACCACGCCTTTGCGGGCCAGCGCTTCCACCAGCAACTGCAACTCCGCTTCCGGCGCGGCGTTCCGAATGGAATTGGCTTCGCTCGGGTCAAGTATGCCCTTCATGACCAACACGCCAAGCAGGGCCGTCACGTTGGTGCTGCCGGCTGAGGTTAAGTTCGGATTGGCGGCAGCGGCAGGTGCCGGCTGCGCGGCGGGGTTCGCGTTGGTCTCTGCGGCTTTCGCGTCGGTGGCATCCTTGGTCCCTGCCAGAACCGGCGCAACGGATACGGCGGCTAATAGAGCGCTACAAATCCATCGGTTGTACTTCGGCATAAACGGTGTCTCCTCCTTGACCGGGAGCGGTTTCCAATTCCATGAGTAAGGACGTCTATCTTCTGCAACGGCGCGCGGGGCGTGCAGGCTTTGCTGGCGCGCGACCAGGGGCCACCAGTTTGGGGCCGATTAGGGCTACGCCGGGTTCGGCGTAATGGGCACACACATTAGGACGGAACAACCTGCACAAGATGTGCCGTAACTCACTCCACGTTGTGATTCAGGTCACACCTCGGAGCATCACAGCGAAACCGCACCGCCAACGCGCTCGATCTGCGGTCGAGCGGGTGACTCTGTATCCCACCGGCTCTGTTCGGCTTCCGCCGCGGCTCTTGCCCATCGTTAGAATCACGCGTCAGCTCTTTCTCGCGGCTGCTCTACGTGCCCGTTGCGCGCAAGCACAATATCCTGTGATCCCAGTCACTGCCCGCGAGTCGGCCTGGCGGCAGAATCCCTCAGCTTTGCCTGGAGCCCGAATGACCGTCTTGCGCACGGTCCCGCTGGTTTTCCGTTCGAGGCGCGTGGTGCTCAGCGAGTACTCAAACTGCTAGGAGGAGTGCAATGCAGATCCTGAATCCGAATGTCGAGAGGTGGCTCAACGACGCGAAGCAGGACCCGGACGCATTCTGGGGACGCGCCGCGGAACATCTGCCCTGGTTTCGTAAGTGGGATCGCGTGCTGGACTGGAGCCGTCCGACCTTCCAGTGGTTCGTTGGCGGCAGGACCAATCTCGCCTATAACGCGCTCGACCATCACGTGAAGCGCGGCTGGGGCGGGCACTCCGCCCTCGTCTATCTCAACGAACGCGGCGAGCGCCGCGTCTACACCTACGCCAGCCTCCTGGCCGAAGTGCGACGCGCAGCCGCGGCTCTGCGTGGCCTGGGCATCAAGAAAGGCGATCGCCTCACCCTTTACATGCCCACCTGTCCTGAAGCCATTATCCTGATGCTCGCCACCGTCCGCATCGGCGCCATCCACTCCGTGGTTTTCGCCGGCTTCGGTTCCAAAGCTCTGGGCGACCGCATTCAGGCCAGCGGTTCGCGCCTCGTCTTCACCGCCGACATCACCTACCGCAAGGGAAAAGAGACGCGGCTGAAAGAGATCGTGGACGACGCTCTCGCCAATACAGAAACGGCGGTCGAGCGAGTGATTTTGCTCAAGCGCAGCAGCGCGCCGGTAGCCATGAAAGCCGAGCGCGACATCTCCTGGGAAGAGTTCCTGGCTCACGCTGCCGGACACAGTGACGACTATGTCGAAATGGAATCCAACGAGCCCGCATTCATCTTAGCCACCTCAGGCACCACCGCCAAGCCCAAGCTCGCCATCCACACCCACGGCGGATATCAGGTGCACATCCACAGCATGGGTAAGTGGATGTTTGCGTTGAAACCCACCGATGTGTGGTGGTCCACTTCCGACATCGGCTGGATCGTCGGCCACAGCTACATCGTCTACGCGCCCCTGATTGCCGGCTGCACCACCATCGCCTTCGAGGGCGCCCTCGACTATCCCCAGCCCGACAGCAACTGGAAAGCGCTGATGGAAGACTACCGCGTCACCGGCATCTTCACGTCGCCCACTGCCGTGCGCCTGCTGATGCGCTACGGCGACTCCCTCTCGAAAGTGGACCACAGCTATCTGGAGCGCGTCTTCTGCGCCGGCGAAGTCCTGAACGCGCCCGCTTGGGAATGGCTGCAAATGAAGATGTTCAAAGGCCGCATCCCGGTGATCGATCACATGTGGCAGACCGAAACCAGCGGCCCTGTCTTCGGCAATCCCTACGGACTCGGGCTGCTGCCCATCAAACCAGGTTCTGCCACCATCCCACTGCCGGGGATTGACGCCGAAGTCATGAACCTTGACGGCAAACCCTGCGCCGTCAACGAGAAGGGCATCATGGTCATCAAGCGCCCCTTCCCCGGCCTGACCGCCGCTCTCTGGGGCGAGCCCGAACGCTATGGTCGCGACTATTGGAACGTGATCAAAGACGTTTACTATACCGGCGACTCGGCGCAGGTGGACGAGCACGGTTATGTCTGGTTCGCGGGCCGCGCCGACGAGATCATCAAGATCGCCGGCCACCGTATCGGCACCATCGAAGTGGAAACCGCTCTGCTCACCCATCCGGCGGTTGCGGAATCGGCGGTCATTGGCCGTCCGGACGACCTGCGTGGCGAAGTCATCTCCGCCTTCGTCGTGCTGCGTCAGGGATTCGTGGCCTCTGACGATTTGAAGAAGCAGCTGCTTGACACCGTCCGCCACGAGTTAGGCCCGGTCGCCGTCATCGGCGAAATGAACTTTGTGGACATGGTTCCCAAGACCCGCAGCGGCAAGATCATGCGCCGCGTCCTCAAAGCTGTCGTCTTGGAAAAGAACCCGGGCGACATCACTACCATCGAAGATGAGGGCTCCGTAGACGAAGCACGTCAGGCCTGGCATCAGATGCGCGAGGAACTCAAGAGCACCGGGTAGTCTGGGCCTAAGCGGGGCACGAGCGCCCTGGGCGCACCCCGAAAATAGCCCTCCAGTTCACTGGCGGGTGAGCCAGGACCAAAAACAAAAGCGTCCCTCAGGGACGCCCGAATCCCCAGCACTGTCGCTCTGGAGAATCACACTCCCGCCGATCGCGCCAACTTTCCCGATGCCGCCAACTCCTCCAGCGCAGGCACCGACTCCGGCACGGTCAACGTCACTTCAGGCACCGAGACTCCGCCCTGGATCGCCTGCACCAGCATCTCGATCGCGAGATCCGTATTCGGACGAATGTAGATTGTCGCCGCCAGCGTCCCGTTCCTCACCCAGGCTTGCCCCGTCTTTGGCATGCCGTCGCACCCGATCACCGGAACTTTCACCCATCGGGCGCGTTCTTCTTCTGCGATCTCCTTGAACGCCTTTCTTGCTCCGACTGCCATGCTGTCGTCCTGGGCGGCAACCAGGTCAATGCGGCTTTCCACCGACGTGCGCAGACGCAGCCACGAACTCACGGTTCGATGCGCGCTTTCTTCGGTCCAGTTCGCCCGCAGCGACTTCACCTGAATATTCGCCGGTTTGGTCCGCATCATTCCCTTGGTTCGTTCCTTGGCGGCCGAACTGTTGGGCGGACCTTCGATGTACAGGACGGAACCGCCTTTCGGCAGCAGCGCTCCGATTTGCTTTCCTTGAATTTCGCCGACTTCCTGATGATCCGAGCTGATGGCGAAGACGGGTGTCTGGAATCTGCTTCGCAGCTCTGACAGGTAGTCAGCCTCGTGATTCAGCACCACCCAGCCGATTCCCGCCGCTACCGCCGCGCGTGCTACCTGCGGGAATGCGGTTCCGCCGGCTGGCTCGAACACGATCGCATCCGGACGCATGTCCGCGGGACCCTGGATGCACTGCAACAGTTGCTGGCTCTGCGTCAGCCCGTCGTTGGCCGCATGAATGATCTTGACCTCTACGTCCAGGCTCCGCCCTGCCTTCTCGGCCGCGGCGGCCTGCGCCTGCTGATAATCGTTGTCGTCGTTCGTCAAGGACACTACGAAACGGCACCGCTTCATGAGACAGGCTCCATAGTTCGATCATAGCCCTGTCAGGCCCGCTCACAGCAGTGACCAAGGTAATTGCGGCTTTCCGTTGTCGCGAAAATGGACAGGAGATCGGGGGAACTAGGCGCTTGTGGCAGCACCCTTCGCTTCGCTCAAAAAAGTCTTCAAGGTCGAGTCCAGCGTGTCGCGGTCGGCATCGGACACCTCGATAAAGCGGAACGGCTGCATCCATCCCTGCGTCGCCCACATGGGAAACAACATCTCTGCTTTTTCGCGGACGGTCGCGCCGTTGAGGTGAAAGATCATCTCCACCTTGATCTTCTCGTCCAGCGGTTTCTCCAGATGGATCAGTCCGCCGGTTGTGGAAAGTTGGTGCAAAGCCGCCCGCACCGAGCGGCGGTTGGGCAGTTGCACCAAGACCAGCACCGAGCCGCGCAGCTTCACCCGGAATGGACGCTTGCTCGTGCTCTGATCGCAGGCAGCACCCTCGCCCGTCTTCAATTCAGACTCTCCGGCCATATACCAGAAGTATGCCGCGCCGGGATTAGCGGGAGAAGTTACGAAAGAACACGCCTTTCCCCGCCACTGTCATCCTGAGCGGAGCAGGACGGTCAGCGAAGCGAGCCGTCCGGCGTAGTCGAAGGACCTTGCGTTTCCTTCGCAGCTCGAAGCCGGAGCCCGGCTTTCCTTACTTCCGCCCCGGGGACGACGCCGCTCCATCGTCACACAAGTTGTACGGCCACGATTTCCTGTTCACTTTGAGCTGACTCGCTGGAGCCAGCGGGCTGTTGGCGCGGCTCTCCGCAGGCTCACCCTGCGCCGCGACCTTCCAGTCCTCTGGAGGATTGGCAATCCCCCATACGTTTCCATGGTTGTAAAGGGCTGCGCCAACCAGGAAGTTCTTTCCGTCCGTACCGAGTGGAACGCAGTTGGCTACCCGTGCCGTCAGGCTGCCCCCGCCGGGAAGGCCCGCAATCATGATCGGCGTTTCGGTTGGCAGTGCCTGCGGACACTGAATCCCGCATCCCTGCGCACTCGCGACCAGCACCACACAGTTTCCGGAAAACGGTCGCATCCGATCGAGGCTGGTCACCGTCACCGGAATCTCCACGCGAACCCGCGTGCTGCGCCGGGCGATTCTTGGGGTCAGGACTTGCATGTCGAAATGCTTCAGAACCTCTGCACCTTCGATTCTGACAGATTCCGGCCCGCCATCCGTCATTAGAAGCCGGACAAAGAGTGACCAAGGTAACTCTGAGTGGATTTCCTACCGGACTGTGGCGCATGATTTTGGGTGGCGCAGCGCTTCAGCGCTGCGATAACCGGCTTGTCTTCTGCGCTGGCTTTAGCCGCTGCGGTCAACCGCGCCTCGAAAATACTCTCTCAGAGCCGCTACCGGCTGGCCAACCCACCCGCCGTCTCGCCCCCGTCCATGGTGAATACGTGCCCCGTCACGTACGCCGCATCATCCGACGCCAGATACGCAAACAGCCCGGCGATTTCCTCCGGCGTCGCATGCCGCCCCAGCGGAATCTTCCGGTTCACTGCCTCGAGCATGGCGTCGGTATACTCCGCCCGCTGCATCGGCGTCAGCACATATCCCGGCGCCACCGCGCACACCCGAACCTTCGGCGCCAGTTCCAGGGCCATTGAGCGCGTCAACTCGATCACCCCCGCCTTGGTGGCGTTGTAGTCGGCGTAATACGGATACCCCATGACCCCATTTGTGGACGCAGTCTGCAGAATCACGCCGCTTCCTTGTCTGACCGAGAAACGCTCCCACATATGCCGCGCCGCAGTCTGCGCCACGTAGAACACCCCCGTCAGATTCACGGCGATCACCTTCTCCCACTCTTCGGGAGTGATTTCCAGAAACTTGTGCCGGATGCTGATGCCTGCGTTATTCACCAGCACATCCACGCCGTCCATCAGCCGGATCGCCTCGGCAAAAGCCGCTTCTACCTGCATCAGATCGGTGACATCTGCAATGATCGCCTCGCCCAAAGCCGGCAATTCATGCTTGATTCGCCGGCAAGCCTCGGCATCACGATCCAGCACGCACACTCGCGAGCCTTCTTCGAGGAACCGCGCCGCCGTCGCCGCTCCAATCCCGCTTGCCCCGCCGGTGATCAGAACCCTCTTATCCTTCAACCCGCGCATGCGATCTCCTTATAAGTTGTCGTTCCGAATAAGCTTGTCATTCCGAACGAAGTGAGGAACCTGCTTTTGCTGGTGTGGGGACGGGCGCCCTCGCCCGTCCAGGCCGAGCGCCAGCTCGGCTGTGCCTTCCGCGGCCATCACAGCGGTTCTCCGCTGCTATCCCGCCGTCCTCACCGCAATCGTATGCGGCACGGCCCGCAATTGCCGCATCAACTCGTCATCGCACTCGCGATTGATGTCATAGATCGCGTACCCCAGCGTGCCACGCGTGTCCAGCACCTGCCGCTCAACATTGATCCCCCGATCCGCCAGGATGTCGTTGATCGCCCGCAAAATGCCCGGCACATTATGATGAATATGCATCAGCCGGTGCGATTCCCGCTCATACTCCAGATGACAGTGCGGCAGATTCACGCTCAGCATCGAATTGCCGGTGCGCATATACTCGAGCAGCCGCGCCGCCACGAACTGCCCGATATTCTGCTGCGCCTCTTCCGTCGAGCCTCCGATGTGCGGAGTCAGGATCACGTTCGGCAGCCCCTGCAGGACGCTCTCGAATCCCGCGCCCGATTCCGGTTCTTTGGGAAACACATCCACCGCCGCGCCCGCGATCTTACCCGACTTCAGGCATGCCGCCAGTGCGTCGTGATCCACCACAAACCCGCGGCTTAAATTCAGGAAGCACGCGCCGGGTTTCATCGCGCCGAACTCATCCTTGCCGAAAAGATTCTGATTCTGCGGCTTGCCGTCCACGTGCAGCGTGACCACATCCGCCGTCTCCAGCAATTCGCGAAACCCGACCGCCCGCGCATTGCCCCGCGCCAGCACATGCGACACGTCGTGGAACACCACCCGCATGCCCAGCGCCTCGGCCAGATCCGACACCTGCGACCCGATCTTGCCATAGCCCACAATCCCGAGCGTCAGCCCGCGCACTTCATGCGCACCCGCCGCCGACTTGTTCCACACCCCCGCATGCATTTGGGTTGACGCGGCAAAGGTCCGCCGCAGCAGCAGGATGATCTCGCCCATCGCCAGTTCCGCCACCGAGCGCGAGTTCGAGTGCGGATCGTTGAAGACGGCGATCCCACGCTCGCTCGCCGCCCCGCGGTCAATCTTGTCCACGCCAATGCAGAACGCCCCCACCGCCACCAGATTCGGCGCCGCTGCGATCACTGCCGGCGAAACCCGCGTCTTCGATCGCACCCCCAGAATCGAGACCTCGCGCAGCTTTTCCTGTCTCAGATGCTCGACGAGTTCCCGCTCCTCCAGTGCCGCCTTCAGCGCCTCGACCTCGTACCCCGCGTCGCGGAACAACCCCACCGCCACCGCGCTGATGTTCTCCAGCAGCAGAACTTTCAAGACCCCTCCGTGAATGTGAACCAAGGATTATCTCAGACTGAGTAAACGGAAGAAGGAAGTAGTAGAACGAACTTGTCATCCTGAGCGCAGCAGGACGGTGAGCAAAGCGTGCCGTACTGCGCAGTCGAAGGACCTTGCGTCTCACTTTGCCGGGTGCACGGTTGCCCCATCCTTGTCCCTGCGCTCTTCGCAGGGACAGGGTGGGGACTTTGACCTTCGGCTGCTTACTTTGCCGTGCTACATCCCCGGGCCTTCGGGATAGGCCGGCAAATCCGGCGGACGCGGCGGCAGCTTCTTCGGGTTGGCCTCGATCTGCTTCATCACTTCTGCGATGGCCCGATCGAGCTGCGCGTCCTTGCCGCGAACGACATCGTCGGGCCGGTTGTCCACCTCGATGTCCGGCGCGACTCCACGGTTCTCCACCACCCACTGGCTCTGCAGGTTGTAGTCGGAGAATTCCGGACGCGTGATATAGCCGCCGTCCATCAGGAAGATTTCTCCGCGAATGCCGCGCACTCCACCCCAGGTGCGTTCGCCGATGAGCGGACCGAGTTTGTACACCTTGAAGAACTCGCTGAAGACGTCGCCATCCGACGCGGCATACTGATTCGTAATCGCCGCCATGTATCCGTGAAACACGGCCGGAGGCGTCGTCCCGCTTTCCCAGTTGCGCGCCGCTTCCATGCCAACCAGAATGCGTCGCAGCCTCTCGAAGATCAGTTGATCCACAAAGCCGCCGCCGTTGTAGCGCACGTCAATGATCATGCCCTCTTTTCGAATCTGCGGGAACCACTGCTTGACGAACGCATTCAGTCCGGCATCGCCCATATCAGGGATGTAGATGTAGCCGACGCGCCCGTGCGTGGCCGCGTCCACTTTCTTGCGGTTGCTTTCGACCATGTTGAATTCACGTAGCGGATATTCGTCGGCAATCGGCTTCACCGGAACGGTGCGCGCGCCTTCTTCTCCGGGCTTTGCGTTCACGGTGATCGCGGTCGTCTCGCCGGCCGTGTTGACCAGAAGTTCTTCCGGAGTCTGCGGCGCGCGCAACGGACGCCCATTGATGGCCAGAAGATAATCGCCTTCTTTGACATTCACACCCGGCTCAGTCAGCGGCGAACGCGTGTCCGGATTCCAGTTTTCGCCCGAATAGATCTTCTTGAAGCGGTAAAAACCACTGGTCGTGTCAAGCTCGTAGTCAACACCCAGCAATCCCACGTTAATCGGACGCAGATCCGGCTGGTCACCGCCTCCGACATACGTGTGCGAGTTGGAGAGCTCTCCGATCACCTCGCCCATGATGTAGGTGAGGTCATAGCGATCGGCCGCGTAGGGAACCAGCGGCTCGTATTTCTTGCGCACGCCCTCCCAATCCACACCGTTCATGCTGGCCTCGAAGAAGTAGTCGCGCTCCTGCCGCCAGACTTCGTTGAAGATCTGCCGCCACTCGGCCGGCGGATCCACCTCGGCTTTCATATTGGCGAGGTTGAGCGCCCCTTCGCCGGCCTTCTTGGGCGTATCGCCCGGCTTGGCATCAATGATGCCGTACGTCTCTTTCGCCTGGTAAAGAATCTTCGAGCCATCGAAAGAGATCGCCCATTTCTGCGAGCCTTCAATGAGCACCTTGTCTTTGCGCTCCTTCATGTCGAAGGCACGAATGGCCGGCTCCTCGCCGGGAAGCGGCCCGGAAAGGCCCTGTATCGGCTGAGTCGAGTAATACAGATAGCCTTTCGCCGGGTAGATCTCAGTAATGCTGGCCGGCGGCACAGGAAACGCCACGATGCGGCCCTGGATCCCGTCGAGATCAATGCGAAAGTTCTTGATGACCTCCTTCGCTTCTTTCTCGAGGGCCTCCGCTTCTTCCTTCTTCATTTGTTCCGACTTCTTCTTTTCGTCTTCCTTCTTGTTCTTGCCTTTATCTTTATCTTTATCTTTATCTTTGTCGGACGCTTCCGGAGCCGGCGCCGCTTCCCGCTTGATGGCGGTCTCATCGCTCAGAGCCGGAAACGGCGAAGGCGCATCCGCGCGCAGGGTCACAAGATACGGACGCGTCGTCTTCGGATTGGCAAACTCGAAATCAATATTCCCCAGCACTTCGTTGAAGTCGCGATCCGAGAGAAAATACAGATAGTTCCCCTCGGGATCGAACACCGCGCTGTTGCTGTTGGCCAGTTCACCGGTGACCGCGGTGATCTTCCTGTCAGCGAGCGAGTAAAGATACACAACGCTCACGCCGGTTTGCAGTTGCTTGTCGTAAGCAATCCACTTGCTGTCCGGCGACCACGAGTAATTATTGATCTCGGCGAACTTGCCGCGATCCACTTCCACCGGCTTCTGCTCGTTGATGTCCACATACCACAGCCGCAGATCCTTGTCGGACCACGCCAGCATCTTGCTGTCGGGCGACCACACCACGGCATACTTGAAGCCTTTGTACCCGCTGGTGATCTGCCTCTCTTTGTCCTTGCCCCGCTGTTTTTCCCAGGCCGCTTCCCTGGCCGCCGCTTCTTTGTCTTTTTCCTTTTCTTTCGGAGGCTCCTTGCCCAGTTCGACATTCCCCATGCCATCCTGCGGCGTAATGTAGATCTCGTCCTCGCCGGTGCGGTCGGAAACGTAGGCGATCCACCGGCCATCGGGAGACCACGCCACCGCCTTGTCGCGCACGCCAGCCGAGTGCGTCAGATTGCGCGTCGCGCCGTCCTTCGCCGGCACCGTGAACACGTCGCCGCGCGCCGCAAACACCGCCCGCTTCCCGTCCGGAGCAATGTCGAAATCGGTAATCAGCTTGTTCACGCCAGCCCAATGTTTCATCGTCAAGTCGCGCTCGCCCGCCAGCGTGATCGTCAGCTTGCTGGACTTCCGCGTCGCCAGATCGAACAGGTAGAGATATCCGCCGTTCTCGAAGATGATCGACGAATCCCCCAGGCTCGGCCACATAATGTCGAAATCGGTGAAGTGCGTGAGCTGCTCGACCTGCTTCGACCCAATGTCGAAACTGTAGAGATTGAACCGATGCTCCGGCCCGCGGTCGGAGTTGAAGTAAACCGTATCCCCATGCCACATGGGAAACGTGTCGGTGTAGTCGGTGTGCGGGATCTTTTCTTCGAAGACGTTGTTCTTGATGTCGTAAATATAAATATCCTGCGCCAGCCCGCCGGTGTAGCGTTTCCAGGTGCGGAAGTTGCGGAAGATGCGGTTGTAGGCAATCTTCGTGCCGTCGCCGTTAAACGACGTCAGCCCGCCCTGGTCCATCGGCAAAGGCTCGGGCAGCCCGCCATCCATCGAAACCATGAAAGCGCGCTTGGTCCAGCCGTTCGAAGCGTCGCGGCGCGTCAGAAAAACGATGCGCTTGCTGTCCGGCGTCCAGTTGATCACCTGGTTGTGGACGCCCATGCGGTCGTTGAGCGGCTGCGCCGCGCCCTGATAATAGGTCAACTGGCGCGGCTGGCCGCCCTCGGCGCTCATCACGTAGACGTTGAAATTGCCGTCGTACTGGCCGGTAAATGCCAGCCACTTGCCGTCCGGCGAAAACTTGGGAAACAGCTCGTGGCCAGGATGCGTAGTTACCCGCCGCGCCGCCCCGCCAGCCGTCGAGGCCAGCCAGATATCCCCGCCATAAACGAACGCGACTTTATCTCCGCGGACGTCAGGGAAACGCAGCAGGCGTCCTTCTTGCGGTTCCTGGGAGAAAGCGAATACGGCGCAGAGCACAACCATCAGGGCAGCAGACTTGCGTATGAAGGGCACGATGAGAACCTCCTCAAGGAGAGACGTGTTCGGAGCCCAAGGGTTAGGGCAAACGGTAGATTCTACAGCAACCGAGACGCTTGCATCGGCGCCGCCATCCCGCCTCTTGTCGGGACAGCCCCCCAAGCCTGCCCTGAGCGGAATCGAAGGGGCTGTCCAGCGGCCACTCATGTAGAGACAGCCGCCCCCGGCTCTCCGGCCCAGGACGGGTCAAATCCCCGTCCCCACAACATTCAGCTCACACGAGCACAGGAAGGAAAAAGCAGATTCCTCCTCGCGCTCACCTCGCTTCGCTCGGCTCGCACTTCGTCGGAATGACAAGACAGAAAATCAGAATCGGAAATCAAAGGCAGCAGACAGGATCGTCCGCTCCGCAAAGGGCTGGCTTTTTCAAATCACTCAATTACTCAATGCGCTAGATCGGTTTGCCGCGGAAGAAGTAGACCAGCTCGATGATCAGGATGACCACCACCATCAACTCAAGGATGAAGGCGCGGCTCTGGTTGAACTGCTCCACCATGAAGCGGTAGAGATCTTCGGAGGTCTGCAGCTTTTCCTTGACCAGGTCTTTGTAGTCGGGGACTCCGACTTTCTGGGCGCAGAGCTTGTAGAGGCGCGCGGAAAACATGTCGCTGAGGAACTTGATGGCGTTGTCGGCGCGTTCGGTCAGTTCGTTCACGTCGAGCAGCACGGTGTGCAGTTTGGAGGCGGCGCGCGCCGTCCGCCAGCGGCCCCAGAGGCCCGTGCCGCCCGCATCGAGAAAGTCGTAGACGTTCTCCAGTTCTCGGGTCAGCAGTTCGTCGTAGTGGCGGAACTCGAGCAGCTGCGAGTTGGCGTACTGCAGAAGCTGGATCGCGGTCTCGGCGCCCGAAGGCGTGTCGTAGATGAACGCCGCATTCCAGCCGATCACGGCCAGATCGTTGGGATAGTAAGAGATGCGTGACTGCAGGATTTCCTGGCGCTCGCCTTCGGAAAGCATCGCGGTCTCGCCGCGCACTACCTGGGCGATGTGGTCTCCGTGGATGGTGAGCAGATCGGCCGCCGACGGCGCGCCTTCGATCTCGCGCACGTGGAAGATGAAGTAGTCTTCCTGCAGCCATTCGGCGGTGTAGGGTTTGACCAGGGCTGGCGCTGCACGCTCGAGTTTTTGGCGCGCGATGCGCGAGGCGATGGCCTCGAAGGTCGTGTCGGAGGTCCAGCGGCAGGAGACCTGGATGAGGTCGTCCCAGGTGCCGGAGAACGGCAACTCGAAAACCAGGCTGACGACACCGTAGTCGTAGTACTTGATCTGTCCCTCGAGGCGCTCGCCGCTCTCGAGGATGACCGGGTCGAGCGTCTCCTCGACGGGAGGCCGCTGGTAGCGGACGTATCCGGGGGCCTGGTGCTTGAAACTGGCTTCGGCGGTGCGGGCGCCGAGGATTTTACGCAGGGCGTCAAGGCGGATTTCTTCGCAAACGTCGAACTGGATCAGGACCAGGACGGAGCCGTGCAGAGAGGCGGGCGCGGAAGCTTGAAGCTGGCGCGACAGGGCCTCGGCTAGGCCGTTGCTGACCAGCGCGGTGGTGAGTTCGCGTTCCATGAGAATGTTGACGCCAGGTTAACGATCCCGCGGCGGCGCGGAAGAGGGACCTCGACTATTGTCCCAGAAACGGGGCCGTTCAGCCACAGGGAGGTCATCGCCCAACGGGAACGATGGAGCTAAGTAATTGACAAGTCAGCGATTACGGGAGAGTTGCCAGAGGAGAAATCCACCGCCGGCCAGGGCTCTCAAGCCCAGGGCAGCCCTTTGGATAGACCCTCGAACCTCGGCCTCGCGCTGGCGAACAGCCCTGGATTCCGGATAGGGCGTGGAGGCCGACGGTGGGGCCGGGTCGAGCGCCATCTGCAGGACTTCGGCCAGATGGAGGGCCTGCCGGCCGGTTTCCTGGGCAATCTGCTCGCGGCAACTGAAGCCGTCGGCGATGATGAGCCAGTTGGGCGGCGCGTTGCGGATGGCGGGCAGGAGTTCGAGCTCGCCGATGGCGGCGGACATGTCGTACTTGTCGTGATGGAAGCCGAACGAACCGGCCATGCCGCAGCAGCCCGGAGCGGGAGACTGGAAGTCCACCCCGAGGCGGCGCAGCAGCGATTCTTCGGCGGCCATTTTCATGATGGACTTGTGATGACAGTGGCCGTGCAGCAGGGCCTTGCGCTCAAAGCGCGGCAGCGGCGCGTTCTTCGAATTGTCTTCGAGGAATTCGCTGAGCAGGAAGGTCTGCCGCGACAATGCGCGCGCGCGTTCGTCGTGCGGGAAGAGGTTGAGCAATTCGTCGCGGAAGACGGCGACGCAACTGGGTTCGAGGCCGACAATGGGGACTCCGGCTTCGATTTCGGGCGAAAGCTCGTCGAGGATTTCGAGCAGCAAGGCTTCGGCGCGGTCAAGCATGCCGAAGTCGTAGAGCGGACGTCCACAGCAGAGGTTGGCACGCGGCACCACCACGCGGAAGCCCGCGGCTTCGAGGACTTCGACGGCGGCTTTGGCAGTGGCGGGGAGGAAATAGTTGTTGAACGTGTCAGCCCAGAGAAGAACGGGAGGGGCAGTCGTGGAGCCCCGGACGCCCTCGTCCGGGGGTGTCTCGGGGCGGGTGCGAAAGAACCAGCTCTTGAACGTTTCGGGAGCGAAGGCCGGGATGCTGCGCTGCGGAGCGATTCCGGCGACGACTTTTGCGATATCGCGCAGGAAGGGCAACTGTGTGGCCAGGTTCACCAGGCCGGGAGCGTTCGAAGCGAGGCGCGCCCAGAAATCAATGTTGCCGAAGGCGTAGGCGCTCAACGGCCGCATTCTTCCTTCGTAGTAGTGAGACAGAAACTCAGCTTTGTACGTCGCAACATCCACGCTGACGGGGCAATCGCTCTTGCATCCCTTGCACGCGAGGCAGAGGTCGAGCGATTGTTTGACTTCTTCGCTGCGCCAGCCGTCGCGAATGACCTCTCCTTGGGTCATCTCCCAGAGCAAGTGAGCGCGGCCGCGAGTGGAGTGCTCTTCTTCGCGGGTGGCACGATAGCTGGGGCACATCACGCCGCCTTCTTCGCGACGGCATTTGCCGACTCCGACGCAGCGCAGGGTGGCCGCCGCGAGGCTGCCTCGATCGGCCGGGAACTGGAAATACGTTTCCGGCTCCCAGGGAGCGTAGCCGGCGCCGAGGCGGAGGTTGGAGTCGAGCTTGTTCGGCTCGATCAGCTTGCCCGGATTCATTTTCCAGTCGGGGTCCCAGGCGGACTTGAACTGGCGGAAGGCTTCCATTAACTCGGGACCGAACATTTTCGGGAGCAACTCGCCGCGGGCTTGCCCATCGCCGTGCTCGCCGGAGAGCGAGCCTCCGTGGCCGACGACGAGATCGGCGGCTTCTTCGACGAACTGACGGAACTTGGCGATGCCTTCTTTCGACTGGAGGTCGAAGTTCAACCGCGTGTGCACGCAGGCGTGGCCGAAGTGGCCGTAGAGCGAACCTTTGTAGCCGAAGGCGGCCATCATCTTGCGGAGATCGCGGAGGTAGCCGCCGAGCTTTTCGGGCGCAACCGCGGCATCTTCCCAGCCCTCCCAGTTCAGCGGCTCGCCGGGGACGTGCGACGTGACGCCGAGACTCGACTCGCGAACTTCCCAAACGCGCTTGGCCTGCTGGCCGGAACAGATGCGAACATTGGGAGGATTGTCGCTACGATTGAGCGCATCAATCAGACCCCGGGCTTGCGATTCCGCTTCCTGGGCGGTCTGGCCGCCGAACTCGACCATGAGCCAGCCACCGCCTTCGGGAAGCAGGGCGAGTCCCTCGGAGTTGATGCCTTTCGTGCGCGTGTAGCCGACCAGCAGATCGTCAAAGCCTTCCAGTCCGATGGGTTTGTGCGCCATGATTTCAGGCACATGGTCGGCGCATTGATAAATGTCGGGGTAGGCGATGACCAGCAGCACGCGCTCGGGCGGGCTCTCAACCAATCGGCAGGTTGCTTCGAGCACCGTAGCGCAGGTTCCTTCGGAGCCGACAAGCGCGCGGGCTACATGGAAGCCATTTTCCGGGAGGAGGTGATTCAGGTTGTAGCCGGAGACGCGGCGCGGAATGTTGGGGAATCTCTGGCGGATGAGATCGCCGTATTGATCGGCAAGCTGCTTCAGTGAGCCGTATATCTGACGCGCTCGATCGCTGCTGCGGCCCGATAATTCTGGGGCGGCAGTTCCCACTTGGTCCCGAATGAAGTTCTGGCCGACTCTCATGCGCACGCCATCGTAAGTGACAACTTCGAGTTCCTCGATGTTGTCGTCGGTCTTGCCGGCCATCACCGAGTGCACGCCGCAGGAGTTGTTGCCGATCATGCCGCCGAGGGTACAGCGATCGTGGGTGGCGGGATCAGGCGCGAATGTAAGGTGATGCTTTTCGGCCGCGTTGCGCAGGCTGTCTAGAACGACTCCGGGCTGAACGCGGGCTATGCGGCGCGCGGGATCAATTTCCAGAATCCGCGCCATGTACTTGGAAAAATCGAGCACGACGGCGACGTTGCAGCATTGTCCGGCGAGAGATGTGCCACCGCCGCGGCAGAGCAAGGGCGCGCCGAATTCGCGGCACAATGAGATGGTGGCGAGAACATCGTCTACGTCGCGGGGAATCACAACACCGATGGGAACCTGGCGGTAGTTGGAGGCGTCAGTCGAATAGAGAGCGCGGCTGCCGCGATCGAAACGAACTTCGCCGCGAATCTCGTCACGCAGCGCCTCCGCCAGGCCTGCGGCGTCGGTGAGCGAGGAACTAGGCGGCGCGAATTCTGCGACTTTGTCGTGCATGGGGCATGGCTCGGAAGATCGGCTCGAAGACTATTTGTTCTTGGTGACGTTGGCGATCTGAATTTTGGTGGTAGTTCCGTCGGACTCGGCGTTGATGGTGATCTCGTTGGTCTGATCCCCGGAAACGATGGTGCAATGGCTGGCACCCGATGTGGATACGGTAGCGCCCGGGTACCTGGACTTGTAGAAGTCGCAAACCTTGTCGAGCGGATCGGCGGTCTCGAAGTTCGCGGTTACGGTGTGGATGCCGCCGAACGTCATGGAGGCCGAACCTTGCTTCTGCACCTCGGCGCCGGGGTAGACATCCACGCCCAATTCCTTGACCGTCGCTTCGGGATCATTGGCAGAGAAGGAACCGATGGGACTGTCCACCTTGACGCGTCCGCCTTCCTGGGTGACGTGTGCGCTCTTGGCCACGTGATACACGAAATAGCTGAAGCCGGCGATGCCGAGAACGCCGATGCCGGCGATCACCGCAATGACGATCAAGACGATTTTCACAGCGCTCTTGCCGGTGGCAGGCGGGGCGGCGGGCGCCGGCGGTGGTGAGGTCAGCCAAGGCCCAGAGATGGCGCCGCCGCACTTGTTGCAGAATTTGGCGCCGAGCTCCAGTTTTGCGCCGCAGGAATTGCAAAATGCCATAAATCACCTCGCGAAGGAGCGGTCAGGAAGCGACGGCGGGAGTATACCGCAGATTGACAGTGAAAACAGTGAGCTGTAACTGGGCTACTTTGAAATTGGTCGCGTACTCCGTACCTCAGGGGCTGAAGCCCTGCCAGAACAGGCAAGCCTTATCGCAGCGCTAAAAGCGCTGCGCCACCCAAAATCGAGTTCTTCGGCAATCTGCTAGAGCCCCAAGTCGGAGCCCTCAAGCGGCGCGTGATCTGAATCTTACCAGGCTCTGAGGCCGCGAGTGCCGTAGTCAGCCATGGAGAGGGCGAGCAGGATAATCAGAAAGAAAACGGTGGAGATCACCACCAGCTTGAGCAGCTTTTCGCTGGCTCCCCTGATATGCATAAAGAACAACGCAACCAGGAGAGCTTTGGTGGTGGCGATGGTGAGAGCGACGGCGGCATTGAACGGACCAAGATTGATATGGGCCGCGAAGACCGTCAGAACCGTGCCGGCGAGCAGGGCAATCCAGATGAGGATGTAGGTACCGAGCGACGAAGAATGTTCCGTATGTTCAGACATGAAGCCTCATCTCCACCGATCACTTGCGCAAGTCAATCAGGTACAGCAACGGGAACAGATAAATCCAGACAATATCTACGAAGTGCCAGTACAGGCCGCCCATTTCGAGCGGTGTGTTGTACTCGGGCGTGAAGCGCCCTTTCCAGGCAGCCACCAGCAGCCACACAAAGAAGCCGATGCCGATGATCATGTGCAGGGCGTGCAATCCGGTCATCACGAAGTAGAGCGAGAAATAGATTTGCGCGTGGTACGGATTGGCTTTCAGATCAGGATGGCCGGGGACTTTCTCGTCGAAACTGAAACTCGGGCCGGGCACGTGATGGTTCTCGAACTTCTCGCGATATTCGATCGTCTTGATGCCGAGGAAGCCGAAGCCGAGAAGAATCGTCAGCGCCAGGCTGCCGAGCAGAAGCGCGCGCTTGGCGTGTTGGGAAGCCCACACGGCCAGAACGACCGTCAAGCTGCTGCAGATCAGGACGATGGTGTTGGTCATGCCCAGCTTCCAGCTCAAGGTCTGGCTGGCGGCGGCGAACTCTCCGAAATACTTGAGGCGGTAAATCAGGTAGGCGCAAAACAGGCCGCCAAAGAACATGACTTCGGTGGCGAGGAAGATCCACATGCCGAGGCTGGCGGCATCGCGCTGCTGCTGCGGCTCGGTGAAGTGGTGCAGCAAAGCCGGGTTGTGCTCTTCGGAGTGGACGGCGACGGAGCTATCGGCCAACGGGGACCTCCTCGTGGTGAGGCGCGTCCAGCTCCTCGTAGTTGTAAGCTTCCCAGGTCACGACGGGTTCTTCTTCAAAGTTGAAAGTGGTCGGCGGAGAGGCGATCTTCCACTCCAGGCCGGCGGCGTTCCAAGGATTGTCTGAGGCCGGCTTGCCGTAGCGCATAGACCACAACAGATAAAGCATAGGCAGCAGGTAGCCGATGCCAAGCACGGTCGAGCCGGCGGTCGAGAGCACGTTCAGAATCTGGAACTCGGGCATGTGGCTGTAGTCGGCATAGCGGCGAGGCATCCCCAGATAACCGAGGATGAACTGGGGGAAGAACGTCAGGTTGAAGCCGATGAATACGGTGAGCGCGCCGAGGCGGGCCCATCCCTCGGGATACATGCGGCCGGAAATCTTCGGCCACCAGAAATGAATGCCGCCGAGATACGCCATGAGCACGCCGCCGACCATGATGTAGTGGAAGTGGGCGACGACGAAATACGTGTCGGTGACGTGGACGTTGATGCCGAGGCAGGCGAGGAACAGGCCGGTCAGTCCGCCGATGGTGAACAGGCCCAGGAAGCCGAAGGCGTAGAGCATCGGCGCGTCGTAGCGGATGGAACCTTTGTAGAGAGTCGCCGTCCAGTTAAACACTTTGATGGCCGAGGGCACGCCGACGAAGTAGGTAAGGAACGAGAAGATCAGCGCGGCGTAAACCGAGATTCCGGCGACGAACATGTGGTGCGCCCAGACCAGGAAGCCGAGCACGGCGATGGCGATGGAGGAGAGCGCGACAAAGTTGTAGCCGAAGATGCGCTTGCGCGAGAAGCAGGCGATGATCTCGCTGATGATTCCCATCGAAGGAAGAATCATGATGTAGACGGCAGGATGGGAATAGAACCAGAAGAGATGCTGGAACAGGAGCGGGTCGCCGCCGAGTTTGGGATCGAAGATGCCGAGATGGAAGAGGCGCTCGGCAGCGACCAGCACGATCGTGATGGCGACGACGGGCGTGCCGAGAATCTGGATGATGCTGGTGGCGTAATGCGCCCAGACGAACAGCGGCAGTCGCGACCAGGTCATGCCGGGCGCGCGCATCCGGTGAATGGTGACGATGAAGTTCAGGCCGGTGAAGATCGAGGAGAATCCGGCGACGAAGGCGGCGAGACCGGCTTCGATAATTTTTGTGTTGGTGAACGCTGTGCTGAAGGGCGTGTAGAAGGTCCAGCCGGTGTCCACGCCACCGGTGAGCATGCAGTGCGTGATCAACAGCCCGCCGACGACGTAGAGATACCAGCTCAACAAGTTGATGCGCGGGAAGGCCAGGTCCTTGGCGCCGATCATGATGGGGATGAGAAAGTTCCCCAGCACCGCGGGCACCACTGGAATCAGGAAGAAGAACACCATCACCATGCCGTGCATGGTGAAGAGCTTGTTGTAGGTGTCGGCCTGCACCAGGTCGCTGGCCGGGGTGAGCAGTTCCAGGCGGATGAGCAGCGCGAAGAAGCCTCCGATGAAGAAAAAGAACGTCACCGACATGAGGTAGAGCAGGGCGATGCGCTTGTGGTCGGTGGTCAGTAGCCACGACCAGACGCCGTAGTGCTTGTTCAGATAATTCTCGCGCTCACCCTGCGGACCGCTTGGCGTAGCCATTACTGTTTCACCTGACTTCCCTTTGCCGGAGCACTGGCTGCCGGTGTCACGGCCACAGCCGGCTTCACTCCGGCTTCTCCGGCTTTGGATAGCGATTTTACATACGCGACCAGCGCGTTTAGTTGTTCTTCACTGACCAATCCCTGGAACGTGGGCATGACCGGCTTGAAGCCGTTCACGACTTTTGCTCCGGGATCGAGGATGGATTCGCGGACGTAATTTTCGTCTGCGAGGACGGTGCGCCCGTCTTCCAGCAGCACAGGCTTGCCGAAAACTCCCTGCAGGTTGGGGCCGCGGCCCTGCGTATCGTTTCGATGGCAGGTAGCGCAGCCGAGTTCGGCGAAGATCTTTTCGCCGGTCGCTGAGAGCGGACCGGTCGTGCCGCCGTTCATCCAGGCTTCGTACTGTGAAGGCTCCATCACCACGATCGAGCCGATCATGCCTGAATGCTGCGTGCCGCAATACTCCGCGCAGAACAGGTGATAGGTGCCGGGTTTCGTGGCGCGGAACCAAGTCATGGTGTAGCGGCCGGGCAGCACATCCTGCTTCATGCGGAAGGCGGGCACGTAGAAGCTGTGGATCACGTCCTGCGAGGTCATGATCAGCTTGACGTCCTTGCCAACCGGAACGTGCAGTTCGTTGATTTCGCGCTGGCCTTCGGCGTGTTCGAGCTTCCACATCCATTGCTTGGCGACAACATAGACTTCCGTCGAATCGCGAGGCGGCGTTCGGCCTTTGAAGTAAACGACCGCGCCCCAAAGGAAGATCACCATGAAGACGATAAACGGGATGATGGACCAGGTTAGTTCCAGCGGCGTGGAACCTTCAATTTGCTCGGCCCGAACGTCGGGTTGCTTGCGGTAGCGGGCGGCGAAGTAGAGGATGGCCACATAGATGAGCGTTGTCATCATCGCCGATAGGATGAGCAGGAAGATATAGAGCGCATCTACGTTGTTGGCCAACGTGGAGGCCCGCTCCGGCCACAATGGAAAATTATCGAACATTACTTACGTGACTCCATCTTTACTAAGCGCCGACGCGCTCAGTCCCGTTTCTGTAGTGTGGTGTCCAGCAGGCCGAGGGAAAGGCTCACCCTCAGGCGCTGAAGCGCAACGCGTATTCCACTGCCTAGCGGCACGAGTAGAACTCGTGCCCTTCCCGTTCTCGACCCCCTCGACCCTTCCCTCACCTTCCTAAATCCTTGTCGCATGGTCCCAATTTCTTCGCGGCGGCGCGGCTTTTTCCAGGCGGAACAGAATGAACAGGAAGCCGCCGAGAAGCAGGATGGTGGCCCCGGCGCCCAATCGCAGAATGTTGTTTACGATTGCACCGTACTTCCCGGTCTTTGGATCGTAGTGATAGCAGTAAAGCAGTACGGCATCCACGGCGTTGCCGATCTTGCCCTGCGAAGCCTCTACCAGGCCCATGCGCAGGTCTTTCGGCGGAAAATCCACGCCATAGAAGTAGCGCGAGATGCGGCCTTCGGGCGTGAGCACGATGATGGCTGTGGCGTGCGCGTATTGGTTGATCTTGGGATCGTACTGATATTGGAAGCCTACGGCCTGCGTAAGCGCATTAATGGACTCAGCCGGGCCGGTCAGGAAATGCCAGCCGGCAGAGGCACCGGGACGACCGTAGCGATCGAGATAGTCTTTCTTTTTGGCGGCCGCGATCTCGGGCGTCTCCTGCGGATTGAAGCTGACAGTGACGACCTCGAATTCTTTGCCCACGTCGAATTTCACCAGCTTCATGGAACCGGCAAGCCCGGCGAGGGACTCGCCGCAGAGCATGGTGCAGTTGTAGTAGACGAGGTTCAGAATGATCGGCTTCTTGCCGAAGTAATCACCGAGTTTGACCGGGTGGCCGGTGTCATCCACGAAGGTGAGGCCCGGTGGAACCTGCCCATCAAGATGCTGCTCGATGCCGACATTCTGCAAGTGGGGCGGGCGGACGTTCGCCGGAGGGGACATGATGCCCTTGGTCATGGCCTGGGGCCAGGCCTGACTGCATGCGACCGCTGCGAGGATTAGCAGCGCCAGCAGCGTTCGGGCTTTGGCCCAAGCAGTTGCGACTGAGATCCTTCGCTGCGCCTGAAAAACGGCTCCGCTCAGGATGACACCCCTATTCGAATTGTGATTCCTACTGCTCACTGCTTGGGTCCCTTCTTATTATTGTTGCTTCCGGCCGCGGCCGGCGTTTCCGCGGCCTGGCCGCGCACGGGAAGTCCGCGTTGCGCGATCAATTCCATTGCGCGATCGATCGGGATGCGGACCGTGCCTGCCTTTTGGTCTATGTAGTCGTAGGTGCTCAGGGTTTGCGCTTCGTCGAACCGAATCTTGTCGAGCTGGTTGCGCTCGTCAATTTCGAGTTGTGGACTGGGAAAGTTTTGCTGCAGATAGTCTTTGTAGTCCACCGGAAGATGCCTGGTGTCGGTGGGCGCATTCTTGACCAGCGGACTCACCGGGGCCTGCTGCGCCTCGGTGCGCTTCTCGAGGTAGGAGTAGAGTCCGGTCATGAGGAAATGCGTGATCATGCCGAACACGGCCAGGCCGAGCAGAAAATAGAGCACGCCGCCGACGCCGATGTCGCGGCGCTCGAAGCCGCCGTGGCCGGTTGCGTGATTGGGGTCGTCAGTCATAGTCGTCGGTCGTCGGTCTTCGGTCTTCGGTTCAGGCTCACTGCTCATCGCTCACCGCTCATTGCTCATTGCTCAAGGCTCAAGGCTCATTGCTCCTAGCTCTGCGCTTATGTGCCACCGTGATGGTGGGCTGGCTCGAGGACTTCTCCCGCAGACGGATCATAGGCCGGCAGCAGCGGGAGCGCTCCCAGATTGCGGAAGAAAAACGCCAGCCACAATCCTCCGATGGCAAAAGGCACAACCACGTCGGCCAGAGTCACGGTAAAAGTCTTCGAAAAATTCGGCTCGATGATCCAGAACAGGTCCACATAGCGCATCAGCAGCATCCACGCTGCCAGCCACACCAGCTTGTGAATGTCGCGCTTGAACGGGCGCGACAGCAGAATCGCAAACGGCACGGCGAAGTGGAACAGTACGATGATCAGGCCGACGTATCCCCAGCCGCCGTTCAGGCGCCGCAGATAGTATGTGATTTCAGACGGCAGGTTGCCCGCCCAGATAATGAGCCACTGCGAGAAATTGAAATAGGCCCAAACCATGATGAAGGCCAGCATCCACTTGCCGTGATCGTGAACGAAGTCGGGCTTCAGCATCTCCGACATGGGCTTGTAGTCGTAGAGAATGCGCTCGACGACTACTGCGAAACACATCGCGGACAAGACTTCGCCGATGAGCACGACCAGGCCGAAGATGGTGGAAATCCAGCTCGGATCGAGCGACATGACCCAATCAATGGCGGCGAAGGAAATGGTGAATCCGTAGAGGATGAGGCCGGGGCCGGCGACGGCTTTGAATTTCCCCGTGTTGTCGGGCGCGCCGGCGCTGTCGGATTGCTTCGACCACAACGTCAGCAGAAATGAGAGCAGGTTCCAGATGGCGAAGTAAATTACCGCGCGGACGATGAATCCATTCGTCGTGAGGTAAGTTTTGGTGATGCTCTCCAGGTGCTCGCGCAGATGCCTGTCCTCGACCAGTTCCAATGGCCGTGCCCAAATGTAAAGACTGCGCATTCCGACAATCACCGGAATAAACAGGACCGCGAGCAGAGGCACAGTCCGCATGGCAGCGCCAAGAATGCGGCGAATGACCATGCCCCAGCCCCCGCCGGTCAGGTGGCGGATCATCAGGATGGCCATGGAGCCGAGGGCGATGCCCAGCCAGTCCATGAAGCTGAGCAGGTAGGCGCGGAAGAACTCTTCGCGCCCATTGGGAAGGACCAGGGCGATGACAATCGCGACCGCTCCGAAAGCGACTCCCACGATCAATGACCACTGGGAGATCTTCTTCACCACCGGCGGGGCCGTGAAGTCGAGTTGTTTCGCAGTCGCGGCGTTCATTGCTGGTTCTCTTTCTGTTCGGCGGATTTCGCCGCCGGCGCAGGCACGGGCAACGTCGCTCCCGATCCCGGCTCGCGGAACATGGGAGGCGCAGACGGAACCTGCTGTCCGGCCGGCACGTCGGCCAAGGTCGCGTTCTGGCTCAACTGCAGGGCGCGGACGTAGGCGACGATGTCCCAGCGATCCTGAGGCGGAATCAGTGGGCCGTAGTCGGGCATGATGCCGAAGCCGTTGGTGATCACGTCGAAGAAGTAGCCCAGCGGCGCCTTCCGCAAGCGATCAATGTGATACGAGGGCGGCTTGCGGGCAAATCCGCGCGAGGGGACGAAACCGTTGCCGTCCCCGAGGCGGGAGTGGCAGGGCGCGCAATAGATGTTGAAGCGCTCGCGTCCGCGTTCCAGAACCTCCTTGGTGACCGGGAACGGCATGACATCGCCGGGATCGTTGCCGATCTTGCCGGTGAAGAAGTAGGTGTCCTCGTGAAGCTGTCCGCGGGCGACTGTGCCTTCGACGGGGGGACGCGCGGCGCGGTGATCGGCGAAGAAATCGCTGCGAGAAAGCGGATTCTGGCGCGGCTGCACGTGCATGTCAATGCGGCAGGCCGTGGTGAGGGCGATTGCCAGCAGCGGCAGGAAGCCCCTTAACCACGAAGGGCACGACAGTGCGCCAAGGAAGTTCCACGTCGCAGGTGTTCGTGGAATCCCACCCTTGCGCACAAAACGCGCAAGGATGGGGCACCCGGCAGTATCGAAGAATCGGCAGAGGCAGCGCACTAGCTGGGCACCTCCGAAATCGAGCGCGGGTTGAGGGCTTCCAGAAACTTGCGCGTACCGGCAGGATCGTACTTTTTGTCGGAGGAAAACACGATCAGGAAGAAGCGATCTTTCGATGCGGAGGAAAAGCGCGGCACGTTGAAGACCGGGTGGTAGGGCATGGGCAGGCCGTTGAGCGCAAGCATGCCAAAGACGGCCGAGATTCCGGCAAACAGAATCGTCATCTCAAAAGTAATGATGATGAACGCAGGCCATGAGTGATAGGGCTTGCCGCCGATGTTCAGCGGGTAGTCCACGGCCGACATCCAGTACTGCATCAGATACCCCGACACGCCTCCGATGATGCCACCGATGAGCACGACCAGCGGAACTTCGTCATGATGGAATCCGACTTCTTCCGCCAGGCCTTCGATCGGGAAAGGGCTGTAGGCGTCAATCTTCTTGTAGCCGGCCTGGTGGGTCGTATGTGCCGCATCCACCAAAGCCTGAGCCGAGTCGAATTCTGCCATGATGCCGTAGATGGGCTCTCTCTTCATTCCTTCACCTCCGCTTCAGGCAGGAGGGTGCGCATTTCAAAAATCGAGATTGCCGGCAGCACGCGCAGGAACAGGAACATGGCCGCCAGGAACATGCCGATGGTGCCGATGTAGGTCATCCAGTCCCAGCGCGTGGGGTAGTACATGCCCCAGGAGGAAGTCAGGAAGTCGCGGTGCAGGCTGAGGACGACGATGACGAAGCGTTCCAGCCACATGCCGACCAGAATCACGCCAGAGATAAAGAAGAGTGCGATCGGGCTGGTGCGCAGCTTGCGAATCCAGAGCACCTGGGGAATGAAAAGGTTGCAGATCAGCAGCATCCAGTACGGAACCGCGTACGGCCCATGCAGTCGGTTCCACAGGGTGAAGGCGTCATAACGGTCGCCGCCATACCATCCCATGAAGGCCTCAATCATGTAGCCGTATCCGACGATCAGTCCGGTGGCCAGCATGACTTTCGCCGAATTCTGCAGATGGCGCTCGGTGATGAAATCCTCCAGGCCGTAAATCTTGCGGATGGGGATGGCCAGCATCAAGACCATGGCGAAGCCGGAGTAGATGGCGCCGGCGACGAAGTATGGCGGGAAGATCGTGGTGTGCCAGCCCGGGACGATGCCGACGGCGAAGTCGAAACTCACGACCGTGTGGACTGATAGCACCAGTGGCGTTGCCAGTCCAGCCAGGAGCAGATACATAGTCTCGTAGCGATGCCAGTGGCGGGCCGAGCCGCGCCAGCCCATCGAGAGGATCCCGTAAATAATTCTCAGAGCAGGGTTGTCGGTACGATCGCGCAGAGTAGCGAGGTCAGGAATGAGACCCGTAAACCAGAACAAGGCGGAAATCGTGGCGTAAGTAGAAACCGCGAACACGTCCCACATGAGCGGGCTGCGGAATTGCGGCCACACACCCATTGAGTTCGGCAGCGGAAAGAGCCAGTAAGCCAGCCACGGGCGTCCGACGTGAATCAGCGGGAAAATTCCGGCGCAGGCGACGGCGAACAGCGTCATCGCCTCGGCAAAACGGTTGATGGAATTGCGCCACGACTGGCGCAGCAGAAGAAGAATGGCGGAGATGAGCGTGCCGGCGTGGCCGATTCCGATCCACCACACGAAGTTGACGATGGCGAAGCCCCAGCCGATGGGGATGGTCACGCCCCAGATGCCGATACCTTTCAGGAACAGGTAGCCGATGGCGAACAGCATCATCATCGTGAGCATGAAAGCGATGCCGAAGCCGATGAACCAGCCGTTCGAGGCCGGACGGGTCAGCACGATGGCGCTGATCTTTTCGGTGATCGTGCCGAAAGTGTGGCCGGGTTCGATGACCGGGGCGCGGTCGGCGTCGATCGTCGATTTGTATTGCTCTGCCATTATTGAGTCTCTATCCCGTCATCCTCATGTCTTGTCATCCTGAGCGAAGCCGTTCTTCAGGCGTAGCGAAGGACCTCAGTCTCCACTGCTCTATCCCCGCTCCAATTCCGGGTTCGGGTTGCGAACTTCCGCCAGATACGTGGTGCGCGGGCGGGTGTTCAGTTCTCCGAGCAGGCTGTAATTGCGGGCCTGCGCTTTCAATTTCGAAACTTTGCTGTTCGGGTCGTTGATGTTACCGAAAATAATGGCTCCCGCCGGACACGACTGCTGGCAGGCCGTCTGGAGTTCGGCATCGTTGATTTTGCGGTCTTCGCGTTCGGCATCAATGCGGCGCTCGTTGATTCGCTGCACGCAGTAGGTGCATTTTTCCATGACGCCGCGGCTGCGCACGCTGACGTCGGGATTGCGCATCATCTTGTATTGCGGCGTGTCCCAGTCCGAGAACAAGAGGAAATTGAAGCGGCGCACTTTATACGGGCAGTTGTTCGAACAGTAGCGCGTGCCCACGCAGCGGTTGTAGACCATGTCGTTCAGGCCTTCGGTCGAGTGGTTGGTGGCGCCGACCGGGCAAACGACTTCGCAGGGCGCGTTCTCGCACTGCATGCAGGGCACGGGCTGGAAAAACGCACGGGGATTGTCGCGGTCGCCCTGGTAGTAGGCGTCCACGCGAATCCAGTGCATGTGGCGGCCGATCTGCGTCTGCTCTTTGCCGACGACGGCGATGTTGTTCTCCGACTGGCAGGCGATCATGCAGTTGTTGCAGCCCACGCAGGAGTTCAGGTCAATCGTCATGCCCCAGGCGTAGTCTTCTTTGTCGTAGGGGTAAGGCTCGTAGAGCGTCAGGTCTTTCGGGACTTCTTCTTCCTTCGCGAAGTTCGGCTCTTTGCGATATTCCTCAAGCGTGGTTTCGCGGACCAGCGGACGGTGGCCGCCGTCGGGCGTGTCCATGGACTGGTAGCCTTGCGTGGAAGCGAGCTTGTAGGTGGCGCCGGTCTTACTTATTTTGACCCCTGAAGCAATCCATGGTGAGCTCGTCGTGCGGAGTTCGTATGCGTTGAAGCCTTGCGCGGTGCCGACGCGGCCGGCGCGGGTGCGTCCGTAGCCGAGCGTGATGGTGACGGAATTGTCGGGATGGCCGGCTTGAATCCAGACGGGGCCGGTTACTTTCTTGCCGTTCAGTTCGAGCTCGACAACGTCTTCGGTCTTGATGCCCAGGCGCTCGGCCATCTTGGGGCCGATGAGGACGGCGTTGTCCCAGGTGAGCTTCGACATCGGCTTGGGAAGTTCTTGCAGCCAGCCGTTGTTGGAGAATTGTCCATCGTAGATGGTGGGATCGCGGCGGAAGTTGAGCTCGATGGCGGAGGGATCGAAGAGCGGGACGGGGGACTTGAAGTCGCGACCAGCGGTAGGTCGATTCGGGTCAGGTACTCCGCCTGCCGCCGGCCCTAAACTCGGCTTCTTAGGCGGCACCTTCTCAGCAAATGTGCTGCCTTCAATCCAACCATCGTGCAGCGACTTACGCCAGAACTGCTCGAAATCTGCGCCCGTATGCTGCTTCTGCCGGTAGGCACGGACGAGATCGTAACCCGTGGCATCGGCTTGGCCGGAGAGCAGCGCGACAAATTCCAGCGGGCTTTTGCCTTCGTACAGGGGCGCAATTAGCGGCTGGATGATGCCAACCGTGCCGTCGTAAGCGCGGGCATCTCCCCAGGCTTCCAGTTCGTGCGCCTGATGCACATGCCATTGGCAGAGTTCGGCGGTCTCGTTCTGATAGAGGCCGAGGTGAACGCGTAAAGGGATGTTGCTGTTCTTGATCGCGTCGGCGAAGTTGAGGTCGGCAGGAGCATCGTAAGCCGGGTTGCCGCCAAGGATGATGAGCAAGTCAACCTTGCCGCCGCGCATGTCGGCGACGAGGTCTCTCAACGACTCGGTCTGGTTGATCGGATTCGCATCGACAGGATCGGAATAAAAAACCGTTTTGCCGACGTTGCCAAGCCTCTCGTTCAGTATGTGAGCTGTGGCGTGGACCTCACGATGCTGATGATCACCCGCGATGATGATGCTGGAACCACCGTGATTCTTTAGATCATCAACCAAGGGCTGGAGGAACTTCATCCGATCTGCTCCCATCAAACCCGCGGCATCGGTGGGCGACTGGAGACCGATGACTAGAGCATGGGCAATCGAGTCGAGGTGATCTGCTGGAACCGGCAACCGATGATCCGCCTTCGCTCCCGTTGAACTCGGCGTGCTCTCGATGACGTACAACCGGTTCATGTTGCCGCTGTCGGGATTGCGGCGGGCGGCGAAGTCGCGGATGTAGCGGGTGTTTCCGGGGAATCCGGCGGATAGGAAGTCTGCGTCGAGGGAGACGATGACGTCGGCTTTCGAGAAGTCGTAGCGCGTCTCGACGGGCTGTCCGAAGGCGAGCTTCGCGCCTTCTAGGACGTTGTCGCGATTGACCGGCTCCCAGACGTGCCACTTGGCTTCGGGATAAATCTTAAGGAAATTGCGCAGTTGGTCGGCGAGCGTGGGCGAAGAAATCGTCGGCGTCAGGATGCGAATGCCTGCGCCCTTCAGCGCTTTCTGCGCGTTCAGCGGACCGCGAATCGCGCTCAGGAATGCCTTGTACGAACGCTGATCGCCCATGGAGGTGACGGTCTGCGAGCGGTCGGGATCGTAGAGGCCGAGAATCGAGGCCTGTGTGAAGATGTCGGTGCCGCCGAGCGACGCCGGATGCAGGTCGTTGCCCTCGATCTTGGTCGGGCGTCCGAGATGGCTTTCGACCAGGACGGGGCTGGCGTATCCGCCGAGCGTGACCGCGGTGGCGTAGTACATGGGGCGGCCGGGGACGACGTTTTCCGGCTGGCGCACGTAGGGAACGATGGGCTCAAGCGGGAGGCGGACGCATCCGGTCGTACTTGTCAACCCCGCGAGGCCGAGCGACGCGCCCATGACTTTCAGGAATCCGCGGCGGGAGACGGTGTCCAGCCATTCGGAGGCGCCTTTGGGGAACTCCCGGTGCAGGGCTTCCTGGAATTCTTCGCTGCCGGCGAGTTCTTCGAGCGATCGCCAGTATTCGGGGCCGGTGGCCTTATTGATCTCCGAGCGGACGGAGGCGAGATCAATCTTGTCCTTCTTGCCGGGACAGACGTCTTCGCGCTTCGTGATCTGGATCAGGCCGCCGTTATTCTTCTCGTCGTTCGTCATGCGTTCAAATCGTTGTCCCGTCCCTGCGGGACTAGCTCGCTGGCATCTTCCCCGGCACTCGCGTGCCGGGCTATTATCCGCCGCCCCTACGGGGCTCGCTCATTTCCTTCACCTCCACCCTAACGGTGGCATGTGCTGCAGGTCGTGATGTCTTGCACGCTGCGCACCTTGTACTTCCTCACCAGATCCGTGCCCAACTCCGACTGATCGGTATAGCTCTTGCCGTCCACGACCACCGGGTTCGCGCTGGTCGGCTGCTGGTAGCGCATGTTGAACACCTGGTCGCGCGGGCGGAGGCTTTTCTCCGGGGCGCGATGGCAGCCTAGGCACCACTCCATCTGCAGCGATTCCTGCTGGTACATCAGCGGCATCTGGTCCACTGGACCGTGGCAGGTGTTGCAGCCCACTCCTTTGTGGACATGAATGCTGTGATTGAAATACACGAAGTCGGGGAGCTGGTTGACGCGCGTCCACTGCAGCGATTCGCCCGACTTGTAGCTGGCGCGCACCGGCTCCAGCAGCTGGGCGTTGGTCCAGATTTGCGAGTGGCAGTTCATACAAGTGCGGGTCGGAGGAATGCCCGCGTAGCTGGATGTTTCAACCGAGGTGTGACAGTAGCGGCAGTCAATGCCCAGCCCGGTGACGTGGTGCTGGTGGCTGAACGGCACCGGCTGCGGCTTGCGCACTCCGGCATACGTAACGTAGGGCGAACGCTGGATTTCCATCGCCACCCAGGCCAGGGCTGCCACCACGAACACCGCGCCAAAAATGGTGGCGCGCGACAGGGTATTCGTGCTGCGATGAAAAATCTGCGACATTCCCTTATGACTGAGAGACCCGGCGGATCGTCCGCTTGCTAGTGACGCTGATTCAAGTTATGGCAGTAAAGAAAACCACCCACAGAGGTTTTCCGTTGGTTTGGAAACAAAAGATTATAAATATTTTGGCTGCATTTGTCGCGCAATTTTCCCGCTTGGAAAACAAAAATGTCCCGAATTTGGACTTTCGTGAAAAAGATCTCGGCCCTATGACTCACGTGGGAAAAAATGCGGTCCGGGTTCGAGCTCGCTAGCGCAGATTCATGACCAGCAGTTTCGGCTCGGTCATCTCCTCGATGGCATAGCGCAGGCCTTCGCGGCCCAGGCCGGAGTCCTTCACACCGCCATAGGGCATGTGGTCAATGCGGAACGAAGGAACGTCACCGGCGATGACGCCGCCGACTTCCAGTTCCTCATAGGCCTGGAACAGCAGTTTCGCATCGCGAGTGAACACGCCGGCCTGCATACCGTACGCCGAGTTGTTGACCTGGCGGAGGGCCTGGTCGAAATCTTTGTAAGGCTCAATTGTGACTACGGGACCGAAGATTTCCTGGCAGTTGACCTTCATGTCGGGCCTGGTGCCGGTCAGCACGGTCGGCTCGACGACCAGGCCCTTGCGGCCTCCGCCGCAGAGCAAGCGGGCGCCGGCACGGACGGCCTCCTCGATCCAGGCCATGGTCCGGGCCGCGTCGCTTTCACGAATGAGCGGGCCCACGTCGGTGGATTCGTCAAGCGGATCGCCCACGTGCAACTGCTTCACACCTGCGATCAGCAGGTCAACGAATCGTCCGTAGACCGAGTGCTCGACGAGAATCCGCTGGACCGAGATGCAAGTCTGCCCGGCATAGGCAAAGCCCCCGTTCACGCAGCGGTCGGCGGCGTAGGCCAGATCAGCATCGTTGTGCACGATGACGGCGGCGTTGCCGCCGAGTTCGAGCAGGACTTTCTTTTTCCCGGCGCGGCGCTTGATGTCCCAGCCGACCGGCACGCTGCCGGTGAAGCTGATGAGCTTGATGCGATCGTCGGTCACGAGCAGGCCCGCGTCGTCGTTCGAAAGCGGAAGAACATTGAGCCCGCCGTCGGGCCATCCCGCCTGCTGCACGCACTCGGCCAGAAGCAGCGAGCAGAGCGGCGTCTGGGGCGCCGGTTTCAGCACCATCGGGCAACCGGCAGCGATCGCTGGCGCTACTTTGTGAGCGACGAGATTGATCGGAAAATTAAAGGGCGTGATGCCAACGATCGGACCCAGCGGAAAGCGGCGCACAATACCCCAGCGCCCGGCGGTGAATTCCTGCCAGTCGAGCGGAAGATACTGGCCATAGTTGCGCGTGCTTTCTTCCGCGGCAACATTGAAAGTGAAGATGGCGCGCTCGACTTCGGTGCGGGCGCCTTTGAGCGGCTTGCCGGCTTCCTGAGCAATGGTGCGTGAAAATTCTTCTTTGCGACCGGCGATGGAGGCCGAAATCCGGCGCAGCACGCGCTGGCGCTCAAACGCAGGCAAACGGCGCGTGGTGGCGAAAGCTTTGACCGCGGCGGCAATGGCAGCCTCGGCATGTTCGCGCCGCCCCTGAACGACGTGCGCGATCAGGCTGCCGTCATAGGGAGACCGAATCTCAACCAGGTCCCCGTCGTCTCTCCATTGACCATCCACGAAGAACCCGTGGGTCGCAACCGGCGCGATCGTCATTTCTGCCATCAGTGTTCGCCCCCAAACCAAAACCGCTTTCGCGATTATAGGGCCTTGGACGCCGGCTTGGGTGAGGGGGTTCCTAAACCTTTGGGTGCCGTGGCCGCTGGTTAGGTTTTGGGAGTGGCGCAGCAGCACTGAGGCACCTCGGAGGCTAAAGCCAGTCTCGCAAGCCTGATCGCAGGCCTCAAAGGCCTGCGCCGCCCAGAGACACTACAATGGAGCAGCTTGCCATGCTGATTTCGTCTTTCACAATTTCCGAACTCGCTCCGCGCTTGCGGCGAAGAGAAATCTCGCCGGTCGAGATCACGCGCGCCTGTCTGGAGCAAATCGAAAAGCTGAACCCGGAGTTCAATGCCTTCGTCACCGTGACGGCTGATTCGGCGGCCTCCGAGGCGCGCGAGGCGGAGGCGGAGATCCTGCGGGGCGAGTGGCGCGGACCGCTGCACGGCATCCCGATCGCGTTGAAAGACCTGATGGACACCGCCGGCGTGCGCACGACGGCGGCCAGCGCCTTATACAAGGATCGCACTCCCCGGCAAGATGCGGAAGTTGTGCGCCGCCTGCGGCAGGCGGGCGCAGTGATCCTCGGAAAGAACAATCTGCATGAGTTTGCCTATGGCGGCAGTTCGCTGGTCAGCGACTTCGGGGACGTGCACAATCCGTGGGACATCGGCCGGATCGCGGGAGGGTCGTCGGGAGGGTCGGCCGCCGCAGTCGCTGCCAGCCTGGCCTGCGCAGCCATCGGCACCGACACTGCCGGCTCGATTCGCGAACCCGCGGCGTTGTGCGGCTGTGTCGGGCTAAAGCCGACCTATGGGCGCGTGTCGAGCCGCGGAATGATTCCGTTATCGCAATCGCTCGATCATGTCGGACCGCTGGCCGCGAGCGTGGCCGATACTGCGATCGTGCTGCAGGCGATCGCGGGTTACGACGCGGCGGATGTCACTTCATTCGATGTTCCTGCGGCTGATTATGTTGGCGCCCTACGAGAAAATGCCATGCGGCTGCGCGTGGGCGTGCCGCGGAGTTATTTTTTCGATGACCTTGATGCGGAAGTGGCGGCGGCGCTGGAGCACGCGCTCGGGGGAATCCAAACCCTCGTCGCCGAAGTGAAGGAAGTACGTCTCGACGCTCCGACCGACCGCACGCTGCAGGCGGCGGAATCCTGGGCGTATCACGCCAACAATGTGCAGAGGACTCCTGAGTTGTATCAGCCCGAGACGCTGCGGCGCATCCGCACGGGAGAAAGAGTTACCGCGGCGGAGTACATCCAGCATCGGCGCGAGTTGGACGAGGCCCGGCGAAGCATTGGCAAGATCTTCGCCGACGTGGATGTGCTGGTCACTCCGACCACGCCCATTCCCGCGCCGCTGATTGCAGATTTGAAGGCCAATCCTGAAGCACTGCGCCCCGCCGAGCTTAAGCTGTTGCGCAATACGCGTCCGTTCAACGTTTGGGGATTGCCCGCGATTTCGGTTCCCTGCGGTTTCACCGAAGGCGGCTTGCCCATCGGCCTGCAGATTGCGGGTCCGCCGTGGCGGGAGGATCTGGTGCTGCGGCTGGCCCATGCTTACGAGCAGGCCACGGCGTGGCATAAGCGCCGGTGCGGGTAGCGTTAGCACGTAGACCACCCGATCGCATCAGAACTTCTGCGCATCCAGCTGAAGGACCGATCGAAGCATTACGTTCGCGCCGTTGACGACATCCTGCGGCTGCGTAAACTCTCCGGGGGCGTGGCTGATGCCTCCGACGCTTGGTACAAAGATCATTCCGATGGGAGCCAACCGTCCGATGCTTTGGGCATCGTGGGTGGCCCCGCTGGGGACCAATTTCGTGGCCAAGCCCAACTGGCCTGCGGAATCCGCGATAATCTTCCGCAACCGCGGGTCGGTCAATGCTGGCCGATCGGCAACAATTTCCTGGAAGCTGAATTTCGTGCCGCTGGCTCGCGCGATCTGATCGGCGTCGCCCCGCATCCTGTCAAACACCATCTTGATGCGTGCCTCGTCTAAGTCCCGTACGTCAAGACCGAGAATCACCTTCCCCGGCACTACGTTGTATGCACCAGGTATGGCCTGAATCCGGCCGACGGTCGCCACCTGCTGGCCGGGGATACTGGTTACCTGGCGGTTCACGGCTTCAATGAATCTCGCCGCCGCGAGCAGGGCGTCGTGCCTCTGGTCCATCGGAGTCGTGCCCGCATGGTTCGCTGTGCCCTCGATCGTTACATCCCAGCGATGATTTCCGACGATTCCCTCCACGACCCCGATGTTTATCTTCTCCGCGCTGAGGCTGCCGCCCTGCTGGATATGCAACTCGAGGTAGGCGAATATATCCGCGGCATTGCGGCGGGCATCGGCCAAATGAGCAGGGTCGCCACCAATGAACGCAATGCCTTCCCGAAGTGTCTTGCCGCTGCGGGTGGTCTGATTCAGTTCTTCTTCGCGTAATTCGCCCGAGATCGCGCGGCTCCCCTTCAACCCGCCTTCCTCATTCTGGAAGATCAGCACTTCCAGAGGATGGAGCAGTGTGACGTGGCTCTCGTTCAAGGCCTGCGCGACCTCGATCGCTCCGAGCGAACCGACTATTCCATCGTAGTTGCCACCTTGGGGTACGGAATCGACGTGCGAGCCTATGATCAGCACCGGCAATTTCGGATCAGTGCCCGCCCGGCGGCCGGATATGTTGCCAGCCGAATCAATGCTGGTGGTAAGCCCCGCGGCCCGCATCAAGCCGATCACGTATTCTCTGCCCTGGCGGTCGGCTTCGCTGTAGGCAACGCGACTGATCCCGCCAGCAGGATCCTTCCCGATGTCGCCCATGGCGGTTAAGTGCTGCATGATGCGATCGCCATTCACGAGGGGAAGAGACTGTGATCGGAGGATGGGCGCGGCGATCGTCGCCACCGCGAGAAACAGCATTAGGTTGAGATGGCATGCCCGATGCTTCATGGGTACGCAACCTATCATCTCGTTCAGGGCTTGTACAGGGAATCCGGAGAAACGGCAGTCTGAGTGTTCGTTGGTTGGCCGCAAGCCGACGGGCTGCGCCCGGCGGACAGCCGGGGGGGCTGTCCCCACATATTCTTTTACCTCTTAATCCACCGTCCGAACATCATCCGGCAAGGTCAGCACGAACTCGCACTTGCCCGTGGTCACCGAACAGGACAGCGTACCGCGGCGGAGGACTTTTACCGGTGTGTCGTCGGGAAACGTGAGATGGTAGTCGGCGGCGCGCAGGGCTTCGGTGAATGATTTCAGCTTCTCGTCGCCGCTGACGAATCTCACGGCATCCACCCTGGCTACGGAGCCCGCACCTCCGCTCAGCAGAATGAAGAAATCCGCGTTGCCGGTTTGCGTGGCCTTGCCCAGATCAACCGTGCTCTGGTGCTGAAGCTCATCTTTGAAGCGGGCAACGGCGGCGTCGGCTTTGGCGTCTCCTCCGGCCAGCGAGGCCAGGCGGCCGCGCGTCTCGGGAATCGGGCGCAAACCGCTCATGGATAGAGCATACGTGCGCAGGGCGCGATCTTTGTCGCCGCGCTTTTCGTAAATCTGGCCGAGATGGTCACCGACTTCGCCGTGGTGGCCCAGGCCCCAGGCGGCAGCGACATATTTTTCGGCTTTATCGAGATGGCCTTCAGCGAAATGCACCCAGCCCAGCGTGTCCCAGTAAGCAATCAGGGAAGGCACCAGCGGCAGTTCCTGCTGCGCCAGGCGATCGAGCGAGATGTTGCGCAGGGCGGCGGCCGTCGCCGACACGGCCGACTCGGCATACTGTTGCGCTTTATCGAGATGGACGTTCTTGAGCGAAAGCTGGTAGGCGATGTTGTTCCAGACCAGCGGCGTAATGTTGTGTTCGACCGCGAGTTCGACGGCGTGGTCGAACGCGGCCAGCGCCTTGTCGTCCTGCCCGAGGTTCAAGTACGCATCCCCGAGGCTCACCTGCAATTCGGGGCTGCCGGGAGCGCTGTCGGGGAGGAGCGACGCGGCTTTCTCGAGTTCGGGCACGGCCTCGTTGTACTTGTGCCACTCGGCGTACATCTGGCCCAGGTTGGCGTGGGCAAACTTGTCGAGCGGATTGGTCTCGATCTGTTTGTTGAAAGCCTTGACTGCATCGTCGTACTTGCGCTCATTCCAGTACACGCGCCCGAGGTTGTTGTAGGCGAATTCGTCGTAGGGATTGACTTCGATCTGCTTCTGGAAGGCGGCGATGGCCTGCTCATTCTCGCGGGTCTGGAAATAGGCGAGCCCCAGATTGTTCCAGGCAAACTTGTTTTTGGGATCAACCTCGGTTGCCCGTTTCAACAGCGCAATCGCGACCGGTAAATTGCCGTTGTCCATGGCAGCGCGCGCGCTGTCCACCAGATCGTCGGCCTTCATGTCCGGCGGAGGAACTGGCGCCCCGGCCGTGGCGGTCTCCAGCGACAGAGACTGCGTGAGATCGGCGCTCACGGCCCGCCGGAAGGATTCGTAGTCGGCGGATCGAGCGGCGGGAAGCTCATCCTGCCGCAGGTTCAGCTCGCGCGAGGCCGTAAACACTCCGCCTTCGAGCTTGTATGCCGCGGCGTACTGGGCATAGTCGCGCTTCATCGAGAAGGCCAGCGGAGCGCGTGCCGTGTAACGCGCGGGCAATTCCAGCCGGATTTTGTAGGAATAGTCAGCCTTCGGTCCCAGCACCAGAGGTTCGGTATCTGAGCCGTCGCCCACGTCCGGCAGGTTGAACTGCACCAGCGGCAGCAAGATCTCCACTTTCTTCTTCGACCAGTCGAGGAAACCCACCTTGGCCACGTCATAGGAAAGCGTGAAAGGCTCCCGAGTCGCCGCCGGGTCGCTCACCTTCAGATGTGTAATTTCTCCGCCCAGGCTGGCGTTCACGTTTTCGACGACACGCTGCCAGTTCGATTGCGGCACGCGGCGAAAGATCGAGCGCAGCAGCAACTCTTCGTCGCCGCGGAACTGATAGTGCACATGGGCTTCGAGCTTGCCGATGTCGTTGATCTTGCCGTCCACCTCGGAGAATTCCGTATCGGGCGTGGGCGGGTCGGCCGGAGTTTCTTCAAGATGCGGCGGAATGGAGGAAGTTGGTTCGGCCGGCGGAATCACCAGCGCCTGCTTCTTCCGCAGACTGAAGGCGAGCAGGCGGAAAGGCGCCACTTCACTGGTCGTGTCCATCCAGACTTCTTGTTT
>JBBIPV010000016.1:0-57529 GCA_037442635.1 Terriglobales bacterium | reverse complement strand
GTCTTTGTCTTTGTCTTTGTCTTTGTCTTTGTCTTTGTCTTTGTCTTTGTCTTTGTCTTTGCCTGCCCCAAGGGGCAGCATGGTGATCACGTGATCGAATTGCGCTGGCGAGGGCACGTCCGGATCGAGCTTGCGGCTGGAGTTGATCAGCACTGACGAGGCATGCAGCCCTTCGGCCTCGAGCAATGAGGCCAGCAGAGTGTGCTTGTCTTTGCAGTCGCCGTACTGATTGTGCAGCACGTCTGCGGAAGCGTGCGGCTGGTAGCGCCCTACTCCCAGCGAGAGACTTACATAGCGGAAATTCTTGGCCACGAAATCGTAAAGGGCTTCGGTTTTTTCCAGATCCGTGTTGAGCCCCTTGACCAGTTCCTGGGCCTTAGCGCGGACTTCCGCGGAAGGCGCTCGCCGGTCCTTCTCCAGGCTCGCGTACCAGCGGCCAACCTGCTCCCAGGTTTCAAAGGTGGTGAGCTGAATGTCGGGCCGATCGTCTTCGGGACGGTGCTTTTTTTCTTTCTCTTTTTCCTTGGCCTTGTCTTCGTCCTCCCGCTCGAGATGCGAACTGGTCCAGCGGTAGATGCGGCGGCCATTCTCTTCGGTGATTTTCGGTTCCATCCCCGCCTTGTTCTTCAGCTTCAGCGGGCGGTTGGCGGGCACGTCCACATCCAAGGCTTCATCGAGCACAATGTTGTTCTTGTCGAATACATAGTCGGTCCAGAACTGGCCGGGAGCCAGCGGAGTGTGGATCACCGTGACCAGGTCGTATTCCAGCACTTCCCCCGGCCGCAGTCCGGGCACGGTGATGTGCTTCTGCCGGTAATCGGTGTAGACAGGAGCGTCGTGCTCGATGGGGGCGCTCAGATCCTGCACGGCATCGTCGCCGGCCTTGATCACGGTGCCGTCCGCCTTGAGGACTCGCACGTAAGGAATCTCAACCCGCTCGTTGGCCGAGTTATACCCCACCTGAAGTTGTCCCCACTGCTGCAGGCCCGCCTCACTCTGCACCCGGACTCGGGCTAGAATCTCCTTGCGGCCGGTACCGTCGGCTTCAAAACGGTAGTGCGCGCGCAACTGCTCGACGACGAACGCCTCGGGAGAGTAGTCCCGGACCTTGGCTTCGATGCCGGGGGAATCGGCTGGCTTGGCCGACGCGGGAGGGATCTTGGGGGTGGAACCGCTGTCTGGCGCCGGACTGATCTGAGCGCCCACTGTGGAAACCAGCAGACAGGGAACGAAAAAGGCAAGGAACCGTATGCGCATAGAGTGATTCAGTCATTATCCCATGCACGGCAGATTTGGGCGGCAACATGAACACGATCACCGTAACGTTAGGAATGATGGAGTCGCTCTCTGGTTGTCATAATAAGAAAATGTTATTGCATATAAATCCTGTGACCGGAATCACACTTTTCTGGTTCGGATGGCGCCAAATGGGGTTAAGATTCTCGGCAGTTGGTCCTGCCTTCGCCAGGATGCGGGGCAGGCGTGACGCATAAAGATCTGCGCCACGATCCTTCCGTCGGGAGGTTCTTGCATGGAAGATCGGGCCCCTGTCGTCTCTTCTTCTTCGGAACAGTCTGCCTTCACCAGACAGAAAGAAGGCCGCGGTGCGTGGGTTCTCACCGCTTACAGCATCGCCGGCCTGGCGATGTTTGGCGTTCTGGCCTACTTTATCTCGGATTTCATCTCTCATTAGGCTGGATCGGGCAGTGGCGAACGGGTGTGCTCGCCCGTGGCAGCGTTTGTGGTGTGCACGATGGGCGCTGCCCGACAGATCTCGTCACCGGTGCGGAAAAACGCTGGTTTGATACGTGCTACAATGATCGGCCTTAGGTTGCTGCTTCGGGTCCCCGGCGCACTTCCACGCAACGAACGCAGGCATTCACGAAACGAGAAGCTGTGGCCAAGACTCCCACGCCCAGTTCCACCCCCATTACCTACGCCGATGCCGGCGTAGACATCAGCCGTTCCAATCGCACCAAGCAGCGGATTAAGTACCTTGCCCACAAGACTTTTACCCGGGGAGTGCTGAGCGAGATTGGCGGCTTCGGCGGGCTGTTTGCGGTGGACAAGACCAAGTACACCGACCCGGTGCTGGTCTCAAGCGTAGACGGCGTCGGAACCAAGCTGAAAGTCGCCTTTGAGATGAAACTGCACTCCACCGTCGGCGCCGACCTGGTCAATCACTGCGTCAATGACATCGCCGTGCAGGGAGCGGCGCCGCTGTTTTTCATGGATTACCTGGCAACCGGGCAGCTCGATCCTGCCGTCGCCGAGCAAGTTGTGGAAGGGATTGCCGACGCCTGCAAGCACAATGGCTGCGCGCTGATCGGCGGCGAGACGGCCGAGATGCCGGGCTTTTATCCCGACGGAGAATACGACCTGGCCGGCTTCATCGTCGGCGTGGTGGAACGGGAGCGGATCATCACCGGCAAAGACGTGCAGATCGGCGACATCATCCTGGGCCTGGCCTCCAACGGCCTGCACACGAACGGATATTCGCTCGCCCGCAAGCTGTTGTTTGAAGTGGCCCGCTACTCGCCCGAGACGTACGTCAACGAGATCAAGAACAAGGTCGGCAACGAACTGATGCGCACCCACAAAAGCTATTGGCCGATGGTGAGGAAACTGATTGACGCCCAATGTGTGGCGGCGCTGGCTCACATTACAGGCGGCGGGATCACCGAAAATCTGCCGCGAGTGCTGCCCCGGGGCACAGCGGCGGTGATCGAACTGGGGTCCTGGCCGGTGCCGCCCATCTTCGAGCACCTGCAGCAGTTGGGCAACGTGCCCCAGGATGAAATGCTGCGCACGTTCAACATGGGCATGGGCATGCTGCTGGTGGTTCCGTCGGCAAAATTCAAGAAGGCGCAGACTGTGCTGGAGCGCGTGGGCGAAAAAGCCTATACGATTGGCCGGATCGTGAAGGGCGAGCGCAAGGTCACGTATAGCTAGGGTACCATCCAACACGGAGTCACGGAGACACAGAGGAACTAATTCTTGATCCTCTAAATGCCAACTGAGACTTTGTTTTCTCCTCCTTCGGCTGCCGCCGCGTCACCATCTCCTATTCCGTTCTTTCTCCGTGCCTCCGTGTCTCCGTGGTGGATTATGATGTTTTCGCCGAAAGCCTTCGATGAAATCCCTGGGCATTCTTCTTTCCGGACGCGGGTCGAACTTCGTCGCCCTCGCCGACAGCATTGATGCGGGCCGGATCCCCGACACGCGCATCGCGGTGGTGATTTCGAACAAGGCCGACGCGCCGGGGATTGCGACTGCCCGACAGCGCGGGTTGAACGCATTGGTCATTCCCTCAAAGGGCAAGCCACGCGAGGAACACGACCGGGAAGTCGTGGCGACGCTGAAGCAGCACGGCGTGGACCTGGTCTGCCTGGCCGGATACATGCGGCTGCTGTCGCCGTGGTTCGTGCAGCAGTTTCCGCAGCGGATTCTGAATATCCATCCATCGCTGCTACCCGCCTTTCCCGGCTTGGAAGCGCAGCAGCAGGCCTTCGCCTATGGTGTGAAAGTCTCCGGCTGCACCGTGCATTTCGTGGATGAAGAACTCGACCACGGCGCCATTATTGTGCAGAAGGCGGTTCCAGTGCTGGATGGCGATGACGAACACTCGCTGGCGGCCCGCATATTGCAACAAGAACACCTGGCCTACACCGAAGCGATCAATATCGTACTGAAGAAGGACTTCGAGATTGCCGGCAGACGATTAGTTAGGGGTAAGAAGTGAGATACCTATGTGCTGGGGCCATCTTGTTTTTGCTTTTCGGCATACTCCTTTGGCGCCGATTGACACATCAACCGTCGCTGAGCGTCGGACCACCTAAAGCAGCTCACAACTTGGTAACCCCTCAGGGCGCAGCGAGGAGAGTGCTATGCCTGGCAGCCCTGGTTCAGCGCGCAAAGGCTGAGTACGATCTCCATCCGGCGGACGGTGATGTCCCCGGTCGCCCTGGCTGGCCTCCTGCGACCGCGGGTGAGCGCATTAATTCGTGGCTGAAAGAGAATGATCTCTGGGCCTCTGCATCCAGTGAGGAGAAGAGACTGCTGGACAAGCCCCTGGGGGGGTGGAGCAAACAAGAAATCGCGAACGGTCAGTGGCGAGAGGAGTCGATGGCCATCTTGCTTTGGGCTCTATACGCTGAATATGCGATGCCGGCATTTGATCAGCCAGCTTTCGCGACTGACATCATGAAAAGTGCTCCAACACCTTTAGGAGTAGCGGAGTTTCTTCGAAACCCAACCCTACGCAGCAGAAGCGAAATATCCAAAGCCAGGGACATAGCTGAATTATGGTTGTGGCGGGCACGCACAACCCAGTTGCAGAGAGACGGCACGTCGGTCGCGAGAGACAACAATCTGGAAAACATCATCGCTATGACGGCTGAAAAGGCTAAAGAAGATGGTTTGTTCCTACCGATCAAGCGCAACTTCCCGGCCTTGGGAAAATCGTACCGCGAGCTTTCTGAGGCCGAATGGAATACGCTGAATTCGATTGCCACAGAGCGTCTCTATGCGTTGAATTGGCTTTGCGGATATGCTGACGATTGGGACGATGTTCCTACCGGGACCTAGCACTTCAGAGCATTAAGTCTGGCCCGGGTCGAACCGAAGTTATCGGATCCGCGTTTCCTGGCCGACGTTCCTTATAATGTCCTTCTCATGTCGAACTTCGCTCCGGTAGACGAACAACTCACCTATCTGAAGAAAGGCGCGGCGGAAATCATCCGCGAGTCGGATCTGCGCGCCAAACTGGAAAAGTCCCGCGCCACGGGCAAGCCGCTCCGGGTGAAGCTCGGCATGGACCCGACTGCTCCCGACCTGCACCTGGGCCACACGGTCGTCTTGCGCAAGCTCAAACATTTTCAGGACCTCGGGCACACCGCCATCTTTCTGATCGGCGACTTCACCGGCATGATCGGCGATCCGACGGGCCGCTCGGTCACGCGGCCTCCGCTCAGCCGCGAACAGATCGAGCAGAACGCAGAAACCTACAAGGCACAGGTCTTCAAGATTCTCGATCCCAGAAAGACGGTGATTGACTTCAATCGCCGCTGGATGGGGGCTTTCACCTCCGACGATTTCGTGCGCCTGATGGCGAAGTACACGGTGTCGCAACTGCTCGAACGCGAGGACTTCCACAAACGTTTTCAGGAAGAAAAGCCGATCTCGGTGCACGAACTGCTGTATCCCCTGGTGCAGGGATACGACTCGGTGGCTTTGGAAGCCGATGTAGAGCTGGGCGGCACGGACCAGAAATTCAATCTACTGGTGGGACGGGAACTGCAGCGCGCCTACGGGCAGGAGTCGCAGGTGGTGCTGACCACCCCGATTCTGGAAGGTCTCGATGGCGTGCAGAAGATGTCGAAGTCGCTCGGCAATGCCATCGGCATCCACGAACCGCCGCTCGAAATGTACGGCAAGATCATGAGCGTCTCCGACGAAATGATGTGGCGCTACTACGAGCTGCTGACCGATGTGCAGGTGGTGGACATCGAGAGGATGAAACGCGAAACACATCCGATGCAGGCCAAGAAGGCTCTGGCGGGGAAAATCGTGGCGGATTTTCATTCCGTGGAGGCGGCCGCGAAGGCGGCGGAGGATTGGGCCAAGCAGTTTCAGAAGGATGAAGTGCCGGAGAGTGTGGAAGAGGCCGCAATCGAGGCCCCCGAAAACCGTCTCCGAATTGACAAGCTACTGGCTCGAGTGGGGCTCGCAGGGTCCGTAAGCGACGGCGGCCGGATGGTGAAGCAGGGCGCGGTTAGAGTCAACGGCACGGTTGTTAATGATCCTGCAACCGTATTAGAGATTTCCCCTCCGCTCACGCTGCAGGTTGGACGCAAGATCAAGAGAGTTAAGCCAGGAATCCCCGGCACTGGAATCGTTACAGAAACCTCGTCATACTGAAATCATGGAGACGACAGCCGCCCTCGGCTGTGCCTAAATCACCTACGGCAGCAGCCCGAACACCGCTACTCCGTTCGGCGTTCCCACGAAGACCTTGCCATTCACGATCATCGGGGTCATGAACTTGTTGCCGTTGCCGAACTGATCGCGTCCGCCGGCGGCTTGGTTGCTGTTGTAGAGTTCGCTTAAGCTGGCCGCATCATAGGCGTGCAGCACGGCCGGGTTGCTGTTCTCAACCGCCCAGACGATCCCGTTGCTGCTGCCGTTGGCCGAAATGCTGGGCGTTGCGCCGGGATACCCGAAGCCGTTTGCCGTCCGCGCGCCTGCCGACAGTTTCGCGTTGTTGATCGGGAAGGCCTGAATCGGGTTGTTCACCGAGCCGTAGTACACAGTGTTGTTGAAATACGCCGGCATCGCCCATATCCCGCCTGGCAGCGTACCCGCAAGCTCCTGGTAAACGGCGTTGTTGTTGTTGGGATTGAACTTGCCCATCGAATCGCGATTCAGGACGTAAAGATTCCCGTCCTTGCCGGCGCCCACAGCCAGATGCATGGTGTGCCCTGCGCCGTCGCTCAGATCAGGAAGCACCATCGCTCCGCCGGAGCCGAGATCGATGTCAGCGCCGTTCTCGGACGCCTGGTTGTACATTTCGAAATAGTCGGCGACGGCCAGCTGGTTGCCCAAGGTCGAGAGTTTCATGAACGCGTTGCCATAGTCGCCGTTGCTGGGGAATCCGCTGGCATTGATGTTCGTATCGAAGTCGCCGTTTGCGTCGAGAAAATAAATGTTGCCGGAGCTGTCCGCAGCCAGACCTGCTCCCGCCATCCAGATCGCGCCCTCGTTGCCGTTGGGCGTCACATTGAGCACGCTGGTCTGCGCCAGCGTGGAGGCGTTGTAGCCGATAATCCAGCCCGTATACGGCCGGATATCGCAGTGGGAAGCCCAGCCGGTGTAGACCACGCCGTTCAGCAGCAGCAGTCCGGCGCGCTCTTTGTACTGGCCGGGATCGAAAATCACATTGGTGCCGTCGCTGTTGTCGCCGGTTCCCGGATAAGTGGCCTGGACATCCACCGGCCCACCGAACAATTCCGTGCCCAAGGCAAGATCGAGCGCGTGCAGGCGCTGGTGGTATGTCGAACCGCTCTTGGACATCGCGACGACATAGATCACGCCGTTCGGGCCGCGGGTGCGGTCAATCACCGGCGTTGAAGTCACGCCGATCTCGGGGCTGACCTGATCGCAGCCGCGGGCGTCGGAAGTTGTCTCGCCCGCCTTGAGCAAGGAACTGCTCCAGATGGTCGTCCTGCTGTCGGCGTCGAAGGCATAAACAGTATCGTGCTCCGAGGCTACGATCAGAAGATTGTGGGTGCTATTGCCGGGCACGGCGACGGCGGAGGCATAGAGCGGTTCGGCGTCCACCAGGCCGTCGGTGGAGTAGAAGCCGAGCTTGCCGAAGGTGGCTGACGCGACATTGCTGGTGGTCAGAATGCTCTCGCTCAGATTCTGTCCGGTACGCCCGATATCGTTGTGGTAAGTCAGGACATCCGTCGAAGCCGTGGCGGCGTGCACCGTGAGTGTGGCGGCATTACTCGTGATGTTTCCCGCAGCATTCGTAACCACGACGCTGTATTGCGAGCCGTTGTCGGTCAGTGTGGTGGCTGGCGTCGTGTAACTGGCGGAGGTAGCGCCGCTGATCGTGGTCGTATCCTTCTGCCATTGATAACTCAGAGGAGCCGTTCCCGCTGCGACCACAGCAAAAGTTGCGGTCTGGCCGGTGGTGACCGTCTGATTGGCGGGCTGGCTCAGAATGCTGGGCGCAGCCGTCTTGGTCCCGCCGCTGATGCTTGTGCTCACTCCGCATCCCGCGAGAGCCAGCGTAAGTATAAGAAAAAAAAGGAACAATGCCGAGCGTCGTAGCGTTACCATGCGTACCCCCGGAAAGCAGCGGCTGCATCATCATGACAGCCGCCGGGAACTTTGAGGAGAGACTTGCAGATTACCATGGGGAACAGAAGCGTCTTCTGAAGGTTCCTGCCCGGCGCGCGCATCACGGCCAATAAGAACGCGAAATCGTTCACTGTCGGCCCGTGCTCTGGTAGTCTCACCTCGCCACTTCGCCGAGCAACTTCGCCGAACGAACCATGCGCGCCGCCGCCATTCTTGGTCTGGGATGCTCTCCCAAAGAGCTGAAGCCGTTTCAGGACGATAAGGGCGTCGAATGGCGAATGGGGTTGCCGGCTCCCGGAGACTCGGCCGACGCAATTGTCCTCTTCGGCGGCGACGGGACCATTCATCGGCATTTGGGGCAGTTGGTCCGGCTTGGCCTGCCGGTGCTGGTTGTGCCGGCCGGAAGCGGTAACGACTTCGCTCGTGCGCTGGAATTGCGTCGCGTGCGCGACTCGCTGGATGCATGGAAGAAGTTCTGCTCCGGCGCGGGCAACGTGCGTGCGATTGATCTGGGTGTGATCACTCCGCTCGAACCGACTGCTGGCGACTCGGGACCGGTTCCGCGATACTTCTCCTCCGTGGCTGGAGTCGGCATAGACGGCGAGGTCAGTCGGCGAGCCAACCAGCTTCCGCGCTGGCTGCGCGGTCACGGTGGCTACGTGCTCAGCCTGGCTCCAACCATCTTCCGGTTTGCGCCGGTGCCGATGAAGATTCTGTCAGCCGATGAAGGTGCGGGCGACTGGACCACCAGCAGCGACCAGCCCACCCTGCTCGCGGCCTTCGGCAACACATCGGTGTACGGCGGCGGGATGAAGATCACACCGCGGGCAAAAATGGACGACGGCCTGCTCGATGTCTGCATCGTCGGCGAGGTCGCGCCCTTCAGACTGTTCCGCCTGTTTCCCAGCGTTTACAGCGGACGCCATCTGAAGATCCGCGAAGTCAGCTACTTGCAGACTACGCGGGTTCGAGTGGAAACCGAGCGTCCGCTCGGCATTTATGCGGACGGGGAATATGTGTGCCAGACGCCGGTCGAGGTCACGGTGCAGCGCGCGGCTCTGAGGATAGTGACTCCTTAGTGGCTGTCGAGCTTCGCTCGACCGGACAGCCAAGAGCCTGCCTTGAGCTTGCCGAAGGGGCGCCGTCCCCACACGAGTCCAACCCGCCCCACTTGGTGCTAAACTTTCCTCATGTCTGACGGACGTTCGCGCACCCTGCTCTGGGTCCTGATCGGGGGAGGAGCATTCTTCCTCTTTGTGCTGGCCGTGTTTACGCTGGTGTACCTGACACTGCACGCCGGAGGCACGGAAACCACCAGCCTCACCAGCTTCGGCGACCGCATCGGCGTAGTGGACCTGGACGGCGTGATTCTGTCGCCGCAGCCCGTGGTCGGCCAGCTCAAGAAATTTGGCGATGACTCTTCCATCAAGGCCATCGTTCTGCATGTCAACTCGCCGGGCGGAGGCGTGGCCGCGTCGGAAGAGATTTATCGCGAAGTCAAGCGCATCCGGAAAGAAAAGAGCAAGAAGATTGTGGCCTCGATCGAGACCGTGGGCGCCAGCGGCGCCTATTACGTGGCCTCCGCCTGCGACAAGATCTATGCTGACCAAGGCAGCATCGTGGGATCCATCGGTGTGATCGCGCAGTGGGTGAACTATGGCGATCTGCTGAAGTGGGCCAAGCTGAAAGACGTTGTGATCAAGACCGGCGAGTTCAAAGACACGGGCAACCCGGCCCGCGATCTCACGCCCGACGAGCAGGCCTATATGCAGGAACTGATTGACAATATGTTCGGCCAGTTTATCAAAGCAGTGGCCGATGGGCGCGGGCTGAAATATGACGATGTGAAATCGTTCGCCAATGGCAAGGTCTGGACCGGCGAGCAGGCCATGTCCATGAAACTAGTGGACGGCGTGGGCGACTTCGAGATGGCTGTCGCAGAAACGGCGAAGTCGGTTGGAATCAAGGGCGAACCGACCCTGGTGCGGCCGGAAAAAGACCGCAAGACGCTGATGGATTTGCTGCTGGGCGACGTTTCGCAATACCTGCCCAGCCGCGAGAAGATGCTCGAGCAGCAGGTCGGCTTCTACTATCTTTGGAAGTAGCCAATAACTGCCAAACTGCCCTGCGTAGGCCAAAAAAGGTAGATTCGGCCGACTCCTCGTGCGGGGTCCCAAACCCGTAACTTGCACGAAACCCCTGAAATTTGAGAAGGTTATAGAAGATGCAACGGCCAGGTTCCGTCCCGCGACGGATTGCGCCCACAAGTCTCAGGAAAGTACTGGGCTGTGTTCTGAGCCTGCACACGGACAAGAGGGTATATGACCAAAGCCGATCTGATCGACGAAGTCTCGCGTTTGGCAGAACTTACGCGCAAAGACAGTGAAGTGATCGTGGAAACGATCTTTGACAGCGTGGTGCGCTCGCTGCGCGCCGGCGACAAGATCGAGATCCGTGGCTTTGGCAGTTTCCGCACCCGCCAGCGCAAGCCGCGGGTGGGGCGCAATCCCAAAACGGGCGAGCGCGTCGAAGTGCCGGCGAAGAAGATCCCTTTCTTCAAGCCGAGCAAAGAACTGAAAGATCTGGTCAACGAAGCAGGCGCCGGTGCGGCGGCAACTCCAGCCCCGCCAACGACTTCTGCGCCTCCGACCGCGTGAGCCACATTTCCCGGCATTACTTTCGGATTCCGACCACACCCATCAGGCGTCCGGTTTTACCTTTTTCGGCGCGATAGGAAAACAGCAGGTCTGGGTTGCAGTTCGTGCAAAGGGGCGAAGCCTCGATATTTTTCTTTGGCACTCCAGCGGCCAGCAGCTGCTGGCGATTGGCTTCGACCAGATTGAGGAGAATCTTTGGCGGCAGTTCGCCGTGGCCGGGGGCGCGGGCGGTAAGAAACAGCAGCGGATACTTCTCGCGGACCGGATCAGAATCCTTGACTTCACGAAACAGTTTCGCGGCGTAGCCGAATTGCGACTCGAACTTCGTCCGGACTTCTTCGCCCACTTCATAGCAGCAGCCCTGAATGCCGGGGCCAATCGCCGCGTTCAGGTCGCGTGGACGACTGCCGAAGCGGCGAAACATTTCGCCCACTCCCTTCTCGACGATGCGCTTCACGGTCCCGCGCCAGCCAGCATGAAACACGCCGACGGCATGGTGTTGCGCGTCTACCAGAATCACCGGCAGGCAGTCAGCGGTCTGAATGGCCAGCAGCAGGCCGGGAGTCGCGCTCAGCAGTCCGTCGCCGAAGAGGGGCTTGTCAGGAACTGAATGCACGCAGTGAATGATGTCGGAATGGATCTGGCGAAGAGTGATCAGCGGCCAGAGCGCGGCGCCGTCGAGCTTCGCTCGGCCGGACAGCCGAGAGCCTGCCCTGAGGTTGCCCAAGGGGCGGCTGTCCCCACACGCCCCGATCGCCCGCAGAAACGCCGCCCGGTTGCGCGCGACAGCAGAGCGGGAATCCTCCCTGGTAAGCCCAAGATTCAGGTCGCCTTTGCCGTAGGCGCGAGAGAATCCCCCCACGCGCGTGGAAAAACCGTGAACGAGCCACGGTAGCCGCAGGTGACTGGCGTGAAGGATGGTAAGTTTGGTTTTGTTCGAGGCCCGGGATGGCACCCATCCATCATAAATTAATCGCATAAAGGAATCGCCGGTTGCAGTTTGCTCCAGTCGCAAGGTCTCCGCTATAGTTTTAGTCATGTTTGGGAACTTCACCGCCTCCGATCGCTGGACGAAGCGGCAAGTCCATTGCAGCTATCAGGCCATGATTGTGGCCATCGCTACGCGGCACGCCGATGCCGTGGACCTCAAGTTTCTGGTAGACGGGCGCAAGGTGTGGGTCGCGCTGCCGCATCCGGCGTGGGTGGAATATAAGAAGCGGACGGGCAGGGCGATCACGGATTCCCTGGCGGTGGAGATTGCCGGCCATTATTTGAAGGGTGCGCTGGAGTCGGGTGAGGGGGTGGGGCGGGAGATGTATTCGCTGACGGTCGAGGAGACCCTGGCGCACCTGGATGCGGCCGTCGCGGAGATGCAGGCGCAGCCGGCGTAACCGAAGGTCCCTCATGGGCTGGAGCCCCGGTTTCATCTTGAGCGAACTTTATCGGCACGGCTGAAGCCGTGCCCTTCCCGTTTGGCTCCGAGTCCGCTAGATCACCACCGCTTCTTTGTACTCCCCGAACACACGGCGCATGGCGTCGGAGATTTCTCCGACGGTTGCGTTGGCTTCGACTGCGGACAAGATTTTCGGCATGACGTTCGCGCCGGAGCGGGCGGCATCCTCGACCGCGGTCAGCGCAGCCTTCCACGGCCCGGCATCCCGCTTCGCTCGCAGCGCGCGCACCCGCTCGATCTGCTTCGGTTCCAGCGCCGGATCAATGCGTTGGATCGGAATCGGCTTTTCTTCTTCTACTTCAAAGCGGTTCACGCCGACGACGATGGCTTGCTGGCTGTCCACCTGGCGCTGATATTCGTAGGCCGCGTTCTGAATTTCCTGCTGCACGAAGCCGCGCTCGATGGCCTTGAGCATTCCGCCGAGCACTTCGATCTTCCCCAGATACTCCGCCGCGCGCTTCTCGATCTCGTTGGTCAGCGTCTCGACGTAATACGATCCGGCCAGCGGATCAATCGTCTGCGGAGCACCCGACTCGTAGGCGATCACCTGCTGTGTGCGCAGGGCGATGCGGGCGGCCTGCTCGGTCGGCAGCGCGAGCGCTTCGTCATAAGAATTTGTATGGAGCGACTGCGTTCCGCCGAGAACCGCGGCCAGAGCTTGAATCGCCGTGCGCACGATGTTGTTCTCCGGCTGCTGCGCAGTAAGAGTTGAGCCTGCAGTCTGGGTGTGGAAGCGCAGCATCCACGAACGCGGGTTCTGAGCCTTGAAGTGTTCGCGCATGATGCGCGCCCACATGCGACGGGCGGCCCGGAATTTCGCCACTTCCTCGAGAAAATTGCTGTGCGCGTTGAAAAAGAAAGAGAGCCGGGGAGCGAATTGATCCACGTCCAGGCCGGCTTTGATGGCCGCTTCTACATAGGCCATGCCGTTGCCCAGCGTAAACGCGACTTCTTGCACGGCGGTCGAACCGGCCTCGCGCATGTGATAGCCGGAAATCGAAATCGTGTTCCACTCCGGCACGTTCTCGTTGGCCCATGCAAACATGTCGGTAATGATCCGCATGGCCTGCTGCGGCGGATAAATATAGGTCCCGCGCGCGATGTACTCCTTGAGCACATCATTTTGCACCGTGCCGGAGAGCTTGCGGAGGTCCGCGCCCTGGCGCCGCGCGACCGCGACATACAACGCCAGCAGAATAGACGCCGTCGCATTGATGGTCATCGAGGTGGAAATCTTCGTCAGCTCGATGCCATCGAACAAGCGCTGCATGTCTTCGATCGAGTCAATCGCCACACCGACCTTGCCCACTTCACCCGCCGCCAGCGGATGATCGGAATCCATGCCGATTTGCGTGGGCAGATCGAAGGCCACCGAGAGCCCGGTCGTCCCGTTGGCCAGCAGATACTTGTAGCGCTTGTTCGACTCCTCGGCGTCTCCCATACCGGCGTACTGGCGCATGGTCCACAGCCGCCCACGGTACATGGTGGCCTGCACGCCGCGGGTAAAGGGATATTCGCCGGGATAGCCGACCTCGCTGTCGTAGTCCGCGCCCTTAAGATCGGCGGGCGTGTAGAGCGGGTGCACTGGGATATGAGAAGAGGTTTCTATTTCCGAGGAGACATCAGGGCGGGACTTCAACTTTTCCGTCATCGGGATTCCCGAACGACCGTGTTGCAGGAGCCAGCGATCATGGCCGCTGGCTCTTTCTTCGTACTCTCCAGAATGAACTTACTCCGAACCAGGCGAACGTCAGGGTGAAAGCGGCGGCAACTGCCAGCCGGCTGGCGGTAGCGTGCCCAGCTTCGTATTTTATGTATTCGCGAATCAGCGCAGTCGCGCCGAAGGCCGCCATGGCCAAAAACACCGTGCCAGTCACCTCCAGCCACAGCTGATGCACCACGCGCGTGAACGATCGCCACGTGGTTCGAACGCCGCTCAGGACGGCATTGACAGTGCGGCTGCGACCCGCCTGCTGCCGGACCACCCGCGCCGCCACGCCCAGTTTTTGCAGGGTTGAGACTTTGCTCACGGCCTCGATTTTAGCAGCCTCAGCGGCTACAATTGAGCCACAGATTGTGGGTTCGATTGCTTCCGCGATCGAATGGGAGAACAGCGATGCCAACCAGTTTGCCGGATTTTGCTCAACTCAAGTCTGGCCTGAAAGCTACCTGGATGGCCGGGGATTTCGGCCAGATCGCCGGCTACATCGCCGGGGAAGGCGAGAATTTTGTCGAGCGGCTGGGAATCCAGCCCGGAATGCAAGTGCTGGATGTGGCTTGCGGCACCGGCAATACCGCCATCCCAGGAGCCAGGAAAGGGGCGGAAGTTACGGGAGTGGACATTGCGCCAAACCTGCTGGAGCAGGCCCGCAAGCGGGCCGATGACGAAGGTCTGAAGATTCGCTTCCAGGAAGGGGATGCAGAGGAACTGCCGTATCAGGATCAGGCGTTCGACGTTGTATTGACGATGTTTGGCGCGATGTTTGCCCCGCGTCCCGAGCGCGTGGCGGCCGAACTGGTTCGCGTCTGCAAGCCGGGGGGCTTGATCGCCATGGCCAACTGGACTCCGCGTGGATTCGTCGGCAAAACCTTTCAGGTCACGGCCAAACTGGTCCCTCCGCCGCCGGTCCCGCCCCCGCTGTTGTGGGGCGAGGAAGCGGTCGTCCGGCAGCGCTTCGGCGACGCCGTGGCCGAACTGAACTGCGTGCCGCAGAAGATGCAATTCAAATATCCGTTCCCCCCAAAGGACGTTGTGGGGTTCTTCCGCCAATACTTCGGTCCGACGCAGATGGCGTTTTCCAGGCTGGATGAGACCGGGCAAGCGGCCCTGGCCGCACAGCTGGAGTCGTTGTGGCTGGAACATAACTTGGCGAAGGACGGCTCCACCGCCGTGGAGGGCGAATACCTGGACGTTCGGGCTATTCGCGCCTGATCTGAGATCGTGATAAGTTGGTGGTGACAGGGGGGCCCGTGGACCCGCAACTGAAGCAACTCATGAAAGAACTCGGCGACGCCATCAACGAGTCCTTGTCCGATTCTGAGCAGATTTCCGAGGTGGTGGCCCGCATCAAGGAAGGCGGCTACGACATCTTCCTGGTCCTCGAAGCCACCATCGGCGTCAGCAAGCAGGGCGAAAAGCCGTCCGATAAGACCTCGCTCGTCACCACCCTCTCGACCAACCCGGAGTTCAAAATCAGCGACCAGGACCTTAAGTTCCTGAAGTCGCTCCGCATTAAGATTGACGAGGAAAAGCAGGACCCGTAACGATCCGGTCCGCGTTTCGACCGCGAGTCCTCGATCCGGCAAGACCCATCCTTCAGGTAACGGCTGACAAGTGTCAGCGTCTTTCCGCGTTTCGCGTGACCGGGCACGCTACAGGGACTGTGCTACCATTTTGTGTTCTTTTCGAGGCACCATTGCAACGAAAGATTCCGCCGGCGGCGGTAACGTCGGAATCTGAGGGGCTGTTATGAAAGACACGCTCGGGGTGCTCTTGGCAGGAGGCGCCGGAGAGCGTCTCTATCCTCTGACCCGCGACCGGGCCAAACCTGCCGTGACCTTCGGCGGCATCTACCGCATCATTGACATTACCCTCTCCAACTGCCTGAACTCCGATCTGCGCCGTGTTTACATCCTCACCCAGTACAAGGCTCTGTCGCTGAACCGGCATATCCGCGAAGGCTGGAACATTCTGGGGCGCGAGGTGGGCGAGTTTATCGAAGTGCTTCCGCCCATGAAGCGGGTCAGCGATCAGTGGTATCAAGGCACAGCCGACGCGGTTTACCAGAACATCTACTCCATCGGGTCGGAGCAGCCGAAACACGTTTTCATATTGTCGGGTGACCACATTTACAAGATGGATTACGGCAAGATGATGAAGCAGCACCAGGACTCGGCTGCCGACATCACCATGGCCACCATCCAGGTGGACCCGGAAGAGAGTCCGCGCCTCGGCGTGGTTGCCGTGGACAATGACAGCCGCATCACCGGTTTCGAGGAGAAGCCCAAATCCACCAAGTTGCGCTCGCCGTTGAATCCCAACAAGGTTGCGGCCTCGATGGGAATTTACCTGTTCAACGCCGATGTGCTGATCCCGGTGCTGCTCAAGGACGCGGAAAACCCGCAGTCGAGCCACGATTTCGGCAAAGACATCCTGCCCAAAATGGTGGACGACTACCGCGTCTTCGCCTATGAGTTCGTGGACGAGAACAAGAAAGAGGCCGACTACTGGCGTGATGTGGGCACGCTCGAAGCCTACTACGAAGCCAACATGGATATCGTCTCGGTCTCGCCGGTTTTCAATCTGTACGACGAAGAGTGGCCGATCCGCACCCACCAGCGGCAGTATCCGCCGGCGAAATTCGTTTTCGCCGAAGCCGGACGCAGCGGCACGGCCCTCGACTCGATCGTTTCAAACGGCTGCATCGTCTCGGGCGGGATAGTGAAGAATTCCGTGTTGTCCCCGGACGTGCGCATCAATTCTTATTCTGAAGTGGACCAGAGCATTCTGTTCTCCCACGTCAGCGTCGGACGGCGGTGCCGCATTCGCCGCGCCATCATTGACCGCGACGTGCACCTCCCCGAAGGCACTACCATCGGCTACGACGCCGAGGCCGACCGCCAGCGCTACTTTGTGACCGAGAGCGGCATCACTGTAGTCACGCGGGACTACTCGCTGTTCGAAAACCCGGTCACGGTGGACTACTTCACCACCGAATAGCTGGATAAGAACAGGGAACATCATACGACCTGGCGTAGCCGCCCGTCACCAGAAGCCGCATCCGTTCCTTCACGATCCTTCCGCGACCTTTGATAACATGCTGCCGACGAATCGCTTGGGAGGGCCAAGTGCCTAAGAAGAACGCCGAACCAGAATCCAAATTCGCCGCGCAGGCGACTTCGCACTTGAAAGTGTTGGGGATCATACTTGCCGGCGGTAAAGGAACGCGGCTCTATCCCCTCACGCGGGAGCGCGCCAAGCCCGCCGTTCCTTTCGGCGGCAAATACCGGATCATTGATTTCGTCTTGAGCAATTTCGTCAATTCCGGTATCCACTCGATCTACGTGCTCACCCAGTTCCGCAGCCAGTCGCTGCTGCAGCACCTGAGCGAGGGATGGCAGTTCGGCGGACTGCTGAAGAGCCACTTCATCACCCATGTTCCGGCCCAGATGCGTTCGGAGAGCGAATCCTGGTACCAGGGGACGGCCGACGCCATTTTTCAGAACATCAACCTGATTGAGCAGTCCGATCCGGACCTGGTGGCCATCTTCGGCGGCGACCACATCTACCGCATGAATGTGGCGAGCATGATTGACTTCCATATCGCGAAGCAGGCGGAGGTGAGCGTCGCGGCCATACCAGTTCCCAAAGTGCACGCCGGTGAATTCGGCGTCATTGAGGCAAGCGACGATGGGCACATCATGGCCTTTCATGAAAAGCGGCCCGACGCCCCCACCATGCCCGGCGATCCCGGCCGCGTCTACGCTTCGATGGGCAATTACATCTTCTCCACGCACACGCTTCTGGATCTGCTCAATGCTGATGCCAAGCATCCCGGCAGCCGTCACGATTTCGGCATGGACATCCTGCCCAAGCTTGCCGGCAACGCGCCCATCTACGCTTACAACTTCGAAACCAACCGGATCCCTGGCGAGGCCGAGCCCTCCACGCCCTACTGGCGCGATGTGGGCACCATTGATGCCTACTACGAAGCCAGCATGGACCTGAATCACGTCAAGCCGGAACTCAATCTTTACAACCGCGAGTGGCCGGTGCGCAGTACGAGCTATCCCGATCCGCCCGCCAAGTTCGTGTTCGACGACGATGATCGCCGGGGGGAGGCAATCGACAGCATCGTCGCGGGCGGATGCATTCTTTCCGGCGGAGTCGTGCGCAAATCAGTTCTCGGACGCGCGGTCCGCATCAATACCGGCGCGCTGGTGGAGGGCTGCGTGATTATGGACCATTGCGACATCGGGCGCCACGCCAAGGTGCGCCGCGCCATCCTCGACAAAAACGTCCGAATTCCGGCGGAGACTACGGTGGGCTACGATCTTGACGCCGACCGCGCCCGCGGATGGCACGTAACCGAATCTGGCATCGTGGTCATCGGTCGAGAACACAGCAGCGTACCCATGGCGGCGATGTCGGCCTGAACCTTGCCCAGAATATCCCAATCGGGGTACGATCTATGCCTGTCCGCCTGGAGAGTGTCTTATGTCCAAACGGGCCCTGCGCACCGCGTTGTCGCTGCTTTTTCTGAGCTGTTTCTCTTTTTCCCAGGAAGCTCCCAAAACGGCGCCCCTGCCTTACGATCCGCTGGAGCTGGCGACCGGCCCGGCCGCAGTCCCGGATACGCCTGAAAAACGCGCCCTGCTTCTGAATCTGTTGGAGCGCGCGCGCCAGAACAGCGCCATGCATACGCCCGGCACCGCCCCGTTCAGCATCAAGGTTTCGTTCAACTCGGCAGGAGGCGACTCGCACAGCCAGGGCTACGGCGAACTGGAGGAAACCTGGCTCAACGGCCAGACCTGGCGCTGGTCGGCCCGGCTGGGAGATTATTCGCAGCTCCGCATTTTCCATGACGGCGCCGCCTACGACGACAAGCCACGCGGCCACATGCCGCTTCGCCTGCAGATGGTGCGCAATGCTGTTTTCTGGCCGGTGGGCGGAAACTTCGCGTCCTCGCTGATGCGCATGGCCTCGGCCAAGTGGGAAGGCAGCGACGTCGCCTGCATGCTGATTTCAGGCGGCATGAACGATGCCACGGCGACTGCCGGACGACGGTGGGAAGAAAGCGAGTACTGCATCGAGCCGAAAACCGGCCTGTTGCGCATTCACTCGGAAGCGCCGGGAATCTACTCCGTCTATGACTACAATGGGGCGGCCCAGTTCCACGGCCGCACATTCCCGCGGCAGATCACCATCGTCGAGGGCGGCATGACCGTCCTGCAGATTCATCTCGAGAATCTCGAGGACGTCAACAACGATCCCAACCAGTTCGTGCCCACCAGGAAAATGCTCTCGCACGGGCCGGGAGCGATCATGGTTGGCCCGTTCCGGTTCCCTGAATTCGTGCGTACGCCACCGGGATATAGCGGCGAGGTAAAGCCGGTCATCGTGCACGCGATTCTTGATCAGAAAGGGAAGGTGCTAGACGCCGAGGTAGTGGAGAGTTCCGATCCGTCGCTGGCTGCCGCTGCGCTCGGTGTGGTCTGGCGCTCGTCATACCTGCCCGCGCAGCGTCAGGACCGCCCGCTGCAACGCGAGGCGTTTATCAATGTGAAGTTCACTCCGGCCTCGTAGTCGGGACTCTGATTCCGTTCTCTCACGTCCCGGCGCTCGCGCTCGCGGCGTTGGCCGCATCCTCTTCGGACTGAGCGACCCGGTCCGGCGGCGCTGCTACAATGCCCTGTTTTCATTCTCAGCCCAACTTGGTCGAGAACTTCAAGGCCTACAACCGCGTACTGTCTTGTGGGGGAGAGCTGTGAACTGGCCGAAGACAGCAGCTTCCTCCCTTCGGTCGGCACGACAAGTTTTGCTTTGTGATTGAGCGGTTGACTTTCCGGGGAGCGCGAGTGGAAGACGTCCAGGTCGTCGCGATGCTGGTTCGGCGCTGTATCGCCGGCGATGCCGCCGCCTGGGAGGAAATCGTGCAAACCTACAATCGCCGGATCTATAACATCTGCTATCGCTTTGCCGGATCGGGCAGCGACGCCGAAGACCTCACCCAGGAAGTCTTCATCAAGATGTACCGCACGCTGTCGAGCTATGACCCCTCCAAGGGCGCGTTCGTCACCTGGGTCACAACCATCACGCGCAACCTGCTGGTGGACCATTTCCGCAAGACCAAGCAGGACCGGATGACGGATTCGATGGACAGTGCCGCCTCCGAACACGAGGATGCACAGCCGCTCAGTGAGCAAATTCAGGACCAATCTGCACCGCCCGATGCGCATGTGCGCCGCCTGGAGGTCTCGGAAATCGTCCACGCCGCCCTGGGCAGACTTTCCCCTGAGCTTCGGGAGGCATTGATTCTAAGGGACTTGCAAGATTTTGACTACCGGGAAATTGCCGCCGTTTTGAAGGTTCCGGAGGGAACTGTGAAAAGTCGAATAAATCGTGGGCGGGCGGAACTAGCCCGCCTCCTACAACGTACCTATAGGCAGGTGATGTGATGCCAGACCACACCAGTAACGGAATGCAGTGCAACGAGTTCGATCTCCTGCTGACGGACGCGCTCGACGGCGTCCTGGCCGGAGCCGGACTCGATCGCTTCCAGGCACACGCCCGGGCTTGTCCGGCGTGTGGCCCGCTGCTCGCTGAAGCTGAGGCGGGCCGCAACTGGCTGAAAGGTCTCACGGAGGTGGAGCCTCCAGCCAGCCTGGTCTCGAACATTCTGGCATCCACGACGGGCGTTGACACCCAGCGCCTGCGAGCCCCGGTGCGAGTTCCCCAGCCGCGCATTTCGTGGCTGGAGCACTTGCAGGCCTCGTTCCTTGAGCCGGCCTGGGCTGCGGTCCGCCAGCCGCGCTTCGCCATGTCATTCGGTATGGCGTTCTTTGCGCTGTCGGTGGGCCTGACGGTGGCCGGGGTTAAACCCGCCGACCTGCGCCAGATCAGCCTGCGTCCGGCCGCGATCCGGCACACGTACTACAATGCGCAGGCCCGGGTAGTGCGTTATTACGACAACATGCGCTGGGTTTACCAGGTGCAGGCGGTCGCGCATCGCGTCAAACGCGACGTCGCTCCCGCCGAACCGGGCCCGGCCAAAGACAAAGTCAACAAGAACGACACAACACAACAGCCTGAGCAGAAGCAGGAGCGCAACTACAGCCAGACGGATAACCATCTGATTCTGGCCAGCGCTCCGTTGGGTCCATCTGTCTTTGATCCGTCAAATCCGGATCTGCCTGTAGTGTCGGTGACCACGTACAGGAGGTTCGTATGAACTGCGCCACTCATAGCGATCAAGCTGCAGTGGCCTTCTGCCGCACGTGCGGCAAGCCACTCTGTAACACCTGCACCCGCGACGTACGCGGAGTGATCTACTGCGAAGCCTGCCTGGCCGCGCGCATGGAAGGCGTCGCGCCGGCAGCCGGATTTGTGCCCGTGGGACAGGTTCCACCGCAAACCGGATATCAGCAGTTCATGGATCAAGGTCTCGGGCTGAAAGTCCAGCCCGGGCCGGCTTCCGGGCCAAACCCAGCAGTGGCGGGGATTCTGGCAGGATTCTTCCCCTTCGGCGTGGGCGCGGTCTACTGCTCTCAGTACGCCAAGGGACTGGCACATCTGGTCATCATGGTGCTGATGATCATCGGGCTCAGTTCCGATCTTCCGACGGGCGTGATCGTGGCCCTGGCGATCGGAACGGGATTTTTCTACGTCTACCAGATCATTGACGCGGTTCGAAGCGCCAAAGCGATCCAGACGGGAGAACCAGTGCCTGATCCGTTCGGGTTGGCGCAGGCCTTTGGTGCCGGCGAGAAGTTCGAAGGGACGAAGATTCCTGCCGGAGCCGCGATTCTCATCGGCCTAGGTGTTCTATTTCTCTTGCACACGGCCGGGATCTTTGAATTCGGCCTCGGCCGCTTCTGGCCGCTTCTTCTGATCTTCCTCGGCGTTTGGCTGTTTGCCAAACACTGGGGACTCATTACCAGCAGTGTCGTCTCCTGCCGCTGCCAGCGTTGCCGCACGCGCAAGCTCATGGCGCCGGCCATACTGGTAACCCTGGGCGTACTGTTCCTGCTCGACAATGTCTCGCGCGTGGATTTTGGCAGAACCTGGCCCGCCATCCTGCTTGTGATAGGGGTGGTGAAACTGGCGCAGAGCAACGCGTCGGCGGAAGGCCACATCGGTCCGTTGCCCCTGGCGGCGCCGCCCAGTTATATGCCGCCGCCGGCTCCGCCTGCACCGCCTCAGCCACCGGCTTCCGGGGAGGTGAAAAATGTCTAGCCCCGTTCAACCTCCAGTTCAGCCGCCGGTTCCACCGCCGCTGGTTTCGCGGCCGCGTCCGCGCTCGTTCGCCGGACCGCTGGTGCTGATCGTGCTCGGCGTGATCTTTCTGCTGGGCAATCTGCACATGATCTCGTGGGCCCGGATGTGGCATCTGTTCGCCAATTACTGGGGCGCGCTGCTGATCCTGTGGGGCGTCGTGAAGCTGATCGAACATCAGCGAGCGCAGCGCGAAGGCACGCGCGCACCCGGCATCGGCGCCGGCGGCATCTTTCTGATCATCATGATTGTCGTCTTCGGCCTGATCGCGACCCAGATGGAACGGGTCAACTGGTCCGGCCTGCACGATCAGCTCAACATTGACGACAGCGATTTCAGCGACATTTTTGCCGAAGCGTACAACTTCAACGACCATCTCGAGCAGGATTTCCCCGCCGGCTCGAGTTTGAAGGTAATTGACAATCGCGGCGCGGTGAGCGTCCACGCGTCGGATGACAATAAGATCACAGTCTCGGTCCGCAAGCGGGTCAAGGCGGACAGCCAGACGGACGCCGACAAATACAACGGCGAGACTAAGCCGGTCATCACCGTAATCGGAGGACTGGTCACGCTCGATGCCAAGGTGGAAGGCGCCGGCGATCATCCCATCGAGACCGACCTCGACATCTCTTTGCCGCGCAAGGTGGCGGTTTCGATCACCTCGCGCCGGGGGGATGTGAGCGTGGTCGGACGCGATGGCAACGTGGATATTTCCGCGCAGCATTCCGACACTTCCGTCGAGGATGTGACCGGCAATGTGAAAGTGAGCCAGGAGAAGGGCTCGGTGAAAGTCGAGCAGATCACGGGCGACGCGCACGTCGAAGGCCGGATGAATGAAGTTTCGGTCGCCGACATCAAAGGCTCGGCGCAGCTCGATGGTGAATTTCAGGAGAGCGTGAAAGTGGCGCGGGTCGCGAAAACCGTGACCTTCAAATCTTCCCGCACCGACATGGAATTTTCGCGCATTGACGGCTCGCTGGACCTCGATTCCGACGAACTGCACGTGGATACGGTCACTGGACCCTTGCACCTGACGACCCGGTCGAAGAACATCCGGCTGGATAGCGTTTCCGGCGATGTGCGCCTGCAGGACAACAACGGCACCATCGAAGTTGGCATGCGCACCCTGGGCAACGTGCAGATTGACAGCCGCAATGGCGATATCCAGCTGAGCCTGCCCGACAAAGCAGGATTCCGCCTGGACGCCCGCACGCGCGACGGCGAAATTCAATCGGATTTCCCTGAAATCAAGGTGAGCAACGAAGAGCACGAGGCACGGGCCAGCGGCAGCGTCGGCAATGGAACCGCTCACATCGTGCTCAACAACGAGCACGATGGCATTTCGATCCGCAAGGCCGGTGCCGTGCCCCCAAGACCGCCGGAGCCTCCGGCCCCGGCGAAGCCAGCAAAGACCTTGCCTGCTCCGAAGGAACAGGTCCAGCCGACGGAAAACTGAAGAGGGGCAGATTTCAAGGTTTCCGAGTCCAAAGTGCGAGTTAACTTTGAAACCTTGAAACTCTGAAACCTGGCTACTTCAGCTTCTGTCTCACCAAGTCTTCCACCCGCGCCAGCACTTCATCCTCACTCAACGAGGTCGAATCGATCACCACGGCATCGGCAGCGGCTACCAGCGGGGACGCCGCCCGGGTGCGATCGCGGCGGTCACGCTCCCGCAGTTCAGCTGCCACATTGGCTGCCAGTTCACCCTTGATCTTCTGTTGAGCCATGCGCCGTTGCTCGCGGACCACGGGATCGGCATTCAGAAAGACTTTCACGTCAGCGTGGGGAAAAACCATGGTGCCAATATCGCGGCCTTCCATGACGACGCCACCACCGGCGCCCATTTCCTGTTGGCGCGCCACCATCCATGCACGCACCGCTGGATGCACTGACACACGAGACGCGGCTTCGGTGACGTCGCGTTCGCGAATGCGCGCCGACACATCGCGGCCATCGAGCAGCACGCGGTTTCCACCGAGCGCCGGCTCCAGGTGAATCCGCGACTGCTGCGCCAGTTTCACCAGCGCCGCTTCGTCGTCGAGCGAGGCATCCCTTCCGATAGCCTTCAGCGCGAGGGCGCGATACATGGCGCCGCTTTCGAGGTTCACGTATTCCAGTTTGCGGGCCAGCCGCGAGGCGATCGTGCTCTTGCCCGCTCCGGCCGGGCCGTCGATCGCGATCGTCAGTTTGCGGGAAGATTGCCGGTCGTTCATCGTTGAAGTTAGAGATTGTACACTTCTCTGCGTCACCCGATTAGAGCTGCAGAAGCTTCCCCTCGATGTCCTGCGCCGCCTGGGCTACGTTTTCGGGTCGCCCTAGATCGCGCCAGTAGCACTCATCCGCGCGGAAGGCGAGAACTCTTTCTCCCAGTCCGGCCAGCCTGAGGTATGAAGTGATGATCGAGAACGCGCCGTCTTCACTCATCATCTTGAGAAATCGCGGCGAAATTACGTGCACTCCAGAAAACGCCAGCGCTTGCGGCTGATTGCAGGCGGTCACCATCTCTGGTGTGTCGCGTCCCACCTGCCGCCCGCAGAGGTGACCGGTCGCATTAAACAGCAGATAACGGGAAGTTTCACGATTCTGGACGGCCAACGTCGCCAACGCGTCATGCTTCCGATGGAACTCCACCATGCCGGCGAGATCAATGGTGCTGATGACGTCCACGTTGTGCAGAAAGAATGGCTCTTCGAAGGGATCTTCCAGAAAAAACCACGCGGCTTTTTTCAAGCCGCCACCGGTATCGAGCAGGACGTCTTCGCGCGAGATTTCGATGCGCATGCCGAAGTTGCTATTCTGCTGCAGGTAGGCTGCAACCGCGTCGGCGAAATGATGGACATTCACAATCACTTCGCGCACCCCAACGCTGCGCAGGCGAGAGAGAGCAATCTCCAGCAGAGTGCGGCCGGCAACTTCGACCAGCGCCTTGGGGCGATCATTGGTGAGCGGACGCAGCCGGGTGCCCAGGCCAGCGGCAAGGATCATTCCTCTCATAACCCAGATCTCATAACCCAGCCTTCATCCGTGGGCTCGCTCCGCTTCCGTGTTCGCGGATCCGGCTTTCTCCAGTTCACGATGGCGCACGATGACCTCGATCCCGCTCCGGCTGCGAAGATGCTTGGCCAACTGTTCTGCGAGATAAACCGACCGGTGCTGGCCGCCGGTGCAACCGAACGACACCATCAGGTTCTTGAACCCGCGGCGCTGGTAGTTGACCACGCTGGCATCCACCAGCGACATGGCACTCGCCAGAAACTGGTGCACGCTCTCCTGCTGATTGAGGTAATCCATCACCGGCGCGTCCCGGCCGGTGAGAGCCTTGAAACGCTCCTCCCGCCCGGGATTGGGCAGGCTGCGCCCATCGAAAATGAATCCGCCGCCGTTCCCGGTTTCATCCTTCGGCAGACCGCGGTGAAAAGAGAAGCTGAATACGCGCACCACCAGATTGTCTGCCTCTGAAGCAATGCCCAGCAGCTTCTCCGAGGCCAGCATGCCGTGGAAAGCATCCATCAGTGCGGGCAGCGCGATGGGCAGCGTGACGTTATGCTGCAGCCAGCGCAGGTTCTTCAGCGCGTACGGCACGCTCTGCAGGAAGTGCGCCTTGCGCTCGTAGAATCCGCGGAATCCATAGGCCCCCAAAGCCTGCATGATTCGGATATAGACATAGGCATAGTAGTGCTGCATGAACACTTCGCGCTTCAGGTCCACGTAGCCGGCAAGCGTTTCGAGATAGTGATCGAGCAACTGCTGTCGCAGTTGCGGAGGAAGGTCGGCCTTGGCGTCGTACAAAAGGGAGGCAACGTCATACTGCAATGCGCCTTTGCGCCCGCCCTGATAATCCAGAAAATACGGCCGCCCCTCGTGCAGCATGATGTTTCGCGACTGGAAGTCGCGATAAAGGAAATAGTCGCGATCGGCGCTCAGCAGGAACTTGGTGAGGCGTCCAAAATCGTCTTCCAGCGCCTGTTCGTTGAACGTAATGCCAGCCAGGCGCAGAAAGTAATACTTGAAATAGTTCAGGTCCCACGCTATGGACTGGCGATCGAAGCTTCCTCGCGGATAGCAGACTTTGTAGTTCAGGTCGCGACCGGCTTCCACCTGAAAGCGCGGAAGCACGCCGATCGCCTGCCGATAGGCCTCGATGGCTGCGGGGGGTATGTTTTCCCCTTCCCGATGCTTCGAAAGAAACTCGAAAAGCGTCGTGTCTCCGAAGTCTTCTTCCAGATACGCTCCATGATTCAGGTCTTCCGCGTAGATCTCGGGAACCGGCAGGCCGTGTTTGCGAAAGTGTCTGGAAAATTCGAGAAAGGCTACGTTCTCCTCGCGCACGTCGTACAAAATGCCGATCGCGCTAACGCGGTCGCTTCTTAGCCGGATGATCTTGCGTCCGGAGCCGCCCAACTGGCCCTGCAGCGGCTGCGTGGCGACGACGGGAGTGTGAAAGCGCTGTTCGAAAAGTCTCGAAAGAACGTCCATGAAGTGGTTTGTGCGATTCAGCGGCGCCACCCCAAAGATACCATTGAAGAGCGGCTTGCTATTCGAAATCCAGATAGAAGCTATTGAAAAATTGGTTCGCCGGCGCCGTCAAACCTGTTGACGGGCGGGATCAGTCCACTTAGCCTAGGGCTTCGATGTCATCTTGCTTCCATCCCCGCCATCATCACCATCACGCGTATCGCGTGGCGGCGGGGGTGCGTACCTGAAGTAAACAGCACTTCAAAGATATCCGGCCCGCTGACGCGATCAGGCTCAGCGGGCTTTCTTTTTTTTACGGGTGAACACGATGAACGTAGAACTCGATTTCGAAAAGATGAGCGGCCTGGTTCCCGCCGTGGTGCAGGATTCGTCCGGCGGGGAGGTCCTGATGGTGGGATTCATGAACGAGGCGGCGGTGGAGAAGACGTTGCAGCAGGGTTACGTGACCTTCTTCAGCCGGACCCGCAACCGGCTTTGGACCAAGGGCGAGAGTTCGGGCAACCGGCTGCGTGTGGTCTCGGCGCACACCGATTGTGATCGCGACACCTTGCTGCTGCGGGTCGAAGTGGAAGGCGCCGGACTGGTCTGCCATCGCGGAACAAGATCCTGCTTTGCGGAGCCAGTGCCGATGCAACCGGGAGAGCCGGCCACGAAAGCGCCGAGCGGAGGAACGCGATGAAGCTGCGCATCGGCATCCCTAAAGGCAGCCTGCAAGAGGCGACTCTGGCGCTGTTCGCCCGCGCCGGGCTTCCCGCTTACACGAACGGCAGGTCGTATTACGCGAGCACCGCCGATCCTGAAGTTGATTGCATGCTGATCCGGGCCCAGGAAATGGCCCGCTACGTGGAGCACGGCGCAATTGATGCCGGCCTCACCGGACTGGACTGGGTAATTGAGAGCGGCCTGGAAGTCGCCACGGTGACGGATCTTGTCTACGCCAAGCGCAGCCGGGGCAAAGTGCGCTGGGTGCTGGCCGTGCCCGAGGATTCTCACTTCCAGCGCGCAGCAGACCTGTCAGGACGCATCGTGGCCACGGAACTGGTCAACGTCACACGCAATTATTTCAAGAACAAAGGACTCGAAGTGAAAGTCGAGTTCTCCTGGGGCGCCACCGAGGTCAAGCCTCCGATGCTGGCCGACGCCATCGTGGAAGTGACGGAGACCGGGAGCTCGCTGCGGGCCAACCGCCTGCGCATCCTCGAGACGGTGCTGGAATCGAACACGCAGCTCATCGCCTGCAAAGGCTCTTATGCCGACGGCGAGAAGCGCCGCAAGATTGACAATCTCGCGCTGATGCTGCGGGGCGCCATGGAGGCGCAGGATCGCGTCGGCCTGATGCTGAATGTGCGCAAGGAAGATCTTGCCGGCGTGCTCGCGGTGCTGCCCGCGCTGCAGAAGCCGACCATTTCGCATCTGAGCGACGAACTCTGGCTCGCGGTCAACACGGTGATTGATGAATCGGCAGCGTGGGACGTGATTCCGCGGCTGAAAGAGGCCAAGGCAGAAGGCATCGTCGAATATCCCCTGAACAAGGTGGTGTTGTGATGCGGATGCTCTCCGGGCGCGCCGCCGTGACGATGGTCGAAAAGATCGCTGCACGGGGCGAACAATTAACGGCGCTTGAGCCGAAGGTGCGTCGGATTGTGAATGACGTACGTTCCGGCGGCGACCGCGCCCTGCGCCGCCATGCCCAACGATGGGATGGCCTCGCCCGCAATCAGTCGCTACAAGTTTCCGAAGCCGAAATTGCGCAAGCATGGCGATCGCTGGATCCGGCACTGCAGAGAGCACTGCGCCAGGCCGCTGCAAACATCCGGAGGTTTTGCGAATGGCAGAAGCCTTCCGACTGGAGGCGCACTCGCCAGGGAATTTCCCTCGGCCAGTTGGTGCGCCCGCTTGATTCTGTGGGCTGCTATGTGCCCGGAGGCCGCTACCCGCTGGTCTCGACCCTGCTGATGACGGTGATCCCGGCGCAGGTGGCGGGCGTGAAGAACATCTGTATTGCATCGCCCAAACCATCTTTGGAAGTCCTAGCCGCGGCCAGACTGCTGGGAGTGCGCAGGTTTTATCGGATGGGAGGAGCGCAGGCGATTGCAGCGTTGGCCTACGGCACCGAAACCATTCCTTGCGTGGATAAAATCGTTGGTCCGGGGAACGCCTTCGTTACGGTCGCCAAGAAACTGGTCGCATTTGACTGCGCCATTGACTTTCTGGCCGGACCCACTGAGGCCGTGGTGTTAAGCAGTTCGGGCACGCCGGAATTCATCGCGGCCGATCTGGTTTCTCAGGCCGAGCATGATCCGGATGCTCTGGCCGTCTTCATCACCACGTCACGCAGACTGGCAAAGTCAGTCGCGTTGAGCACTGAACAACTCGCTCGCGACAACTCCATTGCTGGCGAGTCGCTGCGGCAGCACGGAGCCATTCTGCTCGCGGCTTCGCGCCGCCAGGCGCGCCACTGGGCTAATCAAATTGCTTCTGAACACATCACCGTAGACCGCGAAGATTTACCGTTCATCCAGAATGCGGGCTCGATCTTCGTGGGCGACTATTCGCCGCAGGCTGCAGGCGATTACGCGTCCGGGCCGAATCATGTGTTGCCAACTTCGGGGCAAGCGCGATTTCGCGGAGGCTTGAGCGTGCTCGATTTCGTGAAGCTGATTACCGTTCAGGAAGTCTCTTCCAGCGGATTGCGAAAGATCGCAAGAACTGTGGAGTCGCTGGCCGGGATTGAAGGTCTCAAAGCCCACGCCCAATCCGTTCGCGTGAGGTGCCAAGGTGCTTAAGCCGCGGGAAGCCGTGCGCACGTTGCCGTCTTACCATCCGCCGCTGGCGGGGCGCGACGGGCTCCGTCTGGACTTCAACGAAAACACCGTGGGCTGCTCGCCGCGGGTGCTCGAACGCCTGCGGTCGCTTGGCCCCGAAGATATGGCCCGCTATCCCGAACGCGGACCCGTCGAAGCCAAGGTCGCATCGTTCCTGGGCATTCACGCGGGCGAGTTGCTGCTCACCAATGGAGTGGATGAAGCAATTCACATTCTCTGCGAAAGCTATCTGGAACCCGGGGACGAAGCGTTGATCGTGGTGCCGACGTACTCGATGTACCGGATCTACGTGATGGCAACCGGCGCAGAAGTCATCAGCCTGCCCGCAGGACCGGAGTTTTCGTTTCCGGCTGAAGAACTGAGAGGGCGTATCTCACAGCGCACTCGATTGATCGCCATCGCCAATCCGAACAATCCCACGGGAACGGTTGCTGCGCGCCAAGACTTGCTGCGAATCGCCCAGTCTGCGCCTGACGCCGCGGTTTTGGTGGACGAGGCGTACTTCGAGTTCTACGGAGAGACCGTGCTCCCCGCCCACGGAGAGTTCCCGAACCTCTTCGTCGCGCGCACATTCTCCAAGGCATACGGCATGGCCGGCTTGCGGATCGGAGTGCTCGCTGGTGATCCCGAACAGATGCGCGCGCTGCGGCGGGTTGCCTCGCCGTACAACGTCAATGCGGTGGCGCTGGCATGTCTTCCAGCAGCCATTGGCGATCAGGCCTACATCGAGCAATACGTGAGCGAAGTTCGGCAATCTCGCACCCGAGTGGAGCGCACCCTCACTGCTGCCGGCATTTACTTCTGGCCGAGTCAGGCGAACTTCGTCCTGGCACGCGTGGGGACTGCTGCGGCCGCTTCGGCGGCGTTTGTGGAGGCAATGCACCGGCGGGGCATTCTGGTGCGCGACCGCTCGAGCGACCACGGCTGCACCGGTTGTGTGCGCATCACGCTCGGCCCGCGCGAGCACACCGATCGCCTGCTCGCGGCCTTGCAGGAGACGCTCGAAGAGCTCGGAATCGCCCAGGGAGCGATGCTGCCATGAGAAAAGCGGTGATCCATCGTCTCACCAAGGAAACTCAGATCAAGGCCTCGCTCACGATTGAAGGCGGCGGGCGCTACAAGATTTCGACCGGCATCCGTTTCTTCGATCACATGCTGGAACTGTTTGCGCATCACGGGGGATTCGATCTGAAGCTCACCGCGCGCGGCGACCTCGATGTGGACCAGCATCACACGGTGGAAGATGTCGGCATCGTCCTCGGGCAGGCATTCGACAAGGCGCTGGGCAGCAAGCGCGGCATCCTTCGCGCCGGTTATTTCCTGATGCCAATGGACGAAACCATGGGCTTGGCCGCAGTAGACTTCTGCGGCCGGACCGCTTGCGTCGTGGACACCAAAGTTCGCACGCGCCTGGTGGGCGATCTGCAAGCGGAACTCGTGCACGATTTCTTTGAAGGCTTCGCGCGCGGGGCGAGGGCTAACGTTCATCTCCGCGTTCTGTACGGACGATCCAGCCACCACAAGATCGAGGCGCTGTTTAAAGCTTTCGCGAGGGCGTTGCGCGCGGCGTGCTGGCGCGATCGGCAAATGATCCGCCTGCTGCCCAGCACGAAGGGGGTGTTGTGATGATCGCGATCGTGGACTACGGCGCCGGGAATCTGGTCTCAGTCAAAAAAGCTCTCGACTGGCTTGGCCAGGAATCTGGGATCACGTCCGATCCCGCCCAGGTGGCCACGGCTACGAAGATCGTCCTTCCTGGCGTGGGCCACTTCGCTTCCACCGCAGCGCTCACTCAGTCCGGCTTGCGGGATGCCGTCTCGGATGCAATTCAACGGGGCGTTCCTTTTCTCGGCATCTGCGTTGGGATGCAGTGGATGTTTGAGCGCAGCCAGGAATCGCCCGAAACGCCTGGTCTGGGGCTGTTTCGCGGTGAATGCGAGCGCTTCTCTGCGGAGGTAAAGTCACCGCATGTAGGGTGGAACGAGTTGGAAGCTGCCCCCGCCTCGCGGTTGTTTCGGGATCTGCCATCTTCGTTCTTCGTCTACTTCACGCATTCGTATCGCGCTTCGATTGGCGAAGGAACCACGGCGCGCTGTGACTATGGCGGTGCATTTTCCGCCGCGGTGGAACGGGACCACGTTTTTGGCCTGCAGTTCCATCCGGAAAAATCGGGAGAACTCGGACTGAAGCTGCTGAGCAATTTTTGCGCCATCTGACATGCTGACCAAACGCATCATCGCTTGCCTCGACGTGGACGACGGCCGTGTAGTCAAGGGCGTCAAGTTCGTGAACCTGCGCGATGCCGGCGATCCGGCGGAGATGGCAAAGGCACACAGCGAGGCTGGAGCCGACGAAATCGTGATGCTCGACATTTCTGCCGCGCATCAGCAGCGTGCCACGCTGCTCGACACCGTTCGCAGGGCCGCCCGCCAGCTGTTCATCCCTTTTACCGTGGGTGGTGGCATTCGCACGCTGGGCGATGCTGGGGCGGTTTTTTCAGCCGGAGCAGATAAGATAAGCATCAACTCAGCCGCGCTCGCCGAACCATCGTTGATAACCCAAATCGCTGAGCGCTTTGGCTCGCAAGCTGTGGTGGTCGCCATTGATGCCAAGCGCACGGACGGCACCGCGCATTGGCAGGCCTTCACTCACGGAGGCCGCACCCCATCCGGACGGGACGCGTTGGAATGGGCGCGGGAATCCGAGTCGCGAGGCGCGGGGGAAATCCTGCTGACGTCTATGGATCGCGACGGCACGGCCATCGGCTTCGACTGCGAGTTGACGCGCACGATAGCCTGCACGGTTCGGATTCCGGTCATCGCCTCCGGCGGCGCGGGCGGCGCCCAGCATTTTGTTGAAGTCTTCAAAGACGGCAAAGCCGACGCGGCGCTGGCAGCGTCGATCTTTCACTACGCTTACAGTCGAGTCGCAGATCTCAAGCTGGAACTTCGTTCGCAAGGGATTCCGGTGAGGTGGCCATGCTGATCCCCTCGATCGATCTGATGGGCGGCAAGATCGTTCAACTCGTGCAGGGACGTGACAAGGCGCTGGAGTTCGACAATTTTGAGGAGTGGGTGGATCGCTTTTCGAAATATCCGCTGGTGCAACTCATTGACCTAGACGCGGCCATGGGGCGCGGCCACAACGGCGATCTCGTGCGGAAACTGGCGGCACAACTCCCGTGCCAGGTCGGCGGCGGAATCCGTTCGACGGATGCGGCGATGAAGATGCTGGACCTGGGGGCAAAGCGCGTAATCTTCGGATCAGCGCTGATTTCTGAGGGCGCCATCCATGTCGCCTTCGCGCAGCAGGCGGCCCTTCAGCTTCATCCGGAAAAACTCGTGTTCGCGGTGGACTCCCGCGGCGGACGAGTCGCCATCAAGGGCTGGCGGGAAATCACCGAGATCACGCCCCAGGAAATGGTGCGCGTGCTCGATCCTTTCTGCAGCGCATTTCTCTATACGCACATTGACACGGAGGGTTTGCTGCTGGGAATTCCGCTGGAGGTAGTTCGCCAACTGCGGCGCGTGACATCACGCCAACTGATCGCCGCCGGAGGCATCCGCCGCGAGGAAGAGATCGCCGCACTTGGCGCGATGGGCGTAGACGCCGTCGTGGGCATGGCGATTTACCAGGGACTCTTGCCCGGCTGAACGGCGGCGCCGCATGGTTCAGGCAGGATGGTTCATGCCGGAGTCAGTTCGCGGAGTTGCCGCACAAAAGCTTCATGATCCAGATGAACGCCATTCATCGGAATGGTCGCCGCCAGGCGAAACACCGATTCGTCCAGGGCGGTGCCGTGTTGCCATTGCGCCAACAGGCCCTGCCGGTATAGGGTTCTGAGCTGACTGTGACGCAGCCACACCGCAGGCAGATTCGCTCCGGGTGCGCAGGCGCGCGCCATCAGTTCCAGGCTCACGACTCCGTCTTTCCCGCAATAACGCTTCGCTCGCTCGACGCACAGCTCGTGCAGAGATTTGAGGTCGTGCTCGTCCACGGGCGGAATGACAGCGCCTTGTTCAGCGGCCTTGATAAAACTCCGAAACGATTCCAGTACGTCAGCTTGTTCGTGCACCATACGATTTCCCTACCAGGATTATAGAACTAAGCGAGGCCCCTGCAAGAGTGACCAAGGGCTGTGTCCGCAAATTGGCGGCGGCAGGAACCCAGCGCCGGCGGCCATTCAGTCCGCTTGCCGCCAGGCAAACGTTGCGACCGACTGGGATGGCAGAGTGTAGTTGAAGTAAGTGCTCTTCCAGTTCACGGCAAAGGGCTGAGAAGTATTCCCTGCGTTCAGCACAAGGAGAATGATCGAACCATCGGGGTTCTGAAAAGCGACGTCTTCGAGGCCGCCGGGGCCGAAGGTGTTGGAATCGACGCGGTGGGCCCCGGGAACGACGAACTTGCTCAGGTGCCCGAGTACGTAGTATTCCACGTTGTGCGTGATGGTGGCCGGCGAGGTACCGGTGTCAACGGTAACGACGCCGCGGCAGGTCTGGCACCCGCCGTTCTGAGGTCCGGAGTTTTGATCCAGGGCGAGATTCCAGAGCGAAATACTGCGCGCCCAGTTTCGGGTTGCGCCGATGAGCAGGTGCTCTGAGTTCCACACCAGGTCGCCGGCAAAGTTCGAGCCCACTGTTCCGGAACACTCAGTGAACCAGAGATCCTTGCCGGGATACGCGGTTTTCACCGCAGACTGTGCCGACACATCGCCGTTATAACAGTGAAAGGAACTGCCGGCCACGTAGGCTCCGGCCGAGCTGGCAAGAACCGATTCCGGGTAGTCCGTGTTATCCCAGTTGTGCTCATAGCCGAGGATCTTAACTGTTGCCAGAGGCGTGCCACTCAACGCCGGAACAAGATAGTTGGCGATGAAATTCGACTCGTCGCTCGCCGCCAGAAATTCGCTCGGGTACGAACTGGTCGAATTCAGCGGCTCATTTTGCACGGAAATTGCATAGATCGGGACGCCGGCTTGCTGGTACGCCTGAAGATACAGCACGAAATACTGCGCCAGGCTTGGGAAATAGGATGTGTTCATGTTTCCGCCGTTCATGGTGCCGTTGGTTTTCATCCATGCCGGCGGACTCCACGGCAGGGCCACGACTTTGGCAACTGGGTTGATGGCCAGGGCCTTCTGCAACAACGGAATGATGTAGGCAGCGTCGTGCGCAATCGAGAACTTCGAGAGTTGCGGATCGGTCTGGCCGGCAGGAACGTCGTCGTAGCTGTAGTTTCCGCTGACCGCAAAATCGCTGGCCCCCATAGGCTGGCGAAGGAAACTCAGGCCGATTCCGGTGGTTGGACTGAACAGGTCCTGCATCAGGGCAGCCTGTTGCGAGGCACTCAGGTCGTTCCCTATAACCCAGGCGGCGGAGTCGGTCAGCGAAGCGCCGAAGCCATCAATGGGCTGGTATTGCGTCGCCTCATTGACCGTGATCGCCGGCGAATTCTCAGTACCGCCGGTACCGAAAGTAGCGGCCGGCTGGGGCGCCAGCAGCAACGACTGGTTCCCAGTCGTTACCACCACCCGCACACTCGGACCGGTCGGATTAAAAGGCGTCGAGCGAGGACTGCTGCCCCCGCTGCACGCCACCAGGCCGAGAATTGCGGGCAGAGCCACGCAGGGTCGGATTCGCGAAAACCGGAAAATGAAGTTCATAGCGATGCCGCCAGTCATCACCACACAAAGGTGGTCACGGAGTCATTGTCCAACGCGACGGTTGCCTCCATGGTCCGCATCCGCAGAGCGGTAGTTCGCGCGGGCCCCGGATTGGTAATCACCAGAGCGTATGTTCCGTCCGGGTATTCGAATGCGGCGTGACTGATCCCGGGGACTGCGCACTCGGAATCAAAGCGGACCGCCCCGCGTCGAATAGCCCGCGAGAAATGCGCGAACGCCCAATACTGACCACTCCTCGTAATCTCCTGGGTCTGCGAGTGGATGGTCACGACGCCACCACAGGGGAAGGGGCCGATATTCGGCCGGCCGCGCTCGTCCAGCGCCAGATTCCAGCCCGTGACAGAGCGGCACCAATTGCGCAACGCAGACGTAAAAGTCCCGCCCCATTTGGCCCAGTCGGTTAAGTAGTCCGGACTGGTATAGTCGGGACCGCCTTCGGTCCAGAACATCTCTGCGTCGGGGTGCGCCTCGTGAACCCTGCTCATCATCTCCGGTGTTCCGACATAGGCGTGCCAGGCGATGGCGTTGGAATAGCGACGAACGCCCGGGTCATCGAGTTCGGCTACGGCGCGTCCCCACAGGTTGTAATTGTGATCGAGAACCCAGATTTTGGTCTTCAGCCCAGCCTGCTCGAGCGCCGGCCCAAGGTCGTTCTTGACGAAGTCAATTTCGTACTCCTGTGGCCATATGCAAGCCGGCATGCGCCCGTCCTGATCGGTGTCAACTTCGTTCTGAACGGTAACGGCCTGAACCGGCACGCCCTCGGCCCCATAGCCTTGGAGAAACTTCACGAAATATTGGGCGTAGCTTGAAAAATATCGCCGGCGCATCGCCCCGCCAAGCATCGAACCTCCACTCTTCATCCATCCCGGCGGGCTCCAGGGCGAGGAGAAGAGGAACAAGTCCGGATTCGCCGTCCGTGCCTCGCGCATCATGGGCAGGATGTACTGCTGGTCGTGCTCAATCGAGAAGCGCTTCAGTTCGGGGTCGGGATCCCCTTCGTCGTAGCTGTAGACCTTGGTCGAGTAGTCGCTGGCTCCGATGCAGGTCCGGCAGACGTTAAGCCCCATTTCAGAGGGATGAAACAGTTCGTGGAACAACTCTGCACGCTTTCCTGCCGGGAGCTGGCTGAACACAAAACAGGCTGCGTCCGTGAAAGCCGCGCCGAACCCGAGAATCTGCTGGAATCTCTTGTCAGGATTGAGCAGGATCGCTTCTTGCGCCGGGGCACCCGACAACGGACGCCAACGGATCGGATCCAGCCGGGCAAAACGCCTCTTTTCGCTCGTAACCCAAACGCCGATCTCGTCGCTTTTGCTGCCGCGGGGCGCAACCGGGGTTTGACCTGCCTCAACCTTAGTTTCCGGCCAAGGCCAGTTCCCCAATGCCGCTGTGCCCGCCAATCCCAGCGCCGAACGCCTCAGGAATCCCCGTCTTGTCGTCTCTGCGGACATCGCGATTTCCTCCCGCATTTGTGATAATGTTGCGCCGTGTTGGTAGCATCTGTTATCGCCCTAGAAGTGGCACCTCGTCCCGTGCGCAGAATGCGATGGCGACTCCTGTTTCTGCTTGCGCTGACGACTGGGGTTGCGCTCGTGTGCCGTGCGCAGAATCCCCCTTCTGCACTCAAAGATGAGGGTTGGAAGCTCGTCTGGAGCGACGAATTTGACGGCCCAGATGCGTCTCCCGTGGATCGTTCCAAATGGGTTCTCGAGACGGGCGGCGAAGGCTGGGGTAATGAGGAACTGGAATACTACACCGACCGCGCTGCCAACGTCTTTCTGCGAGGTGGCAACCTCGTGATCCGCGCCGTGGCGGAAAAATTCCCGCAATCTGACCCTAAGGCCCGGAATTACACCTCGGCTCGTCTGAAGACCCAGGGAAAGTTCAGCCAGACCTATGGCCGTTTCGAAGCCCGCATCAAAATACCTTTCGGGCAGGGGATGTGGCCGGCATTCTGGATGCTGGGCGACGATATCGAGAAGGCGGGTTGGCCGGGCTGTGGCGAGATTGACATCATGGAGAACATTGGCAAGGAGCCTTCCGTGATCCACGGCTCGATCCACGGACCGGGCTACACCGGCGGCACCGGCATCGAGGCGCCCTACACATTGCCCGGCGGGCAGCGCCTCGCGGACGACTTTCACGTTTTTGCCGTCGAATGGAGTCCAGATTCTATCGCCTTCTATGTGGACCAGACCATGTACGTGAAGCGCACGCGTGCCGACCTTCGACCGGGCTGGAAGTGGGTTTTTGACAAGCCGTTCTTCCTGATCCTCAATCTCGCCGTCGGCGGAGACTGGCCAGGGTCGCCGGATTCCTCCACCCGCTTTCCGCAAGAGATGCTGGTGGATTATGTGCGCGTCTACCAGCGAACAGCTCCGCCGGCGGGCACACCTGCGCCGCGCTGAAGGTCGGCCGATCTGGCAGTTCACTTTCCGCTCCGCATCGCCGCCGCCGGGCCGGTTGACTCGCGCACCACCAACTCCGGCTCCAGTAGAATCCTGCGCCGCATTTTCTTGCGGTGGTTGGCAATCCGCAGCAGCAATTGGCTGGCGGCCATTTCTCCCATCTGCAGCAACGGCTGGCGGACGGTGGTGAGGCGTGGCGTCAAATAGGCCGCGGCCTGAATATCGTCAAACCCGACCACAGAAACATCTTCCGGCACTCGCAACCCGGCGTCACGGAAAGCGCGAATGGCGCCGATGGCGGAAATGTCATTGAAGGCGAACAATGCGGTGAATTGCCCGGCCTGCAGCAGTTTCTGTGCATTCACGTAGCCCTCTTCCGGAACCGAGGGGCCGGGGTGGGGCACATCCCGCTGTAACTGTGTGGTCAGCTTCGGGTCCACCTCAATTCCAAGGCTCGAGGCTGCGCTAAGGACACCTCTCCAGCGAAGTTCCGTATCCAGGCTGCCGTGGTGTCCTTTGAAAAAGGCGATCCGCTTGTGGCCGAGCGTCACCAGGTGTCTGAGGGCGACGAACGTAGCCTGGGTATTGTCCACCGCGATATTGGTTACACCCGGCACCCGTTGATGCCCCGAGATCGCCACCACCGGCACGGCCAACCTGTGCGCGACCCGGGTATTTACGAAAATGACGCCCTCAACTCCGCGGTCAATCAGCATGCGAGGGCACTGCTTGATCCGGTCCGGCTGTCCCTGGTGGCTGGCGACAAAGTAACAGTAGCCCTCGGCCAGCAGTTGGCTTTCGATGCCGCGCATGATGGACGCAGCATAGCCTTCGCTGAGTTCCGGAACCACCACTCCCACCATGAAGCCGCGCCGCAAACTGAGCGAGCGCGCGAAGAAGTTGGCGCGGTACTCCAAATTGCTCGCGGCCTTTAAGACGCGCTCTTTGGTTTTCGGCGGGATGGCCTTGGCAGCCGGGGAGTCGTTGACCACAACCGAGACGGTCGCCGGAGAAAGCTTCAGGTAGTGCGCCAGTTCGCGCAGGCTGACTGGTTTAGCCGGAACGCAGCGCCTGGAGCGATTCGTCTTGCGTGAGGGAGTCATCCTGTTGGAAAGGCCAGTGCCCGTCCAGTTTCGAAGAATCCCTACCCGCGGCCGGAGCCGCGGGTAGGGAAGCGCGGTAGGCGGTCAGAAGCTGAACTTGGCACCGAGCTGAACTACGCGGAACCCTGCTGGACCGCCAGTGCTGTTGTAAGTGTCCGCATTCGTTCCCCAATTGGAGTTCTTGGAGATACTGAAGTTCGGCGTGTTGGTTCCCCCGCAACACGATGGGTAGGTCCACTCGAAAGGCCCGTTCTCCCCGAATCCGTAGTTCTTGTCGTTGAAGTTGGGGTGGTTGAACACGTTATACGCCTCGAGACGGAGTTGGATGGAATAGCGTTCGCCGAACGGTATGTTCTTGAATACCGACATATCCCAGTTCTGCAGCCCACCAGTGCGAAGCGTATCGCGGGATCCGCGGATGGGAGCGCCGATCGTGGGATAAACTGGGTTTCCGCCCATATCGAGCGTGTAGTAATTGGGAATAATCCCCCACATGTTCCCGCCCGTTTGGGCACCTGGTTCGCCCTGCCAATTGTTCCCCAAATCAACCGGGGTTCCCGTCATGACATTCGTCACACCGGTCAACTCGAAATTGTCGGTGACGTAGGCAAGCCACTTCGGTCCGTTGAAATGCTTAGTAAGGCTTGGCAGGTTGTAGGCGTAGTTGGCGGCAAACACGTGCGTGCGGTCCCAGCCTGCTGAGCGATAGTCAAGCCCGCGAGGGTTGAAGGGATCCTGATAGTCCTGATCTGCCATCGCCGTGGTCAGGGATTTCGACCAGGTATAGACGGCGCCCAAGGTCAAGCCTTTGTTGAAGCGGCGTTGCAAGGAGGTTTGGAGCGAGTTGTAGTTGGCGGTTCCACCCCAGCCTAGATAGGCGATCTGACCATAACCCTTGTAAGGGACCAACGCGGCATTCGTGTACGAAGGGTGCCCCTTGGCGTAAGCGCCGCTGAAACTGTAACCAGCAGAGGAGTACACGGGCGCAAGGTTCGGTTCAACGCTGGGCACTACACCGCCCGGGAAATTAGCCGGATCCTGGGCAGCCGCGGTGAATGAGTAGCCGTACGGGACCGAGTTGATATCCCGTGAGGCCACAAGGTGGCGCGACTGCGTCCCCACGTAGGCGATGTCCAGCGTGGTGCCTTTGGCTATCTCATGCTGGATACCAAGGCTGAAGCTGTAAACCGTTGGCACTTTGCCGTTCTTGTCGGCGCCGATGATGTTCTTGTCACCTTGTACGCCGTTTCCGAAGTTCCCTCCCAGGCTGGGAAGATTGACGATGTTGTTGGCGGCCACCTGTGCCGTCTTAACTACCGCAGGATTGTTGAAAACCGTGTTGTAGATCAGGTTGCCCTGAACCCGGTCATGCATCATGCCGAAGCCGCCGCGGAGGATCGTCTTGTGGTTGCTGAACAGGTCATAGGCAAAACCGAAGCGTGGCTCCGGCATAATGCCGCGGCTGTCCCAGCCCCCTTTGGGAAGTTGCCCACCGGCAACGTATCTCATGCCATTAAGAGGGTCTCCACCTTTCGTGGTGTCAATATTCCCGCCCGAAGTGATGGTCACCGCGTTGGCCGGATTGTAAGCGCTTGGAACGAACAGGGCTATCTGATTCTTGGCGTCGTATTGCGGCGGAATCCACGCGAACCTCAAGCCGTAATCAAGCGTCAGGCGAGAGGTCGCTTTCCAGGTGTCCTGGACATAAAACTCCAACTGGTTGTAACGGAAGAAGCCCGTGGGGCGCGCGGTGGACTGATCGAAACTCTGGAAAAATCCCAGGAGAGCAGCCGCGATGGGATCACCCACGTTCCAGGTCGAGGTGCCCAGAGTGTAGTTGCCGACGTTGAAATTCAACTGGCCGTTGATGTTGCCCCAGGCAATCTGATCCTTGCGGTTGCGCTGATAGAACATGCCAGTCTTAACGGTGTGCTGGCCGCGTACCCACGTCAGGTTGTCGTTCACGTTGATGGTAGTGTTGGCCTGTTTCCAGGGCGTAGCGCCCAGATAGCTCCCCTGAAAATTGACGTTGTTGAGGCCGCTGAAGCCAATGTCCGGAATCGACTGGTCGGACGTAACCGGATAGAGCAGCGGCAGGCTGATTCCGTTCTTCCCCACCGAGACATTCCCGTTCGCACCTCCGGCACGGGAAAACGTGTGGCTGGGCCCGATCGAGACTTCATTCAGCAGACTCGAGGTAATCGTACTGACCAGGTTCGCCGAGAAGTTCCATCCCGGATGATGGATGACGCAGCCGCCGGGGAAGTTGATCGGCGATGAGCAGGCGAAGCCGGATCCATTTGGTCCCGGGAAGGGCAGGAATGGTGTAGCGTCGTCCTCGGAATTGTGAATCCAGCGGCCAAATACGCGGTTCTTGCTGTTAAGCTGGACGTCCACCCGAAGGATGTCTTCGCGGCGGGGCGCATGCCCCGAAAGGGATTGCGCGTAGTTGTAGTTCTGACTGCCCACGCCGAACCCGCTGACGTTCGGCTCCGGAAACAGCTTAAGAATCTTCTGCATCTGGGTAAAGACAGCCTGCTGCTGGCTCGAAAGCTGGCTCGGATCAATCTTATTGTTGGTTATTCCCGGCCCTGTGATGACCACCGGAATACCGTTCCCGTCAGTGGACTTGGAAAAGTCTCCCTGCCTCTCCAGATCAGTGGGCGTATAGAACTGCGTGGTCCCAGCGAGAGGAATCAACTGCCGGAAGAATTCCTCGCTCCAGAACACGAAGAGCCTGTCTTTCAGAATCGGGCCGCCAAATTGGTATCCGATATCGTTGTACCGATAGAGGGGAGGAGCATTTCGTAATTTTCCATTCAATTCATTCTTGATGTTGAACCACTCGTTGGCGTTCATGCCCTCATTGCGATGGAAGAAGCGCCCGTTGCCGTGCCACTGGTTGGTGCCGCTTTTTGTGGTCACAGCTATCTGGCCACCGGCCGCCTTGCCGAACTCTGCTTGGTAGTTCGAGGTAAGGATCTTCACTTCCTCGATGGCGTCGGTATTTAGGGTGACGTGGGTGCCACCGTTGTTGCCGGTGTCCACGTTGGAGGCTCCGTCAATGGTGAATTCGTGCTGGTTTTGACGGGTGCCGTTGATGCTGAACGCATCCAGGCTGCCAGTGCCCGATACGTGCAGATCAGGCAGGCCCGACAAGCCGGGGACTAACTTCAGATAGTCCAATACGTTGCGCCCATTCATCGCGACGTCGTCCAACTGCCGGCTGGTAATCAGGTCGGACCGTTCTCCGGAGTTCGACTGCAGTTGGAGCTGGCCGGCGTCGGCGGAGACGGTCACGGATTCGGCGGCGGCGCCTACTTGAAGCACGAATTCGCCGGCGTTGAGCTTGTCGGCAGCGCTGAGCACGATGCCGGTCGCCTCAAGTCTCTTGAACCCAGTGGCTTCGATGGATATGTTGTAGGTCGCTGGCGGCATATTAGGCACGACAAAATCGCCGCCCTCATTGCTGGTGACGGTGCGCTCCGCCCCGATATCCGGACTCTTGACCGTGATGGTGGCATTGGCGACGACGGCGCCGGTGGAGTCCTTGACGCGGCCAAACATGGTGCCAGAGGTGACCTGCGCTGTCAGGGGCGTGCCAGCCAGGCACGCGATGATTGCGCACAAGACGACTCGGCCAACGACGTGATTATCAATGCGGAACATGGCTCTTCTCCTTGGCGCACACACATGGTGCGCGTTTCCTGGCGGTGCTCATTTTCTGGGAAAGCTGTTGCATCATTGCCACGGCTCTGCTCGCTGAAAGAAGTAAGAGTGACAACGTTCTGACGTCCGCGAACGCGAATCTCACGGACTACCAGAGCACCAGCGGCGTGCGCGGGTGGGTGGTCACCTGCACACACGGCTAGTACAAAACCACTCATTTACCGTTGTCAAGAACAAAATGCAAAACCGCTTTTGTGGCTTGCTAAAGCGGTTGAGTAGAGGGTTGCCACCGTCCGCTAAAATGGCCGGCGGAGCTAAACTGCAACGGCTAACTGTCGCTTACATATTGTTGCTGGCTTCATCGGATCTCCCCCTTGATGCTTTTCGACCCAACCATAACTCGTTAGGCAGTCGAACTTTCCGTTTGACACCGGAAACAGCAGGCTGATTAACTGCATGGCGGGAAGTCTACGCTCCTTCTTATGTCATCCCGCCGGAAATTCCTCACCGGCTCCGCCGTGGCAGTCGCCGGAGCACTCGCCACGTCAACATCCTGGGCCGCGGAAACAACTGGCCAGCCCTGCGTCACAACGATCGCCAGCCTTTGCGGTGAATGGCTCTTCCGCGCGGACCCGGACGACCGGGGCACAAAGAGCGAGTGGTATGGCGTAGTTCCTCGGGAAGGTTGGCGGAGTATCACTGTCCCTCACACCTGGCAGGTGGAAACTCCTCTGACCGATTATCGCGGCGTTGCGTGGTACTGGCGGCCCTTTGAGCTACCGGCAACGTATGTGCCCGCGAGGCGGCAGGACTGCGCCGTGCGAGTAGAGTTTGAGGCGGTCTTCCACACCGCCACCGTCTGGGTGAATGGCCGGCTCGCAGGAGAGCACGCGCGCAAGGGCTACTCTGCCTTCACTCTTGACATCACCGATCTGCTGCAGTGGGGTCGAACCAACACGATCGCGGTCCGCGTGGACAATGCCTTCAACCAGCGCATGGTGCCTCGCGGCCGGTCGAGCGACTGGGCGAATGACGGGGGCATTTTTCGACCGGTGCAGTTGCTCGTGACGCCGAGAGTCTTTGTAGAGCGTGTTGATGTTGACGCAGTGCCCGATCTCGCCAGCGGGAACGCGAAGCTGACAATCACCGCCCACATCCGAAACGCGAGTGAAGAGCCCTGGAGTGGCAGGGCCACTTTTCTCATCGCCCAAGACGAGGAACCCCTGACGCTCTTGAGTGACGCCCCGGGTGAAGCTGTCTCCGCCAACACTGGAACTGTCGAAACGCTCAGCCTCCAGGCTACCCTGCCCAAAGCCAGGCTGTGGCATTTTGATCATCCGCATTTGTACCACCTCGAGTTTTCCATTTCGGATGGAAGCCACGAACACCGTATGAGCACCAAGTTTGGCGTGCGCAAGTTTGAGATTCGAGATAGCGCATTCCACCTCAACGGCGAGCGCATGCGACTGATGGGCGTGGAGCGCATGGCTGGCAGCAACCCGGAGTTCGGCATGGCTGAGCCCACTCAGTGGATCGCTCAGGACCATTCGGACATGAAGCATCTGAACTGCGTCTTCACGCGCGTCCATTGGCCCCAGGACAAGCGCGTTCTGGATTACTGCGACCGCCATGGCATCCTGATTCAGATCGAAGTTCCAGCCTGGGGTCCCGACACGTTCGCCGGCATGGGCGCTGAGCCGGATCCGGACCTCCTGGAAAATGGCCTGGAACAATTGCGCGAGATAATTGCCCGCGACTTCAATCATCCTTCGGTCGTGGCCTGGGGGTTGTGCAATGAGATCGGCGGGCAGAATCCGCCCGCGTATCAGTTTGCCAAGCGTCTGCTGCACGAAGCCAAACGCCTCGATCCGGGCCGCCTCTGCTCCTACGCCTCGAATTCGCTGGACAGTACACCGCAGCGCGACGTCGCCGGACTGATGGATTTCATAGAGGCCAACGAGTACTACGGAACCTGGGCACCAGGAACAGCAAGCGACGCGGCAGGTTATCTGGATGAGATTCATGCCGCATTTCCCGGCAAGCCGATTGTAGTTTCCGAATATGGGTACTGTGCCTGCACGCCCGAGCGCCCGGAAGGGGACGAGCAAAGGATAGAAACTCTACTGTCTCATGACGCCGCATTCCGCTCCAAGGATTTCGTCGCCGGAGCCATCTTCTTCTGCTACAACGACTACCGGACTCATATCGGCGACCGTGGCGCCGGTTCGTTGCAGCAGCGGGTGCACGGAGTCGTAGATATCTATGGCACGCCCAAGCCGTCGTACGAGCTTCTCCGCCGCGAGTCCAGCCCGATTGAATCGCTTACAGTCGAGCAGCAACGGAACAAATTCCAGGTGCGGATCAGGGTGCGGCGGGACCTTCCCATGTACACACTCCGAGGCTACAAGCTGCGGGGCTTGTTCTTCGGGCAAGGAAACATTCCGGTCGAACGGCGGGAAGTGGACCTGCCAGATGCAGCGCCTGGCAGTGAGACGAAGCTCGAACTGGCGTTCACTCAGTCCGAAGCACCGGCTCGCGTCCAGATTGATGTTCTGCGCCCCACCTTGTTCTCAGCGTATTGCTTGAATTGGAAGCCTTAGGCTGCGCGGCGCGGACTTGAATATCGTCGCGTTCTCATCGCAAAGAAGAGAATGCAATTTGATTGGTGGCGGCGGTAGGACTCGAACCTACGACCTACGGATTATGAGACCGTCGCTCTAACCACCTGAGCTACACCGCCACGGTTGAAATGGAGGGACTTACACGCACACCGCGAAGCGCCAATGCTGTTGGGCAGAGATCGCGCGGAGGCTCTTCCTGCCTCAGAAGGCCACGTTTCGATTCCGATTGTAAATGGTGAACCAAGTGGGCGCAAACCGAGGCGCAGCTCCATCCCAACGCCGCCTGCGAGTCGCGCCACATCTGTGGGTCTGCTAGGCTACGATGCTGCAGGATTTCTGTGCAGCGACTCGCCAGGAGCTAACGCATGAACTGGAACGGCGTCATGCCTGCCATCACGACGTGTTTTGAAGCAAACGATTCCGTAGACCATGGTTTCATGGCCGGTCATTGCCGCTGGCTGCTGAGGAATGGCTGCACCGGCGTCGTCGCTCTGGGTTCGCTCGGAGAGGGTGCGACGCTCTCGTTCGAAGAGAAGATGGCGGTGTTACGAAACTGTGTGCAGGCAGTCAATCGCGCGGCGCCAGTCGTGGCAGCGATCGCCGGACTCGCGACCGCCGAAACCGTCACTCTCGCGAAGACCGCGGCCGACGCGGGATGCGACGGTTTGATGGTTCTGCCACCATATGTCTACAAAGGTACTTGGGCAGAAATGAAGGCCCACGTCACGGCCATCTTCAGAGCAACCCAGCTTTCGTGCATGCTCTACAACAACCCGGTCGCGTACGGAACGGATTTCTTACCAGAGCAAATTGCCGAACTCGCGGCGGAGCACGAGAATCTCCACGCAGTAAAGGAGTCCAGCACCGACGTCAGGCGCGTAAGCGCCATTCGGACGCTGGTGGGCGACCGCCCGAAGATCTTTGTCGGCGTGGATGACGCGATCGTCGAGGGCATTGCGATGGGCGCCTGCGGTTGGATCGCCGGACTGGCCAACGCTCTTCCCCGCGAGTCGGTGGAACTGTTCAACCTGGCGATGCGGGGCGAGAGCGATAAAGCCTTTGACCTCTATCGCTGGTTTCTGCCACTGCTGCGGATGGATACGGTTCCCAAGTTTGTCCAGCTGATCAAGCTCGTTCAGGCGGAGGCCGGTGTGGGCAGTGCTCGCGTCCGAGCACCCCGCCTGGAGTTAGCTGGTACTGAGCTGGAGCAGGCTCGCCACATCATCCGCGAAGCCCTTCGGAACCGGCCGGGAGCGGGCGCGAGTCACGGCAATCCCGCGATCATGTGAGGCGTTTGGGCTAGTCGTCCGTTTCAGCCAAACTATTCGCGGAAGCAAGGCTTTCCACCCGCGCCGGGAACAGCGGCGGACGCACCGAATCCGGGTCCCACCCGAAGAGAAATTCCGTGGCCGGTCCGCACACCCGGCCCTGGCAGGGCCCCATCCCGCAGCGGGTTTGCAGCTTGGCCTCGCGCCACGACGAGTGCTCGCGCAGATGGGAAAAGCGAACATCTTCACAGCGGCAGACAATGGTCTCTGGAGCCGCTAAGCTTCTGAGCTCGGGGCGAAGCTGGAAAGTTCGATCCAGAGCTCGCGCGAAGCCGCGCAGTCTCTCGCGCCGGGCGAATAACCTCCTGGCCTCGGACTCGCGCTTGGCAGTCGCCAGGCCGGCGATCTGGCCTTCAACCACTGCCAGTTCAACCCCCCCGATGCCGGTCGGTTCGCCCGCACAATACACATGCGCGGCGGTGGTGCGCTGATAAGCATCGGTTTGCACCTGCCCGTTCCGAGTCTCGCAGCCGAGCAGCAGCGCCAGTTCGATGTTGGGGACCAGATGAAACCCACAGGCCAGGTAGTCGCACGGAATATTTTCGATGCGCCTATTGCGCGAAATGGTCACGCTCTCAAGCATGGCTCTTCCGCTGGCAGCGACCGGCCAGCAGTTCGCGCAGAACGGTATGCCGGCTAACTCTGCCTTGAGCTGGATTGCTTGGCCGAGTTTGTCGGGCCGGCGGAGCAGAACGACGCCGAACTGCACCAGCGTGCTCCATGACGTCTGCTCGCAGATCATTGCGATCTGCGCACCGTGCCGGCGCAGGTACGCCGCCACGGCGAGGAGAAGCGGGCCGCTACCTGCGATCACGATCCGTTTCCCATCCAACGGCAGTCCGGCTTTCACCATGGCTTGAAGGCCGCCCGCACCCATCACGTTCGGCAGCGTCCATCCAGGGAAGGGAAGAAATCGCTCGCGCGCGCCGGTGGCCACCACAAGCTCGCGGTATCCCAGTTCGTAGAGGTTGTCAGAACTCTCCGCCAGCAGGACGCCGGGCTCAGGTTGGTGGAAAACTCTGCCGCAAACTACGCGCACTCCGGCTGCGTGGATTCTTTCCGTCCAGCTGTGGCACTCTCCATCAGGCTGCCCTGCCAGGCTTGATCGCCAGATCTGGCCTCCGAGCTTGGCGTTGTCGTCTACCAATCCAACCTTGAGACCACACTGGGCGGCACGGGCAGCCGCGGCCATTCCTGCGGGGCCTCCGCCCACCACGAGCACGTCGAACTCTTGCCGCGGATTATTCATCCGTCCTGATTTCCATGCCTTGGGAGCACACGATCTGGCAGGTGCGGCAATGCTGCACTCCATCAATGGCCGCCCGGCATTCGTAGCAGATTCCCATGCCGCACAATGGACCGCGCGGCTCGCCGCTCACCGACGTCCGGCAGACTTGTCCCGCAAGCATGATTGCGACCGCAACCGTTGTGCCTTGCGGCACGGCAATCTCAGTCTCGTTTACGGTCACCGTGAGGGGTTCAGGCATGCGCATGTTCCGGAGCAGTCCGCGAGGGCAGATAAGGTTCAATGGGAATCTCCGGCTGCTTGCCGGTGACGTGATCCACCAGAATGCGCGCTGTCGCCAGCGAGGTCGTAATTCCGAGTCCCTCATGGCCCGTAGCCACGAGCAGAGAGCTGTCTCCCGGCCAGGGACCAATCAACGGCAGCTTTCCCGGAGTCGCGGCGCGGAAACCGGTCCAGCTGCGGATCGCCGACATGCGGGCCAGACCCGGCATATACTCACCAGCCCGTTGCAGCATGCGCGCGAGAATCTGGTGATCGACTTCCGGGTGCTCGGCGCCATACTGGCGGGAAGACCCGATCAGAATCTGTCCCGTGCGCCGCGGTTGGACGTTGAAGGCCACCGAGTCGCTGCTGACCGAGTGCGCGCTCTTCAAGTATCCAAGCTCCACCAGTTGATGGTTCAAGAAACCGGGGTAGCGGTCCGTGATCACGAGATGCCCTTTCCTCTTCTTGATCTCGAGACCTGGTATTAGTTCGGCCGCTGATGCTCCAGCGGCATTCACCACCCAACGTGCAGTGATCTCGGAACCGTCGGCTCTTTGCACCCGTCCTTGCGCCACGTGAGTCACAGCATGTCCCAGCAGAAGACTCGTTCCACGCTTGACTGCACGATGCATAAGAAAGGCGGCAGCGCATGGTGGATACAGAACAACATCCTCCGGCACGCGCAGACCTCCCGCCATTCCGGGCCGCACGTTCGGCTCGAGGCGCTGCAGGGCATGCGAGTCGAGCACTTCTGTGGGAACATCCCGCATGCCGTAGAAATCCCGTTTGCGGCGCACTTCCGCCATTTCCTCTTCGTCGGCCGCGACCCAGATCGTGCCGCATGGTTCGTATTCGACTTCCAGGGGCAACTCCGTCCGCAGATCGTACCAGAGCCGCTGCGAATAACGTGTCAGCGCAAACTGCGCTTCCGAGTCATCCATGACAACGATGTGTCCCATCCCTGCCGCAGTCGCGCCGCCGCCGATCATCTCCTTATCCACGACCGCGACTCGCATTCCCTGGCGGGTGAACTCGTCTGCGCACGCTGCCCCGACGATGCCGGCGCCGACAACCGCCACGTCATAGGCGGGCTGACTCATGCGCGGATGCCCATGCAGAACGGGTCGCTAGAGTCGAGCACCAACGTCGCTTCCGCATTCACGAATGCTCCACCGGTGATGCTGGGGTAGACCTTGCCGTCGCGTTCCTGAACGCTTCCCTCAAACACGCTGCCAATGATGCTTTCCTGCCGCCAGATTTCCCCCTCTTTGATTTTTCCGTCGGCATAGAGGCAGGCGAGTTTGGCGCTGGTTCCCGTGCCGCACGGGGAGCGGTCATAGGCTTTTCCGGGACACAGAACGAAATTCCGGTTGTGCGCGCCTGGCGTGCTGGGGGGCCCAAACAACTCGACGTGGTCAATCTCCTGGCCTCCTGCGCCGGTGATGCCTTGTTCGCGCAGCGCGCGCCGGATCGCCCAGGTGAATTTGGTTAGCTCTTCGACCCTGTTCAGTGCCAACTCAAACCCGTGATTCTGGACCAGGAAGAACCAATTTCCGCCCCAGGCAACGTCGCCGCGGACAACACCGTAGGCCGGAACGTTCACTGTCACATTCGCCGCGCTGCGATAGCTCGCAACGTTATGGACGGTCACCTTCCCATCCGCGTGCAGATGGACCCCCACCGTCCCAACCGGCGTTTCGATCCGGTGATCACCGGGCGCAATGCGCCCCAGGTAGGCCAAAGTAGCGACCAGACCGATCGTGCCGTGACCGCACATCCCCAGATAGCCCACGTTGTTGAAGAAGATCACTCCCGCGGCGCAGCCTGGATCATTCGGCTCGCACAACAATCCGCCGACCAAGACATCGGAGCCCCGTGGTTCGTTCACCACGGCGGAACGGAAGGCGTCGTGCTGGCCGCGAAAACGCACGAGCCTTTCGGCAAGCGGCCCTTGACCTAGATCGGGCCCGCCTTCGATTACGATCCGCGTGGGTTCGCCTGCAGTGTGCGAATCAATCACTCGAACCCGACGGCTGGCCTCATTTGTCATATCGCCGCTTCCGCATAGACATACCGCCGCATTCTATGGGCACGAAGAAGCATCGTCAAAACCTGAAGACCCAACCATTGAAGGTGGACCAACCGGATATACTCTGTAGCATGATTACCGGCGCCCACTTTCTCCTCTACAGCAAGAATGCCGACGCCGACCGAGCCTTCTTTCGCGACGTCCTTGGATTTCGCTACGTTGACGTGGGTGAGGACTGGCTGATTTTCGCCATGCCTCCCGCCGAAGCTGGAATTCACCCTCTTGAAGGCGAGTTCTCGCAACGCCATGCTGGTCATCAGATGCTCGGCGCCGTTCTGTACCTGATGTGCGACGACCTCAAGGCAGTCATGGCTGACCTGAAGAAGAAGAAAGTTCAGTGCACCAAAGCCGAGAAGGCGCCGTGGGGCAAAGCCACCACGATTCCACTGCCGAGCGGTGGAAGTATCGGGCTGTATCAGCCCACTCATCCAACCGCTCTCAATCTTAGAGCGCGAAAAGCAACACGCCCGTGAAAGCCATAGCGGTTATCCCCGCTCGACTCGCCTCCACGCGGTTGCCGCGCAAGATGTTGCGCGAGATCGCGGGCAAGCCGCTGATCGGTGTGGTTTACGAAGCCGTACGCTCGTCGCCGCTGCTGGCGGATGTCATCGTCGCCACCGACTCTGGGGAAATCCTCGAAGTCTGCCGCCGGCATGGCTGGAGGGCTGAAATGACTTCCGCCTCGCATCGCAGCGGGACCGAGCGGGTTCACGAGATTTCGAACCGCTATTCATCTGACGTCTACATCAACGTTCAGGGCGACGAACCGCTCGTCTGCCCGGAGCACATCGCGAGCTTGCTGCATGTGATGGCGAATCCCGCCGCAGAAGTCGGCACGATTATGACTTCGGCAGTCGAGGCGGACATCCCGAATCCGAATGCGGTGAAAGTCGTGGTAGACCGCAACGGACGCGCCCTGTATTTTTCCCGCGCCACCATTCCTTTTGATCGCGACGGCGTGCGCCCGAAGTACTTCAAGCACCTCGGCTTGTATGCGTATCGCAAGGCCGCCCTGGACCGCTTTGTGACGCTTCCGGAATCGTCGCTCGAGAAAAGCGAAAGACTCGAACAACTCCGGTTTCTCGAAAATAGCATTTCCATCTATGTGGGAGAGACTCCACGCGACAGCATTGGTGTGGACACGGAAGAAGATATGCAGCGGGTGATTGAGATCCTGAAGAAAGGCTGATCGCGAGAGCGCTCTCGCCTAGACGTGAAGACTCTCGCCCTGAGCTTTTGCCCATGCCTCCGCGGCGGCCAGGCGTCTTGAAATCGAAGGATGCGAGTGGAAAAGCCACTCCACCCATTTCGAAGGAGTGCGTTCGGCCAGATTCTGCTCGGCCAGTCTGTTCATCGCGGAAATGAATGGCTGCACGCTCGAGATGGACTCGAACGCATACCGATCCGCCTGCCTCTCGTTATATCGGGAATAGGCGTTGAGGGCCGGCATCAGCAGCAGAGACAGCACCACCGAAACCAGCGCCAGCAGCGGCAGGTTCGCAAAATCGGATAACTCTTCGAACATGCGCCGGTCCACCGCATAATGCAGCGCCCAATTGGCCGCCCAGAAACCGACAAACGTAATTCCCGCCTGCACCAGAATGCTCTTGAAAATATGCCGGTGGACGTGATGCCCGAGTTCATGGGCCAGCACAGCCTCGATCTCGTCGGGCGTGTAGTTATCGAGCACCGTGTCGGCGAGAATGATGCGGCGCGTCGCGCCCAGGCCGGTCAGCGCGGCGTTGGCTTTCTTGCTTTTCTCCGAGAGTTTCCAGCGGTAAATCCCGCGGACTCGCGTCCCGGCACGTTCACTCAGCACCACCAGACGCCGGCGTAATTCTTCGTCCTCCAGCGGTTCGAACTTGTAGAAGATGGGAAACAGCACTACCGGTGCCAGTTGCGCCAGAACAATAAACAGCACCATAAACAACGCCCAGGCCAGCAACCACCAGTTCTGCGGCCACTGCCGGATGGTGAAGTAGACCAACTCCACGATTACCGCTCCTAGTAGCAGACTCAGCAGAAATCCCTTGGCTTCATCCCAAAGCCAGGAGCGGAACCTTTGCGTCGAAAGCTCATATCGGCGTTCCAGCCGGAATCCGTAGTAGTCCAAACCAATGCCGAGTAACTTGCTGATCACCAACAACAGCAGCAGGTAGAAGAACAGCGACAAGGAGTAGTTTCTGAAGCCCAGGCGGTAGGCGAGGTCACGCAACCAGCCGGACCATCCGGTCAGAAGCAGAACCAGCAGAAAGGTGAACCCGATGACTATGTCGGCGATGCCCAGCCACCGTCGCACGCGGTTGTAGCGCCGCGCTTCAGGTGTATCAGTTTGTGCCGGAGTTGGGCGGTCTGCCATGACGGATTGAGCCTATCACCTATTTTCGACAATCTTCCCTGAAAGTGCGAGCCATTCCTCAATCAATGAGCGTTGGAAATGCAGGCGCGGATACGACGGGAAACTTTTTGGCTCAGTCCTGCAGCACGAAGCTTTCGCCGACGGTCAGGAGTTCCTTGACCAGATCTGGCGACGAAGCCTCCGTATAAAGCCGTAATAGCGGCTCCGTTCCCGATGCGCGGAAAAGCACCCAGGCCTCTGCTCCATTTCCGTTGGTGGGCGCATCGAGGAAGAATTTGGCGCCGTCCAGGTGCTCTTTCCTGAGCACGCGGTAGCGCCCCAATGTCTGTGTACCCTCTGCCCGCGCGCGCTGGATCGCGCTCTGCTTCACCTGTTCCGGGATGTGCAGATCGCGGCGCCCATAGTAATGCGGACCATATTCCCGCTGCAGATCGGCTACCAATTGGCCGAGCGGCTTTCCTTCTTCCGCCATCACGTTGGCCAGGAGCAGGCAGTTGAGCACTCCGTCGCGTTCGGGCAGAAAGCGCGAGTACCCGATTCCGCCCGATTCTTCGCCGCCGATGAGGATGTCGTGTTCCATCATCAGGTCAGCCGCATATTTGAAGCCGATCGGCGTTTCATACAGTTTGCGGCCGTACTTTGCGGCAATGCGGTCGAGCATGCGGGTGGTGTTGAACGCCCGCGTAACATCGCCCGGCCATTTCTTGCGTTCCAGCAGCCAGCGCAGCAGCACACAGAAGATCTTGTGCGAGTCCACGAAGCTGCCGTCTTCAGCAACCGCGCCAATGCGATCGGCATCTCCATCCGTCGCTAGTCCCGCATCGCATTTTTCCCGAACCACGGTCTCCTGCAGCATCCTGATGTGCGGCTCGATCGGCTCGGGATTGATTCCGGGAAATAACGGGTTCAGTTCCTGGCGGATGGCCACATGCTGCACGCCGCGCTCGGCGAAGATTCCGGTCAGAACGCCGCGCCCGGAGCCGTACATCGCGTCCACCGCGAACTTGGATTTCGTCTTGGAAATTAACTCCATGTCGGCGAAGCGGCACACGGCAGCGACGTAATCTTTCTTGAAATCTGCCTCCTCGATGGTCGCCTTGTTCCCCTTCGGAGCAGCGCCAGCAGCGAGTTCCGCCTCGATCTTCTTCATGATCGCCGGGGTCGCCGAGCCGCCGAACTTGCCTTTGAACTTCACTCCGTTCCAGTTCCATGGATTGTGGCTGGAGGTGATCATCACTCCGCCCGCCGCGCCCTGATGCTTCACCGCGTAGGAAACTGCCGGAGTCGGCGTGTAGTCGTTGGCCAGCTTGACCGGTATGCCGGCAGCGGCAATGACCTCTGCCACAACTCGCGCAGCTGCGGGCGAGGCAAAGCGCGCATCGTAGGCAACGAACACTCCGCGTTGTGGTTGTTCGTACTTCAATACGTAGGAAGCGATGGCGCCGGCCACGCGCCGCACATTTTCGAAAGTAAAATCGTCGGCGATCAGGCCGCGCCAACCATCGGTTCCGAATTTGATATCTTGCGCTATGAATGTGTTCAGGTCAGCTTCCTCAGCTTCTTTTCGTCCAGATACTTTACGACCTTGCCGACCTCTTGCGCCTGCTGGCGCGTCGTGATCAGCAGCGCATCCGGTGTCTCGACTACCACAAGATCGCTCACACCTACCGCGGCTATAAACTTGCCGGGTGCGTGGACATAGTTCCCCTTCGCATTCAGCAGGAAGTGCCCCGCGCCGGCGACCAGATTTCCGTCCGGCGGATTACTCATGGCTGCGTGGTGCTCATAAAGCGCCGTCCAGGAACCGAGATCATTCCAGCCGAAATCCGCTGGGAGACAGACAATGTTGCCCGCCTGCTCGCCTTTCGCCGATCGCGGCTCCAGCACCGCGTAGTCCACGCTGATGTTTTCGCACTTCGGATAGAGCCTGCGGAATGCAGCGGCGAACTTGCGCGTCCCAAAGGCAGCGGCGATCTCTTCGAGCAGCGGCGCGGTCTTCGGCAAATGTTCGCGCAGGGCATCCGCCAGCGTGCGCGCACTCCAGAGGAACATTCCGCTGTTCCAGAAGTAATTCCCCGCAGCCAGAAACTCCGCGGCCCGCTTCGCATCGGGCTTCTCAGTAAACCGCCGGACACGCAACGCGGCGCCCTGAAACACTGTCCCCGCTTCGATGTATCCATACCCTGTTTCCGCGCGAGTCGGGCGGATGCCAACGACCACAATGTTCGCGCCCGCCGCCGCGATCTCGATCCCTCGCTCAAGAGTTTGGCGGTAGGGTTTCTCGTCAGCGATCACATGGTCTGACGGAAACATCCCGATAATCGCCTCGGGGTTTTCCCGCAGCAGCAGAAACGCCGCCAGCCCAATCGCCGGCGCGGTATTTCGCCCCACCGGCTCAGCCAGGACCTGGGCCTTCGGAAGCTGCGGCAACTGCCTGATGATCGCCGACCGTGAGTCTGCATTTGTGATGATCCAGAATTGCTTCGCCGAAGCCAGCGGTAGCAGCCGCGCCACGGTCTGCTGGATCATCGTCTGCTTGCCATCGAGCGCGAGCAGTTGTTTGGCCCGCTTCTTCCGGCTCAGCGGCCAAAAGCGCGTGCCGCGCCCACCAGCGAGAATCACGGGATAGAGATTTGAATTCTTAGCCACAGAATCTGCAGTCTCAAATCTGAAATCTGCAATGGATCTACAGTCGAGTTTCGGGCTCAGGCAGCGTCTTCCCCGGCACATGGGCCCGCAGAAATTCCACCGCCCACTGCGGGCGCACGCCAAACCTTCGCACGCACGCAGGCACTACCACCGCATCGCCTTTGGCTAACGTGACCGGATCCGCGCCTGGCGCCTCGATCACCCCGCAGCCTTCGACCGCCACCAGAATCTGCACGGAACTCTTGCCAGAATCGTCGCGCGTCCCAAGCTCCAGTGGGTCCTTCGCTTCAAACATGTCCACTACAAAGTAGGGAGCCGCCACCAACGGCGCATGCCGGTTGTTGCCGCCGATCTGCCCCGGCGCCGGGCGCACAACTTTCCCTGAGCCGACTTTTTCCTTCACCGCCGCCATGCCGTTCTTCAAATGCAGTTCGCGCGGACGCCCGTAATCATACAGCCGGTAGGTCGTGTCCGACTGCTGCTGGGTCTCAACGATCACCGACCCCGGCCCCAACGTATGCACCGTTCCGCCGGCAACGTAAATCATGTCGCCCGCATAGACACTGATCCAGTTCAGCAATTCTTCGGCACGCTTCAGATGGATCCCTTCTTCCAGTTGCTGCGTGGTTACGCCCGGCTTCAATCCCAGAGCAATCTGTGATCCCGGCTTCGCGTGGGCGACGTACCAACACTCGGTTTTACCCCACGGCTCTCCCACGCGCAGCGCCTGCTCGTCGTCGGGATGAACCTGCACCGAGAGTTTCTCATGAGGGAAAAGAAACTTAAGCAGCAGCGGAAAACGCCTGGCATCACGGGCCGCGTCTCCCACAAGCTCGCGCTGATACAGTTCGCTCAGCTGCGCCAGAGTCTTGCCCACCAGGGGGCCGTTGGCCACCTTGCAGTCGTCGCCACTCAGCCAGGCCTCGCCAATCTTCTCCGCGAACTTGTGATTAGGATAAATCGGCGAGAGGTCCAGCGTGCCCCATGGGCGCGGATCAAACAGCGGCTGCATCAACAATGGATAGAGATTGTCCATACCCGGCCTGCGCTAACACAAAAGGCCGCTCACCGATGGAACGGCCTGTCTACGTGCGATTTCCGGAAACCTGAGACAACCCTCACAGCGCCGCGAGGAACTTCCGCATCCGCTCCAGGCCGCGATCCAGTTCGGCCTTGGAAGTCGCATACGAGACGCGGATGTGATCGTTCGTGCCAAATCCCTCGCCCGGAACCGTAGCCACGTGTGCCTCACGCAGCAACCGTCCGGCCACGTCGGACGCCGATTTCAGCGCGCCGCGTCCTAGGAAAGACGAAATGTTCGGATAGGCATAGAACGCGCCCTCGGGTAGTGTGCAGGTCACGCCCGGAATCGAGCGCAGTCCCGCGACTACGTGATCGCGGAGTTGAATGTACTCCTTGCGCATCTCCTCGACGCATTCCTGCGGTCCCTTCAACGCCGCCACCGCCGCCTTCTGCACAATCGAAGTCGGATTCGACGTGCACTGGCTTTGCAGCTTGGCGAGCGCGGCGGTCACTGCCGCCGGCGCCATCGCAAATCCCAGTCGCCACCCCGTCATGGCATAAGTCTTGGAGAGCGATCCCAGCACTACCATCCGTTCTTTGTACTCCCGCAACGATCCCACGGAGAAGTTCTTGTCTTTGTAGTTCAGATAAACGTAGCACTCATCGGAGAGCACCCAGATGCCGCGCTGGTGCGCCAGACGCACCACTTCGGTCATGTCCTCCGCGCTCATCACCGCGCCCGAAGGATTCGAAGGCGAATTCAGCACAATCACCCTGGTTCGGGTTGTGATCAGCCTCGCCACCATCTCCGCCGTCACACGGAAACCCTGCGCCTCGTCCGTTTCCAGCAGGACACAATTCCCGCCCGCATAGCGCACCATGTCTTTGAATGACACCCAGTACGGCACGGGCAGAATCACCTCGTCGCCATGATCCACGAGCACCTGGATGGCGTTGAACAGCGCGTGCTTGCCGCCGGTGGAGGCGATGACCTCCTCGCGCCGGTAGTCAGAATCGAAATCCACGTTGTGGCGGTGTGCGATGGCGTCGCGCAGCTCAGACGTCCCGGCCACCGCCGTGTATCGCGTGAAATTCCCGTGAATCGCCGTGATCGCCGCTTCCTTGATGTGCGCCGGCGTTGTAAAGTGCGGCTCGCCCGCGCCGAAATCCACCACGTCAATGCCCTGCGAACGCAGTTTCTCGGCTTCGGCCACCACCGCCATCGTGGCGGAGGGCTCAATGCGATTGATGCGGTCCGTGAGTCTGAGAGCTTCCACAGTGACTGGCGTCATGCCTTCTTTTTCCTCTTCCTAGAGACTTCTACCAAACGGGCCGCCTGCAGCTTGTATGCCGGATCGAGCTTCTCGCGGAGTTTCTGCTCGACTACTTCCGGGACCAGGCCCTTCACCGGACCGCCGGCCTGCGCCACTTCCCGCACCAGCCGCGAACTGACATAGGAATACTTGTCGGCCGGCATCATGAACACCGTCTCCAGCGTCGGCTCCAGCTTGCGATTCATCAGCGCCATCTGCAGTTCGTACTCGTAGTCGCTGATGGCGCGAATGCCGCGCAAGATACAGATCGCATCAGTGGACTTGGCGTATTCGACCATCAGCCCGTTGAAAGTATCAATCCGGACGTTCTTCAGGTCCGCCGTCAACTCCCGCAGCATCTCCAGTCTCTCCGCCACGCTGAACATCGGGCTCTTCTCCGAGTTGCGCAGGATCGCGACCACCAGTTCTTCAAATATCTTGCTGCCCCGCTCAATCAGATCGAGGTGCCCGTTGGTGGGCGGATCAAACGAGCCGGGATA
>JBBIPV010000015.1:110354-111245 GCA_037442635.1 Terriglobales bacterium | reverse complement strand
GTGGCGGCACGGTGTGCAGGCCAGTCAGCGGGAAGCCGGTGCTGTTGTGGTTAAAGGTAGCGTTCAGCCAGCTGGTCGTGTCGTGGCAGGTGTCGCAGGTCTGCGGGAAGTTCGCCGTGACGTGGTTCGGGTTCGTCGTGCCCTGATAGTCCTTCAGGTGGCAGGTCACGCAGGCGGTGCTGTTGAGATTGTAGTTGTTGTTGACGTGGCAGTCGGTGCAGACCCGTGGCGGCACGGTGTGCAGGCCAGTCAGCGGGAAGCCGGTGCTGTTGTGGTTAAACGTAGCGTTCAGCCAGCCGCTCGTGTCGTGGCACGTATCGCAGGTTTGCGGGAAGTTGGCCGTAACGTGGTTCGGGTTCGTTGTCCCCTGGTAATCCTTCAGGTGGCAGGTGACGCAGGCGGTGCTGCTGAGGTTGTAGTTATTGTTGACGTGGCAATCGGCGCAGGCGCGAGGCGGCACCGTGTGCAGACCGGTCAGCGGGAAGCCGGTGGTGGAGTGATCGAACTTTGCGTCCGTCCACAGCACTGTATCGTGGCATTGCTCGCAGGTGGTTGGGAAACCCGCATGCGGCACCGGGGTGGTCGCGCCGCTGTAATCCTTCTGGTGGCAGCTGATGCAAGTGGTCACGGTGATGTTGTAGTTGTTGTTGACGTGACAATCCGCGCACTGCCGCGGCGGCACCATGTGCGATCCGGTGAGCGGGAAGCCTGACTTCGAATGATCGAACGTGGCCGGCTGCCAAGCGGAGGTGTTGTGGCAAATTTCGCAAGTCTGAGCGAAACCGCCGGCTACGTGGTTCGGATTGGTCGCGCCCTGGAAATCCTTCAAGTGACATGACACGCAGGCCGTGCTGTTCAAGGTGTAGTTATTGTTCACGTGGCAGTCGGCGC
>JBBIPV010000015.1:0-110254 GCA_037442635.1 Terriglobales bacterium | reverse complement strand
TCTGGCAAGTCTGCGAGAAGCTGCCGGCCACGTGGTTCGGGTTGGTCGTGCCCTGGAAATCCTTCAGGTGACACGACACGCAGGCCGTGCTGTTCAAGGTGTAGTTATTGTTCACGTGGCAGTCGGCGCACTGGCGCGGCGGCACGGTGTGCATCCCCGTCAGCGGGAAGTTTACCGACGAATGGTCGAAGCTGGCGGGCTGCCAGGCGCTGGTCGTGTGGCACGTCTGGCAAGTCTGCGAGAAGCTGCCGGCCACGTGGTTCGGGTTGGTCGTGCCCTGAAAATCCTTCAAGTGACACGACACGCATGCCGTGCTGGTAAGGGTGTAGTTGTTGTTGACGTGGCAGTCGGTACACTGGCGCGGGGGCACTGTGTGCATGCCCGTCAGCGGGAAGTTCACCGTGCTGTGATCAAACGTAGCTGGCGACCAGCCAGCTGTCGTATGGCACGAATCGCAAGTCTGCGCGAAGTTGCCGGCCACGTGGCTGGGGTTGGTCGTGCCCTGAAAATCCTTCAAGTGGCAGGTCACACAGGCCGTGCTGGTCAGATTGTAGTTGTTGTTGGCGTGACAGTCCGCGCACAGCCGCGGCGGCACGGTATGCATGCCGGTCAGCGGAAACCCAGTGGTGGAATGATCAAACTTGCCGTCGCTCCATTGCACCGTGTCGTGGCATTGCTCACACGTCGTCGGGAAGCCGGTGTGCGCCACCGGACTGGCGGCGCCGGCAAAATCCTTCTGGTGGCAGGAATAGCACGCCATGCTGCTGAGGTTGTAGTTGTTGTTGACGTGGCAATCAATGCACTCGCGGGGAGGCACGGCATGCCCACCGGTCAGTGGGAATCCGGTCGTGTTGTGATCGAACTTGGCATTCAGCCAGTTATCGGTCCCGTGGCAACCGTCACAGGTAATGGAAAACTTGGCGGTGACGTGATTCGGGTTGGTCGTGGCCTTGTAATCGGCTGCATGGCAGGAATAGCAATCCGTGGACATCGTCTGGAATTTGCTGTTGGCCGCGCCTTTGTGGCAGGAATCGCAGTCCACTGTGGCATGTGCGCCGGTCAGCGGGAAGCGGTTGTTATGCTGCTGGATCTGCTGGATCGAGACCTGCCAGCCCCGCACCGTATGGCATTGCTCGCAGTTGGCGCCCAGTTGCCGCTTGTGAATATCCGCGTGGCAATCCTGGCATCGCTGCCCGACATTGGTGAACACGGGCTTGACGTGGCACTGGGTGCAGGTCACCGATACGTGCATGCCGCGCAGGGGGTACCGGGTCTGGTTGTGATCGAATTCCGGAACCGCGCGGATCGGCCGCCACCCGCTCGCCGTGTGGCAGTTCTGACAGGGAATGTTCAGATTGCCGTGCGGGCTGTGCGTGCCAGGATTCTGCGGCACCGCTCCGGCAGCGGCTGCGGAAACCAACAGCAACCAAACCCCCAGCAGATTGAGAACGCCCCTCGACGCCAACATGAATTGCCCCTTGCACCTAGCCCCAGACATCTGGGCGACCCACGAAGAGTGATGAATTTTTAAGCAATTACTGGTCCAACCATGCTAGTTGGCTCCCGGCTCCCACGAAAGTTACACAAGTACCTGTCAGTAACGTCAATTGGTCCATCGGCCGGCTTTGTTATAGGTTTAAGTATTACTGAGAGCAAAGGGTAACTTCTGCTCTGTAACCTGCACTTTTTTCAGCCTAAAGAATGTGATAAACCCTTGCACAGTCTGGCCGTTCGAAACCTCAGACCGGAGGTTGTAGGTCCTCAGGATGCCAGAAGTACATAGGTCTAGCGGCCGGTGCAGGAAAGGAGCTACCTGCCATGAATACAAGTTCCCCGAAGCACGTGAATCGATGGATGCGAGGGGCTTGCCAAAAGGTTATCCGGGCCTCGTCCTTATTCTTAGTCGATCTCCAGAAACGGGAGGATATTGCTACGAGCAAAGTCCGGTTGGGGCTTGTTCAGGCATTTCTCTAATCTTTGAGGGAACTTAGTTTTCACCCCACCGGTTAAGACCTTTGGGACCCGAAGGTTGTAGATCTCTTAGCGATTCGGAGGGTTTCGCCAGCGACCTTTAGAATCCCGGCTGCTTTGCCCGGGGAACCGGATTGGTGGGGCCGTGGCAGGCGGCGCAATCCTTCGGGGTAGGTTTATAGAAGAGCACGGTCTTGGCCGCGATCACCTTGGTCAGTTTATGGCACTCGGCGCAGCGGACGTTCTGATGCGCGCCACGCAGTGGAAATTCCGTCCGCTTGTCATGGTCGAATAGCGAAGGTTTCCACTTCATGCTGTTGTGACAATCCACGCAGTGGGTGACGTCGCCTTTGGCGAATTGCTTGCCATGCACGTCTGCGTGGCAGTCCTCGCAGATGGTGGGCGCAGCTTTAAAGTCCACGTTGATTAGTTTGGTCTCAAGATTCGGCGGTTTATGGCAGTCAATGCAGGCGGTGGCGCGATGGGCCCCGGTCAACGGGAAAGTGGTCCTGGAGTGATCGAAACCGGACAATTCCTTCCACGATTTGGTGGTGTGGCAGGCCTCGCATCCGGCGAGCGAACCATCAGCCAGTTTCTGCTGCATGCGCTCCTTGAACTGGCCTTGATGAGGATCGTTATGGCAACTGGTGCAGTCCAAAGCCTTCCAGTGATAGATCGCGGTCGGCTTCGGCTGGAACTCGCTCGATTCTTTGTGGCAGTCCGCGCAGGGGACGGCAACGTGTCCGCCAGTAAGCACGAACCGCGTCTGCTTGTGCCTGGACAGGCTGAAGGTGGAAGGCTTGTATCCCTCGAGATTGTGGCAGCGATCGCAGGCGTTCAGGTAAGGCGCGGCCGCAAACTGCCCCGCGTGCTGGTCGGTATGGCAGTCCATGCAGCGATCGAACTTTACCTTGAACAGAGTGTCCTTCCCTTTGGGGATGTGACACTTCGCGCACTCCACGCGGGCATGGCCGCCCTGCAGCGGGTAGGCGCTTGACGCGTGTTCTTTCACCGTGAAGGTGGAAGGCTTCCATCCCTGGACGGTGTGGCAGGAGGAGCATTCAGCGCCGCCCGTGCGCTTGGCGAACTGGCCGTTGTGCGGATCCGGTTTGTGGCAGTCGGTGCATTTCTGGAAGGCCAGAGGCTTCTTGAAGTCGCCATTGGCGTGGCATTGCGCGCAATCCAGCGTGGCGTGCTTGCCTTCCAGCGGATATTTCGTCTTGGAATGGTCGAAGCGTTCGTTCACCGCCTGAAGTGAGATCTTCTTCCACCCGCTCGTGCTGTGACAGGACTGGCATCCCTGCGGGAAGCTGCCTTTGTGCGGATCTTTGTGGCAGTCCGAGCATAAATTGAACGGGATGCCGACATATTGAGGCTTGCCGTCCGCCCCGTTGACGTGGCACTTGGCGCATGGTACCTGGACGTGCAGACCGGTCAGGGGATAACGGGTCTTGGAGTGATCGAACTGGGCCGTGTTGATCTTCTTCCAGTCTTCAAAGTTGTGACAAGTCTGGCAATTCGGCCCGAGCCGCCCTTTGTGCGCATCCTCGTGACAGGTTGCACAGGCGGTGGACAAGCCGAGATAGGTCCGGTTCAGATCCTTGATCTTGATCGCTGGCCGGTCCTGGGGAGTAATGTGCGCGGCGGTATGACATTTATTGCAAGTCACGCCGGCATGCTTGCCTTCCAGCAGGTAGCCGGTTTCTTTGTGGTTGAAAGTCTTGATGTCCCACTTAATCAGAGGAAAATCTTCGCCGTTATGCTCGGAGTGACAGCGGGCGCATTCCTGACTGGATCCCGGCGGAATGTTATAGGTGGCGTGCAGGCCTTTGCGCGCCGACAAGCGGCCCGCAATCTCAGTGTGGCACTCCAGGCACTTCAGAGCCGCCTGGCCACCGAACTTGTGGCAACTGGCACAGTTGGTGGATCCGTTCAGCGACTGGTGCGGGCGCGAGAGGGGGCCGGGAGAGATCTGGGCAGCGGCGGCTGGGAGCAGTGCGAAAAACAGCAGCCCCAGCAGGACCAGCTCCATCAACACCAGCATTCCCCGGCTGGTGGTGTGCCCGCAGTCCCCCGTCAGCCTGGACTTTACAAATTCCGACGTTTTTCGAGCGTGGATTCTCAGCTTGGCCTTTCCTCGCGACCACCCGTGATCAGATTGCACGTTAACTGCCAGTACCGGCTTCTGCTTTCTCGAGCTGCACCCTCTGGTCTCTTAGAATTTCGACGGTTCTTGTAGGTTAGCGTGAAAGAATTTCGCAGACAACGACTGAACCTCGGCAGTTAACCGTGGGTACCGGCCGATCCGGGCCGCCATAGCTCAATCCGCCTTATCTTTAAGCTGCGTCTGACCGGGACGGGTATATACTTTTCATCATTCCGGCCAAGTGCCAGGTTCTGTCGGGCCGATCCGGCCACCTTCTTACTTTTTGGGACGATCATGCAGAAACGGACTCCAGGGGGCGATCCTCCAGATCGAAGTACCGGTCAAGGCGGCATCGGCGTGCCGATCAAGGGTGACAGCTCGCAGCCGCCCTCTGACCCGGACAGCCCGACCGCGGTGGACCTGCCCAAACCGCCGATCGATCCGGAGGCAACCTGGGTTGATCCGGAAGCTACGTTCGTAGACCCCGATGCGACCGTGGTGGACGGAATGCCGCCGTCGCCTCGTCCTGCCGCTCGCCGGCAGAGTCGTATTCAGGTCAGCGCTCCGCTCCTGCAACCCGGCGACGTATTGGGCGGACGCTACGAGATTCTGCAGCTTCTCGGCGAAGGCGGGATGGGCGCGGTGTACAAAGCCCGGGACCGCGAACTGGACCGTGCGGTCGCACTGAAACTGATCCGGCCGGAACTCGCCTCCAGTGCCTCAATGCTGGCGCGCTTTAAGCAGGAGCTTCTGCTTTCCCGCCAGGTGACGCACAAGAACGTCATCCGCATCTACGATCTCGGCGACGCCGATGGTGTGAAGTTCATCACCATGGAATTCGTGGAGGGCCGCGACCTGCGCTCCCTCATTCAGGAGAAGCAGAAGTTTTCTCCCGAAGAGGCGGTCGAAATCATGCAACAGGTCCTGCAGGCGCTGGAAGCGGCGCACAGTGTGGGCGTGATTCACCGCGACCTGAAGCCGCAGAACATCATGCGTGAGGACACGGGCCGGATTCTGGTCATGGACTTCGGCCTGGCGCGCACGATGGAGGGCGAAGGCATGACCCAGACCGGAGCCCTGGTTGGCACCATGGAATATATGTCGCCGGAACAGGCTCTGGGCAAGGAACTCGACCAGCGTTCGGATCTGTTCACCGCAGGATTGATTCTCTACGAACTGCTCACCGGCAAGATGCCGTTCAAAGCCGAGAGTGCGCTGGCCAGCCTGATCAAGCGCACGCAGGAACGCGCGGTTCCGGTCTCGGACTATGACAACACCATTCCCGGAATGCTCAGTTCGGTGGTCAGCAAGTGCCTGGAGCGGGAGGCCGCCCTGCGCTACCAGAGCGCGGCCGAAATGCTGCGCGATCTCGACGTCTGGCAGGGAAAACGCGCCGCCGCCACGTTGGGTTTTCATGCCGACGTGAAGCCCTGGGGACAGACCATTCCCTGGCCCCTGGTAATGGGCGTCGCGACCGTGCTGTTGCTGGCGATTGTCGGCTACGTGTTTCGCGCGCGGCTTTCTGCCCCGTCCGCAAAGAAAGCGGCCTCTGGGCCCGACTTGTCACTGGCGATTCTGCCCTTCCGCAATGCCTCCGGCGATCCCAGCGTCGATTGGCTCGGACCGAGCCTTGCCGAGATGTTGAGCACGGACGTAGGCGAGTCCGCACGTCTACGCACGGTGAGCCCGAACAGCCTGCACCAGATATTCACCGATCTGCGCATTTCTCCGGCCAGCGCGCTCGACCCAGCAACGATCCGCCGCGTGGCTGATTTCAGCAAGGCCGACCGCGTGGTCTGGGGGCAGTACGCCAAGTTCGGAGACCAGATCCGCATTGATGCCACACTGCTAGACATCAAGAATGACCGCTCGGTTCCGCTAAAGATTGATGTGCCGAGTGAGAAAGATATTCCGGGCGCGATCGACCGCCTGGCAGAGTCCATCCGCCAGAAGCTTGCGCTCCCGTCGGATGTGCTGAAGGAGCTGAAGGCCAGCTCCTTCCAACCCACTTCCCAGTCGGTGGCGGCGCTGCGCGACTACAATCAGGGCATTACTTTGCAGCGGGACGGCAGGAGTCTGGACGCACAAAAGCAGTTCGAGGCGGCGACTCAGGAAGATCCGAATTTCGCGCTCGCCTTTTCCAGGCTGGCGCAGACTTACGGCAAATTGGGCTATGACGATCAAGCCGATCAGGCAGCGCAAAAGGCGGTGATGCTCAGCTCGAACCTGCCGGAGGCGGAGACATATCTGATCGCTGCGATTCGTTCGCAGGTCGTGAAGAACTACCCAGACGCCATCCGGGCGTATGAGACTCTGGCCAAAGCCTCCCCGGATAACTACGACGTGCAAGTGGCTCTGGCGAGCCTGTATCAGGACTCTGGCGATCTCGTGAAAGCGCGCGAATATTACCAGAAGATCTTGTCGGCAAATCCCAAGGATGTAGGTGCGACTCTTGATCTCGGCCGCATCGAGATCAAGAGCGGCAATCCGCAGGCCAGTTTCGATCCTCTGAACCGGGCCTACAGCCTCGCCGTTCAAGTGGACAACCAAGAGCAGAAAGCAACCAGTCTCCACCTGATGGCGGTTGCTTACCGAATGTTGAACAAGCCCGACGAAGTGGTTCGCAATGAAACCGACGCACTCGCGATCTGGCGCCAGATCGGCCAGAAACGGGGCCTGGCCTTCAGCCTGAACGAAATGGCCAAAGCCCAGGCTGCGCTGGGCAAACCCAAAGATGCCCTTTCCAATTTTCAGGAGGCTCTGCAGATTCGGCGCGAGATCGGCGACAAGCGCGGGCTGGGTGACACTCTGATTGAGCTCGGCAATTTCTACGACGATGCCGGCGACCACGATCAGGCTCTCAAGATGGAGAAGGAAGCGCTGCAGATGGAGCGCGACGTTGGCAATGACAGCCTGCAAGCAATCTGTCTGAACAATATTGGGACCGCCTATTCGGAAAAGGGGCAGTACGAAGACGCGCTTACCTATTATCAACAAGCCTTGCAGTTGCGCGAGAAATCCAAGGTCCCGCAGGACATCGTCGAGGCGGTGCACAACCTCGGCGACACTTCCGCGGATATGGGGCAATACGACCAGGCCATTTCATATTATCTTCGAGCGCTGGATTTACGCCGCAGCATGAACGACCAGCGTGGCGCCGCCATTGAATCAAGCGGCCTGGGCACGCTCTTTGATTATCAGGGGCGTTTCGGCGCCGCCATCAAGTCCGAGCAGGAAGCCCTGAAGGCCTTCCGGGACATGAAAGATCGAAGTATCTGGATGGCGCGGATACTGAATGCTTCCGCCGAGGCGCTCATCCTGGCAGGCCGGCGCGACGAAGCTAAGAGCGTTTTGGACGAGTCCCTTGCGCTCTCACGCCAGCTTAAGAATGACAGCGTAATGGCACAAACCCTCGGGGTCCAAGGGGACGCCTTCTTCTACACCGGGAATTTCAAGTCTGCTCAGGCCTCTTACGCCGACGCCCTGCAGGCAGCCAAGCGCAGCAAGGAGCCGGATACGATTCTGATTGCGAATTCCGAACTGGCGAAAGCTTTGGTCGAAGAAAGACGCTCCCAGGAGGCCATTGCCGCCCTGAAGCCGCTTGTGCAGCGTGCCGATGATCTCGGGCTTCGGTATATCTCGGTCGAGTGCTCTATCTTCTTGGCCGAAGCGATGATTCAGCGGCATGACGTTTCCGGAGCTCGGTCCGAACTGAAACGCGCCTTGCTTCGCGCCAACCAACTCGGTATGCAGCCCTTAAGCGCCCGCGCCCATTATCTGCTGGCTATAACGGAACAGGATTCCGGCAGCCCGATCGAAGCCAAACAAGATTACGGCGAGGCGGTTCACCTGCTGGATAACATGAAAAAAGATCCCGAGGCACAACAGTTGCTTCAGCGCGCCGATTTCAAGGCGATGTACGAGCAGTCCACTCGCGAGTCCAGCAGGTAAGGCCAAACTCGGGAAGAAGAAGAGAGCTGCCGCTTTGGACGGCAGCCCTCTTAACTCTGCGTTGCATTCCTGAAACTCCCGCGTCCCTCACCAGATGGTTTTGGCGGTCGAAGTGGGATTCGCGTTCGTATCGGTATTCGCAGCGCTCACAGTTGCGGTGTTGATGGTGCAAGGTTGCTTGCCACACATCGTCGTGGGCTTAGCGGTTACCTGTACCTTGATCGTCATCGCCGCCCCATTCAACGGGAAGACCGATAACGGCGTAAGCATCCCGACGTTGCAAGTAACAGTGTTGCCGCTCGCTGAGCACGCAACTGGGGTGACTGAGCAGGACAGCTTCTTGTTGACGATTCCGCAGGCCACGTTGCTTCCTGAACCGCTCACGAACGTTGTATTGCTCGGGAGTGGATCCGTCACGATGACTCCATCGGCGTTTACCGGACCAAAATCAGCAACACCAATCAGGTAATTGATGGTGCCGCCCGTGGCCACAGGTCCCGGAGGAGCAAGCTTCAGGATTTGCAGGTTTGTGGGCGCAACCACCGTGTAATTCACGCTCTGGGTACTGGTGTTCAAGCCAGTATCCGTGGCTGTCACCTGGAAGGGGAACGTTCCGAGTTGGGAAGTATTGACCGAACCAGTGCATGACATCCCATTGGGGGTCTGCGTGCATCCGGTCTGAGTGCCGGTTGACTGGGTGCAGCTCGCTACCGTCAGATATGGGCCAACGGCGCTGCTGGAGGGCTGCGAGGTTGTCGGGTTGCTGCAGGTGTAGTTCGCTACGACCATCGCATTCTGAGCGTAGAAAGTATTGGCTGGCGACGTAATCGTAATGCCCGGCGGAACCTCATCGGGCTGGCTGTAGGTTGCGACCCAGCACGAGCCTGTGCCTCCGCTACTGCCATGCGTTTTCGGGTCTATGATGAAGCCGCTGATTTGGTCGCTCTGGAACAGTGGGCCCGAATTAGGTGGTGTGCAGGGATGATTATTCACGCCTCCGAATCCTTTGAGCCAACCTGGGAACGGATCGAGTGGGTTGTACATGTTAACGCCCGACTGCGTGGAAAGAGTAAAGGTCGTCCCAAGGTCCGCGCTGAAGGGAGTACATTGGCTGTTCGGCAGATTCGGGCAGGTCACTTCAAACATGACCGCGGAATCAGGATCCGGCGCGAGGCCCGTGTAAACGAAACAGTGTGCGCCCGGATACTTCGTCTGCACCAGGGCGTCGCAGGCGTCTGGCGTCATGAGGATTGGCGTCACCGTCGTCGTCGTTGGCGTGGATTCGTTATTCAGAGTCGCCTGGTAGCTGTAGGCGTTGTTCTGGAATGGAAAAGTTGCCGGAGTGCCGGGCTGAAGTGTCTGGGTCTGCGCTTGCGGCGTGAAGGTCCAGCTCTGTATGTCCTGGATGTCGGTTGCTCCGCCGGTCGCGCCAGTGAATCCGACGTAGGCATTGCCACTGGTGAGGCTCAGCAGTGTGCTTAGGTTGACGGAGACGCCGGCGGGAAACAAATCCGTGCCGTCTAAGATCACATCCAGGCACGGCCCGGGGACGTTATTTGCAATGCAGGCGGTCTGCGAAGCCCTCGCCTGCAGCACATACGAGACTATCGCCGTGTGCACCTGACCATCCGCAAGCGTGATGGGAAGGTTGGAGTTATCCGCAAGTCGGCAAGCTCCGTTCTCAACGGAGTTCGCGCCAGTCCCGCAGCTTTGAATGGCAACATGATTCGCACTAGGGTCCCCGATATCTGGGTTCTGATAAGTGTCGAACTCGATCGCGATGCTGTTCGGAATACCGCCGTTATGACCCGTGCAAGTGCCGTCGGGGGCGTCTCCGAATCCAAGGCTGCAACCATCAGTCCCATTGTTGTCGGCATCTAAAGCGCCTGTTCCGGCCGCCGAATTCTGAATCACAAACGCGATGCCGTCCGCAGGGAGGGGCGTAGTAGTGTTGCTTAGCTGAAAGGTAAAGGTTGTACTAAAAGAAGCTCCGACTGGCTGAGGTGTATTGAACCAAGCCGAGGACGACGTGAAGGTAGAATTCGGCGTCAACCGCAGCACCGTGTTCACTCCAGCCGGTGCCGGCCCCGCGGGGTTTGTCGTCCCGGTTGGCGGTACGAGTGTTGAAGCCGGTGCGAAAAAGCCTGGGTAGCCCGAACCAGCAGGTGTGCCATTCAGCGTCAAGCAACCCTGGTTCGACGAGAAGTCCGGAGAATAGTTAGGCGAAGCTGGACAGCTGCCCTCCTGTCCTAAAGCTGTAGAGCACCCGGCCACTACGAATGCCACGATGGTGGCCACTACAACAAACGTCGCTTTATCGATCCTCATACGTTCTCCTTTGAATTACGTCCGTCCAACGTGCCGCAACAGGGATCAAGCTAAACTTGTTCTCTGGCAAGAAAAATACGACTGGGACCTTCAAGTAAGGGGAACGGCCCCACAGAGTGGCCGCTGGTTCGCACATTCTCACCTTGACCTCAAACAGTGTCAAGGAAAAACACAGTTCGAGCAGTATGTTGGAGGAAAGAATTAGTTCCAAAGTTTAGGGCCGCTTTCTGAGCTCACCTCTTGCCAGGAAAAGTAGGCAATTCGTTGCACAGTTGGCCCTCATGGAACGTTGTTGACGGCTGGGAGAGACTCATCGGACCGGACGTCACACGGTCATCCAGACACGGCTATAGATGTAAAAAAATTGTCAAAAATATCGTGGCCCCTCATGTTAGAGCACCAGAACGTTGTAAGCTGCTGGCAATAGTGCGGTGTTGATCCAAATCTCTTTATTCATAGTGATTCCTCTCGGCTTGTTGTGCTCGTCGATTTCGGTGGGCCGCTGCAATAACTGACTCGAGAGCGAGTGCGCTTGCGGACCGTGAGACAGAGTGGTTCTGCGCACAGCGCACCCTCCGAGAGAGCCCAGCCAGAGGCAGTTTGGCGGGATTGGGCCGCAGTTTTGTCAAAGAAACGTCAAGAGAGTGTCACTTCTTGCCAAGGCAGAGGCGAAAGAAAGGGGAGCACTTCCGTTTCACTTTTTGCAAACCGTAATTCTCTATTGTCGTGAATCGGAGCAAGAACTAAGGGGCAGTGTTCTGCTTATAAACTGGCCGTCCACCACCTCGGTGGTGTAATATCGCACAGGCAAAGTACCGTGCTGCTCGAAGACGTGCCCCGCTTCATGGCGCCGCAACCTCCCAGACAAGTCTTTGAAGCGCGGTCCGCAAGTGGTTGATGATGAAGGCCGGAGAGGTGGCAGAGTGGCCGAATGCGGCGGTTTGCTAAACCGTTGTACGGGCTAACACCTGTACCGAGGGTTCGAATCCCTCCCTCTCCGCCATGTTTTCAAGCAGTTACCGCCGAACAAATCAGTTCACAAATCAGTTAGCCCGCGCCAGCGCCAAGCGCACGATTTTTCCGTGTGCTTCTCGCATGTCCGATGTGGCTGCTGTGCCGTACACGTTCATCGTCGTTCGGATGTCCGTGTGGCGCATCAGTCGTTGCTGGATGCCTACCGGTGTGCCTACAGAGTCCAGCCAAGATCGGTGGGTATGGCGGAACGTGTGCGAACTGAGGTGACCGATCCCCGCATTGACCGCCGCTCTGCGGAGCGCACGCCATACGCCTGCGTAGGAGAACGGCAGGCGTCCGATCTGCGACGGAGAAGCGAATATCCAGTCATCCGGCCCGGAAAACTGGCTGCGTTGCTTCCACGCTTTCAGCACCTCTAGCAAGTCGCCGTCAGCGCACATTGAACGCTGTGACTCAGGTGTTTTCACGTCGTCCACCACCTGGTGCACAATGCCGCGCTCAACCGAAAGCGCACCGTTTAACCAATCCACGTCCGCCCACTTGAGAGCTAGACACTCACTGATGCGAAGACCCAAGCAAACGCAAACCAACGCCATCGTGCGGAAAGGTTCTTCCAGCCGCTCAACAAGCCGCTGAAACTCCTCCCCAGTAAGACTGCGTGTCCGCCTTATGCGTTTGGTCGCGCCTTTGATCGTGACCAGTTCCATAGGGTTGCGTTGGATAGGTACATCACCCCGCCACATCGCAAACTCCCAAAGAGCACGAATCAGCCCTCGTATGTGGACCTTGCTTTTGGACGCAAGCGAAAGCGACTGCAGCCAGAGGTCTACGGGACGGGCCTGCATATCCTGTAGAGTCGAATCACCCCACTTCGGCAGAATGTAGTTGTTCAACCAAGTGTTGTACCCCTGCCTAGTCATTGCCCTCCGTGGCATTCGTTCCGCGCGGTATCGTTCCACTAAATTTCGTACCGTAAGGGCGGCTCCATCAGCGTTGAGCGTTTCCTCCAATTGCCTTCGCAGTGGTTCCGCTGCCCGCCATGCCGCTGCTTTGGTCGGAAATTGGTGTTCTGTGCCGATCACCTTTGAACGTCGGTGGCCGTTCTCACACCACAGAAAATTCCAAGTGCCAAAGCGCTTGTTCAATACGACACTACCCTGGTTCACCCGTGCTGCTCTTTTCAAGGAATCCTCCCTTCCGAGCGCACGGACAGCGGAATGGATGGTAGCACGCCGGATTCCAGTAGCGCAGCGTCCAAGTCCTGACGACGAAAACGCCAGACGCGGCGCTTCGTGCCAGACAGGGCAAAGCCTTTCACTTTGCCTTGGCGCACCCACAACAGCAACGTGCGGGCTTTCACCTTCAGGTATAGGGCAGCTTCCGTCGCCGTGAGCCAGTCGTTAGCTTGGGTTGATAGGCTGCTCATCAGTTCTCCCCGTTTGGTCCTTGCCCGGTCCGACCGCGAACAAGATCAAACCAAGTAGCACAACACCGCCAATCACGATCAACACTCCCATCACAGTAATTCTCATTTCGCTCCCTCTTCCCAAAGTGCAACCCCGTTGCAGCCTCGCTCAGGACAGCGGAAGCCCTTTACGCTGCCATCAAACACGCTGGTCTTAATCAGCTTCGGGCTGACCCAGAACTTGTGCCCACAGTCTGGGCAGGTAAGCCGATATCGCTGCTCCATGTGAGTGAGTCTGGCCAACAGCGGTTCCTCGCTGGTGCTTTGCAATAACCGGCTGAACTCCTTGATTCCGGCAGGCCCGCGAACAAAGACCTGAACCCCGCACGGATCGCAGTGCAAGTAAGGCTTGTCTTTCTTGGTCAGTAGCACTTCTCTTGGTCCCGTACATACGGGACAAGGAAACATCGTTTTTGCGCTCATGTGCTCGATACCCCCAGACGCTTGTTGACTCTTGAGAATCGGCGCCCGTGGCCTACTCTAAGGCCGGTCTTTAGAAACCCTCTGTCTTCAGCCTTATGGGGAGCCTTACTCGGACAACAGACTTTCCGCTGAATTCACAGACATCTCAGGAGAATTTTCCGTAGAATTCAGAATCGTCCTATGGGGAGAACTTACGCAAAAGTCCACAAGCAGAAAGAGCCACGAAAAACGGCTCAGAATCCACTTGACAGGTTTTCAGAAAAGCGGCGAAGAGGCCGTCCGCCGAAGATTCCTGCATCATGGGTGCGCGGGCGGGCAGACAACTTCCGCTGGATATTCGGTCAGATTTGGAACCATATTTGGCCTGGACTTTCCAAGGCGGAAACTCGGCAAGAAGTCGTGAATTCCTTTAGCGGCACGGACGTAGGAGCGTATTCTCTGGACTTTGTACCTTTGGCCGACCTAATTCTGGAGGTCGTCAAAGACCCAAAATTCCCAAGACGTAAACAAACCGCACAGATCGGTTTCTTGGCGGATTCAATTGCTGGCTATGGCACGTTTACGCCGCGCTCCTCACGCGACATTTGCGATAGGGAGCGTGCACGGATTAAGAAAGTACACCGCATCCTTTCTTATGAGTACTACATTGAATGTTCTTGTGGCTACACAGGCCCTTCTAAGAAGCATGCCTGCCCACAATGCGAGGCCGAAATTCAATTTCCGACAGATTCGCCGTTTGACTTGCAGTTCTAACCTTCGTGTCTTGATCGCTACGTAACGTACATACGTAACGTTAGAAGGTCTGAAATGGAAGAATCCCGCAGATGATCATCCAGGTGATTCAAATCACGCAGCGGTGTGCGCGAATGCAGAAGACGCTACTTTCTTGTTGACATGCACCAGCCAACGGCTTAACGTGCTTCGCAAATCAGCGAACAGGATACGCCTGAGGGGGCGACGGGGTTTAGTTCCCGTCAGTGATCCTGAATGCTGCTTCCCCTGAAAGTGTGAACCTGGGTGGCGTGGACTCGACTCGACGCCAGCCGTAGTGGGCTTGGCTGCAGGAGTTGCAGGTCAAAAGCATTTCTGCAGAAGAACTCGCGGTCTTTGGGAGGCAGCAGTGGCTTTGAGGAAATCAGTCCGCCCTTTATCTGCCCTTCCGCGTTACTACGAGACCACCGGCACTGGCAGCCAGCGGCTACTCTCTGTCAGGCCGCAATGCCTTGTGCTTTCCGCAGTTAGTCTTTAAGGAGGCGTTCCGATGGGCAAAGGCTTTCGTTCACCACTTGCAGTATTTCTATTGTGCGTAGGCTCTCTCTCCTCATGTTTCGCGCAGTTGCCTAATGCCACGAATACGACCGCAACTCCTTCACCTGGAGATCATGACTACTTACACTCAGTTGCCGAGACAGTCAATCCGGCAAACGGGTCGGTAAGCGTCCGTATTCCTGTCCGGATGCCCCAGGGTCGGCAGTTGACCCTGCCGTTATCGTTCGCATACGACTCAAACGGTGCGTTCTACATCGGGCAGCTATCCGTTGGCGGAGCGCCCGTATATCGAACAACCAATACCGGATCGAGCAATGGGGGATGGAGCTATGGCGTCCCTTCCATGAGCATTTCAGGCGGTACGTGGCAAATTCCGGGTAGTTACGATCATATGATCACCTGTTATGGATCTACCAACTACGTTTTCCAAGACGCGAACGGGAACCGTCACAATCTTGGCCTTTCTGTGTCTGCTAATGTCGCTAGCCCGGATGGGTACGACAACTGCAATCAGGGCTTGGACGGTGATGGCGAATTTACGACAGGGGGTGAAGGCCCGATACTCGCAACGACTTCCTTGCCGGCCTTCAATAACGGGGTTGTTCCAGCAGTCACAATTACAGACGGAAATGGAACCACCTACAACCTGCCGGGCGGCAACCCAACTAATACTCCCATTACCACCGCCGCGACCCAGGTGACAGACCGAAATGGCAATACTGTAGTTATTTCGGGGTCCGGTAGCGGTATCACTTACACTGACGCGATCGGCCGCAAGGTTCTCACCACATCGGGGTTTGGCGCAAATCCTGACAGCGTCACACTCGGTGGGTTGGCAACGCCGTACAAGGTGTACTGGGGATCAGCCGCAGCGAGTTTCACGGACAACATGGTTAATATGGACACAACTGGGACCGGGCAACCTTGTCCAACAAAGATGAGCGCGACCGCGCCCTCTGTTTCGAAGATCGTTCTTCCGAACTCCCAGCAACTCACATTTACATACGATCCAACATACGGAATGCTCACCAAGATTGTGTATCCCTCCGGGGGATACGTTCGCTACGTGTGGGGCTTGAACTCGCAAGCGGAAGTGGGCAGCTGGCATTCCGTCGTAAGCGGCTACCCCTATTCATGGACCTGTCGGTACGACTTTCCCGCTGTCTCGGACAGGTATGTGAGCTACGACGGAACCACAGAAACTTTGCACCAACATTTTGTTTACACCACCCAGTGGTCCGGCAGCACGAGTCTTACCTGGGCGACGAAGACTACAACCATGACCACGACCGTGTCCACCACCGATGGCAAGCGCAATAGCAGTTTCACAACGCAATACACCTACGGGCCTGTAGCAACGGATTATGTGCCTAATTGTGGCTCGTGTTACCTCACCCAGCAGAGGCCAGTGGAGCAGATCGTCCAGTACAACGACACAAACGGGAATCCGTTGAAGAAGGTTACCAAAGCCTGGAAGAATATTCGACTGGTACAGAGCGAGCAGACGATCCTCGATGGCAGCGCACCCGAATTGACGGTCTACTGCTACGACGGGAATGAGCAGATCCTTGAAACCGATGAATACGATTTCGGCACCAGCACTCCCAGCTTGCCCTGCGCCAGCGTCCCGTCAGGAACGCTTTCGGGGGCGCTCGCCCGAAAACGAAAGACCACGTATGCGACGTTTACGGGGCACATTGTGGACTTCCCCGCGACAGCAATCACCTATGATGGAGGCGGGAATTGGAGTGCTGAGACAGACTGGTTCTACGACCAGGCTGGAAACCTCACCAAGCAGACCAAGAAGTGCCTCGTCAGCGGGAAAGCTTGCACACAGGGTGATTCGACTACTACTTACACCTATGACAGCAATGGTCAAACACTCACAATGGTGGACCCAAACGGCAACGCCACTGGAGGTAGTCCTTCGCAACACACAACGACCTATTCTTACACTGACGTTTACACCCCGTGCGGAGGAGCGGGCCCGCCCAATAGTCCAAGCGACGCTTATTTAACCGGCGTTACACTGCCTACAACCAATAGCGTCGCTCACACGCTCGGATTTTGTTACGACTACACTAGAGGCCTCCTGCTCTCCTCCACAGATCAGAACACCAATCCCACTGCCTATACGTATGCCGATTCGCTCGACCGGCTGACCAAGGCATCCTATGCCGATGGCGGTCAGGGAGAATACGTTTACAAAGATGCCCCGCCTTCGCCAAGCATGACAACCTGCCAACGCATTACCGGGGCAGCCGGGGCAACCTGCAGTGCCAGCAGCCCACCTTCCGGCTGGAAGACCGGCGTGCAAGTCTGGGACGGTGTGGGCCGCGATACGCAGCAGCAGCTGGTTTCAGATCCCGAAGGGGCCGACTCTTCCGAGACGGCCTACGATGGTGCGGCGAATCCCTACACCCGTACGAATCTCCATAGGTCAACTGCGTCAACGACCGACGGAACAACAACCTACACGTTCGACCCTCTGAATCGGGCCAAGCAAGTCGCGGAACCCGACGGTTCCAGCGTGACCACTACCTACTTTTCAATCACGACTCCAGCCAATGCCCATTGCACCAAGGTCACGGACGAAGCCACGAAATCGCGTACGTCCTGTTCCGACGGGCTGGGGCGCCTAACCTATGTCTGGGAGGATCCCAGCAATCTCAACTATGAAACCGACTATACCTATGATGCTCTGAACAATCTGCTCTCGGCGACGCAGAAGGGTGGAACAACGAACTCGGCGCTGTGGCGGACGCGCTCCTTCTCCTACGATTCACTCTCTCAGCTCCAGACCGCCACGAATCCAGAGTCGGGCAGGATTTCCTATACCTATGACAACAACGGAAATCTGCTAACCAAGGTCTCGCCCGCACCGAACCCGAACGTGTCTGGCACGGAGACGATTTCCTATTGCTACGACGCACTGAATCGCGTTACGGCCAAGGCGTACACCCTGTCGCCGACTTCGCCGCCAACCTGTTCCAATGGTACGTTTCCCTCCCCAGCTGCCACATACTCGTACGATCAGACCACCTCTAACGGGCTGACGATCGCCAATGGGATTGGCAGGCGCACAGGCATGACCGATGGTTCGGGTGCTGCGGGCTGGAGTTTCGACAAGATGGGCCGAATTGCGACTGAGCGCCGGACGATCAGCGGAAATACCCAGAACATCGGCTATACCTACAACTACGACGGCTCGGTGGGAACGCTCACCTATCCGAGCGCGCGTATGATCACTTTCGCTTACAGCGGAGCTGCACGCCTTCTGTCGGCAGTGGACACAGCCAACAGCATCAATTACGGAACGGCGGCAACCTATGCCCCGCCTGGCGGCTTGACCGGACTCGCCAACGGCGCCTCGATTTCCGAAGCGCTCACCTACAACAACCGTCTCCAGCCGCTGCAGATGTACTACACGACTGGGACCATTTCCCAGACCACGCTGACCCAGTTGCAGCAGTCTGCCTGTCCCACGGTGATGGCCACAATCATGAACACGAGCTACAACTTCGCCTGGGGCACGAGCGACAATGGGAACGTGCAGTTCATCACCAACTGCCGGAACACCAACCGGACCCAGAACTTTGCCTATGACAGCCTGAATCGCATCAGCCAGGGGTACTCGTCGGGGTCCATCTGGGGCGAGGCATTCACCATTGATCCCTGGGGCAATATGACCAACGAAAACCCCATTGCTGGCAAGACGAGTCACGAAGGGCTGAATACGTCGGCTAATGTCAATAACCAGCTTGTCGGATATGGCTATGACGCCGCTGGAAACATGACCAGCAACGGGAACGCGAACTACAACTACGATGCCGAAAACCGGATCAACGCCACGGCGAACCTGTCATACATCTACGACGGCGATGGAAACCGGGTGGAAAAGTGCACCGAGGGAACCTCACCCGGAGCCTGCGCCACCGGCGCGACTGGCACGTTGTACTGGAGGAACATTGGCGGCGATACGCTGGCCGAGAGCACTCTTGCGGGCACGATGCAGGAAGAATACGTGTTCTTCAGCGGCAAACGCATTGCCAGACGTGACGTTTCCGGCGGAGCCGTACACTATTACTTCTCCGACCACCTTGGGTCGCATGGAGTAGTGACGAATGCCACTGGCAGCAGTTGTGAGCAGGATATTGATTACTATCCCTATGGCGGTCAGGAAAACGATTATTGCAACGCGGTCGCGCAGAACTACAAGTTCACCGGCAAAGAACGGGATTCAGAATCCGGGTTGGATAACTTCGGTGCCCGTTACCACGCCAGCAGCCTCGGCAGGTTCATGACTCCCGATTGGGCCGCCAGACCCGCGGCAGTTCCGTATGCGATGTTTGGGAATCCGCAATCGCTCAATTTGTACACATATCTTAGGAACAATCCACTAGCCGGGGCGGATGCGGATGGGCACTGCGAGCCGGTATGTGGCATTACTCATCTCATTAGTACCTGGATCGCTAACGGAATGATCCGGGATGGTAGCGGGACCGCATTCGCCAAGAATGTCGGCACTGGACTTGCCAAGGGTGGAGGACAGGTTGGCTTGGGGCTGGCCGTAGGCTTGGCCGAGAAGGCCGTACCAGGGGCCGCCATCCGGTTCAGCTTTACCAAGACCGGACAAGACGCCGTTAATGCTGTCACTCCGTCAAATACAACTCAAGCACAGGCTGCCCCGGTTGGCGCAGCTCTCGCTACGACTCTCTTAACGATGGGAGTGTCATACGGAGTTGGCACATTAGATGGCGCTGCTCTCGGCGCAACGAGAGGAATGAGTAGTTTCGGCGGCATTATGTCGACGCAAACAAATGCCGCTGGTGGAACGGTGTATACGTCCGTGGGCCCAATAGGGCAAGACGTCGTGGGCACAGCGGTTAATAACGCGATGACTGCGGGGCCAGGCGAGATTAACATCCTTTCAGGGGTCCATGGTTACGCCGATGGCACGACGACGGCCGCGCCGGAATTCTTCCAAGCAGATCAAGCCGCGTTTGGTAATCTCCCAGGTGTTACAGTACACGATATGACGACTCTGAGTCCTGCTCAGGTCGACAACATGGTCAATGGGCCCGGAACAACAATCGGTGCTTTCTGTGATAGCGGCGCCTGTCTGAACGGCCCGCAATAAGAGATGGCCTATTTTAAGGATCTCTCCGACTACGTCTATGCCACTGGAGCTATCCGCCCTGGCACCAAAGCCGTCGGATGGTTAGCCCAAGGGCATGCGTTTCCCACGAAGGCGCCGGATGACAACACACTGGACGCCTTATGGCTGTACTGCTCGATTTCGGTGGCTCAAACGAGAGGGATTCATTCCTGTGAGTTCTGCCCCATCGGTACCGCTCGTTGCTTCGAAAGAAATGGTCAGAGGCTTTCGTTAGGCACATCAGAAATACGCGTGTTCTCTCAAGATGGAGGTATTTACGCGGCACCGACGTTGATCTATCACTACATTGGGGTGCACCAGTACAAGCCACCGGACGGATTCCTGCAAGCTTTGCGGGAAGGCCATGGCCCGCCGAAGAAGGAGTACTTTGACGCCTTGACTAGGCTGAACCTTGAATGGAACGAAACAGCCAGGGGCGCTCCAAAGGACAGAGTTTTGCTACATACATTCACGGACCCAGAAGGCAGGGACTATCTTGAGCAAATCGGGACTCGGTCGGATATAAAACGAAGTGGACTTAAATTAAGCGAAGGATTGATGGTCCCGTTTTATCGCCCCGATTTTCGCTCCGATTCAAGCGGCGAGAGTATCGAGGACTACCTGCTCTTTGAGGGAACGGTCCACCGGGACACTGAAAAAGGGCAATGGTTCACAATCATTGATCCGAAGAGCTACCGCCGCGAATCCGATCTGCTCCGTTAGTGACAAAGAACCCGTGATCCTGTGCCGTGCTGGTGGCCAGGACACCACAGGCGACGCATGTGCACCAATAATGATTCCGCGCCTGATCGAGGCTCTCTTGTGCCAGGTTTCCGTACAGTTCGCCAGCTTCATTGTTCCTGGAAGCCCTTCGTCACCATTCTGTTGTTCTTCGCACTTTCCTCGCCCGGCGCTCGTGGCCAGACCCTCCACCAAACTCCACTGAGGATCGGACCTCAGTCCGCTGAGGCGCTGGCGCAACGCCAGGCTGCCATACGGAAAAACATGCGGTTTCTCGGCTGGAAATATGCCCGCCAATCCCACCAGGACACGAGCCGATGGGTCCGGCAGAACCATTCACAGCCGGTGATTGCCGCAGCGGGGCAGGCATATCCCCCCGTCCGCGCGGAAGGCGCTGCATCAGCGGCATCGGGCAGTGGTGCCGGTTTCGCCACCCGTCCGTCTTTGCCAGCGGGTTTCATTCCGACGGCGGTCACCAGCGGCGACTTCAACGAAGACGGCAAGCTGGATTTTGCCGTCAGCAATGGCGGCGACAACACAATCTACGTGTTTCTGGGAAACGGCGACGGGACGTTCAAAATCCCGGAGATTCTCTATACGCAGGGCCAGTCACCGAACTGGATCACCAGCGTTCGTCTACACAAGAATGGGCACCTGGACTTGGCGGTTACCAACGGCGACTCGAACACCGTTGAAGTCTTTCCCGGCAAGGGCGATGGGACGTTTGGCGCCAGCACGCAGACCTCGCTACCTCAGATTCCGACGTTCATTCTTGCAGCGGACGCCAACAATGATGGCAATCAGGATCTGGTGGTGGGTCTGACCATCGACACTGATGCAACCGAGCCTCAATTCGAGGTGCTCTTGGGCGATGGCTCTGGTGGGTTCTCGGGCACCGTCCGTTCACAGGCAATCTATGGCAACCCTGACTTCCCCGTTCCTACGGGATGGATCGCTGCTGGAGACCTGAACAATGATGGCTATGTGGATTTTGTAGTCACCGTCACGGCAAGTTCTTTCGTCCCCTACGTCAGCCAAGCCGGGCAGAGTTTCCCATTCAGCAGCTTCATGGGATACATCGATGGTCCCATGGTGGTCGGCTTGGGGGACATGAACGAGGACGGATGTCTCGATGCCGTGCAACTTGGAACCTGGGGACTGCTGACAGTGGCGCTCGGAACGTGCGATGGCAATTTCGCCCAGGACCCGAACCCCACAGCAATGGTGGGCGACCTCGATCCTGCGATTCAAATCGCCGATGTGGACGGCGATGGCCATCTGGATGTCATAGGCTCGGCGGCATTCTACCCCCTCATAGACAACCCGCTGGCTGGTACAGAAGCTGGCTATCTGGTTTCGGTGCTCAAAGGGGATGGCAAGGGGAACCTCGCGATTGCGCAGACCTATCGCGGGGAAGCCAATATGTTTTCGTTTGTGGCGGCAGATTTCAATGGAGACAAGCGCCCAGAGATCGTCACCGTGGATGCCCTCGAAAACAAGGTCAGCGTATTCACCAACGACGGGACGGGAAACTATGGACCACCGCAAGGGGCGACCATCGGCTACACCATCGGTCCAGTAGACGCTCCGGATTACCTGGCTCCAATGAAGGCTGTTGATCTGAACGGTGACGGAAAGCCGGACTTGCTGCTGGTGGAATTCGGGATTGAAGTGTCCAGTCCGGCTGCGTTGACAGTGCTTCTTAATGACGGCACTGGGAAGTTTCTTCCGCCAGTACGCAGCACGATCACAGGCGGCGCGTCGGCTCCAGTTCCCGTTTTTGTCGCTGGCGCCTTCCGGAATCCGGCAACACCTGACGTCATTTACATGAACACTTACAACGAAGGCAATGGGGGCTTTAACGTGCTGTTCTTTCACGGCAACGGGGATGGAACGTTCGCAGCTCCGGTCACGCTCGCCACATTGCCCTATCCCCAACAGGTAGTTGCTGGTGATTTCAATAACGACGGGAAGCTGGATTTCGCTGTCATGGGGACGGATTCTACCGGGACAAATTGGGAATTCGACGTTTTCCTGGGACATGGAGATGGAACCTTCGTCCAGTTGGCCTCGCAGATGTTTCCGATTCTCAGTCCTCTCGGGGCGCAACAGCTATTTGCTGTCGATCTGAATCACGATGGGAAGCTCGACCTCCTCGCTGGTCTCAACGGCGACATAGGATTGGTAGCCAGCGGAGACGACCTGATTGAAGTTCTGGGTAATGGCGATGGTACTTTCCAGGCTCCAACCACCTTGATTTCGCACTTTGGAGCCGTGGATGTTGCGGACGTGAATCAGGATGGCTATCCGGATCTCATTCAGGCTCGGGACCCGAATAACTTCGGACAGACCCTGACTAGGCAGCCGGGCGTCACCGTCTATCTTGGCTCAGCAGATGGCACATTTCATCAGCAGCCAAGCTACGATCTTCCGGGCGTAACTTTTCCTCCCCTCAATGCAGCTATGGTGGGGGACTTCAATGCAGATGGAATCCTGGACATCGCCGTGAACTTCTGGCCTGCGCAGCAAATTTCTTATACCGACCCAAGTCTACGCATCCTGCAGGGCGTTGGAGATGGAACGTTTATTGTCACTGACCACACCTACCAGCTTGCGGCCTTTAGCCAGCCGATCCTGGGTGCCGATTTCACCGGTGACGGCGCCACCGATCTGATGGAACTCACCGCTAGTACTTCGTCATATACAACTATCCCTGCCGCCCCCGCTCCGGTGCTCGACATCATGCTCGATTCGAGCCCTGTGGTTGGGAATACTGGTAAGGCAAGGGTCGCACTCGACCTGCCCGCTATTTCCACTGAGACGGTGACTCTCTCCGCAAGCGACCCTGCAATCGAACTTCCGCCAAGCATTCAGTTCAATGCTGGACAGCAGACACAGGATGTCTCGTTCACTCTCGGTCCCGGCTTTGACGCAACTCATGTTTTCGCGCTCTATGCAACTCTGGGAAGTCACACGGCTGTTGCTTTCGGTACCAAGCCGAATCCGAATCTAACCGTGGGAGTGATCCCTTCACTGTACGATCCCTTGTCGCCATACCCACTCACGAAGCTAACTCTGGAACCCGGAGAAAATATTCAACTCCAGTTCGGGCTTCAGAGCGCAGGCGGATATTCGGGCACCTATTCTTCCCCGCAATGCACAGGGCTTCCGGCTGGAGCCTCGTGTTCCTTTAGCGGAAACTCAATGTTGATTCTTCCGGGCGGATCCGGAGAAGTAACTGTAACGCTCAACACATCCACCTCGACGCCTTTCGGCAGCCAGACACTGACAGTCAGCGCCACCGATGGCTTCTCGCCGGCAACGTTTAATCTCCCGTTCGGCATTGGCGATTTCTCCTTCAGCATCAATCCCGTGCCAGTCGCGGTCGGACCAACCGGCAATGCCGTCGCGACGATAACGACATCTTCGACAAACGGGCTGAACGAACCGCTGTATTTCACATGCATCGGACTTCCTGCCGGAACATCCTGCGGAGCTGACACTCTTACCTATACTTCGGCGGAGACTGTTGGATTTCGTATCCTTCACAATCAACTCCCGGCGAACGATTATCCGTTTCAGATTACCGGCACAGCAGATATCGTCTCCCACAGCATTAACGCTGTCTTGCGGGTGGGAGATTTCAGCGCGTCCCTGGATAAGACCACGGCAACACTGTCAGCAGGGCAATCGGCAAACTTCAATATGACGCTCTCGTCAATCAACCACTACACCAGTAGCATTACCGTCAACTGCCAGCCTGCCGCTCAATCGGTGAGCTGCGCTGTTTCTCCCGTACCCGCAACTCTCGCGGATGGAGGCACGACGATGGTGCAGTTGACACTGCAGAATGTGTCTACCGGTGTAAGAAGCAAGCACGCCGCATTGGGCACGGTTGGAATAGCCTACCTTGCAGCTTTACTGCTGCCGCTGTCCTTCTTCATCGTCCGAGGCAAGACTAGGTCCGTGAATGTTCTACTGATCATAGGGCTGACTCTCGGTCTGCTCTCATGCGGCGGAGGGGGCAGCAGCGGTGGAGGCGGAGGAGGCGGCGGCGGTAACCCTCAAACTGTTAATGTGTCGGTTATAGCCCAGGCTGCCGACACTCAGAGTGACATGTCCAATCAAAAAACAGTCGGTCCCATTGTGATTACGCTGAAGTGACGCGAATGTTTGCCGAAAATATTACGGCGGGCCGGAGGCAAAGCGACCCCGCAAATCACCTGCAAATCAGATGGCTGGTTTTTCAAGTACTTGCAAATACCAATTTTGCTGTCCGTGCGCGGCTAAGTCCTTTGTTTGACATTTGCAGGCGGATTCGAATCCCTCCCTCTCCGCCAGTTCCGATTAGTGCTTGCCGGACTGAGGGCGAATCTGTTCGGCCGGGACGATCCCCTTCCCCTCCAGAACTGAATAGAACTGATCCGATCCCAGATTCTTGAGGATATCCACTGCAGCAGAGGGCCAATGGATCTCAACCGAGTCAATTTTGGTTGCCGACCCCAAGCCAAAGTGCACTCGAAGATCGTTTTGTGAAATGTAGCTGCCGCCGCTGCGGATTTGCTCGGTTTGGGTCATGCCGCCGGCAACAACCGTGAGTCTAGCCCCGATCGCGAGACGGTTGCTCTTGGTCCCTGCCAGTTCGAAGCTCACCCAATGCTGTCCTGGAATGCCCTGATTGCGGAGAATCATGGGTTTGCCATCGAGATCTTCAACGACGATGTCCATGTGGCCGTCATTGAACAGATCGCCCACTGCCACGCCCCGTGCCACACGGCGTTCCATGAGCGCGGGGCCCGCTTGCGTGCTGGCGTCGCAGAACGTGCCGTCTTTTTGATTCAGCTGAAGCAGTTTCGGCTCGGCATAGCCCGCCGTGGCAGGCAGATTGGCCGCTTGCGGATAAACATGGCCCGCGACGGCAAAGAGGTCGAGCCAGCCGTCGTTATCGACATCGATGAAAGCATTCCCCCACTTCACGAAAGGCATGGAGGGGAGGGCTTCTCCGGACTTGTACGATACGTCTTCAAACTCCCAGTTGCCATTGTTGCGGTAGAGGGTGTCGTATTCGTCGGCAAAGTTGGTGATGAAGATGGACGGAAAACCGTTGTGCAGGTAGTCGCCGATGGCAACCCCCATGCACGCCTGCTCGGCGCCATCCTGACTGACGGCCGTCCCTGATTCGAGGCCGATTTCCGCAAACTTGCCATTGCCTTCATTCTTGTAGAGGTAGTTGGGAGTAGCATCGTTGGCCACGAAAATGTCCGGCCTGCCGGTGTTATTGAAGTCGACCCAGGTTACGCCCAGACCGTAATAGCCGTTCGGGTCATCGACTCCCGCACTCTTGGATACGTCAGTAAATGTTCCATCGCCGTTGTTATGAAATAGTGCGTCGCCATCTCCTGGCAGGCCACGCGGACCGCACTGCACGTCCATCCCCCGGTACTTGCAGGTGGGAATTCCTCCAAATCCCGGCAGTTTGTCGAGATGGAAGGAGACGTAGTTCGTGACCATCAAATCGAGGAAGCCATCGTTGTCATAGTCGCCAAAAGCAGCGCCCATCGAGTTACGGCCGTCGGCCACTCCCGCTTTGGCAGTCACATCGGTAAAGGTGCCGTCACCGTTATTGCGATATAGAACATTTCCGCCGAGGCAGGTGACGTAGAGGTCGGGCCAGCCATCGTTGTTGTAGTCCCCCACTGCACCGCCGTTGGCAAAGGCACAGGGAGCGCCAACGCCAGCCTTGGCCGTGACATCAGTAAACGTCCCATCGTGATTGTTGTGGTAGAGAGCACCGCGCGCTCGCTCGTGTTTCTTCAGCATCTCGACGGTCGGCGCGTTCGTAAAGTAGATGTCCGGCCAGCCGTCGCGGTCGTAGTCAATCAGTAGGACGCCCCCACTCATGGACTCGACGATGTACTTTTTTTCCGGCGAGGAAACATGCTGAAAATGAATGCCTGCTTTCTCTGTCACGTCTTCCAATTGCGGTACCGGGCGGTGGCTGCAGACAGCGCTCCTGGCCCCCGGCGGAGGCGGCGGTGCTGCGTCATGCCCGCCTTGGGCAAATGCGTGAAGGGTTGCTTGGAAAACAAAGAGGAGCGCCAGATGGCGTTGATGGATTGAGAACATTCGGTCTGCTCAGTTGGATGGCATCTCTACTCTTTTTCCTCTTTCGCCGGCGACCCCATGCCGGGGCTCAGGTTCACGTTGCGGTTCTTGGCCTTCATCTCGCGGTAGATCTTCAGCTCTCGATCAGCATCTTCTTTGCGGCCCACGGCCCGGTATACAGATTGCAACTGATAATGAACCGCGTCGAGGCGCGGATTCAGCCGCGCTGCCGCTTCCAGATATTTTATTGCCTCCTCTTTCTTCCCCGACTCCAGAAGCTCCCGGCCCAGTTCATAGTTGGCCTGCGGATGATCGGGGTCATGGGCGAGAACACTTCGCAGCAACGAAACAGCTTCGTCACCATGGGACTGTTGCAACAACACGAAGGCTAAATGAAACTGCGCGTCGGTGTTGTAGGGTTCCAGTTCCAGTTCCGACCTGAACTCCGAAGCAGCCTCCACGGGATGGTCTGAGCGAATAAGCGCCATGCCGGCGATGTAGTGCGCTTGAGCCAGCTTCGGATCTAATTGCACAGCCTTATGGCACGTCGCCACGGCGCGCGGGTAGTTGCCCATCTGCGACCACGTTTGTGCAATGAGTACAAGCGTCTCTGCCGGCAGTGGCTGCTTTTCCAACTTGTCCAGAAGGGCCGAAGCGTCAGCGAACCGCGTGATTTTCACCAGCGAAGCCGCCCACGCATAAGCGAGTTCTGGCTCTTGCAGGACGGAATCACCGAGCGGCGTGAACACTTGAACCGCCTCGGGAAATCTGTTGGTCGAAAACAGTGAAGTGCCGAGCAGGGATCGGGCAATCCGATCTCGTGGATTGGCCGCTACCACTGGACGGAACGCGCGCACCGCTTCGGCAAAGTCGGAAAGCCTGACAGCAGCCATCCCGATGTTGCGCATCAGCCCTGGAGTATCCGCGTGCCAGCGTTCCGCTTCGTGAAAATGAGCCAGGGCCAGGTCAAACTTCTCCTGTCGCGCCTCCGCAGCCCCGAGATCGTTGAGAGCGCTGGCCAGCACCTTGCTCAGCTCTTCCTCTTGCCTTTTGGCGCGCTGGCGCTGTTGCGGTGTGGGGTCGGCGGGTAACTCCGCATCGAATTGGGCCGCCGGATCGCTGTTGGCCGATCGCGAAGCGGCGCTCCGTGCTGTTGGGTCGAGGCGGAACGCATCTTTCAACTCGCGGTCGGCGTCAGACGGAAAGCCCGCTTTGCGGTACGCATCGGCAAACAGCAGGTGCAGGCCGGGGCGATCCTTCCCCCCCTCCGCCAGGCCTCGGAAGACTGTCTGCGCTTGGTCATGCTCCCTCAACTCCAGCAGCGACGCCCCCAGCAAGTAAGAAGCGTTGGCATTGGCCTGAAGGGCAACAGACTTTTGCAGTGCATCGGCGGCGCCCGTGTAGTCCTTCTTAGTCATCAAGATCTTGCCGTAAATGTGCCAGGCGCGAGCATTCTCCGGGTGGGCAAGAATCGTGTTGGCCACCTCTGAAAGGCTTTCGCCGGGGCGGTCGGCAGACAGAGACGCCATGGCCAGATCAACTTGCGTATCGGGCGCATCCTCGAAATCGAGCGATCTGCGAAAAGCGTCAATGGCCTCGGCTGCGGCACCCTCCGTTATTTTGCGCCGACCGATCTGACGCAACGCCAAGGCGATGACCTGCCGGGCGGCGCTGGACACCGCAGCAGGATCATCCAGTTTCCGGGCCGAGTCCAGCGCCTGCACACGCACCTGCAGTTCTACCATGGTCGGAGCCTGCGATTCCGGGGCATGGGCCCGAGCTTTTGGCGCTTGTCCACCAGCAGAGGTAGATGCCGAGGATATGCTTGCAACGGCTAGCACCAGAACCATCCAAACAGCGGGGATTCGCCTGCAAAGGGCAGTCAAGGAAATATCAGGCAGGACAGTGTTCAAGAGCACAGCAGGCATCCATGAAATTCAGACTCTAAGCTCACCCTTGCAGTAGCTTTGTCATCGCGAACCTTGGGGGCCCTTGATGAAGCGGCGCCGGGTTCACTGTACGCCGAATGCCAAGGCCACTGCCCAAACAGTACCGGCAGGGCCTGACTCGGTCAAGCCCTGCCGGTTGGTCTTCAGCACGAAATGACAGCGCGGCTAGAAGGTAATCTTCAGGCCGTACTGGATTTCGCGTGCGCGGTTGATAATCGAGGTTGCGTGCAGATCGCCACCCGGCTGCTCAGCCGTAATTACGTTATTGGTGGGGCTGCAAGGCGCATAGTATTTGCCAGCAACGGCGTTTGCGGGTCCGCAGTTCACACCGCCAATGGGATTGCCAGCTCCACCCTGTGTGCCAGCGGTGAAGTTGGCATGGTTGAAGAGGTTGAACGCATCCAGCCGAAACTCCAGATTGACCCGCTCGGTGACCTTCCACGCCTTGTTCAGGGAGAAGTCGTCGTTGACATAACCGGGGCCATGGCAGTAACCGGTGGGTTCGGTGCCAATGTTCCCGATGGTGTGACCGACGACGGTGAACGCGGCTGCGTTGTACACGTAATTCCCGTGCGCGCCGCTATTGCACGAGGTGCTGGTGATGTCCGGGCGCCGGTTCGAACCCGGAGCCCAAGGCGGGCCTGCGTTTCCGGTGCCGTACAGGGAGTTCAAAGTGGTCGGTGTGCCGGGCTGAAGATTCCCGGTGAATTCCGAGAGCCCCGGCGTAAAGATGGTGGTGGATGGCCCCGATTCGGCGACGAGAATGGTGGCAATCTGCCAGCCACCAGCCACCTCTCTCAGAGCCGTACTCGACCCTCTGAGCTCGGGTAGGGGGACGACGACATTCGCCACAAGGATGTGCGGCCGGTTGATTTGGGTGTTGCCCTTGTCCAGGCCCGGGTTCGTCGCGGTAGTAAGAGTCTGGAAGTTGGCCGTGCCGTTGGACTCGTCCTGCGGCACATCACCGATCGAGTGGGAGTAGGTGTAGGCAACGTTAAGCAGCGCCCGATTCAGCTTCCCTTTGAATAAGGCCTGCAGGGAATGATAGTGGGCATCGCCATAGTGCCCCCACCAGGTCAGGAAGCCGAAGTTGTTGTAGGGACGCAAGCTGTTGCAACTGGACTGGAAAGCGCACGCACCCCAACTGCTCTGCGGCACTTCGTTGATGTCGGAAGTGGTGAGCTGGTGCACGGACCGGTTCCCGACATAGGCGAGTTGCAAGCTGGTTTCTTTTGCGAAGCTGTGTTCGACCGCCACGTTCCATTGCAACGTGTACGGGGTTTTGTCGGATGAGTCAAACCCTCCGTCCGGTGAGGTTACTGCCGTGGCAAATTGGCTTGCGGTGAGGGATGGTCCATCCAACGCCCGTGAATATCCGCTGGCGTTGAGAGCAAAGGGAGCGTTGCTCGTCAAGGTATAGATGGCCGTCCGGTCACGCTGGTAGAACTGTCCAAACCCAGCGCGAATGGCAGTCTTGCCATCGCCGAACAGGTCGTAGGCAATACCCAGGCGAGGGGCGAACTGGTGATAGTTCTGGTTCTTCAGGTACTTGTTCGGTCCGTTTACTCCGGCACTGAAAGTAGTGCCGAAGATGGCGTTGGCGTCGGTGCAGGGGTGCTTCCCCGGAACGACCCACAGACCGTTGCAGGCATCGGCTGGGTTGGCGAGCGCTTCGCTTGAACTCCACAGACCCGGTTGGAAGTTGGTCATCAAGCCATTGACCTGGTACGGGGTGGTCAGAATCGAGTAACGAACCCCGTAGTCCAAAGTGAGTTTGCGGTTGACCTTCCACGAGTCCCCAACATAGAACTCATAGTCGCGCCAACGCACATCATTCAGGACGTCGGTGGAAGTCTCGGCCAATCCTGTAAACGCATTACCAGCGATAAACGCATTCGCCAGTTGATCGCCGGTGACTACCATGGCACCTTTCGTGAGGTCGACATTGGAATTTGCCGTATTCGCGCTCAGGCGCTCCGAGCTGCCGCCGCCGTTGAATTCAAATTTCTTGTTGAATCCAAGGAATACGCCAGCCTTGATCGTGTGCGCGCCATGAACCCACGACAGGTCGTCGCGTGCGCCGTACAGGTTCTCCCCGTTATCCCAGGGAGCGATCATTTGCGGAGAGTTGGGGCCGAGATTGATGGTGGGTTCGCCGAACTTGTGCGACTTCAAGTTCTCAGGGAACAAAGTCGGGAAGTCGGCAGTGAGGGTAGCGGCCAGACCAGGATTGGTCCCGCCGGGAGTGATGTTGATGCGGTTATTCGAATAGGAGAAAGCCACATCGTTGATCAGGTGAGAGCCGATGGTGGAAGTCAACTTGCCCACAATTGACTTCGACGGCTGAGACCAGTTGCTCTCCAGTTGTGGGAAGGCGTCGTCGCCCCAGTAGCCGAGAACCGGAGCGGGGTTCGACCAGCTATCCTGCGTGTACTTAAACATGACCAGGTGATTCTTGGTCAGGTAGTAGTCGCCGCGCCCGTTCTCTTCACGCCAGTGCACCGCTGAGCTCAGGTTCGCTTTCCAGTTATTGCAGCTCGTGCTGCCTGGAGCCGGCCCGCCTGCAACACCTCCAATCGGTGTCGTGGGACAGGTTTGGTTCGGCAGGGGGAAGTTCCCCATGTAATCGAGCATCCCTTTCATGGGACTAGCAATGATGTTCGACCCGGGAGCTGTCGTTACCGAGGCAGGGAGGTTTGCTGGCAAGAACTGCCCGCAGGTAGCACCGCCTGAAAAATCACCGGCACGTTCCTGCGAGCTGGGCACGCAGCCCTGGCGGAACACGCCACGAATCTCGTGGTTCCACTCCTGGTTCCAAAAGAAGAACAATTTATCTTTCTTGATCGGGCCCCCAAGGTTGTAGCCCCAGTCGTTGTGGCGGAGAATCGGCTTGTCTTTGTTGGGGCTGCCGTAAATGCTGTTAGTAACCGGGTTGAATATGTTCTTAGCCCGGTCATTCACCGCGTTCTGAGCCGAGAAGAAGTCGTAGGCATCGAGCTTGTCGTTGCGGCCGCTGTAGAAGGCTCCGCCATGCCACTGGTTCGTCCCGCTCTTGGTCACGATGTTGACGACCGCGCCTCCCGCTTGCCCATACTCCGGGCCATAGGAGTTGCGCACCATCTTGAATTCGGCAATCGAGTCGAGCGACGGGTAAATGAGGATGGTCCGGTTGGAACCAATGTCATTGTTGTTGACGCCGTCGAGCAGGAACAGATTGTCTTTGATGGAGTTTCCATTGACGGCAAAATCCACGCCGCCCTTGAGTCCCTTCCCGACTTGGTCGAACTGATTGGCCGCGGAAACTCCCGGCGCCAACTGCGTCAACTCGACAAAGTTGCGCGAGTTCAGGGGGAGGTTGCGAACCTGCTGTCCTTCCACAACCTCACCCAACGAGGCCTCGTCGGTTTGCACCTGGATCGTGTTCGCCTCCACCGTGACTTGCTCGTTGGTCTTGCCCACCTGCAACTGGGCATTCACGATCTCCAGGCTCGACACGTGCAGTTCCACTTTTTCCGTAACTGATTCCTTGAAGTTGGCCTGGGTGACCACCACGCGATAGGTGCCTGGCGGCAAGTCCGGAGCGCTATATTCGCCGGAGGTGCTGGTGGTTGTGGACCGCACCAGCCCAGTTTCGGTGTTGGTTATGGTGACCGTGGCGCCAGCCACCACAGCACCGGATGGGTCGGTTACGACGCCGCTAATCGTGCCAGTGATTTTTTGCGCATACACCGGGGCGAGCAGCAACAGGACTACGCACAAACTGAGTAGGAACCAAATGTTGATTCGTTTCATTCGTCCTCACTCCTGGGATTGCCACGGACGCTGCGCTGCAGCGGCCACAGCTGTTATTGAGTGAGCCGCAGGGTGCTCACCGCGTTCCGATCATATGAATCACAAAATTGATTTTGTAGGGCACAATAACGATTTTGTACTACGCTGCGCATTATGCGACTAACCCGTCGGCCTTTGTCAAGCAAATAAACCTGAACAGCCTGAATTGGGATCTTTCGCGCTCCGTGGCCAAACCCCTGCCTGCAGCAATTCCCGGCCTTCAGCGGATGGTTTCCGCCGAGACGGGCGCAAGAGCTTCGGACCTGAGCGCCTGGTACAATTCCACTACGCTATATAGCAGACGTATGCTCGTGGTCAAGAAGAAAATGTCGGGATCGCTAAGAAATTTCCTAAATAGGCCTTCCCATCAGGGTGTGGGATTCACCCAGCGTGGCTTGACGATCCCGAGAGGGGCGCGCGTTTACGTGATTTCAATCACATTTTCCTCTGAAGAATCGTTTGTGTAAAAACGCGGGTTTCGGACAGGTGGAAACCACGCGCTCCGTGGCCATATCCGCCTTCCGGGGGAACCTCTGGGCCACCCGGCTCTTAAAATTTCAGGTTTACAGAAGAACAGATTTTCGCTATATAGCATGTGAAGTAGATATTTGATGGGCGGCACCCTCAGTCAGACCCGGTCGGCAGGTCTCGGCCCTAAGTCTGATCTAGAGAGTCATCTCATGGCGGGAAATCGTCGGAACGGGATACCGGTTTACAAGAGAATCCAAGAGGCCATTCGCAATCGCATCGAGTCGGCGCAGTTGAAACCCGGCGACCTTGTAGCCTCTGAGCGCGAGCTGGCCAAGATCCACAGTGTCAGCCTGATGACCGCGCGACATGCCCTAGTTGGCCTGGAACGTGAGGGTGTGGTCGAACGGCGGCCGGGCGCCGGCACCTTTGTCGCTGCACCCAAGATCCACTTGAATAGGCTGATGAGCTATACCGAGCTCATGTCCAGCCGCGGCTTACGCCCGTGCTCGCGTGTGCTGATTGCCAAGATCATCGAACATGAGGCAGAAGTGGCCGCCCGGCTGGGCCTGCCCTCTAGTACTACCCTGGTGAAGATTGAGCGTGTGCGCGAGACTGGCGACGAGCCCTTTGCCCTGGAGACTTGCTATCTTCCAGCCCGGGAGTTCTCTGAATTGGTGCGGGCGCCCTTAGGAAAGACTTCTCTGTTTGCGACTCTGGAGCACGACTACGGCGTGGAACTGGCCTACGCCGACGAGGAGATCGATGCCACGGCGGCTCACGCCCATGTGGCCAACCTGCTGAACCTCGCCCCCGGCACTTCGGTCTTGCGCATCCGGCAGGTGATCTACTCAACCAAGGGCAAGGCCACAATTTATGTGGTCGGCTTCTACCGCTCCGAACGCCACACATTGTTCATCCGCCGCTTCCGCTAGGACCGCGATCCCCGACTTCACTTCCCGTAGCGATGAGTCCCTCTGCGTCTTTGAGGTTAGGAAGCGACTTCTACCCTTATTTCGGGCGAGCTTCCGGCGCTTCTTTGACTTGAGACGCCGCGGGACTGCTCCGATCGTATGGAATCATGAATGCCTGGCTGCTGCCCTGAGAAGTCTTCTCTCGTTCTTCAGCGGCACTCAACCGTTCAAAAACGGCGCGCTCCCGTTCCGCCTCAGCTGGCATATGAGCCTTGGTGTAGGCACGCGCCAGGTTGAAATGGACTTCGGGGTAGTTGGGCGCCAGCCGAGTCGCAATCTCCAGTTCCTTGATCGATGACTCAATTTTGCCCAGTTCCAGCAGGGCGCGCCCCAGCAGTTCGTGTGCCCCTGGAGCTTGCGGGTCCAGTTTTGCCGCAAGTTCGGCGTTGGATAGAGCATCTTCAGGATGCGCTGACTTCAGAAAGATCGCAGCCAGGCGAAGATAGGGCAGAGGACCTTCTGGCGCGACTTTGATTTCCTCACGCAGTTGTGCTTCCGCCTCGTCGTGTTGCGCAAGACTCTCCAACGCCGACCCGTAGGCGTAGTGGAGAAATGGAGTGTTGGGGAAATTCTGCAACATCTGCCGGAAAGCTTGAAACGCCTCGTTGTAGCGCTCTGCATAAAGCAGGGCAGCGGTTTCTCCGGCAGCCCGGACCAAAGCTTCCTGGGAAGGCTCCACTTGATCGGGCAGCCGAGCCACCCGCAACAGTGACAGACCCAGGACCGTCTTAGATTCCGCTGTCAGCTCGTTCCGGTCAACGGCAGGAATCAGAAGATCCTTGGCGCCGTCGAAATCCCCACTCCAGGTCCGCAACTCCGCCAGCCGAAGACTGGCCAGTCTTTGTGCTTCCGGAGTTCCGCGAAATCCCAATTCCCGACCGTGCTCCAAATGCAGGTAGGCGTTCTTGTATCCCTTTCTCTCAAATTCGCACAAACCCAGGAAGACCCACGCTTCAGCCCGCTGAGGATTAATTCCCAAGGAATTCTTCAATGCAGAAATACTTTCCGTGTGGCGGCCTGCGATGTAAAAGAGAGTGCCCAGCTTCGACCAGCCCTCATCCCATGCCGGCCGCAGCTTGAGAGCGCTTTGGTAGTATCCGATAGCTTCTGTGATTCGCCCCGCCTGACCAGCTGCGGCCGCCTGGCGAGTCAGTTCGTCAAAGTTTCCGGGAGAGGCTGCCTCCGCATTTGTCTTGACGGCGGCGGTCCCGTCAGCGACGGGGCTTCGGGCGTAGAAACCCACCACCTCAGAATCTGCCTGAGGCTTTTCAGGTCCGAGTTGCTTGGCAACCTCGTCTTCCTTGGCAGCCAGTTCCGATTCGCCGAGTTCCATCAGCGCTTTGGCCAGAATTTGATGAGCCGTGGCAGACTCAGGCGCGAACTCGATCGCACGTTTCACTGGGGGGAGGGCGTCTGCCGGCCGATGCGTCTTCAGGGCGATCGCAGCAAGGCGCATGTAGGGCAATGCACTGTGCGGCGTCAGGCGCATTTCCTCGCGCAGTTGTGCCTCGGCTTCATCGTATCGCGACTGGAAATCCAGAGCCGACCCATATGCATAATGAAGAAAAGGCGTATTCGGATAATCCTTCAACATCTGCCGGAACGACTGGAATGCTTGATCGAGGTTGCCCATTACCAAGAGTTCTGCCGTTTCACCGGCATCAGCAATCAGTGCATCCCTGCCGGGATCCAGTTGCTCAGGCAGGAGCGGGACTCGAAGCAGGGACATCGCCATCGCGACCTTTGTCTGCTGCGCCAAGGTTTCCTTCCCAAATTTCGCGGCCAACAGGCCAAAGGCATCCTCGAATTCGCCATTCAGATTGAGGAGCAAAGCAAGATGATAAGTAGCCACGTTTTCGAGGTAGGGAACTTCTTTGAACCCGAGCTCTTGTGCCTGCTGCAGATGGGTGAGTGAGTTCTGGTAGTCCTTCAACTCGAACTCAGCCAGACCAAGAGAAGCCCACGCCGGTCCCAGTTTTGGGTTGGCTTCGGTCAGTCTCCTGAAAAGCGGTATCGCTTTGGTGAAGTGACCAGCGTCGGCGTGAAGAGTGCCCAGGTACCACCAACCCTCAGCCCACTCAGGTCGGATATTGAGCGCGCTTTCGTAATCGCGGATCGCTTCGTCGATGTTACCGTGCACACGTGCGGCGCTGGCTTGTCGCGCTAGTTCCTCGAAATCCTGCGGAGGAGCAGTTTGTTCCAGGACCTGGCTTGGCCAGCTTAGCGCGAAAAGAACCCCAAGAAGAAAACCATAACGACGGCCGCGGGCGATCAGCATCAAGGGGGCCCCCGAAAGCGAATGTTAGCACGGTATGCAGAGCAACTCGGGAGCGGATTCTCAGCTTTGTTTTGTCCACATCGAATTCCAAATGTGATAAAAACGAACCTTCGCATGCGCTCCCGACCGAAGGTTGATTTGTCCCGCCGGTTCTTTCTCCGCAGCGCTTTCGCGGGCACGGTGGTCAGCAGGTTTTCCCGCCTCACCGCCGCCCTGACCAGTCCCCTATATGCTTTTGAAGAGATCCCCGCCTCTGTCAGTGGAATCAAGTGGGCCCACAGCGCAGGAAAATCTCCCGAGAAGTACTTTCCCGAAGCTACCGGTGCTGGTTGCGCTTTTTTCGACTATGACAACGACGGCTGGATGGATATCTACCTGGTCAATAGCGGAAAGGCAGATTTCTTTACGCCCGCATCCCCGCTGCGTAACGCGCTTTACCGCAACAACCGGGACGGCACCTTCAGCGATGTGACGGAGAAGGCGCGTGTGCCTGGCAACGGTTACGGCATGGGCGCAGCTGCGGGCGACTATGATGGCGATGGGTTTCAGGACCTCTACGTGACTCAGTGCGGCCGGAGCATTCTCTATCACAACAACGGAGATGGCACGTTCACGGACGTAACCGAGCAGGCTGGAGTTGCAGCCCCGGGTTGGGCTTCGAGCGCTGTTTGGTTCGACTACGACAACGACGGACGGCTGGACTTGTACGTCGGGCAGTTTGCCGAGTTCAGCAAAGGCAAGGCGCTGCCTTGCGGTACCGGGGACGGGAAGCGCCACTATTGTGATCCGCGGCTGTCCGCTTCCAAGCCCAGCTGGTTGTTTCATAACAACGGAGATGGAACCTTCACGGATGTCAGCAGAGAATCCGGGATTGCGGGCTCTCTTGGAAAAGCATGGCAGGCCGTAGCCACAGACATCAACAACGACGGCTGGATGGATCTGTTCGTGGCGAACGACACGGTTCGCAACTTCCTGTTTGCGAACCGGGGCGGAGGCCGTTTCGAAGAGATCGGCCTTCAGGCCGACGTGGCTTACAACGTGGATGGTCTGACGCGATCAGGAATGGGCGTGGACTCCGCGGATTTCAACCAGGATGGCTGGATGGATCTGTTTCTTTCCGATCTGAATGCCGAGGTGTACTCCCTGTATCAAAACAAACACGACGAGAGCTTTGAGGACGTTGCCGCATCGTGGGGCATCGCAAAAGTAACGCGCTCTATGAGTGGGTGGGGACTGAAGTTCTTCGACTATGACAACGACGGCGAACTCGATCTTATGGTCGCCAACGGATCACCGGACGATCTCATCGAAGAAATCTACGAGACGTTCAAGTATCGGGAGCCGCTTCTACTCTTCCGCAACACCGGCAACACCTTCATCGATGTGAGCCGGCAGAGCGGGCCAGTTTTTGAGAAGTCGTTTTCCGGTCGTGGTCTAGCGATTGGAGACTTCAACAACGACGGCGCTGTCGACGTGCTGGTGTCAGTCAACGATGGGGCCCCGCTCCTCCTTCGTAACAATATTGGAAAAGAAAACCACTGGCTGGGAGTACGCCTGCTGGGCAAGAAGTCCAACCCGGATGCGGTGGGTGCGCGCCTCACTTATCAAGCCGGCGATTTGAAACGAAGCCGAATGAAGGTGGGCGGAGGCGGTTATCTTTCGTCTCATGATCCCCGCGTGGTTCTCGGGATTGGGAAGAGGAAGAAGGTCGAGTGGTTGGAGATCAAGTGGCCACTGCCGGGCGGAAGCGTTGAACGCTTTACGGACCTTCCCGTGGATCGCTACATCACGATCATAGAAGGCACCGGAAAATGGATTTGACAGCGCGAGTGGCACAGTGAGTTATGGATGAGTTCTGACATTCGTCTAGACCCGCGGAGCCTGCGCCGTGGACTCGCGCACCACCAGTTCGGGTTCAATCGCGATTTCACTTGGGCAGTCCTCTTTTCCGGCGATGCGCTCCAGCAGAGTTTGTGCCGCAACTTCACCCATGCGGACGAGAGGCTGCCGGATGGTAGTGAGGGGCGGCGTGTTGAAGGCGGCGCTGGGAATGTCATCGAACCCCACGACGGAGACGTCTTGCGGAACTCGCAGGCCCTGCTCCTGCAAGGCTCGAATCGCCCCGATAGCAGACAGGTCATTGTAGGCAAACAGGGCGGTAAAGGGCCGGTTCCGCGCCAGCAACTGTTTGGCGAAAGGATAGCCAAGCTGAGGCGTCGAAACGTCTATGTCAATCTCCACCGTCAATTCGGGATCTATATTCAACCCGATTCTCTGCGCTACTTCGCGGATCGCTTTCCAGCGATCCTTCGAGTCCGAACTCCACGGGGCGCCTTTGAAGAAGGCGATGCGCTCATGCTTCAGGCTGGCCAGGTGGTTCAGTGCCAGGGTGGCCGCTTGAACGTGATCCAAAACTATGTTGGTGACGCCTTTGAGTTTCTTGCGTCCGGGGACCGCTACTGTCGGCAGAGAAGGCGTTTCATGCACCGTTGAGTCCACCATGATGAAGCCCTCGACCCCTCTGCGCTGCAGGAGCTGGGAATACTGGCTCAGCATCTGCTGATCGTGCCGGTGAACCGCGGTAAGGAAGAAGTAATTCTTTTGTCTGAGGTACGCCTCGATCCCACTGATGATCAAGGAGCCGTAGGAATCGCCGATTTCCTCCGCGATCACCCCGATGGTGTAGGTTCGCTTGTTGCGCAAGGAACGAGCAAAAAAGTTGGGGTGGTAACTCAGTTCCTTCGCAGCAGCATGGATCCGTTGCTTGGTCTTTTCCGGGATGGCGCGGGCAGCGGGAGAATCGTTGAGAACAATGGAAACAATGCCTGGAGTGAGTCCGACATGCTGGGCGACAGCCTTGATGGTTACGACTCCGGACTTGGGGCCACTTTTCTTACCCTGAGTCATGACGTTAATTGACAGACGTCGAGGGGTATACGTTGCACGGCATCATCCTATACCAACAACCTGCATGTCGGTGTCCGCGCGGCGTGAACGGGTCCGCATTTGGTACTCCAAGAGCCGCACTTTCTGCGACGCCACCGATTTTTCCAATTCCTGCGATGCTCGGACGCCCGCGAACTGCCCTTCCCGGCGCCTCTACCACCAGCGGCACGATTCGCTGTCGCCAGACTAGGTCGTGCCGGGGCCGTATCCTGCAACCACATTTACATTGGAACCTTACGCAGTATAATCCTTTTGGATCATACAATATCGATTTTGTAGAAGGGAAACCCGATGCGCCTTTACAGAAAGACAAGTTCGCCTCGCATTCTTGCTCTCACGACCTTGATTCTCATCAATGTCCTTCCATTCGCTGTTGCGCAGAATGGCGAAGTCCATCCGTGGATGAACCCCAAGCTCTCCCCGGAAGAACGTGCCGAACTGGTGCTGAAGGAGTTAACGCTCGATGAGAAGTTGGCTCTCCTGCATGGGAATGGGATGGCTCACGCTTCGCAGTGGCAAATGCCTCTCACGTATCTTTCGAATGGCGGAGCGGGATACGTCGAGGGCGTGAAACGCCTGGGTATACCCCCCTTAGTCATTTCGGATGCGGCCTACGGAGTGAGGGATAGCGGTGCGAACGGGAGATATTCAACGGCCATGCCTTCCAACCTGGGAGCGGCATCGAGCTGGGACCCGCAGTCGGCTTGCGAATATGGCGAGGCGATCGGCCGCGAGCTACGAGCGCAAGGCTTCAATATGACGCTGGGGGGCGGGGTGAACTTGACCCGCGAGCCCAGGAATGGGCGCACCTTCGAATACGCAGGCGAAGATCCCCTTCTTGCCGGCACACTCGTCGGGAACATGATGAAGTGTGAACAGGCTCAACACGTCGTCGGCGACATCAAGCACTATGCGCTGAACGACCAGGAGACGGGACGCTTCATGGTTAATTCCATCATTTCTAAACGGGCCATGCAGGAGTCCGACCTGCTCGCTTTTCACATTGCGATCGCTGCCGCAAATCCTGGCGCGGTGATGTGTTCTTACAACCGGATCAATGGGGATTACGCTTGTGAGAACTCCTACACGTTGCGGGATGTTCTCAAGAAGGAGTGGGGCTTCAAGGGCTTCGTGATCTCAGACTGGGACGGAACCCACAGCACGGAGAAAGCATCTGCGGCAGGCCTTGACCAGGAAGAGCCAATGGCCGGTTACTTCGGTCCGAAGCTAAAAGAGGCGGTTGATGCCGGGAAAGTGCCGTTGTCGGAGATTGACGATCATGCCCGGAGGGTCCTGTATGCGGAGTTTCTGTCAGGAGTAGTCGATGATCCACCTCAGAGGAGCGTAGTCGATGTCGAAAAAGGGCTAGAAGTTGCGCAGCGAGTGGAAGAGAAGAGTATCGTTCTCTTGAAGAACAGCCAGGCGGTGCTTCCCATTGCTCCGTCTGAGGTCCACAGCATCGCCATCATTGGGGGGCATGCTGATGTCGGCATGATCTCCGGCGGAGGATCCGCGCAAGTGGACCCACCGGTCGGCAACGCCATCATGCCCCCTGGAAAGGGAGCAACGAACTGGCAGGACCACATCTGGTTTCCGACCTCTCCGCTGAAAGCTCTCCGAGCGAAACTGCCGAATACGAAAATTGACTTCGATCCCGGAACGGATCTGAAGCCCGCAGTGAATCTCGCTAGGAACTCTGATCTCGCAATCGTGTTTGCTTATCAGTGGATATCCGAGGATATGGATTTGCCGAGTCTGTCTCTTCCCGACAATCAGGATGTTTTGATCGAGCAGGTAGCAGCCGCGAATCCTCATACTGTCGTTGTGCTCGAAACCGGTACCGCTCTCACGATGCCATGGCTCGACAAAGTTGCTGGGGTCGTCGAGGCGTGGTATGCAGGCAGCGCAGGGCACAAGGCACTGGCAAACGTACTGGTTGGGGACGTCAATCCAACCGGCAAACTTGCCGTCACTTTCCCGAAGAGCGAGAAAGACCTCCCACATCCGGTCATTCCAGCGCCACCAGCTGAGAGTCAAGCTTCGAACTATGCCGTCCACTACGATGAGGGCCCCGAAGTTGGCTACAAATGGTATGAAGCGCAGCACAAGCAGCCACTGTTTGCATTCGGTTTCGGCTTGTCCTACACGTCTTACGCATATTCCGATCTGATCGTCGATTCAAGCGCGAAGACCGTTCGTTTCACGCTCAAGAACACCGGTAAGCGCGCAGGTACAGAGACTGCGGAAGTATACGCAAAGCTTCCGAAAGGCTCGGACGAATCCTTTAAGCGGCTGGTTGGATGGAAGCGAGTCACACTCGCAGCGGGCGAATCGCAGACGGTCACAATCGCGATCGATCCGCGAGTCTTGCAGACTTTCGACGAACCAAATAACCGCTGGAACTTCGCACCAGGCGATTACGAAGTCTTCGTCGGGACATCCTCGGACAACGCGTCCCTCGCCGGAAGCCTTCTGGTTCGCTAGGGTCTGTGCAAAGCGAGCGCTTCAGAGTTGCGGAGTTAACTCGCCCGCTCCTCTGAGTCTGCCTGCGTGGACAGTCAGCACCTTCCGGAATACGATTTAGACATGCTGAACCCTGCGGTGCGAAGCTCCGTTGCCGTCTTGGCGATGATTCTCTCGTTGGTTTCGTGCGCTGTTGCTCTCCCGCAAGCTGCCCCTCCCTCGCCAAATCGTCAGCCTGAACACATGTTCCTGCAGGTCATCGTCGTTCCGTCTGCTCCAGAAGCGCAAGAGATTCTCGACCGTCTGAACAACGGCGAAGACTTTGCCGCTCTGGCCAAAGAAAAATCTGTGGATCCTACCGCGAGCGGCGGCGGTTACATGGGAGAGCTTACGCTCAAGGACTTGCGCGCCGAGTTGCGCGATGCATTGCAGGGCGTTGCCCCCGGACAGATCAGCAAGGTCGCCCGCATCCCCTCCGGCTACGCAATTTTGAAGGTCCTGACCGCTCCCCCGGACGATGCAAGCCCCGCCACTGGCACCGCCATGCTTGGTTTGGCCGCACGCGGAACCGTGAAGCCGACCCTGCTTGTGTTCGGTCTGATCGAAGCCGATGAGGCTTTCCGCCACTACCGGAAGCCCGAAGGGTGGCAGCTGGATCCGCACATGACTTGCGAAATCCGCAAGAAGTCGCTTTCGCTGGCCGTGGATCACTTCGAAAAGCTCCTCGCCCCGGAAAATCAGGCCGCGATTGCGGGCCGTCCGCCCTACGAAGTGATGGAACTCCACCACGTTCTGTCGGAGCTGTACACCTTTAAAGGAGAAATGAGTCCCGCGATCGCCGAGATGGAGAAGGCTTACCAGGTGGCCGAGGCCGGGGCCCCCGATGGCGTGTTAACCATGGAAGAAGGTCTCGGCATTCTTCATCTTCACAAAGCTCAATTGGACAACGAGGTGGACCGCAAACCCGGCGAACGCTGCCTGTTCCCAATGCGCAGCAACGCCGCCCTGAAGAATACGAACGATTCTGCGGAGGCGGTGGCGCATTTCCTGAAGTATCTCGAGAAGAAACCGAACGAACTGGATGTGAGGTTGCTGCTCAATCTCGCCTACATGACCATGGGCCAGTATCCCGCGGCGGTGCCGCCAAAGTATCTGCTGCCTCCTTCCCTGTTTGAGTCAAAAGAAGACATCGGCCGTTTCGTGGACGTGGCGCCACAAGCGGGCCTTGACCTGTTCGAAATCGCGGGTGGGGTGGTGGCCGACGATTTTGAGAATAACGGCCTGCTCGATGTTGTCACGTCCAGCTTCGATCTTTGCACTCCGTTGCATTTCTTCCACAACAACGGCGACGGCACGTTCACCGACAAGACGGCTGCAGCCGGCCTCTCAGATCAGCTTGGGGCTCTGAACCTTATTCAGGCCGACTACAACAACGACGGCTGCGTGGATCTCCTCATGCCCCGGGGTGCGTGGGAGTTTCCGCAGCGCATGTCCCTGCTGAGGAACAACTGCAACGGGACGTTTACCGACGTCACGGTCGCGGCCGGTCTGGCGAATGTTCCCCTAGCCACGCAGGCGGTCGTCTGGGCCGACATCAACAATGATGGCCTGCTCGATCTCTTCGTCGGAAACGAAAACGGCCCCAGCAAGCTCTTTCTCAACAAAGGCGACGGTACGTTTGAGGACATCTCCGCCTCCGCCGGAATCGACCGGGTTGCCTACACCAAGGGAGTGGTCGCTGCCGACTACGATGACGACGGCTATGTCGATTTCTACGTTTCGAACCTGGGCAAGAACTTCCTGTACCACAACAACCACAACAACACCTTCACCGAAGTCGCCGAGCAAGCCGGGGTCGCCGGACCCGGCCAATCGTTTGCCACATGGTTCTTCGACTATGACAATGACGGTTTGCCCGACCTGTTTGTCACCAACTTTTCCATCTCCATGGATGAGACGGTGCGCAGCTACCTGGGCCTTCCCAACAACGGACCGACGATGAAGTTGTACAAGAACCTGGGCGGCGGAAAATTCGCGGACGTCACCCGCGAGGTTGGGCTGGAGAAATCATTCATGCCCATGGGCGCGAACTTCGGCGATATTGATAACGACGGATTCCTCGATTTTTATCTCAGCACCGGCAGTCCGTCGCTCGGTTCGCTGGTTCCCAATGTTCTGTTTCGCAACCATGACGGCAAGTATTTTGTGGACATTACCGCCTCGTCGGGCACCGGCGATCTCCATAAGGGCCACGCCGTGGCTTTCGCGGATATCGAGCGTAATGGTCACGAGGACATTCTGGCGGAAATGGGCGGCGCACTGCCCGGCGACAGCCACGCCTTCCGGCTGTTTCAGAATCCCGGCAACGCCAATGACTGGATCAATGTGAAACTCACCGGCGTGAAAACCAACCGCTCGGCCATCGGCGCGCGCATCAAAGTCATAGTGCGAAACGCGGGACAGGGTGCCCGCTCGATTTACCGCTGGGTCGGAAGCGGTGGGTCCTTTGGCGCATCGCCCCTGGAACAACACATCGGCCTGGGAAAGTCGGCGAAGATCGAAAGCGTGCAGATCTACTGGCCCACCAGCAAAACCACGCAAACTTTTTCCAACGTCGGCACGGATCAGTTCATCTCCATCCAGGAGTTCGACACGAAGTACGTAAAACTCGACAGGAAGCCGCTCCATTTCGGGATCGGCAGTCCACGTCCGGTGTCTCTGCCGCAGTAAGGAAGCCGTGATAGTGCCGTTTTTGTGTTGCAACTCGAGACAGATCGCAAAGTGCGGAATAGGCCTGCTCGTGCTCGGTTTCGTCTACCTCGGCGCGAGTCTCGCTTCGGCAACCAAGACATACCCCGTCACCGGCGTCGTGCTGAAAGTTGACAAGCCCAACCAGCGGTTCGTCGCTTCGTGTCAGGCCATTCCCGGATACATGGAAGCGATGGTTATGTCGTATTCCGTCCGCGATCAAAAAGAATTGGAAGGTGTGAAGCCGGGAGTGTCGATCGATTTTAGTCTGGTTGTGGATGAAGCTTCGCTTTACGCACAAGACATTCGACTGCATCGCTATCAGAGCGTGGAACAGGATCCGCTCGCGGCGAATCGTCTCAAGCTGCTCGATAGCGTTCTGGATCCGGAAGCACCCATTCTGAAGGCCGTTAAGGTCGGCGAAAATGTGCCTGACTTCGTGCTCATGGATCAGAAACGTCAGCGCGTCTCCCTGTCCCAGTTTTCCGGGAAAGTGATCCTAGTGAACTTCATGTACACGCGCTGCGCCCTGCCGCAGTTCTGCCTGCGGGTCACCAACCATTTCGGCATACTGCAGCGGCGTTTCAAGCCGCACATGGGCAAAGACCTGGTCTTCCTTACCGTTACGTTCGATCCTGAGAATGACACGCCAGAAATCCTGGCCAAACATGCCGACACCTGGAAGGCCGATGCGGCCTCGTGGCATTTTCTGACCGGACCTGCCTCCGACGTCCGCCGCGTGTGCAACTTGTTCGGCGTGGTCTTCTACCCCGACGAGGGGCTCATGGATCACACGCTGCATACCGCTATTATTGAGCCCTCCGGGAAGCTGCTGTCCAACCTCGAGGGCAACGACTTCACTGCCGAACAATTGGGCGACCTAGTCAAGACCGTGCTCGATCGCTAGACTGCTCAGTGAGTTTTCATTTTCGGAATCCCGCTAGTGGTTACTCACGAGAGACTGAGCTTAGTGCAACCCTACCGCCGAGAAAGCGGCCTGTGCTTCGGGGTTTGACATGAACAGGCTCCACACCAGGCCGCTGCGCTGATTCTCCGCCATCACCATCGTAATGCCGGCATCAATGCCGAGGACGTCGGAGTCGTACCACCCAGACAGCGGATTGAACGCGTCCACAAAACCATAACGCTGCCACGCCGCAGGATACGCCGCCTGAATGTTTCTCAGTACTGCGATGCAGTCGGCGGAGGCAAACGGCAGAGATCCTCCGGCAGCACAGGGCACAATACTGCCATCAATGTTGCCCATCGCGGGAGGGCCACCCCACGCGGTGTAGCCGTTGGCCGAATCCGAGGCCGAGATTCCCCACAGGTTGGATTGGTAATCCTTGAACTGCGATTGCAGCGACAGACAGAACAGCTTGTGCGCTTGCGTGGCGGTTACCGAATTGCTGAAGTAGTTCGTGTACTTATCCTGCTTATTGCGGAAATCGAACCAGGCATGCGAATACTGGTGAATGAAGAGTGGGGCCGAAAGGTTCGTGATGTATGTAAGTCCCTGGTAGGTAAGCGTTGGGCGGGTGAAGGCATCCCAGGCAGAGGCCGGAACCGGATTGGTTGTTGATCCGATAGCGAGCAGGTACAACATCATCAGCTCGCAATAGGTATCCCAGCGCGAGGTAATAAAACCTTTTTCCGGCGTCCAGCCCATCGCGAAGGCGGAGCCGCCGTTTAACATCCACGGCCAGTTCACGCGGTTATAAATCTGCGTCGCCAGGCTTTGGATCTGCGCGTCTTGAAAGTACTGCCGGCAGGTCAGCACTCCGCACAGAAGAATCGCAGTGTCAATCGAAGAAAGCTCGCAATTCCAAGCACGCGTGCCCGTGTTCATGTCCACGAAGTGGTAGAAAAAACCGTTGACGTTGGTCAGATTCAGCAGAAAGTTGAGCGTCGTCAGGGCGCGGTTTTGAATCTGCGTGGCGTCGGCGTAACCGCGCTTGTGGCCGATGCAGAGCGCGGTGAGTCCGAATCCCGTGGCCGCGATGCTGGATACGGTGCGGCTGTCGTTGCCGGCCGCGAGCGCGCGATCCTTCACCTGGCCGGTGGTCGGACCGGCTTGCTCCCAGAAGAAGAGAAAGCTGGCGCGCTGTACCTGGTCGAGGAATGCGTCGTCGGAGATCGGCGGTGGAGGCGGTTGGCTCACGGAGGTAGGCTTACCACCGCATGACCCGAACGAAGCCAACCCTAAGAGAGGGGACGCGAGAGAAGCCCTTGCCGAATAGTTCAGGAACTCGCGGCGCGTCAGCAATCGAAGTGGTGTAGTCCAATTCACGAGCAGCCGTCCCTGGGAGCTTATTTACTTTACCGTAGCCGCATCCAGTTTGCGGAGCATCTCGCCAATCTCAGGATTGGCCATAAAATTCTTCCATGCCAGGCCAGTGCGATAGTTCTCAATCATGACCGCGATCGGGGCCTGGTTCAGGCCCATGTAAATCGGCGCCACCCAGTTCTGACTTGGATTGTAAGCATCTCGCGGACCATAGATGTCCCAAAGCTGGGCGCCCAGATCGCGGTAAAAGTGTTTAAAGGCAACCATGGACGCTTCCGGGGTGTACGGAAACGAGGCCAAGGCACCGGTTGGCGTCAGCGTGCCACGGTCGCTCGCATCGTCGGGCGCGTGCGGCACATAGCCGTCGGGACCATCGCTGGCCGTCAGGCCCCAGGCATCGGCTCCGTAGCCGGTGAAGTGCTTCGGATTGGCAATGCAATAGGCACGGTTGATGAGCGCAATGTGGCGGTTGTTCTCGAAGTAGGAGGACGTGAAACGATCGTGCAGACTGTGGGGGTCAAAACCGAAGAACGAGTAATGCGTAAAGAAGAGCGGACCGCCGCTGCCCACGCCAACATCCAGCTTGGTTCCGTAATAAGTATTGCCATTTCCGTAATGGTCGCCGTCCTTGGTGCCAGACCATCCCCGGCGATAGTCCTGGGCGAGCTGCGACTGTCCCGCCCAGCCCGAATAATACATGCCCGCAGAAACTGCATGAGTCGGAGACGCGATCGCCAGCAGATACGTAATCATCACCTCATTGAATCCAATCAGGGGATGATGAATCTGCCATGCCCACTCCGGAGACCAGTGCCAGTAAAGGAAATCGCCCGGCTCGGGCCCGCGGTACCAGTCCCATTCGACGGTTTCCCAGAGTTGGCTGATGCGGCGGTAGAGATCCTTCTCCGCCGCGCTCTCGCCGCGGAAATACTGGCGCGCGGACAGCAAGCCCTCCATCAGGAACGAAGTTTCGACAAGGTCTCCGCCATTGTCGAACATGCCGAACACAGGCATAGTTTTCCCCGTGCCGCCATTCATGTAGTGGGACCATGCTCCGTGATAGCGTTGCGCGTGTTCGAGAAAGTTCACGATCTTGGTGAGGCGCTCGATCCCCTGCGCGCGCGTAATGAAACCGCGGTCCACGCCTACGATGAGGGTAGCGATTCCCATGCCGCTGGCCCCGGTTGCCACGATGCGGTCATCGCCGGGAACATTCTCCCGGGTCATGCCCGAAAGCGGATCCGCGCCGTCCCAGTAGTAATGGAAGCAGGCCTCCTGCAACATAGTGAGCAGTTCATCGTCGCTCAGTTCGCGGGTTGACGCGCTGACCGGCGACGATGGAGGAGAGGCCTGATAGTTCCAGTCCTGGGCGGCCACTTTGTATTGTGCAGTGATTCCCGCTTTACCCAGGAAATCCTCGTAACGATGGGTTCCTGCCAACTGAATGCCGACTGGTTTGAAATCTTTCCCGTCGAGTGAGCGATAGATCACGTAGCGGCCCAGTTCAGGGGAATTCACCTCGTCCCATCGCACCTCCACGTGCCGGTCATAGCCGATGGCGCGGACATTTAGCGGCGTTAGCAGGGCACCCGGCGGTTTTGTGGCCGGATCGTCGTCCACCCGCACTTCATCAATGATGAGGGTGTGGCGTACCGCGTCGGCCCTCCCCTGGTGAAAAACGACGTTCTGCAAGGATTGCGGTTGAAATTCGTAAATTGATCCGCTGTGGAATTCGCTGAGCGGAATGCGCACCTGCACCCACCGGCCAGCCGGGATGTCGCCGGCGAATTTTCCAATGGGCAAAGGTTCTGTAAACGCAGCTGGAAATTCCGCAACCTGAAGGCCCTGGAAGGTGTCGGAAAGCACCAGCATGGGAAGATCGCCAGCGGCAATCGCCCGCGGTGCAAAACACCAGAAGTAGAGATTGCGTCCCTGGAATTCTGGCGCTCGATTGCGATGGGCGTCTGTGCGAATCTCCGCTTCCCATGCTCCGCCCGGTTCGGATTGCCATTGCAGCCGGAGCGCATTCGGGGGAGTCAGAAAGGTCTCCGTCTCGACGGGGAGCCGCCAGTCGTGCACTTCCAGAAAGCTCCGCCCGTTGGCGGTGCCAAAACTGTTGAAATAGCCTTGCGGGGTCAGACTGTTATCGAATACGACATGGCGGAAATAATCTGAAGTTGCGCTGACCGGGGGAGAGGGCAGAAATGAGATTCCCAGACCAAACAAAACGCAGTAACTGCGGCAGCAGCGTAAGAGTGCAGGAACAAGATTCATGATTTCCCTCCGCCCACCGTTAACACGAGAAGGCGCTCTTATTTCGTTGACACTTCCAGCAGCAATAGGCCGTTTACAGGCACGTCGAGTCGGAGTGCGCCATGAGAGAGTCGATAGTCTTGAGGCGATTCTTCCTCGGCCACTCGATTGAGTTCGCGCACCTGCGCCTGCGACGGATACCTGGGACTGCCCATTTTTTTATATGCGGCGAGCGTGTTTCCGTGGTCGAAATCGGCCCGACTCACGCGCACGACGGCGTCTGGCCGAACACCGTGGATGGAGAACTCCACGGTACGTGCATTCCCTTTTTTGCCGGGATCCACAAGATTCCACGCGACGACGGCGAGCGTACCATCTTCGCGGCGCGTGACTAAAGCGTCTGAAGCATCGTGCGCAATTCTCTTTTCACCGAGTTTGTGGAGCAGAGCGAATGCCGAATAGCTCGGCTTCTTGATGCCGCCAATGTCCACCAAGCCGAACGCTCCGTCAAAGGGTTCGCGCTTCGGGCCGTCTTCCTCGAAAACATCGCTGAACGTCCAGAACGACATCATGTTGACCAGGCCGTCGCATTGCCGGATGTCATCGGCGAGCGCCGCCCCCACGTACTCGGTATCCCGGGCGTTGAGCGGGCCAAACGAGGGCACATTCCACTCCGTCCACATCAAAGGCAAGCCGGGACGCGCCGAGGCTGCGATCTGATCGTGCACTTTCTGGATCGAGAGGCAAACCCGGCGATCCATCGGAATGTCTTCGTGGGTGCCGAAGAGATCTTCCACCGTATCGTCGCCGTAGCTGTGGCTGGATACGAAATCTATGGGTACATCGCCTGCGGCCACATGCGCGAGGAACTCGCTGACCCAGTGCGCGGAGGAACTTGCCGGCCCACCTACACGCAGGCGCGGGCTTACCGATTTCAAGGCGCGCGCGGTGTGGTCATAGAGTTCGAAGTAGGTGGCTTGTTTGGGATCGCCGGACCAGAAATCTATATTCGGTTCGTTCCACACCTCGAAATACCACTGCGCGACCTCGTCGAGACCATAGCGCTCCACCAGATGCTGCGCCAACGCGCGCATCAGGTCATCCCACTTCCCATAGTCTTTCGGAGGAGCAACGATCTGCTTGTACCAGAAAGGATGCACGTCCTGGCGCAGGGCGAGTTTCTTGGGCATGAAACTGATCTCGACAAAAGGCCGCACGCCAAGGTTCAGCAGACCATCGTAGATTTGGTCCACATAGGAAAAGTTGTAGATGGGACGACCCTGCTCGTCCTCGTCGTACACGCCGACTTCGTCATGCAGGATGTTGTGAAAACGGAGGTAGCGCAGGTCCGTTGCCTTTTTCACTTCACGGAGGTCGCTGCGGTAGCTCTCCCGCAGAGTGAGAATGGCGCGCCCCGAGCCGAACATTTGCTCCCAGAAGTGAGGAAAAGGCCGGGACGGTGCGCCTGCATCTATGATTACCTGCTCCGTCGGATTTTGAGCAGCAAGGAGTTGGACAGTGGCCGTGAGCCCAAGCAGAGCGCAAAGCCAGATACGCAAGAACCTCATGTTTTTCTCCCTACGGCTGGATTTCCAACGTTGCGCCCGAACCACTCGCAGAATCCGGACTGATCCAGACGGTAACCTTCGACGGCTCGGCGGCGAACTCGTTACGGTCATTCCAGAACGCGAAGGCGTCGGGTTTGATTTCGAATTTCACCTTCTTTGTTTCGCCGGCAGACAAGGTGATGCGCTGGAATCCCTTCAGCGCACGGACCGGCTGCGCCGTGCTTGTGCCGCGCAGTTGCAGGTAGAGTTGGACCGTCTCTTCTCCCGCTCGCGAACCAGTGTTGGTGATATCTGCCTCCGCCGTGAGGGCGACGCCAGCGTCAGCTTTCAAGCTCTTGTTCAGCGCGGCAGCGCTCAACTTCGTGGTGCTGACGGCGGTGTTTCCATAGGCGAAGGTGGTATAGGAACCGCCATAACCAAAGGGATATTGCGGGCTGTCCTGTTCATCGAGGTAACGTGATACATACTTGCTCTCGATATCGGTCGGGGGACGCGCGAGGTCAATCTTGCCGGGAGGACGTCCGGTGGTCAGCGCGTTGTAGTAGAGAGGTTCCTGGCCGACGCTTCTCGGCCAGCTGACTACGAGCTTTCCGCTCGGGTTCACGTCGCCAAAAAGAGTCCTGATCAATGCCGGTCCGCTGGCGATGCCAGGGAACCAGGCAGCAATCACCGCCGGCAAGTGGTCAAAGGCCCAGGGCAAGGTCAACGGACGGCCGCTGAAAAGAATGAGAACTACCGGCTTGCCGGTGCGAACCACCGCTTCCAGTAATTGTTGTTGCTTTCCAGGAAGATCGAGATGAACCCGGGACGCCGCCTCACCGCTCATGTCCGGACCTTCTCCCAAGGCGAGAATCGCGAGATCCGCTTTCTGAGCCGCTGATACCGCAGCGGCGATATCTTCGTCATTGCCGTTCAGAATGCCCGTGCCCTTGGCGTGAAGCACGTGCTCGCGGCCAACTCTTTCCGCCAGCGCTGCGGTCAGCGTGACGCGCGGACCGGCCCAGGCCGGCGCTCCATCCGGATAGGACGGATCGTCAGCCAGAGGGCCGATGAGCGCAATGGTTTGCGCGCCGCTGGCGAGCGGCAGCAAAGGCTTGCCGCCTGGGCCATTCGCATTCTTGAGCAGAATAAACGAGTGCTCCGCCGCAGTCTGGGCCAAGGCGATGCTTTCCGGGTGGAAAAGAGCTTTTGGCGCTGCGGCTTCGTCCACAAACGGATGCTCGAACAAACCGAGGGCTAACTTCACGCGAAGCACGTGCCTCACCGCCTCGTCGAGGTCAGCCTGTTTTGCCTGTCCCGAGGTAACGAGCTGCTGCAGGTGATCATGGTAGAGACCGCTGGCCATGTCCATGTCCACGCCGGCAAGAAAGGCCTTGCGGGCCGCGGTGCTCCCATCGTTCGCGATACCATGTGGGATGAGTTCTCCGATGGACGACCAATCGCTGACCACCAGTCCCCGGAATCCCCATTCTTTTCTCAGCACTTGTTTCAGAGTGAACGGATTGGCCGAAGACGGCACGGCGTTCAGAGAGTTGAAGGCGCTCATCAAAGTCGCGGCACCGGCGTCCACCGCCGCGTGGAACGGGGGCAAATAGAACTGCCGCAATGTGTGCTCGGAGATCTCCGTCGTGTTGTAGTCTCGCCCGCCTTCGGCGGCGCCATATCCCACATAGTGTTTCGCGCACGCCGCGATGCTGTCGGGCGCATCCAGCCGTGAGCCCTGGTATCCGCGGACGTATGCAGCGGCCATGGCTGAGCCGAGAAACGGGTCTTCGCCGGCGCCTTCCACGATCCGGCCCCAGCGAGCATCGCGAGCGATATCAACCATCGGCGAGAAAGTCCAACGAATACCATCGGCCGAGGCCTCCTGGGCCGCCACGCGAGACACTTTTTCCACGATCGCCGGATCCCAGGTGGAGGCCAACGCCAGCGGGACGGGGAACTCCGTCTTGAATCCGTGAATGACATCGAGGCCGAATAACAGTGGAATGTGCATCCGCGACTTTTCCACGGCAAGCCGCTGATAGGAATTTATTTGATGGGGCTCAACAACATTCAGGAGGGATCCCATCTGCCCTCGGACGATCATGTCTTCGTAATCGGTACGGCCGGTTCCGGGTCCGGTAGGTTGTCCGGCGGAAAACTGCGCCAACTGGCCGACCTTCTCCTCAAGCGTCATGCGTTGCAGAATGGCCTCGACCCGGGCGTCAAGCCCTGAGTCAGCAACTCCAGGAGTGGGCCGCGACGCGAGAGTATCTGCCGGAGACTGGGCGACCAGTCGCACTGCACTCCCAGCCACGCACAGCGCCGCCACCACAAGCACACGCGCCGCCGAGTTCCAATGTTGGCGCCCTATCTGACGCGAAGAAAACGGTGCAGTCGTGTGCCCCCAAGCGATTGCCATCCCCAGCTCCCTCCTATGGCCCAGAGCGGTTTCCTCTACTAAATCGGGTTAGTAGCGATTCGTGGTGTATGAAAAACGTTTTGAAGGCTGATGTCAATAGTGGCATTTTGATCATACTGCGCGCTTGCTCCCGCGATTCGATTTATGCGAGACTGCGCACCGTGACTCCGAAGAGGGACAGGAGCAACGACGGCGGCCGCACGGCTCCCCGCAAGGGGAAGAAGCCCGTGAGCCTGAAAGAACTGGCCGAGCATCTGGGACTCGCGCCCGCCACTGTTTCCCTGGTCATCAATCGCTCCAGCGTGGCAGACTCCATTCCGCAGGAGACCAAGGACAGGATCCTTGCGGCTGCCCGCAAATACAAATACCGGCCGAACTTTTTTGCACGCTCGTTGCGCGCCCGGCGCAGCTTTACCATCGGTGTGATCGTTCCGGAAGTCAGCGATGGTTACTCGGCCCACGTGATGAGCGGAGTGGAGGACCATCTGCTGCAGGAAGGATATTTCTATTTCGTCGCCAGCCACCGGCATCGGGCCGACCTGATTGACGATTACCCGAGACTGTTTGTCGAACGATCCATAGACGGCCTGATCGCGGTGGATACGCCATGGACCCTGCCCCTGTCCGTGCCCGTGGTTACAGTTTCCGGACACAATCAGGTGAAGGGCGTCACCAATATTGTTCTAGACCACGCCCGCGCGGCCGAAGTCGCCTTGCAGCACCTGACCAGGCTGGGCCATCGCCAGATTGCGTTTATCAAGGGCCAGGAATTCAGCTCCGATACGGAAGTCCGGTGGGCCAACATCGAGAAGGTAGCGGGCCGGCTGGGGCTGGCGATTACCCCATCGCTGGTGGCGCAGTTGCAGGGGGACTCGCCCTCTCCTCAGCTCGGTTATGCTGCGACCGTGAGGCTGCTGGCGGCGCACAAGCCCTTCACCGCTCTGTTTGCATTCAACGATATTTCCGCGATGGGCGCCATTCGCGCCCTTCGCGACGCCGGCCTGAGCGTCCCCAAAGACGTCTCCGTCGTCGGCTTCGACGACATTCAGAGCGCCGCATACCAGAATCCGGGACTGACCACCGTGCGCCAGCCTCTGCGCGAAATGGGAAGAATCGCAGCCGAGACCCTGCTGCGGCGGATTCGCCGTTCGGGATCGGATTCGCATAGCAGCGAGACGACGGTCGAACCAGAGCTGATTATCCGCGAAACCACGGCTCCTCCCCGTCAACACTGAGCGAAGCTGTTGTGTTTTGCAGCATCAAGAGAAGTCAAGGTTGCGCTCCGATCACGGTCGACGCCAGCAACGACGCCAATGCCGTTCTCCCGGAGGAGTGATAGGGCGACCCGCCGCGGAGGCGTGATTAGAATCACAGACTTCCGGACAACAGTAGTGCAAAAAAATTAGTCTTGACTGCCGAAATTCGGACATGTTATAAGCGCAGCCAACTTATAAGCAGTACTAAATCGCTTTACCACAGATTTAGTGAATAGAAAGGCTACACAATCGGGGCGGTCTCGGTTGCAACACAACCCAGGTATTCCAGCAAGTTCGCAAGCATGAGGAGACATCAATGAGGCAGTTTGGTCTGGCAGTCCGCGTCGTACTGCTCACCCTTGGCACGATCCTTCTGGCGACGTTCGCGCAGGCTCAGTATCGTGCCTCCATTCAGGGCGTGGTAACCGATCAGCAGGGGGCGGTGGTCCCAGGCGCCAGCGTCAGCCTCAAGAACCTCGAAACGGGTCTAGTCGTCACCGATCTGTCGGACGAGAAGGGCATCTTCAACTTCAGCGGCCTTCCCCCTGCCAAGTTCTCCTTGACCGTGGAAAAGACAGGCTTTAAGAAGAAAGTGGTCGAGAGCTTCGGTATCAACGCGGAGCAGGCAAACGCGTTGAATGTGCAGCTCGAGATCGGCCAGGCGACGGAATCCATTACGGTGAACGGCGATGCCGCCCCGCTGCTCGACACCGAGTCGGCCAATGTCGGCGGAGAGGTGAAGGCCCAGGACTACCAGAAGATGGCCTCCTTCGGCCGAGATCCCTTCCAGTTGCTTCAGTTGGTTTCCGGCGCGTTCGGGGATGGGGCGCGCGGCAATGGCGCCAATGGCGGATTCAACTTGCCGGGTACGACGGTCGGGGGCACCAGCGGCACCGACGGCATCTTTAAGATCGAAAACGGCGGCCAGGTTACAGCCAACGGCGCACGAACCGGTGAAAACAACTATCAGATTGACGGTGTGTCGACTACCAGCGTCACCTGGGGCGGAACCTCCGTCGTCACCCCGAACGAGGACTCAGTCAAGGAAGTCAAGGTCATCACCGACAACTACGACGCCGAAAATGGACGCTACCGCGGAGCGCAGGTTCAGGTCATTTCGCAAAACGGAACCAACCAATACCACGGCAGCGCCTTTTTCCGGGCGCACCGCCCCGGCTTAAACGCCTTTACCCGGTACAACGGCTACAGCAACTCCAACGTTCGCGATACCGACCGCTACAACGACTACGGCGCTACGGTTGGCGGCCCCATCATCCACAATCGGCTCTTTGGGTTCTTCTCCTACGAAACGCTGGTCAACAATGCGGCTGCGGGGGTGGGTCAGGGCGCCTGGTATGAAACCCCGGATTACCGTGCACTGGCGAAATCAGGAACCAATGCCGCGGCATTCTATGCCTTTCCAGGCATGGGTGGTCCGTACGGGGGTACGCAGGTGGACCACGATTGCACCTTCATCGGCCTATCGGAGGGAGTCGATTGCCATTTCATTGCTGGCAAGGGGCTGAACCTCGGCCGCCCACTGACGATCGGGCAAGGCGTGCCCGACCCCACGTATCAGAAATGCGTAAACATAGTTCCCGGCAGCAACCCGCCCAAATGCGCGACTGGCAGCCCGCTCACATACGGCACCGGCGGCGACGGATTGCTAACTTACAATCCAGTGACCGGCATGTCAGATGGCGGCGCCCACAACCTGGATCCGACCACCGCCGACATCGCTTTTTATACAAACCCGATCGCCCCCAGCACCAGCACGCACCGGCAGTACAACGGCCGGGTGGACTTCAATGCCACCAGCAAAGACCTTGTGGCCTTCAGTTTTTACTACGTGCCGAACACCAGCACAGGCATCAACGGCAACGGCGACCGCAGGGCGAACTTGTTCAACTCCAGCTATCACAACCGCGCGGCTACCGCGATTTGGGATCACACCTTCGGTGCCACCATGGCCAACGAGGTGCGCGTCAACGCAGCAGGCTGGCTGCAGAAGGATCTGGACCAGAATCCCAGCGGCCCTTGGGGGCTGCCCCAAGTCAGCTTTAACGGCCTTGGCGGCATCACGGTTCAAGGGTACGGAATCGGCTCTTTCAACGGCTTCGATCAGTGGACCTACGCCGGCAAGGACGTTCTGACCAAAGTGCATGGTGCGCACACCATGAAGATGGGCGGGGAATTTACCCGCCTGCTTTCGGTTGACGCGCCGTTCTGGTCCGACCGTCCCGGCTACACCTTCAACAACATCTGGGACTTCCTTAATGATGCTCCCATCAGCGAGAACGGGCAGTTTGATCCTCAGACCGGGGTGCCCTCGGCATTCCGTAAGGATTTGCGCTCCGACGTCATTGCCTTCTTCTTCCAGGACAACTACAAAGCGAGTCCGACTCTGACCTTGACCGCCGGCTTGCGCTGGGAATACTTTGGCCCGGTCTCGGAGATTAAGGGCCACCTGGCGACAGTGGTGCTTGGCCAGGGGGCCAACGAGTTCACCGGCCTCAGCGTCCGGACTGGCGGCAATCAGTACACGGCGCAGAAGACAAACTTTGGCCCGCAGCTCGGTTTTGCCTGGAGCCCCAGGGACCTGGCCGGGCACGATTTTGGCAGCAAGCTGGTCATTCGCGGCGGCTTTGGCATGGCCTACAACGGTATCACCCAGGCCAACACGCTCGACACCCGCTTTAACCCGCCGTTCTCTTACAACGCTCCCAGCCTCTGCAATATCAACGTGACTGGTTGTCAGGCATCGAACGCGCTGACCTATGAGGGCACCTTCCCCTCGAACGTCCATTCCCCCAACGGGTATGCGTCAAACAAAAACGCCATCGCGCACTTTGGCAGCAACAATCTGCCTGTAGACCCGGTGACGGGCGCGCCGACCTGTTGCGTGGATCTGACTGCGCTGCCAGCCAACTTTCCGACCACCTACTCCTACCACTACACGCTGGGCGGTGAATACGATCTGGGCAATCAGTGGGTGGCTTCGGTTGGCTACCAGGGAAGCACCACCCGCCACCTGACCCAGCACTACAACCTCTACAACGTGGGGGCTGCGCACAACCTGCCGCTCAACCCGTACGTCCACGGCATCGCCTATTATGCCGATGACGGCTCGGCCCGCTTTAACGCCCTGCTGCTGGAAGTAAAGCACGCTTTCGGCCAGTCCTTCACGCTGGATACGCAATACCGGCTCAGCAAGAGCCTGGACACTGGCTCGAACGCCTATTCGAACAGCAGCGGCTTCTACCAGTGGGACCTGGGCACCGAGTTAGGCCCCTCCGACTATGACGTCCGCCACGCTTTCAAGATCTACGGAGTCTGGTCCCCAACCATCTTCCGGGGCAGCCGCAACTGGATGGAAAGGATTGTCGGGGGCTGGAGCCTGTCCGGCATTCTAAACGCCCACACCGGTTTTCCCTGGACTCCGCGGTATAGCGTCGGCGAACTGAATAGCGGCTTCGATCCGGTATTCAATTTCGGACAAAACTCGGGCGGCTCATCGAGCGATGCTGGCAACGGTTCAGTCCTTCCGGCGGCGTATTTAGGGGGCTTCAAGGCAGACTTCCCCGGCACCGGCAATCTCGATGGGAAGGCCTTCTTTGCGCCCCCCGTCATTCCGCAGGGCACACTGTTCACGTGCCTGTTCCCCAATCCGCCGATTGCGTCCTGCCCGAATGGTCAGCAGCCCTTCGGCGGTCTGCCGTCGCGTCCGGGAATCGTCCGCAACTCGTTTACTGGGCCGGGCTACTTCAACCTTGACGCGACGCTCAGCAAGGCATTCGGTCTGCCGCCCATGAAAGTCCTGGGCGAAGGAGCGAAGCTGGAGATTCGCGCCAACTTCTACAACCTGTTCAACAAACTCAACATGAACGGCTCGTGCGGATGGAACGGAGTCCAGTGCGATATCGGACAGCCACACTTCGGCGAGTCGCAAACCTCGCTCGGCGCCCGCGTCATTGAAATGCAGGCCCGTTTCAACTTCTGATCGCAGCAAAGAACCCAAACACACGATAGGGAGGCTACGGCCTCCCTATCGTTTTCCGAATCAAACCATCTCAGGTGTATAAGCTAAGAGTGTCAGGACGCATAACGAAGATTCGGTTCAGGACTTCCTTTTTTCCCCGCCGTTCTATGATTGTTCTGGCGTTGTGGTCGGTTTCGGCTGCTGCCCAGGTTACTCCGGTTGCGCCAGCGACGGGCGCATCCGGAATCGCAGAGAAACTCAGCCCCGTCGAGCGTGGGATTGAACTGGCGGCGAAGCGGCAGTGCGACGAAGCGCTTCCCCTCCTAAATGAGTACGTCCCCGGCGGTGCGGACAAGCAACTGGAATACAAGGCGCTCATGGCCAAGGCGCGTTGTGGCATGCGCAAGAAGGACGGCAGAGCCACGGTGAGCGCCCTGATGGCCCTGCGGCATGATTTCCCGCAGGATCCCGAGGTCTTGTACCTGACCACGCAGGTTTTCCTGGAGATCGCCGTCGGCGCCTCGCAGGAACTGACCGCGGTTGCGCCCGGCTCCTACCAGGTCCTCGAACTGGAAGCGGAAACGTTGGAATCGCAGGGGAAGTGGGAGGAGGCTGCGGCCATCTACCGCAAGATCGTGGCCGAGAACCCCAAGCTGCCAAACATCCACCTGCGGCTGGGCCACGCCGAGATCATGCAGCCGGACTCGGCTGCCAATAGCGAAGACGCCAGGAAAAATTTCGAGCAGGAACTGGCCCTTGACCCGACGAATGCCTCCGCAGAATTCTGGCTCGGAGAGCTGGCGCGGCGCGACGGCCAATGGGACCAGGCCATTCCGCATTTCAATGCCGCTTTGAAACTCGATCCCTCTCTTCCGGAAGCGTCGTTGGGGCTGGGCATGACTTTGAATTCCCAGGGACGTTTCTCGGACGCGATCCTGCCGCTGGAGCGCTTTACGAAATTGGCCCCGGATGATCCTGCCGGACACTATCAGCTTGCCATTGCCTACGCGCGCACCGGCCGCAAGGAGGACTCTGCTCGCGAGCTGGCCCGCCAGCAGGAGCTTGCGGAAAAGAAGACCGGCTCCTCGCCGGCCGCTAGCGAGCATTGAGAGACGTAGAGATGATCGCACGGCGCAGTATGCTCAAGGCACTCGGGTCGGCAGGCTTGGGCCTGTTTCTGGAGAGGGCCCTCCGGGCAGGCACCGCCAGCAGCCCGGAGATTCTCGCTGCGTTTGAAGAAGTCCCGTCAGCTGCCAGCAAGATTTCCTGGACGCACGTTGCCGGGCAGTCACAGGACATGTATCTGCCGGAGACCGTCGGCTCGGGTTGCGCTTTTCTCGACTACGACAATGACGGTTGGATGGACATCTACCTGGTGAACAGCGGTCCGTGCGACTTCTATTCGCCAGCCAAGCCGCTGCGCAACGCGCTTTATCACAACAATCGAGACGGTACTTTTACCGACGTCACATTGGCGGCGGGCGTACCTGGGAGTGCCTACGGCATGGGCGTTGCCGTGGGCGATTACGATGGCGACGGGTTCCCGGACCTGTTTGTCACGCAGTATTCGAACAGTATCCTCTACCACAATAATCGAGACGGGACGTTCACCGACGTGACAGCTAAGGCCGGCGTCGCCTGCCCAGGCTGGGCGACCAGCGCCGTGTGGTTCGATTACGACAACGACGGCCGGCTGGACCTGTTCGTCTGCCGGTTTGTCGAGTTCTCCAAGGCGACCAACCGCCATTGTGGTCTCGGGGTCGAGAATCATCGCGCGTATTGCAGTCCCGCTCCGTTCACCCCCGCGCCCTGCTGGTTATTCCACAACAACGGCGACGGCACTTTTACCGACGTGAGCAAGGAATCCGGCATTGCAAGGTCCCTGGCAAAAGCCTGGGCCGTCGTGGCTGCCGACATCAATAACGATGGCTGGATGGATCTGTTCGTCGGCAATGATACGGTGCCGAATTTCCTCTTTCTCAATCGGGGGAAAGGGCATTTTGAAGAGAATGGCGTGCTGGCTGGAGTTGGCTACAGCGCGTTCGGCACAGCCCGTTCCGGAATGGGTGTGGACGCAGCCGACTACGATCAGGACGGATGGCCGGATCTCTTCATCGCCAACATTGATCACCAGGCTTACTCGCTCTACCACAATTCCGGAGACGAATCGTTCAGCGATTCGGCCAATCAGTCAGGGATTGCTTCCGCTTCCTTTCTCCTGAGCGGCTGGGGGGCGAAGTTCTTCGACTATGATAACGACGGCAACATTGATCTTCTCCTGGCAAACGGCCACCCGGACCTCATGATTGGCCAGCAACTTCCGAACGTTGAGTATCTGGAACCGATGCTCTTGTTTCGCAATACGGGAACAGGTTTCAAGAATGTCAGCGCGGAGAGTGGCGCCATCTTCTCGAAAAAGCTGGCGGCCCGCGGACTCGCTTTGGGCGACTTTGACAACGATGGAGCCGTGGATGTTCTGATATCGCAGAACGACGGCCCGCCCGTTCTGTTGAGGAACAAGGCGGCAGGCAAGGAGCATTGGGTGGGCGTGCGCCTGGTGGGCACGAAAGCAAATATTGATGCCATCGGCGCAAAGCTGACCTATAAGGCCGGCGATCTCCAGCGCCACGTCTTCAAGGTAGGCGGCGGAAGCTATCTTTCGGCCCACGATCCCCGGGTTGTGCTCGGACTCGGGGCGAACCGCAAACTTGATTGGCTGGAGATCAAGTGGCCGAGGCCCAGCGAGAAGGTCGAGAAGTTCACGGACGTTTCCATTGACCGTTACGTCACCATCGTGGAAGGACAGGGAATTGTCCCCCAGCGGCGATAAACCATGCACGGCGTGAGCAGTCCGGCATCTGTGGCGCCGACAAGACGTATCGGGAAGCTGCCGCCCATGCAGCCCCCGATTCCATGGATTGCGCGACTGACCGTCGCGGCCTGGATGATGGCCGCTCTCTGGCTCTCAGCGAGCGCACAACAAAGGGGGGGCGACACGTTCCAGAAACTGGCAGATCAGGCGCAGAGAGCAAATGACGAGAATCGGCTGGACGATGCGGCTCGTCTTTACGCCAAGGCTCTGACTCTGCGGCCGCGCTGGGCGGAGGGATGGTGGGCGCTTGGCAACCTGCAGTACGACCAGGACCGTTATGCCAAGGCCGCGGCGGACTTTGAGAAAGTGATCGCGCTGCAGCCGGAAAACGGCACTGCCCACGCGATGCTTGGCCTGTGCGAATTTGAATTGGGGCACGCAGCGCCTGCGCTTCGGCATATCGAAAGGGGTAAGAGTCTTGGGCTCCAGAAGAATCCGGACCTCTGGCATGTGGTGCTCTATCACGAGGGAATCCTGCTGCAACGAAAGGGCAGCTTTCAGGCGGCCCAGGACACGCTGGAGGAACTGTGCCTGCAGACTGGATCGAACGACAAAGTCGCCATGGTGCTGGGGATGACCATGCTGCGGTTGTCCGCTGCCGAGCCGCCGCAGCCTGGCTCAACAGATGCAGACGTCGTGCTCCGGGTAGGACGGGCCGAGTGCCTCGCCGGGCAGAAGAAATATGACGAATCCCGGCCGGCGCTCGAGCAGGCGGTGAGAGAGCATCCCAACTATCCCAACATTCATTACGCGTTCGGCCTGTTTCTTCTCGAGCTTCGCGACGTGACAGGGGCGGTGGACCAGTTTAAACAAGAGACTGTCAACCAACCCAACGATGTCGTGGCGCGACTGCGGATTGCCGCCGCCGAGTATAAACAGGATTCCGCTGCCGGCATTCCGTACGCAGAAGAAGCCGTCAAATTAGCTCCGCAGCAACCCTACGGCCACTACCTGCTGGGGTTGTTGCGGCTGGATGTGGACGATTACCTTAAAGCCATCCCCGAACTGGAGATCGCCGAAAAGGGCCTTCCGCGCGAGCCAAAAATCTATTTTGCGCTGGGAACGGCCTATTCCCGCGCCGGCCGAAAAAAGGAATCCGCAGAGGCGCGTGCGACCTTCGCGCGCCTGACGGAGGAGGCAAAAAAGGGAGCGGCGGAAGCCTCGCCTGGGCCCCGGACTTCTGGTCCCGACAATATTCCGGTCGGCGACATGCCCCCGCCCCCGCAATGATCCACTACTGCGGTGGTTCTTCGATCGTCAAGATGCGATCCGCGGCGACGTTGTGCAGAGTCTGTTTGATTCCGCTGGGCCAGCGGATTTCCAGATCCTTGATGTGCAGACTCTGCCCCAGCCCGAAATGTAGGCGGCTGTCGCTGGCTGAAGTGTAGCCCACGGCCGTGGTCACCTCATTCCATTGCTGACGGCCGTCGTCGGTGGTGATGTGAATTTGCGCGCCAATGCCCATCCGGTTGCTCTTGCTCCCCACCAGCTTGAACAGAATCCAATGATTGCCCGTCTCGGTGACATTGTGCAGAATCTTCACCTGCCCGCCCAGCACGGTGACCACAGCGTCAATCCGGCCGTCGTTGTCGAGATCGCCGAACGCCGCCCCGCGGTGCGCTCCCGGCAGTTGGAAATCCGCACCGGCGGTGGCGCTGACTTCCTGAAATTTCCCGTTTCCCAGGTTGCGAAAAACCGAATTCGGCTCCGGATACTTCCGGCTCGGCGTTAATTCGCTGATGTTGTCGAGAACGTTGGCCCGCGCCACGAACAAATCTTTCCAGCCGTCGTTGTCAAAATCGAAAATGCCGTTGCTCCAGCCGGACATGTCGGTCGTGGCCTGCAGGCCGCTGTTCAGCGTCAGATCGTCGAAGTCTCCCTTGCCACTGTTGATCAGCAGGGGAAAGCTCTGGTGTTCAACCGCGGTGTACCAGATGTCAGGAAAGCCATCATTGTTGACATCGCGGAAATCTGAACCCATGCCCGACAAGGTAGTCCCATCGGGCGCATACGCGATCCCTGCGGTCACTCCCACTTCTTCAAACTTTTTCCCTCCCAGATTGTGGAAGAGAAACGCCGGCGTCGTATCGTTGGCGACAAAGGCGTCCATGAACCCGTCACCGTCGTAGTCGGCGAACGAAACGCTCATGCCCTTGCCAAAGTGGCCGGCAATTCCGGTCGCCTGCGACACATCCGTGAACGTTCCGTCCCCGTTGTTGCGGTACAGCGTATTCTGCAGCGAGGTATAGAGCTTGGGATGGCAATAGCCGCGCACACCACTCTTGAGAGGACAGTATGGGTCCTTGTTGACTTCCCACACGCAGTAATTCACCACGAACAAATCGAGTAGCCCGTCATTGTTGTAGTCGAACCAGCCCGCGCCCACCGACCACATCTTCTTTCCGTTCATCTTCGCGCCCGCCAGACCCGCCTTGGCGGTCACATCGGTGAAAGTTCCGTCGCCATTATTGTGAAAGAGTTGGTTGCCGTTCACGTTTGCCAGGAAGAGGTCGGGCCTGCCGTCGTTGTCGTAGTCCCCGACGGCCACACCCATTCCGTAGCCGGCTCCAGCCACTCCTGCACGCTCCGTCACATCGGTGAAAGTGCCGTCATGATTGTTTCGAAATAACCGGTTCCAGTAGACCGGCGATTCTTTTTGCAGGGACGGGATCGCCGCGCCATTTACCAGGTAAATGTCTAAATATCCGTCGCCGTCATAATCCAGCAAGGCCACCCCGGCCACCATGGTTTCGACCTGGTTCTTGTTATCCGTCGGCGAATTCTGCGTAATGAAGTGCAGTCCTGCCTTGCTGGCGATGTCTTCGAATCGGATCGGCCCGGTCGACGGTGAGGCCTGGGGCCGCGCTGCCGGTGCAGTCTGCAAGAGCAGGCCCGACAGCAAACTTATGACGGCAATGAGCGTCCACTCACGCATGGGTTCTCTGAAATTCAGCTTTGTCCATAACCTTGCGGTGCTTCCTTTATTTTTATCAAAATCAGGAGCTCCAGCTTCCAGATCCTGTTGGGAATCAGATAGGCTTAATGGAAGGCTCCGTCCCGTAGAATGTCCCTGCAAGATGATATCTGTTTGTCCGCAATGAAGGAGCTGCGAGGATGCTCTTAATTCGACCAACCCCGGGCGCATGTGTGGATCGCCAGACGATCTTGCGTCTGAAAATGGAGGAAGCTGCCCGGACTGGGGTGGATGCGCGGCACTTCGCTGAGGAGCATAAGGCGCTGCAAACCTACCTTGAGGAGAAATGGTTCGGCAGCGGTCAACCGAACTGGGCCGAACAGTTTGAAGCCTCCACAGCAGAACTGGCGAGGGTGAACCAGGCTTTGTGGCATCTCGAGGATGAGATTCGCCAACTAAAGGCCGTCGCTCCCGAGGAACGGCAACGCGAGACCGACCGAGTGGTGGAAATCGCCCTGGCCATCCCTGAGCTGAACGACGAGCGGTCGCGCTTCGTGAGTAAGATTGATGCTCTGTTCGGTGTAAGAGCTCAGGAAAAGCTATATCGAGATACTGCCGAAACGAACAAGAAGTAAGTATTCTCTCCTCGACAAACAGGCGCAGAAACTACGCCGCGCTATCCTCAGCCCATGTCTTGATTGTGACTACGCGATGCCGGCCGCTTTTGTCCGACGGCGCCGGGGCGAGACCGCGGTTTCTACGCGATTACGGCCGTTGTCCTTGGCGCGGTACAGTGCCTTGTCGGCTGCCTCCAGAACGCCATCCGGATGTGGCCTTTCCATGGAAGAGGCAGCCACGCCGATGCTGACAGTCACCGAGAGGGCGGCGGCGGGCGTTTGAGTAAATTTTCGAACGGCGCGGCCGGCGCTGGCACGGCCGCGAACATTGCGGCGATCCGGCCCGCGGAGAGTCTGGCGCCGGTCGGCGCTGCGCAGGCGAAATTCCGCGGATGCGATGCGGCTCCTCAGCTGCTCGAGATGTTCTACGACCTCCGGCACGGTCCTGCCAGGGAAAAGAATCGCAAATTCCTCTCCGCCACAGCGGTAAGCTTGCCCGCCTCCGGTCACTCGCGCCAGGCTGGCTGCGACCAGGCGCAGGACCTCGTCACCGGTGTCGTGGCCGTAGGTATCGTTGAACCGCTTGAAGTGATCTATATCCACCACGGCGATGGAGAAAGGATCCTGCAGCCGCAGCAGCGCGTCGTTGAAGGCCCGGCGCGAGGGCAGGGTCGTCAGTTCATCGTGATAAGCGAGCAGGTAGGAGTTCTCGATGATGGAAATCGCCAGAATCCAGGCCGCGGCCGCCACGTAGGCAGTCGTGGTGCGCACGGTCCCGACAAAATAGACGGAAAGAAGAAAAGCTGCGAGCGACCACAGCAGGGCTCCGTCGGCGGGCTTGCGGCTGAGAAGAGTTCGCACCAGCAGGAAAACGCCCGCGGCGCCTGCCGTGACGAGAATGTAGCTGGGCAGAGATGCCGTCGCCGCGTGATGCCCGTGAACGGATGGCACCACTTCTGCTGCGCGGCAGAGCACGACCACGATCACCGTCTGCACGAACAGGAAAAGCGCAACGGGCGCGGTTGCGGAGACCATGAAGCCACGCTCTTCGATCAGCGCAACCACCACAAAGTTCAGCGGCACCAGCACCCATATGGCGCGCAGCACGATCCAGCCCGGCGTGCCAGGCAGAGGATGAGCCGCGTCAAACCGTGCCATGGCTTGCTGCGCCAAAAATAAAGTCAGCAGCGCGAAGAACATGCGGCTCGAATGAAACCTCCAGGCCAGCAATGCTCCGCCGATGAGAGCGCAATAATAAAGAAAACTCAGGGCGGGTAAGGCGAGCGTGAGCCATCCCGAGTGCACGAGCAGGGCGACGCCCAGAAGCAGAATGCCTCCAGGCATGACCAGCGATTTCACGGTCGTCCAGCTCCAGATCTGCAAGACACACCTCGGCTAAGAAGGCTTGCTGAAATTATCCCGGCTGGAAGTCGCGCAGGAAATTGGCCGCTGAGGTACCGGGAGGAGGGAAACATCGAATCATGCGATGTTCCTAATCTCCCGCTTTAGCACTGAGGCCCGTTCCCGGAAACAGGACCCTTCGTGCAGGCGTGGTTTCAGCTGCACCTGTGCTTTTTCTTATTAGAATCGGCATTGTCGTATTAAGGACGACTCACCCCGATGCGCATCCTGATCGCGGAAGATGACGAAGCGCTAGCCAAATTTGTTTGCCAGGGTCTGTTGGCGGAGTCCCACGCAGTGGACATTTCAACGGATGGCGAGCAGGCAAGATTGGCGGCGAGTGAACACGACTACGACGTCGTGATTCTGGATTTAAACCTGCCGAAACTGGACGGAGTGAGCGTGCTGCGCCACTTGCGTTCGAAGAAACCCAGCCTGCCGGTGCTGGTGCTGACCCAGCGCACCCGGGTCGAAGACCGGGTCGAGTGCCTCGATACGGGCGCGGATGACTATTTGGCCAAACCCTTTTCCTTCAGCGAGCTCTCGGCCCGGGTGCGGGCGCTGGTGCGGCGCAGCCATTTGCCTTCGGAGTCGGTGCTGGCGGTGTCCGACCTCAAGCTCGACCGTGTAGAACGCCGGGTCGAGCGCGCCGGGCGCCGCATTGAGCTGACCACAAAAGAGTTCGCCCTGCTCGAGTACCTCATGCGGAACGCCGGCCGCAAAGTCACCCGCTCGATGATTATTGAGCACGTCTGGAACCTCACGTTTGATACGACCACCAACGTGGTTGACGTATATATCAACTACGCCTCGGCGCAAGTGGACCAGCGCAAAGTGGGCAAACTGGCGCTCGCCATTCAGGTGGCGTTTCAGGAATTGGGGGTTTTCCCGGCTTCCACGACTCAGATCCCCGAGCCCATGCCGTTGAGCACGGTTCAGGCAATTGCCAACGCCAAGCGCAACAGTGAATTAGGCCGCGTCTCTTCCTCTCCGAACGCTCCCCTCGGCACATCCTCGGATGAGGCCGACTTATCCATCCTGCAAACCGAACTGCAACAGGCGCTGGAGAAAGAATTAGCGGTGCGGGCAGTGGCTCTTCATCGCGAGGTCGAAGGATTGGTTATCAGTTTGCGCGAGTTCGGCTTCTTCGACAGCGGCTCCGCCTCGCTGAAACCGACCGCCCTGCCCGCTCTCGACCGCATCGCGTCGATCCTCTCCGTCCGAACCTGCCGGCTGCGCATCGAGGGTCACACCGATAACGTTCCCATCCACACTTCCGCCATGGCGTCGAACTGGGAACTGTCCACCGCGCGTTCCACCGAACTGGTTCGCCTGCTTATTCAGCGTTATCGGTTCGATCCCGAACGGCTCTCCGCCGCCGGATATGCCGAATACCACCCCATCGCCAGCAACGGCACTCCACAAGGCCGCGCCCAGAACCGCCGGGTAGACATCGTTATTCTGAAAGACCATGTGCCCGTCAGCACCACCGCCGGGACCACTTTGTCAAAGCCTTCTCCCGGCCTGCCTTGGAGCGAACCTCAGCTTGTGTCCAGCCGCTCGCCCGCTTAAGTTGTGGCTTCTTCCGCCGATAGGTTCTTAGGAGCCACCTTGGACGGGGATTCCCTGCGCCACTCGCGCTTCTGATGAATAGCGCCCTTCTCGAATCCGTTCTCTGCTGCGACGGCCCGCCTGATCCCAACCTGGTTCGTATCCGCGACCTCATCTACCAGGCAGCGGGAATCTTTCATCCGGACAACAAACTGGGCCTGCTTTTCGATCGCTGCAGCAGGCGCATGCGAGAGGTGAACACACCGACTCTGCGAGAGTATTTCCAGCATCTTACCGGCAGTCCCTTACGCCAGCCCGAGCTGGTAGCCCTGCTGAACGAAATCACCATCGGCGAGACCTGTTTCTTTCGCAATCAACCCCAACTTGAGGCCTTGCGCGAAATCGTCCTTCCCAGAATCCTGGCGGCGAAGGCCAGCGGACCTCGGAAATTGCGCATCTGGAGCGCCGGCTGCTCCACCGGCGAAGAGCCTTACACCCTCCGCATGCTTCTGATGCAGGAAGCCGGTGGATTGCTGAGAGATTGGACGTTTGAGATCCTGGGCACTGACCTGAATGAGCGTTCCCTCGCTTGCGCCCGCAATGCCATTTACGGTCCGTACAGCACTCGCCATCTGACTTCGTACTACCGTCAAAGATATTTCATCCCCATGGATGATCAGTTCCAATTGCAATCCATCGTTCGCGCGGGTGTGACTTTCAGCCGCCTCAATCTCTCTGACGACGCGCCCATGAGCTTCATGCAGGACATGGATGTCATCTTCTGTTGCAACGTGCTCATCTATTTCGACCTCGCCTCGAAAAGGCGCGTCATTCGGCGCTTCTATAACAATTTGCTGCCTCATGGATACCTCTTTCTAGGCCAGTCTGAATCGCTGTATCGGGTTAGCGACGACTTCCACCTGGTGCATTTGCCCGGAACCACTGCCTATGTAAAGAGAGTGCACCCTGCGGCGGGAAAGCAGGACATATGAATTCGGCCGCGAAGAAAGCAACTTTGCTCAGACACTTGGAAGGCCTTCGCCAGATTCCGACCATTCCAGCGGTGCTGGCGCCTCTGCTTCGCTATCTGCAGGAGCCGGCGGAGAAGGTTGACCTGAAACACGTCACCGACTTGATCGCTCAGGATGAATCGCTTTCGGCCCAATGCCTGCAAATGGCCAACAGTCCTCTGTTTGGCCACTGGCAAAGAGTTGAATCGCTGCGCGGCGCCATCGTTGGCCTTGGATTTCAGCGGGTGAGCGACATCGCGATGTCCTGCAGCGTCCTCAACATGATGCCGCGGGACAAAGGCATCGACCCAGTTGCCTTCTGGGAGCATTCCCTCGGCTGCGCCCTCGTCTCCCGTCATTTTGCCCGCAAGATTTGTTACACCGACGCCGGCAAGGCGTATCTTGCCGGCCTGCTTCATGATCTCGGGATCATCGTCAATCTCTGGGTGCTGCCGAGAGATTTTCGCGCGGCGTTCGAAGTAGCCAGCACCCAGGGAATCCCCCTCCACGAAGCCGAGCAGTCCGTCCTCGGCTTTACCCACTGCGACAGTGGCCGCCTGCTGGCCGAGCGCTGGCGACTCTCACCGGATCTGGTGGACGTCGTGTCGCTGCATCATTCCGCGGAAGAGTCGTCGAACCATGCCGCTCTGGTCGCTTTGGTGAAGCTCAGCGATCTGCTCTGCCGCGTGAGCGGGCTCAACTATGGCTACATTGAAAAGCGGCAGGTGAATTTGTTGGAACAAGACGGCGTTGCCGTCCTTGCACAGCAGTGTCCACGGCTGAAGGATTTCGACTGGGCCCGCCTCACCTTTGAGCTGGACTCCTATATGGACGAAGTCCACACTCTGGTCCGAACCATTTATCGCAAATGAGTTTATTCCTACAAACGTGACGCAGCGCCGAACTAGCCGGGAAAGCGTTCTGAATTACTAACCGATCGTACTGGATGCGGCAGGCGATCCAGCAGCCGCTTCATTCTCTCCAGCAGCGCCCTTGCGGAGAATGGCTTCGCCAGACACTCTTCGGATTGCCACTCCCGCGCTGCGATCTGTGCGGGATAGCCGGTGATCAGCAGAACTTTGAGTTCCGGATGCGCACGCCTCATCCTCCCCGCAAACGCACCGCCGCTTTCCCCCGGTAACACGATATCGGCTATGAGAAGGTCCACACAGGCCAAGCACTGGTCCAAAGCGCACGCCGCTTCTACGGCATTCTTCGTCTCGATGACCTGATACCCGGCACCTCGCAATATCTCGCCGGTCACATGCCGCACAAATGCTTCGTCTTCGACCAGCAGGATCGTTGGCGACGCCATCAGGCCTGCATTGACCTCTTCCCGCTCACTTTCCAAACATTGGATCATGGTTCACCCATACTTCCACCGCAGCACTCAGCATCCCGCATGCCACGCGTCGTTTCCTGTTGAAATTTAGGAAAGTGATTCGTACCACGCACTTAGGAAGGTACGGTTGCAGCCCGTTCGGGGCGCCAAGCCTTTCGCGTGTACTGCTTTGGGAACCGAACAGAAACAACCGCCCGATTTGGCACAACCGAACCGGCCCTGCTACTTCGGACTGGTCAGCACCGTCCCATCCGGGTCGAGGACGATCTTGCGCGTCCCGACTGGGCCCGCTATGCGAAAAGTTGACTCCTCTCCATCCGCGAATACCCTGCCCAGCAGCACCGGCTGCTTTCCTGGAACCACCGCATACACTGGAACCGAAGTGATCAGGTCTTGCGGCGCTTCCTTTTGCAAGATCGTTCCGCTCACTTCGATTCTCGCCCCCTTGGGAGCAAACTTTACGGCTTTCAGCTCCAGCCTCGGCAGGGAAGTTCCATTGATCCAACCCTCCAGGAACCAGTCGAGCGATGCCTTGCCTTCGTAGCGCAGCGAGGGAGGAAGTTCTTCAGCAAACACATCCAGCAGTTCCCCGGTGCTGATGGATTTCCCTTCGTACCTTTGCCGAACCTTGCGCAACGCAAGCACGAATGGCTCGTCCACCTGGCCGGCGCTCCTGCCCTTGTTCGCGCCGGGCGGCCCCGCTGCATCGCGCAACATCGTCCTCAGCATATGAAACAACCAAGTTGCCCGCCCATAAGTGATCGCTTCATAACCTTCCGGAAAGCGCGAAGAAAGCAGCCTCATTCCCAGCGTCACCGGTCCGGCATCCTTGGGTGCCAATCCGCCCTTATTCTTGGCCACCAGTTCCTGTCGGTAGCTCTCCATGATCTGGCGAAAGCCTTCGGGATTTTTTTCTTGCACCAGCATCAGCGCACAATAATTCGCCAGACCCTCTGACAGCCATTGATCCCTGTAGCTCTTCCAGCCGACCAGATCTCCCCACCACTGATGCGCTGTCTCGTGCGCTGCAATAGACTCGTGCATCAGCATGCGGTACGGCTCCAGATGCAGTTGTTCCCGGTCTTGCGTATTCAAGAAGGCATAGGAACTCAGAAAAACCAGCCCGGGCCATCCCTGGCTTTCGCGCCCCGGCATTTGCGTCAGCGCCAGATGGCTATAGGGATACGGCCCAAACCAATCGCTGAAATAGCGAATGGCGCGAGCCGCCGCCTCGCCCACCGTCACCTCATTGCGCGCCGGCGAAGGACGGCTCGGCACAATCACCTTGAGCCCCACCTGCGGAATCTCCGACGGCGGAATCTCAAGCGACTGCGCCGGAGGCGTGGGAAAATCTCGTTCGACGGTGGTCGCAGCATAGGTTTCCACCGTAACCTCACCGGCTTGCGTCTTCGCCACCTTATATCTGCCCAGGTTGAAACCAGCCACCGGAATCGGCCGCTCCGATACCCAGCGCGACTTCTCCACTCCGCCAGGCCCGCTTTCGCTCGCTGTCTGACGCCCGGTCGCCACCAGAGTCCAGCCCTGCGGATAGGTGAACTGCAGGTCGAAGTTCGCCATGGCCAGCCCGCGGTTCGGATACCACGTGCCTCTTGCCCCCACATACAGCAGCCCGCTTCCCGCCTCCGCCAGGACTTCTCCTCCATAGACGAACTCCAGCTCCATCTTTTGGCCCGTGCGCGCCGGAGCCGGCAGAATCACCGCCACCATGTCGTTGCCCTGCCGCGACAGTTGAGTCCCTTCCATCGCCGGGTTATGAATAAACTCCACCGGCTCACCGTCCAGCTTGACGCTTTCGATCTGCAGAAAGCGTGACAGTTCGAACAGGAGCGCGCGGTCTCCACCTGCTGTCACCTCCACTTGCAAACGGGCGTCGGCGTGAATCTGCTTGGGCGGCTGCACCTCGGCTGAGATCGTAAACTGGCGCACGCTGATCCGGTCTTCGGGTGCTTGGTCAGGCGCCGCCTTGCCGCTGCCACCGGATTTTTCCGGCATACTTCGTGCAGAAAGTGGCGAGAACGAAGCCCACACATCGTAATAAGCCGTGCCGTTGTCCGCCATCCGGGCCTGGCCTGCCTGAACCGGCTCGGTACTGGCAGAATCGAAATAAAGGTCAAAAACGCCCAGCTTGGTTCCCTGCAGCCGCGCATGCAGAAACCGGTCGGCATTCTCCCGCTGTCTGGAATCCCCCGAAGCTGCCGCTTCGTCTTGCACCGGAAGCATCCGGCTGAAAGTCATGAGCAGCCTCATGGCGTCGTTTTGCGCCAGGTTTCGCATCGCCATTCCCCAGCGATTCACAAACTCCTGCGCATCCTGTGCGACCCTCAGGTCGGGGCGGAGCTCCGTTAGCGTGTCATCGTTGAAGCGGAAATACGCGGTGGTAAAGTGCTCTTCCAGGATTGCCATTCCCGTGAACAGGCTCATGGATCGCCGCTCTACCTCATTCGGAGGTGTAAGCAGCACTTCTCCATCTCCCTCAAAAAACGCTCCGGTCACGCGGCCCAGCACGTCCTTGGTGAAGGCAATGGTGCCGTCCTCCAGACTGATGTGAAGCCCCGGCCGCTCGAGTGCCGCATCCCTGACCAGGTACACTCGCCCTGGATCCAGCTCCGTAGAGCCAAGCTGCAAGTACAGCACCTCCGCGGGTTTCTGCGTGCTGTCCACCGCCGCGCCCCCCGAAACTGCTGCGGAAACCGCCAGCCAAGCCAGCAGAGCGCCGCTCCAGCCTCGAAATTTCCGTAGTACCTTCGTCACGTGGTACGCCCGTCCTCCGTTGCTAGAATGCGCCTGAATGCGCCTGCGTGTCATCACCATCTGTTCGTGCCTCGTGATTGCAGCCACGGGCGCCTCGGCTGACACCATTCATCTGAAAAACGGCCGCAACATCGTGGCCGACCACGTCCGCGAGAACGGCACTCACTACGAATACGATCTCGGCGACAACTCCTACGCCATCCCGAAGGCCGTCGTGGACCACATTGACGCCGGCGGCTTGCCGTCGAGCGGGGGTTCGAGTGCGGCCAGGATGGCCGATCTGCCCGTTTTCACTCCGGCCGACAGCCTCGCCAATGAAGGCCCCGTCTTCGTCGAAATCGTCAAAGAAGGCAAAGTCAACACCGACCTGCTCTCCAGCCTCGAGCGCAAAGGAAACGCCGAGCTGAGCGCGACTGCCAACTTCATCGCCGGGAAGTTCGAATTCGAGCACGGCAACATGGCCCACTCCCGCCAGTATTTTGAAGCCGCGCTTCGTTTTCAGCCGGAGAACTCCACCATCCTTATTTACTACGCCGCGCTTCTCGCCCGCTCCGGCAATGCCTCTCAGGCCCTGCCCTACGCCCAGCGCGCGGTAAGTGCCGCGCCCAGCTCACCCGACGCCTACACCATGCTCGGGTATGTGCAATTCGCGTCCGACCACACCAAAAACGCCATCGTTTCCTGGAAGCGGTCCCTGGAACTGCGCCCCGACCCCGCGGTCAAACAACTGCTCGCCAAAGCGCAGCGCGAACAAACCGCCGAGTCGGAGTTTTCCCAGGGTGAAAGCAGCCACTTCGTGCTGCACTACGAAGGCAAACAGACTTCGGAGGGCCTCCGCGCCCAGATTCTCTCCGCGCTCGAGTCGGACTATGACGATCTCGTCCGCGATCTCGGCAACCCTCCCCGTGACAACATTCTCGTGACCCTTTATACCGAGCAGGCTTTCTTCGATGTCACCCACGCACCGAGTTGGTCTGGCGCTATGAATGACGGCAAGCTCCGCATTCCGATTAGCGGTTTGAGTTCGGTGACGCCGGAGCTGGCCCGCGTCCTGAAACACGAACTGGCCCACTCTTTCATCACCCAGCTTTCCGGCGGGCGCTGCCCGCCCTGGCTGCATGAAGGGATCGCCCAGCTTCTCGAACCGAAGAATCTCGGCGGCGACGGCCATCAACTTGCCGTGCTATTCAAAGCTCAGCAGAACATTCCGCTCAATGCTCTGGAAGCAAGCTTCCTCAATTACTCCGGCAATGCAGCGTATCTCGCCTACGCCGAATCGTTGGCTGCAGTCTCCTACATCAACGACTCATACGGCATGGGCGATATCCAGCGCATCCTGCAGCGCCTCAGCCAGGGAAGTTCCACCGAAGCCGCTCTGCGAGCCACGATCCACTCCGACTACGGACAGCTCGAATCCGATCTGGCCCGCTACCTCGCCGACAGGTACGGCGAATAGTCTCCAAATAATCACTTAACGCGGGTGCCCCACCCTTGTCGCGCTTTTTGCGACAGGGTGGGGACTTTGCTGTCGTCTCGATTCCGCGCAACGCCAGCAGGACTAGCCCAATCGTGCGCTCTACCCGTTTGCTCATCGCCGCATCCTGTGCTAGTTTCGGCTACTGGCCCCTGCGATGCGCTCCCTATTCCGCTCTCGCCCTGCCGATTCCGCGCCGATTGTGGAGCCTGTTACCACCATATTTCCCCAGATTGAGGGCGCCGACATCGCCGCCGTCTTTTCCGGCAAGCGCATGGCCGGGGACTTTTACGATTCCATTCGCGTCAGTCCGGAGCGCGTATTGTTCGGCCTTCTTGATGTCGCGGGCAGAAGGGAAGAAACCCGCCCCGTGCTTTACGCCGCACAACAAGTCTTCCGCAACTTCGGCACGGAGCTTTTTTCCCGGCCCGACATTAACGAGTCCGACGCCATGACCGAACTGGCTCTGCATATCAATCGCCACCTTATCGAAGTCTCGACCTCGGTCCGTTCCTGCCCCGCCTTTATCGCTTGCTATCACGAGAAATTCGGAACCCTGTGCTACACCAATGCCGGTCACACCCCGGGCCTGTTGCGCGACGGCACCGGCATCACGGAATTGCCATCCGATGGACTTCCTCTTGGACTTTTCTCCCACGCCACCTGCGACGCTCCCACCGCCGGCCTGGGCAAAGGCTCCGCTCTGCTGCTGGTCTCTCGCGGAGTCATCGAGTGTGCCAGCGACCGAGACGGCAATGATGAGTTCGGCCTGGAGCGCGTGAAACAGTTTCTGCACACCGCTTCAACGCGCGATGCCCGGACCCTGTGCACTTCTCTGCTGAACGCGCTGGGCGAATTCCGCAAGGACGCCCTGATGCATGATGACCGCACCGCCCTCGCTCTGGTTCGTGCCGGCTGAGCCCCGCCGTTGCCCCAAAGGAGTAGAATACGGTCATCGGTCCCAGCCTATTCCCGCTCTGCAAGCCAAGGGAAGAGTGGCGGCCCATCGAATCCTATGAAGAAACTCTCCCTGGCTCTCATAGTTGTGACATGTTTGCCCGCGCTGGCAGCCGGACAAGTCATCGAAGAGATCATCGTCCGCGTCAACAACCAGATCATCACCAGCTCGGAATTCACGCGCAGCAAAGAGCTGCTCAAAGACGAGGCCAAGCAGCAGGATCCCTCCTCCCCCGATAAGCTCTATGCCGAGCGCGAGAAGGATGTCCTCCGTGACCTCATTGACCAGCAGTTGCTTCTGGAAAAAGGCAAGGATCTCGGCATCACCGGCGACACCGAACTCATCAAGGAACTTGATCAGATGCGCAAGGAGATGAAGCTCGACTCCCTTGAGGCTCTCGAGAAGGAGGCGGTCAAGCAGGGCATCTCCTGGGAAGATTTTAAACAGAACAAGAAAAATCAAATCGTCACCCAGAAGGTGATCGGACAAGAGGTCGGCGGTCACCTCTCCGTCAGCAAAGAAGAGGAGCAGCAGTTTTACGACGAGCACAAAAGCGAAATGGAAGGACCAGAGGCCATCCGCCTGAGCGAGATTCTGGTCGCCCCCAAAGTCGCGCCGCCTCCTGCTCCGCCCTCCAATCCCGATCCCAACGCGCTCACGCCCGGCGCTTCCGCAGCGCCTGCAGTGGATGAAGCCGCCCGCCAAGCCGCGGAAACGGCGGCCCTCGCCGCGGCCGAGGCCAAGGCCAACGATCTGCTGAAGCAGATTCGCGACGGCGCCTCTTTTGAGGAAATCGCCAAGAAGTATTCCGACGGCCCCTCCGCCGCTGATGGCGGCGTGCTGGGCGCCTTCAAGCGCGGCCAGTTGGCCAAGGAGCTCGAGGACAAGACCTTTGCCATGAAAGCCGGCGATGTCACCGACGTGATCCGCACCAAACAAGGTTACGTGATCCTGAAGGTGACGGATCACCAGGCGGCTGGAATCCCTCCCCTCAAGGACGTAATGCCTAAGATCCAGGATGCGCTCTACTACCAGAAGCTGCAGCCTGCACTCCGCGCCTATCTCACCAAGCTGCGCGAAGAGGCCTACATTGACATCAAGCCCGGCTACATAGACAGCGGCGCCAGCCTCAATCAGACCAAGCCCATCGAAACCGCCTCGGCCAAGGAAACCGACGCCAAGAAACTCAGCAAGAAGCGAAAGAAAAAGCTGGGCATCCTCTGATTTCTGCCGTCGGGCCTGCTTTATACTCAGACAGCCCATGAAAGACTTCTATATTGGCGATTGCGCTCGCCACGAGAACAAGGTCGTCACCTCAAGCTTCGTCGTCGTCTCCAAGCAGATCAAGCCCAAGAAGACCGGCGAACCTTACCTCGCCCTCGTTCTCGGCGACCGCAGCGGCCAACTCGAAGCCAAAATGTGGGACAACGTCGAAGAAGTCCTGGACGCCTTCGAGCAGGATGATTTCCTCAAAATCAAAGGCCTCATCAACAAGTACAAGCAACGCTTCCAGCTCACCATCCACAAAGTTCGCAAACTGGGTGAAACCGAGATTGATTTCTCCGACTACCTTCCCAAGACGACCAAGGATATTGACGAGCTCTGGCGGACTCTGTGCGGCTTCGTCTCCACTTTTCACAATCCGCATCTCAAGGCGCTCGTGCAATCCTTCATGTCCGATCCACAGATTGCCGCGGCTTATCGCAACGCTCCCGCGGCCAAAACCCTGCATCACGCATATATCGGCGGGCTGCTCGACCACGTCGTTTCCCTGTTCCGGTCCTGCGACCTGGTCTGCCAGAATTATCCCCAGATCAACCGCGATCTTCTCCTCACCGGCGCCTTTCTGCATGACATCGGCAAGATTTACGAACTCACCTACAACCGCTCGTTTTCCTACACCAACCGCGGCCAGCTTCTCGGCCACATGATCATCGAACTGGAGATGCTGCAGGCCAAGCTCGCTCTGCTGCCCGATTTTCCCAATGAGCTTAAAATTCTCATCGAGCACCTCATCATCAGCCACCACGGCCAGTACGAATTCGGATCGCCCAAGCTGCCGATGTTTCCCGAGGCGCTCATGCTGCACTATCTCGACGACCTCGACTCCAAGATGGAAGCGATGCGCGCTCAATTCGAGCGCGAGGCTTCCCTCGACGGCCCCTGGACCAGCTACAACGCCTCGCTGGGCCGGCCGCTGCTGAACAGCGAAAAGTTCCTGTCGCCGAAAAAGCCCGCCCCTTCCAACGAAGAGGCCAAGTCCGGTCCACCCTCGGCCGAGTCCGCCGACTCCCTCGATGAGACTCCGACCTTGCCAGGCCTCGAACCCAAGCGCTAGCGTCTTCCTTCGTGAACCTTCGTGCCCTTCGTGTTTCATGCCTTTCTTGACGTTGTCCTCCGTGCATCTCCTGTCCCCCTGTGTTAGCAATTGGCCAGCAGTACGATGCGGCCGTTGCCCGTGCCCGCCGACTTCCGTTACATTGGCAACAGACACGGAGGTCCTTATGCGCTCACGCCTGCTTCTACTCACATTGAGTCTCTATCTCGCGTTTTCCTTGATCGCGTGCACCAGCAAGCCGTCTACCGACGCCGCCCAAGACGCCAACAGCTCCAGCGCGTCCGGTGACGCGACCGCCAAGGGCGGTAAGGAAATGCGGGACAAGGACAAAAAGGAATCTTCCCGCGAAGCCAAAGAAACAGAAATCAAGAAGCAACCTCTCGTGGTTCCCGCCGGAACCACCGTCACCGTGAGCCTCGGCTCCGCGATTGGCTCCAAGTTGAGCCAGTCAGGTCAGAGCTTCAACGGCAACGTAGCCAGGGATGTGATGGTCGGGGATGCAGTCGCTATCCCGAAAGGCGCGACGGTGGCCGGAACCGTCACAGACGCGAAACCCCTCGGAAAATTCGCCGGCGGTGCAGTCCTGCAAGTGCGTCTCGATTCCATTACCCTGAACGGCTCCGATCTGCCGGTTCAAACTGCCTTGAAGACCTTTTCTGCAAAAGGCAAGGGCAAGCGCTCCGCCGTAATGACCGGAGGCGGCGCAGCGCTGGGCGGCATTATTGGCGGCCTCGCGGGAGGCGGTAAAGGCGCGGCGATCGGAATGCTCGCTGGAGGCGGCGCCGGCGCCGGCGGCGCGGCGTTTACGGGGAACAAGGACATCGTGCTTCCCGCCGAGTCCGCCGTGACCTTCGAAATCACGCAGCCCCTTGAAGTCAAAAGATAGGTCTTGGGGGCATCAGGAATACAGTCTGGACAAAGGCTATAGGGTGGCAGCGCGTCAGCGCTGCGATAGGGTTCGACGTCAGTGAGGTTTAGCTCCCTGAGGTACCCCGCAGCCGCTCGCATTCCTTTTCACCTATGCCCGGGAGAAGCTGAACTTCACTCCGATAACAGGATCGCAACTGCAAATGCTCGACTTCAACCGCTTCGAAATTCTCACCTTCGACTGCTACGGCACCCTGATCAACTGGGAGGCCGGTCTTCTACCCGTGCTGCACCGCATCCTCGCGGCGCACGGAAAAAAACTCGACGACGCCCTTATCCTCAAACTCTACGGCGACTTCGAGCAGCGCTCCGAACAGGGAGAGTTTCATCCTTATCGCCAGGTCCTGGAGTCGGTCGTTAGCCAGTTCGGCGCTGAGCTTGGCTTTGTCCCAACCGCCGCGGAAACGCGCTCCCTTCCTGAATCGTTGGCATCGTGGCCGCCCTGGCCCGACACTGTGACCGCGCTCCGCCAGCTCAAGTCTCGTTTCCGTCTCGCCATTCTCTCCAATGTGGACGATGACCTGTTCGCGGCCACGCGCCCTCGACTCGAAGTTGCCTTCGACGAGGTCATCACCGCCCAGCAGGCCCAGGCCTACAAACCATCGCTGAGGGTTTTTGAGCTGGCCCTGCGTCGCGTGAACACCCCGGCTCACCGCGTGCTTCACGTCGGACAAAGCATCTACCACGACGTGATCCCCGCCCAAACCCTTGGTCTTGCCACCGTGTGGGTGAATCGTCCTTCGGCTCGTCCCGGCGTGGGAGCCGTCAGAGCGGCCGAGGCCACGCCCGACCTGACGGTTTCCAGCCTCGCCGAACTCGCCGCTGCAGCCACGCCGCGTTAGCGCCGCGCTCTGTCTAAGATCACCGGATGGTATTTCTGGGGCGCTAACTGAGGGGGACGACTTTAGAAATTCGCCGGCAGCTTCACCACTCGCTTTTGGATCGCCCACATCACCAGCTCAGCCTTGTTGTGGACGCCCAGCTTCCGCATCAGGTTGAACTTGTGCGCGTCTACAGTTTTCACGCTCAACCCCAGAGTTCCCGCCACCGAGCGCACGGTCCGCCCTTCGGCCAGTAACTCGAGCACTTCCCGCTCTCTCGTGGTCAAGGCGCGTTTCCGCATGCCTGGTTCCTCGGCCGGGCGCGCCGCTTTGCGCGGCATCTCCTGCACCGCTGCTTCGCTGACGAGCACCCTCCGCACCATGCTCACCAATTCTTCGGCGGAAGTCTGTCGTGGAGCGCAGCTGCTATAGTCCGCGGGCGTCCCCTGCGGTGCCGTTTCGACAGCATGCGGCGTGAGGAACAGAACTTTGCTGTGTGGGGATTCGCGTAGAATGAGCCGCTCAGCCTGCTCGGCAGAGCAGGCAAACGTGCCGCTGTCGGCAATGACCACTTCTGGCCGGTGCTCGAAAATGCGCTGTAGCGCTTCCGCCGCGTTGCCCGTTTCGGCTACGACATCCAGATCAGGTTCGTCTTCCAGCAACCGCCGCAGCCCCTGCCGCAGCAGCACGTGGTCGTGAACCAGAACGCATCGGATTTTCTCACCGCGCGAGACTATTTCTCGCCGGATCTGTGTTGGGGGGGACACAAATCTTCCTTCTCATGGCCAGTCAGTCTTGTGATGCGACGCGAGCTCCTGCGAGCCCAGACGAAAGTAACGAACGTGAAGGGTTATTGTAACCCGCCGCGGAGCTTCCTGGCGCGTCAAATTCGGCTTCCGCTGCACTTTTTGGCGGATATTGGAATGAGTCTTTGGACTCCCATCGGTCCCGTGGAAACCTAATCAGGTACAATCGAAAATTTAATGCTGCGCTACCTCACTGCCGGCGAGTCCCACGGCGAAGCTCTGGTCGCGTTCCTCTCAGGAATGCCCGCAGGGCTGAAAGTCGAGCAAGCTTTCCTCGACCGGGAACTTTGGCGCCGCCAGCAGGGCTACGGCCGCGGCGGCCGCATGAAGATTGAGCGCGACTCCGCCCACATTCTTTCCGGCGTTCGCCACGGCCTGACCATCGGTTCTCCCATCTCCATTCAAATCGAGAATCGCGACTGGAAGAACTGGCAGGAATCTTTGCCCGTCGGCGATGGCGATCCGTCCAGGCACAAGCGCGTCGCTTCTCCCCGCCCCGGCCACGCCGATCTGGCCGGCGCCTTGAAATACAACTTCCCCGAAGCCCGCTACGTGCTCGAGCGCGCCTCCGCCCGCGAGTCCGCCGCCCGGGTTGCGGTAGGAGCTATCGCGAAACTTTTCCTGCGCCAGCTCGGCATCGAAGTTCTCAGCCACGTCGTCACTACCGGCAACGTCACTCTGCCTGAGCAGGTGCCGTGGGAAAAAATCCGTGCCGTCTGTGATCGCGAAGAGATCCTTCTCAGCTGCGCCGATCCTGAAGTCGAGCAGCGCATGAAAGAAGCCGTGGATGAAGCTCTCAAAACCGGCGATTCGCTCGGCGGCGTCTTTGAAGTCGTCGCCCATCAGGTGCCTCCCGGCCTCGGCACCTATGCGCAATGGGACGAGCGCCTGGACGCCCAGCTCGCCGCGGCGGTCATGTCGCTGCAGGCAGTGAAGGCCGTCGAGATCGGAGCCGGCGTTGCCGCCGCGTTTGCTCCCGGCTCCAAGGTTCACGATGAAATCGGCTACGCTGCTACTTCCGGCTTCACCGCCTTCTCCCGCACCCACAACAACGCCGGCGGCATCGAAGGCGGCGTTTCGAACGGACAAGAAATTCGCGTGCGCGGCTATTTGAAGCCCATTTCCACCCTGCGCCGTCCCTTGCAATCGGTGGATTTCTCTACCCGCGAGCCGGTCAAAGCCGCTTACGAGCGTTCCGACGTCTGCGTCGTCCCGGCCGCCGGAGTCGCGGCTGAAGCCATGGTGGCGCTGACCCTGGCTCGCTGTGCGCTCGAAAAATTCGGGGGCGATTCCATGACCGAGACGCTGAGAAACTTCCAGGGCTACTGCCAGCAGCTGAAAAACTACTGATGATCTATCCCATCGTAAAATTTGGCAACCCGGTTCTCGAGCGGCCTGCCGAAACCGTCACCGTCTTCGACGAAGCTCTCGAAAAGCTCATCGCAGACATGTTCGAGTCCATGTACGCGGCCCACGGCGTCGGCCTGGCCGCGCCCCAAATCGGCATCGGACGCCGCATCGCCGTCATTGACGTTACTTTCAAGGAAGACCCGACAGCCAAGCTCGTTCTCATCAACCCGGAAATCATTCACACCCAGGGCAAGCACACCCAGAGCGAAGGCTGCCTCAGCATTCCCGACTTCCGCGAGAACGTCACGCGCCCCAGCAAAGTCACCGTCCGCGCCCAGGACGTTCACGGCAAGGTCTACGAAAAAACTGGAGAAGAGCTGCTCGCCCGCGCCTTCCTCCACGAGACCGATCATCTGAACGGCAAGCTCTACATCAGCCACATCAGCGCCCTCAAGCGCGACCTGATGAAACGCAAAATCCGCAAGCTGGTGAAAGCGGGCGAATGGTAGGAATTGAGTAATTTACACAATGCCCTTGGATCTTGTCTTCTGCGGCACGCCACAATTCGCCGTGCCCACGCTCGAACAATTAGCGGCCGCGGGCTTCCGCGTCCACCTCGTCGTCACGCAGCCCGATCGCCCCAAAGGCCGCGGCCTCGAACTGGTCGCGTCGCCGGTCAAGCAGTGCGCGCAGAAACTGAATCTCCACATCACCCAGCCTGACCGCATCAAAACCAACGAAGAACTCCGCGCCCAACTTACTTCCCTCAAACCCGACGCGATCATCGTCGTCGGCTACGGCCGCATCATTCCCCAATGGATGCTCGACCTCCCGCCGCTCGGCAACATCAACCTGCACGCCTCGCTCCTTCCGAAATATCGTGGTGCCGCGCCCATTCAGTGGGCGATCGCACGCGGCGAAACCGTCACCGGCGTCACCACCATGCGCATTGACGCCGGCCTCGACACCGGCGACATTCTCCTCCAGCGCGAGCTCCCCATCGTCCCCGACGACACTTCCGAAACGCTCGCGCCTCGTCTGGCGGCAATCGGAGCCGATCTCACCGTCGAGACTCTCCGAGGTTTGCAGACCGGCTCCATTCCTCCGCGCCCTCAAGACGATTCCCAAGCCACGCTCGCGCCAATTCTCAAGAAAGAAGACGGCCTGGTAAATTTCTCCCACTTTGCGACTGAAATTTTCAACCGCCTGCGCGGCTTCCAACCCTGGCCCGGAGCCTACACCACCTTCCGCGGCAAGCATCTTCAAATCGTGAAAGCCCGCCCCGACGCCGCCCCGGTGCCCCCCGCGGAACTGCGAATCCAGGCGGATCGCCTGCTGGCCGGCTGCGGCCAAGATACTTCGCTCGAACTCCTCGAAGTCCAACTCGAAGGCAAAAAGCGCACCGCCGCCCGCGACTTCATCCACGGCTATCGCCCACGGCCGGGCGAAAAGCTGGGCTAACCTCTCTGTTCCTCTGTACCCTCTGTGGTTAACGGTCTTCCCACGCTACAATCGCCGGGTGCCCCATTTCTCGCGCGTTCTTTGCGCAAGAAGGCGTGCCCTGAGCGCAGCCGAAGGGTGAGGCTTTTCGCCTGCGTCGTTCTGCGCGTCAGATTTTTCCACGCGGCCAACGCTACAATCGCAACCATGCCCGTTTCTCCCGCCCGTGCCGCCGCGTTCGACATTCTGCTCCGCGTCGAGCGCGAGTCCTCGTACGCCTCTGAACTCCTGCACTCGGCCCCTCATGCCCGCTTCTCGCCATCCGATCATGCCCTCGCCACCGAACTTGTCATGGGCGTCCTTCGCTGGCGTTCACGCCTCGACGACGACATCGCCTCCGCCTCGTCCCAGCCAATCCCCAGGCTCGACCTCGAAGTCCTTATTGCCCTCCGCCTCGCCGTATACCAGTTCCGCTGGCTCGATCGCGTTCCTCAGCGCGCCGCCCTCCACGAAAGCGTTGAGTTGGTGAAGCGGGCGAAAAAGCGCTCTGCCGCACCGTTCGTAAACGCCGTGCTGCGCAAGCTGTCTGCAACGTCTGCAACTCAGCAGGTCCCTTCGGAAGAAAACACGCCTGGATCTGTGGCCCGTGCCTTTGCCCATCCCACCTGGTTGGTGGAACGCTGGGCTCGCGACTACGGACTCTCAACGGCCCTCCAAGTCTGCCGGCACAATCAATCTGTCCCAGCGACCTCGCTCCGGCTTCGCAGTCCATCGGCGGAAGCACAACTCGCTCAGGATGGAATCGCACTGGCTCCCGGGAGCCTTCTCACTTCCGCGCGCCGTCTGACAGACGGCGACATCACAAAGACCGCCGCCTGCCGCGCCGGCCATGTCGTTATCCAGGACGAAGCCTCCCAACTGGTCGCCGCGCTCTTCGCCGGCGAATTGCCCGCCGGTTCAAGAATCCTCGATTGCTGCGCCGCCCCCGGCGGCAAGACCCTCGCCATCGCCGACCGCAATCCCGAGGCTTCGATCACTGCCGTGGAACTTCATCCGCACCGCGCCCGCCTGCTGCAAAGCTTGCTGCGTGCATCCACCTCGCACGTCCAAATCATCGCCGCCGATGCGTGCCATCTTCCACTTTCAGTCCAATTCAACCGCGTCCTCGCCGATGTCCCCTGCTCCGGCACCGGCACGCTGGCCCGCCATCCCGAAATCAAGTGGCGGCTCAGCCGCGCCGACCTCGCCGATCTGCAAGCCCGCCAACTCGCAATTCTCCGCTCCGCCCTCGCCCAGGTCGCTCCCGGCGGACGCCTCATCTACTCCACTTGTTCGCTGGAAAAAGAAGAAAACGAAGAGGTGGTGGAAAAAGTTCTCGCGGAAAACTCCGCCTTCCGCCACGTAGATTGCCGCGCAGAACTCGATCACCTCAAAGCCGCCGGCGAACTCGTGTGGCCCGACGCCGCCTCACTCACCCGCGGCCCTTACCTGCGAACGATGCCGGGCATTCACCCCTGCGATGGTTTCTTCGCGGCACTCCTGGAGAGAGCTTAGAACTCGCCCCTTAAGCCAAAGAGTGAAATTGAGATTTTTCACCGGTTATCTTTCAGCATCCCCCAACTCCCGCGCAAGTCGGCGGTGTGAAAAGGGCCGCCGTAAGTCACGGCTTCCCAATCTCGCCATTGCTTCCGAAAGAAATCGGCTAACCATCCCGCGACTGTAATGGAGGATTCGTGTGAGATGTACACCAGCCACTCGAAGTCGCTCGTGACGAAGGATTCGTCACCTCGGTACATTGGTTCCACCAAGGATCGAGCAATTTCATAATCTACTGGTCCCTCGAGAAGCAGAAAACATCGCTGAATGGCTCGTTGCTGGATGGCTTGACGCAGGAGTGACGTACCGTCCCGTTGTTCCCAAAGTTCCTGATGAAATGCGATAACGTTGGTCTGCGGATCGCATTTTGACAGAGGGTACCAATAGCCCGTCGCTCCCCAGATCGCATTCAGCTTCTGCCGTAACTGGTCGCTCTCGGATTTTGTGAGAACGCGGCGATAAGGGAGCGGCTTGATTTGAGCAAGCTGGATGGGATCAAGGCTACTGATGTAAGAATCGAACGCCTTCCATTCGTCGGTGAGTGCAACGCGTGCTTCGGGGCTTTGCTGAAATTCTTGAAATAGAGACGATAACGCACGACGACCAGCTTCGAGGAGTAGTTTGCGAGCCTCTTCTAGCGAACGAAATTCATCTCCGGTAATTCTCTCGATCTCGATCCCAATGGCTTCATCGAGCCTGTATCTTGGGAACAAGCTGTACGCCGCCTTGGAGTAATGTTTGCCCACTCGGTCCTGCCCTGACTTCACAAGCGGCATATATTCTCCCGACCAATGAGAGTGCTGATTGGCGCAGAAAGTCCGGGCAGCAGTGTGCAATGCAAGAGGTAAATCCATCGTGTTGCTCTTACAGGAGATTGATGGTCATCATCCAGCCCAATTCGACCTAATTATCGAGAACTGGCGTTAGCACTCCTTGACCGGCCTTCGGCATCATTCGCGGAACCCGACTCGGACAAACCTTCTACCGCACCTCAAAACTCACAGCCGTCCCCAAGGCGACTTTCTGCCCCGCCGCCGGAACCTGCGACACAATGATGCTCGCTGGCGAAGGCTGCGAGGGCGCTGCCGGCGCCGCAGCCGGATTCCCTGCATTCAACGCATCACCCGCCGCTGCTGCCACGCTCACATTCCCCAACTTGAATCCCGCGTCCTGCAGCGTGCGGCTGGCGCTGCCCAGCGGTTGTCCCACAAAGCTCGGCATCACGAACGCCGGCGGCTCCGCCGGAGCCGTAATCAGCAAGCTGATCTTCGGTGACGTCGCCTGGTTTGCATTCCCCGGAGGACTCTGCGCCAGCACCTGCTCCGCCGGAATTCCCGCCGTCGGCACTTGCGCCGTAGACGCCACGTCCAGCCCGCGCCGCCGGATGTTCAGCTCGGCCGCGTGCTCGCTCTGTCCGGTCACATCCGGAATCGTCACACGCGTCGGCCCCAGGCTCTGCGCCAGCCGTACCTGCCAGCCGCGCCGCACTTTCGTCCCCGGCAACGGCAGTTGCGACACGATTCTGCCTTCGGCAATCTGCGGGCTGTAGTACTGCCGCTCGATCGAAATCTGCAGGCCGACGCCTGCCGCTGCCCGCTCCGCTTCCGCCGGAGTCATCCCCACCAGCGCCGGCACCGAAACTTCCCGCCCGTGAATGGCAAACCGCATCGCCGTCAGCGCCGACATCATGGCCACAATGACCAGCACCAGCGCCAGCAGCACAAATCGGAAGGCGGATTTCATATCTTCGAATACCCAAGCCTCACAGCTTGCTGCAAGCTCGACTTTGGGTGGCGCAGCGCTTTCAGCGCTGCGATAAGGCCTCTCTTTTCTGAATGGGCTTCAGCCCCTGAGGTGCCAATGCCAGTTTTTCAGCATGAGCCCGCAGAAATTATAGTCGTGGTCCTCTCGCGGCAGGGCGAACCCAGCAATTTCAATAATATACAGACCATTCGCCGATCTCCGACGTCCCTGAAACGGGCATCCGGCCGCCCTCGCCCGCAATCTAAAGAAGTGTCGGCGTTCTGTTTGCGAGGTGCGCCATGAGTTTTCAGGTGGAGTATCATGCTCTTGTGCGGCGTTCGATTCCGGCTTCGGTCGCGGCTTTCGGCCTGTTGATGCTGCCCGTGTTTCTGCTCTCCAGCAGTTCTGCCCAGACCAACGGCGTCCCTGCCTCGGTCACTTCTCCCGGATTCGGCGGCCGCGCCATCAACGGCACTCCTCCCAGCGTAACTTCCTTCGGCCCTCCGCGCTTCGGTTCCGCATACGGCGTTCCTTTCACCGGCCCAGCCCACCGTGACCGGGACGGCCATCATCGCCGCCACCACTACGTGGAATACAACGCCCCCGTGATGTACCCGCTCGCGGTCCCCTACGCGGTAGACATCAGCGACACCGACGACTATGCCGACTCCGCTCCGGAGAACGACGCCGAGTATCAGGGCGGTCCCACCGTCTTCGACCGCCGTGGATCAGGCGCCGGTTCCTACGTTCCGCCAGTGACCACTGTTCCCCGGCCGCACGCGAAGCCGCCCGCCGCTGACGCTGCCGATCCCCAGTCCCCGCCGGAGCCTACCCTCCTCGTCTTCAAAGACGGCCACCATCTCGAAGTCGCCAACTACGCCATCGTCGGCGCGAACCTCTTCGATCTGACGCCTGGGCATCGCCGCCTGGTCGCCCTGGCCGATCTCGATCTCGACGCCACCCGCGAACAGAACGACATCCGCGGCGTGGTTTTCCAGTTACCCTTTCAGGCTAACTGAACCGCAAATCCTCCAGCCCTCTCTGACGCGCACTTACGCGGCCCGAGCCAGAGCTTCTCCTGCCTTGCGGTCGCTCGATCGTTCCTCCCGCAGTCGCAGCATTGGCTGTTCGACAAAATAGTAAGAAGCGCTAGCCAGCCCCAGGGCGAACAGGATGAAATACCACGGCCGGTAATGACTCCCATACGCAAACAACTGCTGCCAGAGATATAGGCTGTAGCTGATCTTTCCCAGCCAGACAACTGGCCGCGTGTTCAACACCCAGTACGGCCTCTGCACAACATGCAGCAGGAGGCCTGCAATCGAGGCATGCATCGCCGGCCACAACACAAAAAGCAGGATCGGCGTGATGTGGAATCGCAACGCCCCCACATAGACAGGAACCAGCACGACCGGAACGATCAGCAGCCAGACCCATCCCGCCGTGATCTTCCGCAGGCGCGGTCCGAAGATAGCCAGCAGGCACCCGATCGCCAGAATGTCCGCCACCGCCGGAAACGTCTCATCCGCCCGCCCATGCAGTTGCAGGAAGTGGCACGCCACCCGATACAACGGCGCGAACGCAATCACGCCCACAAGAATTTCCCGCCGGTGCCGGTACCACTTCTTCAGCACGCCCGGCCACAAGAAATAGAACTGCTCCTCCACGCTCAACGACCACAGATGGCCCAGAAACCAAGGATGCGCATAATCAAAATTCGCCACATACAGTGCGGCCGCCGCCATGTGATACCAGCGCAGTTCGTGCCAGAAAACCACGAATACCGGCAACATGAAGGCCAGCGCAGCCGGCAGAATCCGGTACGCCCTCCGCACATAAAATTCCCGCAACCGGATCGTGGAAGTCTTCTCATATTCGCTCAGCAGCAGAGTCGTAATCAGATATCCCGATATGATGAAGAAGATTCTCACGCCAAGATTGGCAAACGCCCCCGCCACATCGGAGTGATAGCGCAACTCCGTCCAATGTCCGATCACTACCAGCGAAATGGAAATGGCCCGCAGCCCGTCGAGTGATGGAATCCTCTGCATCGCTGCGCAGCCTAGCAAGCAAGTCCATCTTCTCTCTGTGACTGCCAACCAATCTCGCAAAGATTTCCTGCGGATTTCCCATCTTGGGACTCACTTCGCTGCGTCCTCGCACGATCAACACGATCCCCAAAAACACGCCTTCCCGTGGTATAATCTTTGTAGTTCCCGGGACACATAACATCCTATAAATACAATCAGTTACAGGATTTCCAGCAGGCGGCAATAGCGTCGCATTTCAGGCGCGAAATCTGTGTGGCCAAAAAGCCAAGAGCTTAGAACCAAAAGCTGAGAGCGAACCATGGCAGACGATCAGAATCCAGAACTTCCCCTCACTCCTCCTCCCGGCGGCGACGGCCCCGGCGCGTTGAACATTCAACCGGTCAACATTGAAGAGGAGATGAAGCGGTCGTATCTCGACTATTCCATGTCGGTGATCATCGGCCGCGCTCTGCCCGACGTGCGCGACGGATTGAAGCCCGTTCATCGCCGCATTCTTTACACCATGCAGCAGATGGGGCTGCAGCCTAACCGCGCGACGCGCAAGTGCGCCCGCATCGTCGGCGAAGTCATGGGCAAGTATCATCCGCACGGCAACCTCGCCGTCTACGACGCTCTGGTCCGCCTGGCGCAAGACTGGTCCATGCGCTACCCGCTGATCTTCGGCCAGGGAAATTTCGGCTCCGTTGATGGTGACCCTCCTGCCGCGGACCGGTACACCGAAGCCAAGCTCGCCCAGGTTGCGACGCCGCTGCTCGAAGATCTCGACAAAGAAACCGTAGACTTTCATCCTAACTACGACGGCAGCGAAGTCGAACCAGACGTTCTTCCCGCGCGCATTCCCAATCTTCTGGTCAATGGCTCTGACGGCATCGCCGTCGGAATGGCCACCAAGATTCCACCGCACAATCTGACCGAGATCGTCAACGCGACCATCACGCTGGTGAACAACCCCAACGCGCAACTCGCCGAGATTTTGCAGCTCGTGCAGGGCCCCGACTTCCCGACCGCCGGCATCATTCACGGCCGCGCAGGAATCTTCGAGGCGTACCGCACCGGCCGCGGCCGCTTCATGATGCGCGCCAAAGCCGCCATCGAAACCCTCACCAAAGACCGCGAGGCCATCGTGGTCACCGAAATTCCGTATCAGGTCAACAAGTCTGTCCTGATCAAGCGCATCGCGCAGCTGGTCAACGATAAAGACATCGAAGACATTTCCGACGTGCGCGACGAATCGGATCGCGACGGCATGCGCATTGTGATCGAACTCAAGCGCGGAGCAGAACCGCAGATCGTCCTCAACCAGCTCTTCAAGCACACGCAGATGCAGGAGAGCTTCTCGATGATCCTGCTCGCTGTGGTCAACGGACAGCCGCGCGAAATGGGGCTGATTCAGACCATCAAGTATTTCATCGAGCACCGCGTAGATGTCGTGCGGCGCCGCACCGCCTACCTGCTGCAAAAAGCCAAAGACCGCGAGCACATCCTCGAAGGCTACCTCACCGCGCTCGATCACCTCGACAACGTCATCGTCATCATTCGCGGCAGCGCCAACCGTGCCGACGCCCGCGAAAACCTGGTCCTCTACTTCGGCGGCAAGAAGATTGACATCAACACCACCGGCCGCGCTCCCAAGCTCGATCCCGAAAAGCCCTTCACCGCCAAGCAGGCCGACGCCATTCTCGAACTGCAATTGCACCGCCTGACCAAGCTCTCGATTGACGAAATCTCGAACGAGCTGAAGCAAGTCCGCGACAACATCGCCGAATACGAATCCATTCTCGGCTCCGAGAAGAAGCTGCGCGGCGTCATCATCAAAGAACTGGAGGAAGTGAAGAAGGCATACGGAGATGACCGCCGCACCCGCATCGAAGACGAAGCCGCCGAGATCGTCCTTGAAGACCTCATTGCTGACGAGCAGGTGGCCGTCACCGTCAGCCACTCCGGCTACATGAAACGCACGCCCATCTCCACCTACCGCATGCAGCGCCGCGGAGGCCAGGGCCGCACCGGCATGAAGACGCGCGACGAGGATTTCGTCGAGCATCTCTTCCTCGCTTCGACCCACGCCTACATTCTGATTTTCACCAACAACGGCCGCGTCTACTGGCTCAAGGTCTATGAGATTCCCGACGTCAGCGCCGCCGGCAAAGGCAAGCACATCGGCAACCTGGTCGGCCTGCAGCCCGGCGAAACCGTAAAAACATTAGTCGCCGTGCGCAACCTCGAAGAAGAGAATAAATTCATCTTCTTCGCCACACGCAACGGACTGGTGAAAAAGTCCGAGCTGCGCGAGTACATGCACGTGCGGTCCAACGGCATCAACGCCATCAACATCGAGCAGGGCGACGAGCTGGTCGCCGCCCGCATCACCGACGGCAATCAGATCATCTTCCTCGCCTCGCACGAAGGCATGGCTGTCCGCTTCGATGAAAGCCACGTCCGCCCCATGGGCCGGGCCGCCTACGGCGTCTGGGGAATTGACTTGCAGGAAAAAGATTACGTAGTCGGCATGGCGACCACGGCGAAACCGAGTGCAGAAAATGTGGGGACAGCCGCCCCTTCGGCAGGCTCCGGACAGGCTCCGGCAGTCCCGGGCGCTTCAGCGCCCGCAAAAGACGCCGAGCCGGAAGTGATTGACGCCGCCGTCAAAGGCGACCTGATCCTCTCGGTCACCGAAAACGGATTCGGCAAACGCACACCCGCCGACGAATACCGCCTCATCAACCGCGGCGGCAAGGGCGTGATCAACCTGAAGACCACCGAGCGCGTCGGCAAAGTCGTCGCCATCGCCCAGGTGGACGAAACCTCCGAAGTCATGCTGATCAGCCACTACGGCAAGATCATCCGCATGGACTCGACCACGATCCGCGAATCCGGCCGCAACGCCCAAGGCGTCCGCCTGCTCCACATGGAGCCGGGAGACCGGGTCGCGGCGGCAGTGGTGATCGCGCCGGAAGAAGAACCGAACGGTGGTAACGGCGGCACGCTGCCCATTCAGTAGTGACGTGCGGCGCGGGTGCCCCACTTCTCCCGGGTTTCGGGAGAAGTGGGGCCTTTGTCTTGAAGTCCGGACGCGCTCCAAGCCCATGGAGAAACGAGAAACACATGAGCCGCGTACCAGCATGGTTTGAACGAAAGTTTGACTTTTCCTTTCCGGTGGAGCTCTATCCGAACGTACTCTCCCGTTTACGCGGGACGCCGTCACGGCTGGAAGAGACAATGCACAGACGAACTCATGAAATCCTCGTCAGAAAAGAAAATGGGAAGTGGTCCGCCCAGGAGCATGCCGGACACCTGCTCGACCTCGAGCCGTTATGGACGGCGCGAGTGAACGATTTCGCGACCGGTGGCGTTGAACTCACGGTTGCGGATCTCAGAAATCAGAAGACCCATGACGCCAAGCACAATGAGCGTCCCCTGGATCAAATTCTCGCCGATTTCCGAAGGGCCAGACAGGAACTGGTGAAGCGCGCCGACAATCTCAACCCTGATCGGTTCGGATGCACAATGCTTCACCCGCGGCTGAAGACACCGATGCGCCTGGTGGATCATCTCTATTTTGTTGCCGAACACGACGATCACCATCTAGCCCGGATCTGGGAACTTGTCCATACAGTCAAGTAAGACGCTTCGAGCGCGGAACTTTACGCCTTCACGTGGATCAGAGGTTTGCGGCGCGCGGATACGTCGCCGATTTCGATGGCAGGAACTCCTGAGTCGTTAAGGGCTTGAGTGAGCCGAACTGCGTCGTCTTGTGCGACCGAGATCAGCAATCCTCCCGCAGTCTGCGGATCGAACAGCAGCGCTTTCACGTCCTCGGGAACGCCGTCTTCATACTCCACCAGGCACTCCGCAAAATCGCGGTTGTTCTTGAGGCCTCCGGGAATGTAGCCCGCGCGAATGCACTCCAGCGCCCCTTCCAGCCCCGGAATTGCGCTTGCGGAGATGCTGGCCGAAGCTTCCGATGCCAGCAGCATCTCGCGCAAATGCCCGATGAGACCAAAGCCGGTCACGTCGGTCATGGCATTCACGCGGAAGGCTGCGGAGCTTCGCTCCGCCGGACCGCCGAGGGCGGCTGTCCCCACATGGCCTGTGATCACTTCGGCCGCGCGCTTGTTCAGCGTCGTCATCGAACGCACCGCCGCCTCAATCCACGCCGGCTCGGCTTTGCCTTTCTTGATCGCCGTGGCGATCACTCCCGTGCCCAGCGCCTTGGTGAGCAGCAGTGCGTCTCCCGGCTTCGCTCCCTTGTTCGCGAGGATGCGCATCGGATGCACCGTCCCCGTCACCGCGTATCCGAATTTCGTCTCTTCGTCGCGAATGCTGTGCCCGCCGATGACTGTGCACCCGGCCTCGATCATTTTCGACAGTCCACCGGCCAGAATGCGTTCCAGAATTTCGAGATCGGCCTTGTCGGGGAAGCACACGAGCGCCAGCGAAGTCAGCGGCCTCCCGCCCATCGCATAAACGTCGCTCAGAGAATTGGTCGCCGCGATCTGGCCGAAGGTGTAAGGATCGTCCACGACCGGAGTGAAGAAATCCACGGTCTGCACCAGCGCCTGGCCGGGCGCGATCAGATACACTCCGGCGTCGTCGGCGTGATCGAAGCCGACCAGAACATTCGGATCGTGCTGCCGGGCTAATTTCCCAAGCACCTTGTCCAGCGCCGCCGGACTCAGCTTGGACGCTCAACCCGCCGCTTTCACCGACTCGGTCAACCGGAATGGTTTGGTATCCGCCACAGGGGCATTGTAGCGAACCTCAGAAGCCTCAGCCTTGTCATCCTGAGCGAAGCGAAGAGCCTGCCCTGAGCTTGTCGAAGGGACCGATGCAGTTTGGCCGGCGCTGATCTACTTCACCGTCACATCCGTCACCTTTATCTCCGGATACTGCCGGTTCCACTGCGCCGAAATGCTGTCAAAGGTCAGCCGGAACGGCCGCGTCTGGGCGGGGGCAAGCGGCATCACGCTGAGGTCCACCGCTTCACTGTAAGGACCAGTGTCTCGAAGCACGCGCAGCGGCAGAGGCTCACGCTGCGCCAGTTGCCCAATGTCGTCCTTGAACTCCACTTCCACCGCAACATGGGTAACCGTCTTGTCGCCAAGGTTGGTGACCGTGCCGTCCATGTAGCTGACGGTCGCGCCGATGAAATTCTCGGCCGTGCTCATTTTGAAATCGGAAAACTTCAGGTTGGCCGCGTAAGGCGAAACCGCCGTCGCCGCTTTCGGAGGCTGCCGCAGCAGAAACGCGATCGCCAGCATTACCGCAATCACTCCGGCCACCGCGACCACGATGATGACGCGACTGAAATCGCGTTCCTCAACCACCGGCGCTGGTGGACCCAAGCTGCCCATACCCAGATTCTAGTCCAGATTGCAGGCAGCTGATTTTCTGCTTTTATCCGCTCCCCGGAGCCTCCTTCGTGAACCCTCGTGGCCTTTGTGGGTCATGCACTTAGAAGCATTGCAGCTCGCATGAAGCCATCCTCCCGGCGAGCCTGATAGAATTATCGGACAGGGGTTACTGCCCAGACAATGCCGGTTCCAGTCTCACAAATGTGGACGGTGACAAGCTATGTCCTGCGCCAGAAGCTCGCGGGCCGCAGGCAATATCCGCTCGTGCTCATGCTCGAGCCCCTGTTCCGCTGCAACCTGGCCTGCGCCGGATGCGGCAAAATCCAGTACCCCGCTCACATCCTGAAAAAAGATCTTTCGCCGGAAGAGTGCTTCCGCGCCGTGGACGAATGCGGGGCACCCATGGTCTCGATCCCAGGCGGCGAGCCGCTCATGCACCCGCAGATCGGCGAGATCATCGAAGGCCTGGTCGCGCGCAGGAAATATATCTATCTCTGCACGAATGCACTGCTGCTGAAAGAAAAGATCCATCTCTTCAAGCCGAGCAAATACCTCACCTTCAGCGTGCACCTCGACGGCCAGCGCGAAGAGCACGACCTGGCCGTCTGCCGCGAAGGCGGCTACGACATCGCCGTGGACGCAGTCAAAGAGGCCTTAAAGCGCGGCTTCCGCGTCACCACCAACACCACGCTGTTCGACGGCGCCAATCCGAAATCGGTCCGCGCCTTCTTCGACGAAATGATGTCGCTGGGCGTCGAGGGCATGATGCTCTCGCCCGGCTACTCCTACGACAAGGCGCCCGACCAGAAGCACTTCCTCGGCCGCGCCCGCACCCGCCGCATGTTCCGCGCGATCCTTTCGAACCGCAAGAAGAACTGGCGCTTCAATCTGTCGCCGCTCTTTCTTGAATTCCTGATGGGCAAGCGCACCTATCCCTGCACGCCCTGGGGCATGCCCACCTACAACGTCTTCGGATGGCAGAAGCCCTGCTACCTGCTGCAGGATGGCTACGCGGAAACCTTCGCCGAGCTAATCGCAACGACCGAATGGAAGAATTACGGAACGGAGTCCGGCAACCCGGCATGTGCGAACTGCATGGTGCACAGCGGATACGAAGCCTCGGCCGTCAACGCGACCTTCAGTTCGGTCGGTGGCTTCCTGGCCACGGTGAAGGCCACGCTCTCCACGAGCTACCGCGACGAAGAGGCCCTGCGCCTGTTGGATCAGCCGACCGCCCCGCTCCACCCGCTGATCCAGATCGCGCCCAGCCCAGAGCCCGCGCAGTCGCTGCAGGAAACCCGCGCCTGATGGCCTCGGTGAGACTCTGTGTCCTCTGTGTGGTTAATCTTTTGGAGAAGAAATGACAGGCAAAGAAGCCGGCCACATCGATCACGCCTCGGCGCAATCGACGCCGCCGCACGCCAACACCGTGAATCCCGACGCGCTCGAAGTCGCGCCCGGCACGGCCCGTGAACATCTCGAAGGATGGATACCCGCTCTCGCCGGCGAGGAAGAGCTCCGCCGAGCCCTCGAGAAGGCTTTTGACTACCGCGGCGACATCACCATCACCCGCAAGGATGGATCCAAGATCGAAGGCTACCTCTTCGACCGCCGCTCGGCCGCAACGCTGAAAGATTCCATCGTCCGCCTGTACCCCAAAAACTCAAACGAAAAAATCTCCATCGCCTACGCCGACATCGCCGCCCTCGCCTTCACCGGCCGCGACACCGCCGCCGGCAAAAGCTGGGAGGCCTGGATGAAGAAATACTCCGAGAAAAGAGCCGCCGGCGAAAAGAACATCAGCCTCGAACCCGAACCCCTCGACTGACCAATCCTGCATGCCTTCAAGACATTGTCATCCCGAGCGGAGCATGATTTCCCGCGAAGCGGGAAGTCATGCGGAGTCGAGGGACCTTGTGCTTGCCCACTTTCCAGGAACTCCAGTCATTACTTCGCCGGCGCTTTTGCAGCGGAAAACTCCAACCCATCCACCAGCTCTTCCATCTCATCTTCCGTCCCGCCAATCAGGGTGATGGACACCGCATACCCCCGCGCCAGCATCACCAGCGTAGATTGCCGCATGACGCGCCTTCCCACATTCTTGTGAAAGTCTTCGCGCACCAGCGTTTTGGGCCCAATCGCAATCTCGTAGGGATCTTCATCCGCGGCGAACCCCTGCGCCTTGGCCACTTCCGTCAACGGACCAAAATACTGCACCGCCTCGGTCAATCCCGGATACGTCGCCACACTCTCGGCCGCAATCACGACCGAAGCATTCACCTCTTCCCCGCGCGCCTCCGGAGGCCGCGAAAACGCCGCCAACAGCACGCGCCCTTCCAACGGGTGCCCCACTTCTCCCGGGTTTCGGGAGAAGTGGGGATCTTCTTCTGAAGTCTTCCCTTGCGCAGCGCCGTTCTCCTCCCTCGCATTCATCTCCTCGGTCCGCAACACCCAGCCCGCCGGAATTCTGTACGTGAGGGCAAGGCTCTTGTTGTGGTAGACGCCGTCACGCACCGTTCCCGCTTCCATTGCGGGATCGGCGACCGGCTTCCGGACATGCTTTGCGGAGGAGGAGGAGGACGAAGGTGCCTGGGCTTGTACCGGCCCAGCCGACAGCGCCACACAAATCAGCCAAACTGGAACGAGCCGTATCCCGCTCATGCTCTCATGGTAGCCGAGACGACGCCTAATTGTTCGAGAGCGTGAAGTTCACCAGGATCTGAGTCTCCACTTCCACAGGCTCGCCGTGAAAGAAATAAGGCTTGTATTTCCATTGCTTCACTGCGTCCGTCGCTGCCTTCGCCAGCAGCGGATCTCCGGAAACGACCGTGAGATCGGCGATGTCTCCCTCCCTGCTGATCTTCGCAGTGAGCACGACCTGCCCCTGAATGTGCTTCTTGCGCGCTTTCTTGGGATATTCGGGATTCACCTTCCGAATGAGCAGGCCACTCTCGACCCCGGAGGACACGCGCACCCGCGTGGGAATTTGCGGCGCGGTGTCGGCTGGCGGTGCCGGCGGGCTGGACTGATTCTCCGACTGCCCAGCTGCCAGCCCGCCAAACGCAATGATCGCAATCGTAACGATCCCTGGAAACAGCGGGAATCGCGTACGAGTCATATCAGGCCGCTTTGCCCATCTGCGGCTGGGCGCAGTGCGCGCACCGGCGAGCGTCAAGGGGAATCTCGCTCAGGCACTCGCTGCACTTCTTGGTAGTCGGATCGGCCGGCGCCGGATCCTTCCGCATCCGCGCCACCAGCGCGTTCACGGGTATGACCACAAAGAAATAGATCGCGGCCGCGACCAGCAGAAACGACACGATGGCATTGATGAAATGCCCGATCGGGAAAACTGTCGTTCCAACGGTGAACTGGATCGAGGAGAAATCCGGTTTGCCCACCAGGGCCGCAATCAACGGCGTGATCAAGTCGGTGGTCAGCGCCGTCACCACGGCCCCGAACGCCGCGCCAATGGTCACGCCCACCGCCATGTCCACCACGTTGCCGCGCAGAATGAACTTCTTGAAGCCATCTAACATAAGACACCTCGTCGAAATAGAAGTGGCCGACAATGTAAGCCAGGAACGGCGGCACGTCAAGCCCCGGAAGGCACTTGAGGAAAGAACTAGTGGTAAGGCAGGCGGTCGAGTTGCCCCATTTCACGCATCTTTTCGAGACGTGTGGATGGCTCTGCGAGGCCGGAAGGAAGCTAGCGTCAAATCCGCATCGGCATCACGATATACCGGTACTTATAATCGTCGCCTTCCGCCGGCCGCAGCTGGCCTGCAGACTGGGAATCTTTCAACTCCAGCCGCACTTCGCTGGTGCCGGCGGCCTTCAGAAATTCCACCAGGTAGCTTGCGTTGAATCCGATCGTCAGCGGTTCGCCGGTGTACGGAGCTTCCATCGAATCTTCCGACTCGCCCGCCTCCGTGGACGAAGCCGAAATCTTCACCTCGCCCTTTTCCAGCCGCAGCCGCACCGCCCGCGAACGCTCGTCGGCAAACTGCGCGACACGCTGGATCGCCGCGTTCAACTCGTCCGAATTCAGCGGGACAATCTTGCTGTTATCCTTCGGCAGCACCGCTTCATAGTTCGGGAACTGCCCGGTCAGTTGGCGCGAAGTCAGCAGCCGCGGACCGATGCGGAAGAACAGCGTGGACTCATCCTTGGCAAACTCCACTGTGTCGGCATCGGTCGAATCCAGCAGCGACTTCAGTTCATCCATCGCCTTCTTCGGCACCAGCGTCTTCAGTTCGCCCGAAACGCCTTCAAACTTTTCGCCGCTCCGCTCGCAATGTGCCAGCCGATGACCATCCGTCGCCACCATGGTGATGGACTCCGGCTTCAGCAGCATCAGCGCCCCGTTGAGCGTATAGCGCGACTCTTCGCTGGAAATCGCAAAACTCGTGCGTGCGATCAAGCCCCGCAACACCTGCGCCGGAATCGTTACAACTCCCGAGGTGGGAAAAACCGGCAGGCTGGGGAAGTTCGATTTCGCCATGCCCACCATCTTCGTATTGGACCGTCCGCAGCGAATGCTGACCCAGTGATTCTCCAGTAGCTTGATCGTGATATCGGAGTCCGGAAGCAACTTCACATAGTCATGCAGTTTGCGAGCCGGAATGGTGCAGGATCCTTCTTTTTTTACCTTCGCATTGCACGAAGTGCGCAAGCTCAAATCGAGGTCAGTCGCGGTCAGTAACAGCCGGTCTCCCGCCGCCTCGAACAGATAGTTGGAAAGGATCGGAATCGTCGTCTTGCGCTCGACCACTCCCTGCGTGGCCGTCAACTCACGCAGTAACTCGACCTTGCTGACCGTAATCTCCATGGTCTCCACGGCAACCGCGGCCTCCACTGGCATAAGCACATCTCCCCAAACCCTGTGCAACTTCCCGCGACTTTGATTCCTAACCTTATATCAAATGCAAAACCTATAAAACCAGCAGTAACCGTAGGCCGTGCGCAGATGTGGAAAACGGAAACAAATCATCTGTTCTCATCAGGTTTGTCGCCCACCGTTGATGTTAGAAATTGGTCCGGTTCCCTTCGGACCTCTTACTGAAACCTACCCCGCCATCCGCTTGCCTGCGTTCTCATGCACAGCTTCCACAATCTGTTCACAGCCACTGCCAAGGAAGACAGGCCCGCTGAGTGGAAAACGAAAACAACCCCGCGATTCATCCGCCCAATTGCTCAGTCAGTTTATTGATCAACCTGTTCAAATCCTTGTCATTCTTACGCGCTTCTTCGATCTTCTCGACCGAGTGCAGCACGGTGGTGTGGTGCTTGCCGCCAAACTGCCGCCCAATTTCCGGCAGCGATGCTTCCGTCAAATGCTTTGCCAGATACATGGCAATCTGCCGCGGATACACAATCGCCCGGGAGTTGTTCTTTGCCTTAATCTCCACCAATCGCAGCCCGAACTGCTCGGCCACCATCTTCTGAATGGACTCGATCGTGACCTTGCGCGCCTGCGAATCAATAAAATTCTTCAACACCTGCTGCGCGTAGGGCTGCGTAATCTCCGCGCCGATCAGCGACGAGTGCGCCACCAGCCGGATTAGCGCTCCTTCCAACTCCCGCACATTGGACCGGATGTTCTGCGCGATATACTGCGCCACGTCCGTCGGTAACGTGACCTTCTCCTGCTCTGCCTTCTTCTGCAGGATCGCCACCTTCGTTTCCAGGTCAGGCGGTTGGATATCGGCAATCAGTCCCCACTCAAACCGGCTGCGCAAGCGGTCCTCGATCTCCGCCAGTTCCTTGGGCGAGCAGTCGCTGGCAATGACAATCTGCTTCATGGACTCGTGCAGCGCGTTGAAGGTGTGGAAGAACTCTTCCTGCGTCCGCTCTTTGCCCTTCAGGAACTGAATGTCGTCGATCAGCAGCACGTCCACGTTGCGGAACTTGTCGCGGAACGTGGTCATCTTGTCGTAGCGCAGCGAGTTGATCATGTCGTTGGTGAACTTCTCGCTCGATACATAGCAGATGGCCGCTTGCGGCATCCGCCGCTTGATCTCGTGCCCGATGGCCTGCATCAGGTGGGTCTTGCCCATGCCGACGCCGCCGTACAGGAACAGCGGGTTGTAGGCTTTCGACGGACGCTCCGCCACCGCCAGGCACGCGGCATGCGCGAACTGATTGCCGCTGCCAATCACAAATGCGTCAAACGTGTAGCGAGGGTTCAGTTGCGCCGCGCCGTCCCAGTCGAAACGGCCCTGCGATGGACCGGCCGCGCCAGCCCCGCCGCCCGCGGCCGAAAGGCCGCCATCATGCCGCACCGTCGTCGCCGCCGGATCATCCTCGGGCGTCACAAACTTCACGTCGTTGTAGCCCAGCCCGAGATTGTCAATCGCTTCCTGAATCAGGTCGGCGTACTTGTCGCCCGCGTGCCGGAACTCCACCGTCGGAACCCGCACGAACAGCACGCCCCCGCTCGAGTGGCTGTAGCGGGTCGGTTTCAGCCAGGTGTCGTACGAGTGCCGGTTGATCTTTTTTTCTAACGCGTCCAGAATGCGCGCCCACGGATTGGGGGAAAGGCTTGTGCTTGGAACTGACATATTTTGAAATGCTCGCCGTGGCGCCCGGCGGCTGGTTTGGGAGCGCCTCTTTTAAAATTGCTGTTGTACGAAGTAGCTTCCGTTAGTTTACTGCGGAATGAGCTGTTTCCGTTCTGCTCTGCCGTTCAAGCTAAGAAAATTTCGCACCGCAGATCAGATCGGCATACTAGCACAAATTTTTTCGCAGTGTGGAAATTCTCGGCTGGAATTTTTCCGCGAACGCCATATTCAGCGCCCTTTCCGCCTCGCTGTCAAGTGCCGCACTGGTAACTGCCGCGCCGACGGTGCAGGTTGGTTCTCGCGCGGCTGGTTCGCGCTCGTGGCTCATCTCACTCGCATGCCCCCGCCTCGAAATCTTTCCCTTCGAACACTTCCGAGTTCCTTCGAGGTTTTTCGAGTGGCGACGCGATCTCTGCTCGGCGCGTTGTGACGAATGCGCCTCCTGATTTATACTTACAGTTTGCCTTAAGACCGTCGGACCAATCAGGAGCAGCTACTTTTCATGCCCAAACGTACGTTCCAACCCAACCGGCGCAAGCGATCGAAGAAGCACGGATTCCGCTCGCGCATGAAGACCCAGGGCGGCCAGAAGGTTCTGTCCCGCCGCCGCGCCAAGGGGCGCAAGCGGGTCTCGGTGAAGCCAGGTTTCCGCGAATAGCCCAGTGTGGCGCGAACACTCCGCGCACCCGCATGTCGCATCAGCGATCTGGAACAGGCACGGTGACTGTGCCCATGACATCGAACCGGCGTGGAAAGCGAGCCGCAACCGCCGCTTTCCCGCGCAGCATTCGGCTCTTGCGTCACGCCGATTTCGAGCGCGTGTACAAGTCAGGACGGCGGCATTTTTCGGCGACCATGACCGTCTTCTTCCTGCCGAGACAGGAAGAAACGCCGAAGGCAGGCAGTGAGAAAACCATGGCGAGCACCGGGACTGCGCCGGTCCCGGGTCTCCGCGTCGGATTTACGGTCGGCCGCGCCCTCGGCAACGCGGTTCACCGCAACCGCATGAAGCGCCGTTTGCGCGAAGCCGTGCGCTTGTCCCGGCCGCCCGCGGGACCGGACGCCGATGTGGTCATCAACCCGAAGAAGTCGTTGCTTACGGCTGACTTCCAGGACGTAGTGAACGAAGTCCGCCGCGCTTTCGTAGTCATAGAGGAGAAACTCCGGCCGCGCAGCGGCAATAGTTGATGGCTCGGAAGAGCCCGAACACATGCGCCAGCAACCCAAACTCGCCGTGCTGCAGCTGCTGCGGGCCTACAAATGGGCCATCTCGCCCTTGTTCCCGCCCTCCTGCCGCTACGTTCCGACCTGTTCGGAATACGCGATGGAGGCAGTCGAACGCTATGGCGCGTTGCGCGGAGGGTTCATGGCCCTGCTGCGCCTCCTGCGCTGTCACCCATTCGCCCATGGAGGCTACGACCCGGTGCGGGATCGGGAAGGGCACGACTTCAGTCGTGCCGTCACCCCGCTCAAATGAATGCGGGCTTTAGCCACTGAGGTGCGCCAGTAGTCTGCATTTGAAATGGAAATGTAAACTTTGCCCGAATATCAAAATCCCCAACACGAACCCGGCAGCGAGCGCCGCCTTCTGCTGATCTTCCTCGTGACCTTCGTGGTCATGCTGGCATTTCAGCCTTTGATGAAGAAATACTTTCCGCAGCCGCCGGCCCCGCAGCCGCAAACCCAAACCGCCCAGAACCAGCCAAAGCCTCAAGCTCCAACCCAATCAATTGCCCCAGCCGTTATTACCGTTCCCGGGGTCACCAAGCAAGCCTCCAGCCAAACCGAAACCGTCATCGAGAACGATCTTTACCGGATCACCTTTACCAATAAAGGCGCCCAGGTCAAATCCTGGATCCTCAAGAAGTTCGACAACGACGCGCAGAACGGTCCGCTCGACCTCGTCAATCCAGCCGCTGCCCCGCAATTCGGATATCCACTTTCGCTTTGGATCTACGACGAAACTCTGCGCAACAAGTTAAGTTCCGTTCTTTACGTTGCCTCGCAAGAAGGCACCCAGACATCTCCGGCCACGATCACCTTCGAATACGCCGACCAGGATATCGCTGTCCGCAAGACCTTCCGTTTCGACCATACCTACGTGGTGAACGTCGAAACGTCGGTCACAGAGAAGGGCAGTCCGGTCGCGGCTTTTCCCGCCTGGCCCTCCGGATTCGGCGACCAGACCACGGCCCCGTTCTACGCCCTGGGACTCATTGACTATCAGTTCAACCGGAATATCGAGCGCATCCCGCCGCGCTGCGGCTTCTCCTTGTTCTCAAAGTGCGTGCAAGCGGTTGGCGGCGCTACTCTCCCTGGCCCATTTCACTGGGCCGGCCCCATAGATCAATACTTCGCCGCCGTCTTCATCCCCGACGACCCGGCCACCGCCACCATGGTCACGCTGCACAACAGTCTGCCCATTCCGCGCGACCCGCAGAAGCCCGACTCGAAAGAAGTCATCAACGTTGACGTCCTCGGCGCCGCTGTCGGCAACCTGCACGGTCCAACGGCCGAGCGCATCTTCGTCGGCCCAAAAGAATTGGAGGTTTTGCAGAAGATTCCAGTGCCCGGGGTCTCCGGCGCCGACAACGACCTCAACGGCCTCGTCGATTTCGGCTGGTGGGGCATCATCGCCAAGCCGCTGTTCGTCTGGCTGCGTTGGACCTACCATCACATCGTCCCCAACTGGGGATGGGCGATCGTGATTCAGACGATTGTTATCGCCCTGGCCCTGCTGCCGCTCCGCATCACGCAGATGAAGTCCATGCTGAAGATGCAGCGGGTCGCCCCGCAGATCAAATCTATCCAGGAGAAATACAAGAAATACAGCCTGCGCGATCCGCGCAAAGCGGCTATGAATGAGGAGATCAGCGCTCTATACAAGAAAGAGGGCGTCAATCCCGCTGGCGGATGTCTGCCGCTGCTCATCCAGATGCCTTTTCTGTTCGCTTATTACCGCATGCTGAGCACGGCGATTGATCTACGCCATGCCCACTGGCTCTGGATCCACGACCTGTCAGCCGCGGAACCGTTGCCTTACATTCTGCCCATCCTGATGGTCGCGAGCACCCTCATCACCCAGCGCATGACCCCGCAGGCCGGCATGGATCCGGCCCAGCAACGCATGATGAACGTGATGATGCCCCTGATGATGGGCTTCATCTTCTTCCGCCTGGCCGCAGGTCTGAACTTGTACTATTCGGTCGTGAACTTGATCGGCATCGCGCAGCAGTCCATCATGAACCGCACCAAACTTGGCCGCGAAATGCGCGAGATGATGGAGAAGCGCGCCAGGAAGAAAGACAAATGAAGCTCTTAGCCATTAGCCTTTGGCTCTTAGCTGGTGGTGCCTGAGCCAGCCACGGACCTAAGAGCCAAGAGCTAAAAGCCAAGAGCCAAAAGAGCCAAGAGCTGAAATTCATGCCCATTCCCGACAAACTCGCTGCCGCCAAAAAGATCAACGAATTCCTTCAGGCCGTCGTCACCCACGGCGGCCTCCGCCTCAAGTACCGTATCGTCGTGGATCCCCCTCTGCCGGAAAACCGCGACTGGGAGAAGCCGGAAATCCTCGTGGATTTTGCCGGGCCCGATTCCGCCCTGCTGCTGGACCGCGGCGCCGAACTCCTGCGCGCCCTCGAACTGCTCGCCATCGAAATGCTGCGCCTGCCTTCGGGCGAGCACGAAAAGATCAGCTTCGACTGCCAGAACCACCGTTCCCTGCGCATCCAGGAACTCCGCACCGCCGCCAGCGTCGCCGCCGAAAAAGTCCGCCGCACCGGCACTCCCTACCAGTTCACTCCCATGTCCTCGCGCGAGCGCCGCATCGTCCACCTCGCCCTGCGCGACGAAGCCGATCTCCGCACCGAAAGTGAAGGCGAAGGCATGCGCCGTTGCTTGGTGGTCTACCCCAAAGACTACAAACCGGCCGCCAAGCCCGCTCCCCGCACCCTGCCATAGTCTCGGTCCACGCCCGTCGCGGAGCGCTCTCGGAGATTGCCGCCGGCCATCGCGCCTTGGCTGCGATACCACGACCATCCGTCCCACTTTCTCGATCTGTCTCATCGCCTGAAGCCTCTGAACGCCGCCTAATGCAGCGCAGATCCCACCAATTACCCTCTTGATTCTCACCTCCGCAGACTCCCGCTTCCAATGTTCCAAAAGACAAAGGGCGGCCCAGGCCGCCCCCTCATCCCTGACCGCTAATCCCTGGCCGCTGATTTCTATCTTCCCGCCGCCGCTCCCGCCGCCTGCGCCGTGCCGGCAATTTTCATTCCTTCGATCCGCGCCAGCACCGTCTCCAGGCTGGCTCCCGTATCGGTGCATGCATCTACATAAGGATGCCGGCTTCCATCCGCATGCATCACCAGCACGCTGATCCCGGCCAGCGCCTTCTTCGCCATGTACGGCAGATGATGCCGGTCGTTGCGGCTCAGCGTCGGTCCCAGCACCAGCAGGTCATACGATCCTTGCTTCAATGCCGCTTCCACGCCCTTGCGTCCTTCCGCCGGATGCACGGTGTGCCCGGCCTTCTCAAACGTCTGCGACTGCTCTCTCAAAGTCTCGGCTTCGCCTTCGCCATAAAGAATCTTCAGTCCTGCTTTGCCCATGGATTTCCGTCCTCGCTTGGCGCCCGGCAGACCGGCGCCTGAGTGACGGTAACAACCACCCTGCCCCCGGAAAACGTCACCGAAGACCCACGACGAACGGCATGATATGGTCCCTCCCCACCAAAAAGCTTCCCCTTAAACCCCTTCCGGCGCTACACTTCTGCGCGGAGGCTTTCCGACCATGAACGCCCCTATCGTCTGGAGAGCTGTACTCATACCTTTACTGTTCTCTCCCTGGCTGACGGCGCAGTCCGCCAACACTTCGACTACCACCTGCAATCTCGACGACGGACGCCAGGTTTACGTCCGCTACATCCCAGTGTCGGCGAAAAACGAAAAGATCGCCAACGGCAAGCCCTGGACTCCCGGCGGGCAGCCGATGACTCTGTTCTCCGAAGCTCAACTCACTTTGGGCAGTTCGGTGATTCCCATCGGCGCCTATTCGCTGTATCCGATTCCGGCCCGTGATCACTGGACCGTCGTCGTCAACAAGAACGTCACCGCCGGCGCCCCGTACGACGAAAAGCAGGACATTGCCCGCGCCGCTGTGGAGACCGTGCAAGTCTCCGACGCCACCGATACCCTCGAAGTCGCTTTCGCCCACGTCGGCGCCCGCTGTACCCTGCGTATCTACATCGGCAAGACTGCCTCCTTCACCGACTTCACCGCCAAGTGAGCGCGGTCAGCGGGGGCCCCGCTGCGGTCATCCTGAGCGCTTCTTGCGAATGATCTCCTGCACGTTAAATGCGGATGCCGAGGTCCCTGTGTTCCTCCCGTGCCCTCTGTGGTTCAAGGTTTTCTCGCAGGCACAGCTCAAATCCTCATTACCAAAGTCCCAACCCTTCCTGTCCTTTCCATTCCTCTCTGCATCACCGAACATATAGAAGATTAGAAATCTCTCAATCTCCCCCAGATCGAGCTGATCGTGAAAAACCTGTCTCTGGCCATCACCCTGTTCGCAGCCGTCTCGGCGTTCGCGCAGACGCAACCCGCCACCAACCCAATGCCGTCGCCGGCTGCCGCCCCCACCGTTTCCCGCACCACCAAGGCCATGCACTATCGCCTGCAGGGGGGCAACACCAAAATCGATTTCCATGCGACGGACCTTCTTCAGTCCGCCACCGGCGAAGCCAAGGTCGAAGGCAAGAAGACGAATTTCGAAATTGACGCGAAATTCCAGGGCGTCGAAGACGCCACCAAGTTCGGCCTCGAATTCCTGACCTACGTCCTCTGGGCCGTCTCGCCCCAGGGACGCCCCGTCAATCTCGGCGAACTCACCCTCGACAAAAGCGGCAGCGCCCACGTTAAAGCCTTCACCGATCTTCAGACCTTCGGCATGATCGTCACCGCTGAGCCATACTTCGCCGTGACCCAACCCGGCAACATGGTCGTGATGGAGAGCAACTCGATCAGCGGCGCCGCCACCGAAAACATTGACGCCAGATACGAACTCGTCACCCGTGGCACCTATTCCTCCACTAACACTCACATTCAGGACGCCATCTTCGGCATAGATTCCAAAACTCCGCTCGAACTATTTGAAGCGCGCAACGCCCTGCGCATCGCCCACATCGCCGAAGCCGACAAGTACGCCGCCTCCATCCTTTCGAAAGCCGGCCAGCAGTTGATGCACGCCGAAGATCTTTTCCGTCAGAAGCAGAACAGGGCAACCGTCGAAGCCGCTGCCAAGGAAGCCGTCGAGACCGCCGAAGAAGCCCGCCTGATGGCAGTCAAACAAAAGGCTGAGCAGGAAGCCCAGGCCGCCGCCGCCGCCCGCGAGGCCAAAGCCCGCGCCGATGCCGACGCCGAGGCTAAGCGCCGTGCTGACGCCGAAGCCGCTCGCGCTCAGGCCGAGCAGGCCAAAGCCGAAGCCGAGAAGGCCAAGGCCGAAGCCCTCGCCGCCGCCCAGGAAGCCGCGCGCCAGAAAGAAGAAGCCGAGAAAGCCAAAGCTGAAGCCATCGCCCAGCAGCAAGCCTTGGCCGCCGAAACCGAGAAGGCCAAAGCGGCCGCCGCACAATCCGAGAATCTGCGTCAGCAAGCCGAGCAGGAAAAAGCCGAACTGCGCGCCCGCCTCCTGCAGCAGCTCAACTCCATTCTCGCCACCCGCGACTCCGCCCGCGGACTTATCGCCAACATGTCGGACGTGCTGTTCCGCAGCGGCAGCTACGAGCTGCTTCCCGGAGCCCGCGAACGCCTGGCCAAAGTTTCCGGCATCATCCTCGCCTATCCAACTCTGCACCTCGCCGTCGAAGGACACACCGACTCGGTCGGCGGTGACGATTACAACCAGGCGCTTTCCGAGCACCGCGCCCAGTCTGTTCGCGATTACTTTGTCCAGCAGGGAATTTCCGCGACTTCGATCGAAGCCCGCGGCTTCGGCAAGACCGAACCCATCGCCACCAACGACACGCCAGAAGGCCGCCAGCAAAACCGCCGCGTCGAACTGATTTTGTCCGGCGAAGCCATCGGCACCGACGACAAACTAACCCCAACCCCAGCCTCCTACACTTCGCAACACCAGTAATCAGAATTAAGAAGATTCGCGGGTGCCCCTCGTCTCGCTTTTGAGACGTGGGGATCTTCCTCTGTGTTCCTCCGTGCCCTCTGTGGTTGAAGGCTTTCCTCCCCCACAAAAGTCAGTTCGCCACCGGCAACCGAAACTCCGCGCTCCGCGCCCGCTTTCGAAACACCACCTTCACTCCCTCTCTCCACCGCTCGTCAATCCCCACAAACTCCCACTCAATCTCCGGCGCCACATATCGCAGCAGCACATCCGTCGCCGGATGCACATGCAACGCCGGCGCCACCAAAAAAATCAGCGGACTCTCCTCCGACAACTCCCGCCCCTCAAAATATCCAAACCGCGGAAACTCCCCGCGCCCATGGTGCCACTCCACCCGCGCCCAATAATCCAACCCCTGCAGCGGCAGATGAATGTCCTCATCCGCCTTCAGCTCCACCACTGCCAGCCGCCCCTCGCGCGTGACCGTCAGCACATCAATCATGGCCCGGTCCGCCGCTGCAAATGCCGGCACCTGCGAATACAATGTCTTCGCATCCAGCCGCTCATCCACCACGCTGACATCGTTCACCACCAGCGACTCCAGCCACCGCTCCGGATGCATCCGGAACAGCCGATCCTGCTTCGGCCCATACGGATGCCGCCGGTCCCGCAACGCCGCCAGCAAATCGCAGAACAGCGCCCAATTCCGGTCCTCCAGCACCCGCTCCTCCGCTCCCAGACCAAACACAATCTGTTGCTTGCTGCGGAACGTCGCCGCCTCGGCCCCCATCCGCGCCCGCGCAAACTCCAGCCCGCGCCAGCGAAACGCAATCTCCGCCGCCGAAAGCACCACCGCTTCGCAATTCGGCAGCGCTGATCTCACCCGCGCAACCGACTCCGCGAATCTTTCCAAAGCCGCTGCCTCATTCGGAGCCTGCACCAGCCGCGTCGCCACATTTCCACGATCGGTGCAATCCATCTCCATGACCGCGTCATCCCGCTCATCGAACTCAAACAAGCTCCACTTCGCCGCCCCCCGATTCAGATTCGCCATCCGCTCCTGCACCAGCCCAGACGATCCCGCCGGTACAAACAAATGCAGCCCCTCTACCAATAATGATCGCGGGTGCCCCCCTTCTCCCTGGTTTTGGGAGAAGTGGGGGTTTTGACGTAACCCATCCATCCACAAAATCCCAAACGTCAATGCCGCATCTACCGAAGCCTGAGTCTCCGTCCCATTCACCCCCAACACCGCGAAAGCCGACTGCCCCCGCCGCACCAGTCCCCGCGCATAAATCGGCCCAAACGATTTCTCTAAATCCACACCACTAGTCAGCCGCCCAATCGTGAACCCGGGAAAATGCCGTTCCAGCGCCCGCCGCAGTTTCGCCTCATAACTCACCCGGGCCGCCTTCTTCGCCGTCGGCGTCCGCCGGTCCCGCTCCCGCTCCCGGCAAATCTCCAGCTTCGTCGGACGCGCTTGCCCCAGCCGCTGCACCGCCAGCCGCAGCGTCCCATTCTTCACCTCCGCCTCCAGCACCCGCCGCACCGCATTCCGCTCCGCCGACCAAAGATGCAGCAGGCACTTGTTGTATTCCCCCGAAATCGAGTACTTCGCCCGCTCCAGATCAAAAGTCACCGCGCCATCCTCGAGCACCACGGCCCCGGAGGCCTCCGCCAGAAACTCCTCAAGCGTCCGCGTCAATGCCTCCGGCGTCATGACCCAATTGTCCGCGGCGGTGCTGTCGAAGTCTGTGATGAATGAACATTGCTCCTGTGGAAGAGCGAGAACCCCAAAACCCGGCGTCATCCTGAGCGGAGCCGCTTTTCAGGCGGAGCGAAGGATCTCCCCCAAGCACACTCCAAAGCCGGGTGCCCCACCCTTGTCGCGTTTTTGGCGACAGAGCCTGCCCTGAGCTTGCCGAAGGGGTGGGGGTTTTGACTTCGCCTCGCTGTGATTGGCGCCGGCCCCTGCCCATTATGGGATAATCAATTCATCCCGCCGCTGTTCAGGGGCATCTAACCCACGTGGATAAAAACCGCTTCTTCTTCGACCACTACGGCCTGACCGAGCGCGATCTCGAGCGCTATCTCGCGGCCGCTCTCTCCGCCGGCGGCGACTACTCCGACCTTTACTTCGAATACCTTTCCTCGACGTCGCTCTCCATGGACGAATCCATGGTCAAGTCCGCCTCCCAGGGCATCTCCGCCGGATGCGGCGTCCGCGTCGTCAGCGGCGAGCGCACCGGCTACGCCTACACCGACGATCTTTCCGCCGACCGCATCCTGCACGCCGCCCGCACCGCTGCCCTCATCGCCAGCGCCCCGGCCAAAACCCCGGTCGCCGGATTTCAGAAATCGCAAGCCCGCAGCCTCTACCCCGTGACTCTGCCCAGCGTAGACGCCGAAATCAGCGCCAAGGTCGAACTCGTCATGCGCGCCGACAAAGCCGCCCGCGCCTTCGATCCGCGCATCAAGGAAGTTCGCGCCAGCTACGCCGACGAACTCCGCAACATCCTCGTCGTCGCCTCCGACGGCACTTTCGCTGCCGACACTCAGCCGATGGCCCGAATCGGAGTTTTCTGCATCGCGAAAACTGACGGCAACTCCGCCCGCGGCACCTCCGGCGGCGGAGGCCGCGTCGCCCTCGATTTCTTCTTCGGCGAAAATACTCCCGAATACTTCGCCCGCGAATCCGCCCGCCAGGCGATCCTCCAGCTCGACGCCCGCGAAGCCCCCGCCGGAGAAATGGAAGTCGTCCTCGGCCCCGGCTGGCCCGGCGTCCTGCTCCACGAAGCCGTAGGCCACGGCCTCGAAGCCGATTTCAATCGCAAGAAAACTTCAGCCTTCGCCGGCCTCATCGGAAAGCGCGTCGCCAGCGAAAAATGCACTGTCGTGGACAACGGCACCATGCCCTGGCGTCGCGGCTCGCTCAACGTGGACGACGAAGGCGCACCCACGCAGGAGACTGTGCTCATCGAAAAAGGAATCCTGAAGGGCTATCTCAGCGACAAGCTCTCCGCCCGCCTCATGGGCATCGCCGACACCGGCAACGGACGCCGCGAATCCTACGAACACATCCCCATGCCGCGCATGACCAACACTTACATGCTCGCGGGCCAGGACAGTCCCGAAGACATCATCCGCTCCGTCAAGCACGGCGTCTACGCTGTCAACTTCGGCGGAGGCCAGGTGGACATCACCAACGGCAAATTCGTTTTCTCTGCGTCCGAGGCCTACATGATCGAAGACGGCCAGATCACCGCCCCGATCAAAGGCGCCACGCTGATCGGCAACGGCCCCGACGT